>MEOG01000142.1 GCA_001769125.1 Bacteroidetes bacterium GWF2_35_48 | reverse complement strand
GCAATAAGTTGGATTTTGCGCAAGCATCTGTTACAATTATAACGCTAAGGCTTCGCCTATGCGCGTTTTGGTAAAGTTTTATAACAGCGCAAAACCACAACCTATTGCGGGCACGTTAGCGTTAAGTTGGAAAGTTTCGTACTCCTAATGATTCCGCAGTTAATCTAATTTTTGAATGATGAAAATATTATTTTTGTTAGAGTAATTTTTCCAAAATGATTAGAAAACTAAATGACTTTAGAAATACTGCTTATAAAAGACAATAAATTATTGAGCTATTCTATTGTTCATGAGGGTAATAATACATAAATACTGACTAAATATTTGTTTAATTATAAAAAAATGATTAGTTTTGTTTATAAAATAAAATTTTATGAGAACAGCACAAGTACAAATATTAGTAAATAAAAGGGATTATTTAAAATATGGATTAAATAATAATGTAATTAATTTCTCTAAACTTAAAGAAGTTATTTTACAGGAATTATTTCAAAAGTCAATTGAAAAATCTCTTAGAATAGCCAAAAAGAATGGACTTTCTGAAATGACTTTAGATGAAATTAATGCTGAAATTGAAAAAGTAAGAAACAATGCATAAAATTGTTTTAGATACAAATGTTTTAATTTCTGCAATTATTAGTTCTGGTTATCCATACAGAATTCTCCATAATTTAGTTGCCACAGAAAGAATCAAGATTTGTTTATCTGAACAAGTATTGACTGAATATACAGAAGTAGCAACCAGAGCAAAATTTGCTCAGTATAAAGACTTCAAACAAAATTCATTGTTTATTATAACAAATATTAAAAGAGTTGGAAAATTATATACACCCAATATTCAACTTGATATTATCTCTGATAAAGCTGACAATAGGTTTCTTGAATTGGCAGTATTTTCTAAAGCTGATTTTTTAATAACGGGCAATACAAATCATTTTACATTTTCGGAATATGAGAGTGTGAAAATTATTTCTCCAAAAGATTATATTGAAAATTACTGGAAAGTATAATTTATCAATTGACAAAAAATAATATCAAAAATTTTGTTATACCCAACCTAAACGCTAACAGCAAGCAAGTTTCATTTTGCACTTAATGATAAGGCTAAGGCTACGCCTATGCGCCATAGGTCTAAGGTGTGCAAAACGAAAACCTGCTTGCAAACCGTTAGCACCAAACCAGAAAAAAATCTGTACCATGATAAACTGACAGATATAAGGTATAATTTAAGTCCAGAATAATGAATTAAAAAATGATAAATTGATTATTAAAAAACAAGAAGAATAATTATAAAGACAGCCCACGCACGAAAAAGAAAGAAAAAGGCAGAAACAGCCGCTTACCCTGCTCGCAACACATTTGCAGGTTATTTTTTTTAATGCTTGCAATGAAAGATAAGCATTAAAAAAAATTGCTTCGCACCACCTGCAAAAGAGTTGCAACCACTTCACGCTCATTAATCACACAACCTGCCCTATCTAACACACAGCAAGTCAATTTTATTTTATTTTTTATTTAATTGTTTTCTAAGGTAAAATAAAATAAAAATCACTTGCTCTTTTCCTGCTCAACGAGCCAAAGCGGAATAGCCAGCCCACAACAGCACATTGTTTGTTTAGTTTTCTTTTTGCGTAAGAAAAGATACGCAAAAAAAAACTTGCTCCGCACCAACAAACAAAGAGCTGTTTTCCTTGCGCTCTCATTTAATAAGCGGCTTCGCCGCAAAACCACACAGGCAGCGCACCCATCACACAACCGATGCAATGCCAAAGCAGAATAATAAATTTAATTACAGCACTGCCGTGCTGAAAAAACATATTAGTTTTAGATATTTTATTAATTTTGTTTATTTAAAATAAACTTTATGTCAATTCTTGAATTAATTTCAAATTTAGGTAGGGTAAACAAAAGCATCAACCAAGTAGAATTTGCTAAAGCTATTGATTATTTAGAGCATATTCTTTCAGATTATAAGGATATTCAAGACCTGATTTGTGAAGATCATCCAGCTTTGAAAGAATTAAGCATTAAAAATGAATGTGAAAAGCCTGATTCTTTCAAAAAATACAGCGATATTTTTAATAAAGAATTTCAAATCAATGTAAAATATAAAAAAGACTTTACTCCTGTTGAAACTTTTATTTTACATGATGATGATGTTTTACTTACAATTCCGGATATTGAGATTATTCCATTAGAAAATAAATATGACAGGGTATTCTGTAATGGAATTGCTGTATTTGCAAATAAAGACAAAAAATATGGGTTGATTAATTTGTATGGTGAAATCATTTTGCCTCCGGTTTATGACCTTATTTCAAAATATCAACATCATGACAAACTTGTTTTCTCGCTTAATGGAAAAAGCGGGTTAATGGATTTTGATGGAAATATTTTAGTAGAACCTGTTTATGACTATATTATTCATAAAGTTGATACTGAAAATTATTCAGATTATGGTCAGCTTTATGGTTACGACTGTTATCATCTGATCATTATTAATGACAATAAATTTGGATTGCTTGATGAAGATTTGAAAGAAATTTTTCCTTGTGTATTCAAACAAATTAGAGCTGTTGAACATCCGTTTTCGTGTTATAATAGTTTGTCATATATGATAATACAGGATTTTAGCGATAAGTTTGCAGTATATATTCCTAAATACAATTTTACTTCAAAATTTACTTGGGACGATGTATATTATACGCCAGATACACACTTACCTTTCAAGCGAGATAAACAATGTGGTATTTTCTTTATAAATTCAAAAAAAGAAATTTTATTAAATTTTGAATTTGACTTGTCATCTGTTCATAAAATCGATCCATACTTTCAAATTAAGGATAAAGAAAAGGGGTTATGGGCTGTGTTTGATTCATCGCTTAAACAACTTACAAAATTCTGTTTTACTTACCCTGTAAGTTACCATCATTACTGGAGTGAATTTTATATCTTTGTTAGTGAATTTGATAAATTTCGGTTAGAGGCAAAAATTGGTAAAAAGGAATTTTTTGAACTTTTCAAACTCGAAAAATAGTTAGGTTACTTTGGTTTATTTTAATTTTAGATTTTTATAAATGTCTTTAAGCTGGAATGAAATAAAAGATAGAGCAGCCCGATTCTCCAAAGAATGGGAAAATGCTTGTAATGAAGAAGCAGAAGCAAAATCATTTTTGATTGAGTTTTTCAATGTCTTTGGAATCAGCCAACGTAAAGTTTCCACGTTTGAACACAAGGTTAAAAAACTTGATGAACATGACGGTTATATTGATTTGTTCTGGAAAGGAACAATATTAATAGAAATGAAAAGCAAAGGTAAAAACCTTGACAAAGCATTTAAACAGGCAACTGATTATTTACAAAAATTACCCCAACACGAATTACCAAAATATATTCTTGTATCAGATTTTGAAAAATTCCAGCTCAAAGATATTGAAGAAGAATCCCAAAACGAATTTGAATTAAAAGACCTTGTTAAGAATGTACACTTGTTTGGGTTCATTGCTGGTTATCAAAAACGCATATACAAAGAGGAAGACCCTGTAAATATAAAAGCTGCCGAATTAATGGGTAGCTTGCACGACCGTTTAAAAGAAATTGGTTATACAGGTCATTCTTTAGAAAAATATTTAGTTCGTTTACTTTTTTGTTTGTTCGCCGATGATACCGGAATTTTTGAAAAAGGAATTTTTCAGGATTATATTGAACAAAAGACCAAAGAAGATGGAAGCGATTTAGCTTTTCACATAGCCGGTATTTTCAGTAATTTAAATATTCCCAAAGAAAATCGTCTTGTAAATCTTGATGAAAACCTTGCTGCATTTCCTTATGTAAATGGAAAGCTTTTTGAAGAAGCACTGCCCTTTGCTTCATTTGACACTAAAATGAGAAAAACGCTCATCGAATGTTGTTATCTTGATTGGGGCAAAATTTCCCCTGCAATTTTTGGTTCACTATTCCAGAGCGTGATGGATGAGAAAACGCGCCGGAAAATGGGAGCAGAATACACCAGCGAAAAAAATATTTTAAAACTCATAAAACCACTATTTCTTGATAAACTTTGGAGCGAATTTCACGAAGCAAAAGGCAATAAAAACAAACTTAAAAGTCTGCATGCAAAAATAAGCAGTTTACGATTTCTTGACCCTGCTTGCGGTTGCGGTAATTTTTTGATAATTATTTATCGAGAACTGCGTTTACTTGAAATGGAAATTGTAAAAGAACTTTTGGCAGGGCAACAGGTAACAGATATTGGTACATATTTTTTGGTTGATGTTGATCGCTTCTATGGAATCGAATACGAAGAATTTCCTGCACAAATTGCACAGGTTGCTATGTGGTTAATTGACCATCAAATGAACATGAAAGCAAGCGAATTATTCGGAGAATATTATGTTCGTCTGCCTTTGCGAAAAAGCGCATCAATAATAAATGCAAATTCTCTGCAAACCGATTGGCACAGCCTTATTATTTCAATGCCCTGGGATAAAGAAGAACCTAAATTTAATTATATTGTAGGTAATCCGCCTTTTATTGGGAAGCACTTACAAAATGCAGCACAAAAAGCTGATATGGAAAATATTTTTAAAGACGTTAAAGGGGCTGGCGTTATGGATTATGTTTCTGCATGGTATATTAAAGCGGTTCAATATCTACAAAAATTTAATTCTGAAAAACAGCAAATCAAAGTTGCTTTCGTTTCAACAAATTCAATAGTTCAAGGTGAACAAGTTGGCATTCTATGGAATGAAATGTTTAACAAATACAAAATCAAAATACATTTTGCACATAGAACTTTCCGCTGGAACAATGAAGCCAAAGGAAATGCAGCGGTACACGTTGTAATTATTGGTTTTTCTAATTTCGATATTTCTGAAAAACTTATTTATGAATATGAAAATATTAAAGCAGAAGCGCACGAAATAAAGGTCAAAAATATTAACCCCTATTTGGTAGAAGGAAAAGATTTTGTAATTGGTTCAAGAAAAAAAGCAATTTGCAATGTTCCTGAAATGCTTAAAGGAAGTCAGCCCACAGATGGAGGTAATTTGTTATTATCAAATGAGGAAAAAGAAATTTTTGTTAAAAACAATCCGCTTACTAAAAAATACATTTTTCCATTTATAAGTGCCAAAGAATTTTTGCATAATGAGAATCGTTGGTGTTTGTGGCTTAAAGATATTAAACCCGAAGAACTTAAACAATCACCTGATATTCTTAAAAGAGTAGATGATGTCAGAAAAATGCGTCTTGCCAGCACAAAACAAGCAACAATAAAATGGGCTGATTTTCCCACTTTATTTACAGAAAATCGTCAACCTGATTCCGATTATATTTTAATTCCTCGCCATTCGTCCGAAAACAGAAAGTATATTCCTTTAGGTTTTTTCACTAAATCACACATAGTTGCAGACAGCTGTAATTGTATTCCAAAAGCAAATTATTTTCATTTCGGGATAATTTCATCTTTAATGCACATGATTTGGATTAAAAATATTTGTGGTCGGATTAAAAGTGATTTCCGTTACTCAAATGATATTGTTTATAATAATTTCCCATGGCCTGAAAATCCTACTGAAAAACAAATTAAAGCAGTTGAAGACGCAGCACAAAAAGTTTTAAGTACACGAACAGATTTTCCTGAAAGTAGTTTGGCAAATTTATACGACCTTTTAACAATGCCTCCTGCATTAGTTAAAGCACATCAGGAATTAGACAAAGCTGTAGATTTATGTTACCGTCCACAGCCTTTTGCAAATGAAACAAAACGTATAGAATTTTTATTTGAACTTTATGATAAATATACTGTGGGTTTATTCAGTAACACTTTAAAAAATAAGAAATAAATGTATAAAGTTTTAAATAATTCTCTTGAATTTTTCGGTGAAAGATTTTTAACAAAAACTACAAATATTTTAGAACCGATAAATATTAATATTGATGCTGAAAGGAAAAAACTTTTTTCAGAAGTATTTGAACAATTTCTACTTTTTGATGAATTTGTTATAAAAACAGGCAAGTACAATACATCTCTTCATATATTAATACAGGAGCTTGGAATTAATAAAACAGAGGAACTAATTGAGAATGGAATTATAAAATTTTTATTGTGGACTCCCTATATCTTCAGTGAGTCAGGCAAATTGGTATCTGGTCCTCTTATTAGAGAATATGGTTCAGTTTCAAATTTAGACGTTTATGATGATTCCAATATTTTAGGAACAGAACCTTTATTTATTTCGGATTTATATGTAAAACAATTAGACCTTGAGCAAATTATTGATAATTCATTAAGTAATATCATTATTCATCAAGATAGAAAGCGAATAATTAAAAAAATTGTTCTTGATAAATATATTTTCCCTAAATATAGTGATGCGAAGTTGGCAATAGAATTTGTGATTGATGCTTATAAAAAGGACAATTTGATTGAATTTGGTTTAAAAAATACGAAAGAACCCAAAATGCTTGGTTCTGTGGAGCGTCAAAAACTATTATCACTTGCTTATGATATTTTTGAAACTACATTATTGTCAAATTATGAGTTAAAATATTATAACAACTATAATTTTTTAGCGACAATGAAAACCAGTTTATTTGGGTTAGCAAATTCATTAAAAGTAAAAAAAGATATTTTAGAAATTTATAAGCTTGAAAATATTCCTGATTTGAAAAAAATTTATCTTGAAGAGAAAATAAATTTCAAAAATGTATTCGAATTACGTCAGTTACCAAATGCCAAATATTTTAGAAAATGGATTAATGAAAAGAGTGAATCTGTTGATAGTATTGAAATAACACAAGAATATTTGAATGAATTGAGCGGTAACGCTGCATTTTTTAAAAGAGATGGAGGTAAGTTTTTAAAAACAGTTGGCGTGTTTGGCATTGGTGTTGGCTTAGGTGCTGCTATTTCGGGAATTAATGGCTCATTAATTGGTGTCTTACTAGCAAATTATGCAAAGGATTTAGGTATAAGTTTATTAGATGCTTTTTGGTTAGATAAAATTATATCAGGTAAAAATCCAAGAATATTTATTGATAATTTAAGGGATTATTTAAGCAACGAACGTTTTTAAATAATTGTGTGCTTATAAAAGAAAGGAAATATTCATTGAAGAATTATCCACTTTGTTTTGCTCTAAAAATCAAATGCCTTTTTATAATATTTTCTCAAAAAAAGTGTTTATATTTGTATATATAAACCTTTAAATCATAAATTTATGGCAGCTACACATGAATCTGGACATGCCAAGAACGTGGCAAGTTATGAGCAATTAATTTCTTATTGCGTAGGTTACGGAACAACCTACAATCCTTCCAAAAATGCGTTGAAAGTCGCTTCAATGAATACGCAACTTGCAAATGCAGTAACATTACTTACAACCGAAAAACAGAAACACAATGCTTATTCTTCTGCGGTTGATGCTCGTGAAATCTTATTTGACCCATTAAGTAAGCTAATCACAAGAATAATGAACTCCCTGAAAAGCTCAGAAGTAACAGAACAAATTGTAACCGATGCAAAAACAATTGCCCGTAAGGTTACAGGAAAAAGAGCCACTCCAAAATCAAAAAAAGCTTTAGACGCATTTATTGAAAGTACACACGAAGGAGCAAAAACAACGGAAAATGCTGCAACAACGGCAGAAACAGAAGAACACAAAGAAATCTCTTCATCTCAAATGAGTTATGACAACCGTTTGGATAACCTTTCAAAACTTGTAAATTTACTATCATCAGAAACCGGATATGCTCCAAATGAAACTGAATTAAAGGTTGCAACTCTAAATACTATGTTAACTACAATGAAAGCCAAAAACACGGCTGTAATCAACGCAATAACCGCTTTAAGCAACGCAAGAATTGAAAGGAATAAAATCCTGTATAAAGACGGAACAGGCGTTTACGATGTAGCACAAGATGTAAAAGCTTATATTAAATCCGTATTTGGAACAACAAGTCCAGAATACAAACAAGTAAGCAAACTAAAATTTTCAAAACCTAGATAACCTGTTTTTGGTAACTGTCTAAGTATTTTAGGGAATAACCTCAGTAATTTAGCGAATAACAAGAGGGTTTTAAGAAACAAAGACAGGGAAAAAAGAAACTGTGACAGGAGAAAAGGAAATAACGAAAGCAAAAAAGGAAACTGCCACAGGGAAAATGGAAATAGAGACAGGTAAAATGGAAACAACGAGAGGGAAATTGGAAATAAACACAGGAAAAAAGGAAACTGTCAAAGCAAAAAAGGAAACAATGACAGGGTTTTTAGTAACAATAAAGACAAATTAAAAACCTGATAACTAACAGAATAAAATTGAAAAGACAGCCAACCGCACACATTCAGGCACAACCCGAAACCGCTAAAAGCAATCGCACAAAGCCAAGTTTCGGGTAGAGCCTGCCTGTTTTACACTGCCTTTTTCTTTCTTTTTCTTTCCTCCCCTTTTGATAAAGACAGAAATAAAGGACT
>MEOG01000141.1 GCA_001769125.1 Bacteroidetes bacterium GWF2_35_48 | reverse complement strand
TAATTTATTTAATTAACCAACTGATTATCAAATAGTTATGAACAAAATATTGTTCATTGTTATCATATATTAAAATTCAAAACAGTTTCTTAATATAATGTTTTGAAATACTATTTTTAAAAAAGTGGTTAGGCTCACAGCCATTTGTGAATAATATTTGATAAAAAGGACCATTGTTCAAATCATCCATATCACCGCAATCAATTCTTTGGTTGTGGCAATTTGAAGAGGTGCCCATATTTGATTCTTTAGAATGATCCATGTGATAAACAATATGAAATTTTTGGGCAGGGAATAATGATGACCCGTTTTTTAATGCATCTATTACATTTGATTTGGAAAGCTCAGCAAAATGCTGATCAGTTCCCGTGGTGTTCCATAAAGAGTTCAAATAATCATCATATAATCTTAGAACTTTAATATTACTTGATAAATAAGTATTTCCATTTTCTAAATCAGCAGATATACTACTAAAGCAAACATTTGGAGGGTTACTTAAATATGCTGATAAAAACAGAAAATTATTTACATAATTTTTATTTATAATCGTGCCTGTACCATATTCTTTTAATTGTTCATAGGAAATAACTTTTTTTACAAATGTTGCTACATCGTTAATTGGCGGATTTGCTTGTAAATTTAAAGCACTCACAGGAGCTCGACCTAAAAAGAATACGGGATTTACATCTACCCCATCAGTACCTTCACCAAAAATTGAATTACCATTTGCATTCCAATTTCCCATTACGGTAGAATAATATAAATCTGTTTCCCAGTTACCATAATAAGTTGAAAAACCTATACGCACAGGAATAATATCTATATCGCCCCCTAATAAAATAAATTTTGTCCCCCATTCAGAATGAACATGAATTAAATAATTTCGGATTTTTTCGGCTAAATCGCTGCCATGAAAATTTGCAGATATTTCTTCCACAGTGACAATTAATGTAGTAATCCCTTTCCGGGTTTTCCAATCAGCAAGCGGTTTAAAGTATTCTTTAAACATATCGTTTGTAATAATTATATAATCGGGTTCGCCTGTGCTTAGTGATGGTAAAAACTTTAAAGCAAATGAGCTGGGAGGGTTGTTTGAAATATTTAAACCCCCGCCCTGAACGCTGCTTAAGTCGCTTTTATTTTCTACAACTGCACTTATAAGACTCTGACCAATATCATACGAAAATCTGCTAATACGTTTAGGTATTTGGACAGAAGAAGCTGCGGTTTCATAAGAAATAGTAAAATTGATTTGCTTATACAATTTCACGATTTTACTTGCTGGAAGATATTCAACCGGATAAAACTTTAAAGTTACAACATGATAATCCATCGGATAACCATCGTCAATAATTTCTACTCTTATATTAGGATATGGATTGGTTGAATTATAAATAACTGGGTTGGGGTCAACAAAATCGCTACTAGTAGTAATACTGACAGGCACAGGGGGTTGAAAGGGGAAAATATTAAATTGACCATTTATTTGTTCAATTACGGAATTGATAACTACAACACCTGACACCTTTATATCAAGGGGCAGAATATATTTTAAAATTTTAACAGGTAATTGCGGGGCACCTGTTTCTTCTGTTGTCAAGTTACTTTTAAACTGAATTATATCATAGCCGTCTTGCTGACTAAAATTTAATTCAGATAGGTTAGTTGTAACCGTGCCATTGTATTGACCATACGCTTGTAAAAAAAATAATACAAGCATTAATAAAATAAAAATCCTGTTCCTCATAGTTGTAGGTTTTTAGTTTAAAAACAAAAATTTCTTTGAAAAGTATTGATTGTTATTTTTTATTCTACACAAGTAAATACTACTTTGAAAAAAAATTGACTTTATATGTACAAAATTATCTAACGCATTATATTCTTTTATTAGTAAAATCTTACCAGAATAATCATAAATTTCTATGGTAAAAGGGTCTTCCCCATTTGAGGAAAAATCAATAACTAATTCATCGCCTTGTTGAAAAATAACCAAGTTATTTTTACCTAACAAAATTTTATTGGTATTTGTGATATGACCTCCATTAATAGTTTTTTTTATTCCTGTGCCGGCTATGTAGCCTATTGAATCATTTACAAAAAACACATCATAATAATATTCTGAAGCAAAATAGCCGGTAACATTATTCCATGTGTTTCCCATATCACTTGTTTTTACAACAAAAGAACAACTATTTAGTGCATCATAATTTACTATGTAGCCTATCAAATCGGAAGGGAAATAAATGGCTGTGGGCGTACACCAGTATTCAGTTTCTGTAAAGCTGGCATCACCATCTAAAGTGCGACGAACACCGTAAGTATAACTAACAAAACCTGTATCAGGGTTTATAAAATATAATGTATTATAGGCAGTTTCAAAATCGGGTATTGGGATCCAAGTTATCCCACCATTTGTTGTTTTATATAGCCTGCCAGATGTACCAAGATAACCAGTAGAATCATTTAGAAATTGTATTTTAGAATAATAATTTACATTATTAAATGATTGTGGAAGAAGAAACCAATTATTGCCCCCATCAATTGTTTTATAAACTACATTCATATCAACAGCAAACCCGATTTCATTTGAAATAAAGTTTATTGAAGTAAATATACCAAGTGTATCAAAATTTAAATTCCAATTTTGACCGCCATTTGTTGTTTTATAAATAATGCCTTTGTTTGATGTGTCGCTACCTACAACAAAACCAGTGTCTTTATTTAAAAAAAAGACAGATCTGAAAGCCTGTGTTTCTGGAAACTGAGATGGAGTTGAAAATTGCAAATTCCATGATGTACCGCCATTAGTAGTTTTATAAATGGAATTACTGTAACCAACGGCAAAAACAGTGTCTTTATTAATGCAATAAATTGCATTGATAAAATGGTTAACTCCATTATCAGCGGGATAGAATTGACTGTAAGAAGATATGCTAAATAGAAAAGAAATAATAAATATATTTTTTCTCATAACAGAAATATTTTTGTGATAATTATTAATAGATTAACTGTAATACGAAAATACAATAAAAAATTACATGACTGAAATTGAAAACATGAAAGATATTAACAACAGATAATTATTTGAAAATATATCAATTTGAAAATGGCTGTTTATTCTGCCCGAAGGGCAGACATTAAATAAAAATACATTATTGGCTTTGTACCGGAAAAAACAAACTCTTTTTGCTTTTTAATACCTTAAAAATTAATTGATTCATGAAAAAGCAAAATGTGTTTGATGTGGGGTGTTAGGGTTAGCTTGTGTGATTAAACAGAGCGTTGGCAAAAAAATAAACCATTCAGGCTGGCTTGTGCATAGCCAATCCTTGTTCTCTTTTTATTATTATTATTTTGTATTGATACATTATATTATAGTATTCAAAATTTGAGATTACCTTTTGTCATTATATCAGTATTGTTAATTTAACTGTACGGATTTTTTTCCAGCTTGCTTATAACGTTCCCTGCGCTGGCACAGTTTTTTTTTAACCTTGTATCTAAACCCAAAAGCCCGAAGGGCTCGCATCATAATTAAAAAAAAATTGTGCTACGCGCAGTGTTACCGCCATGTGCCTTTTTATAATTAATAATCAACTCGTAATCTTAAATGTCCTCCAAGACCTTCACGAACAATTCTCATTAAAGTTAACAGTCTTATGTCACTTGAATTATTTTCTATTCGTGATATATAAGTTTTAGTCGTACCACATTTTAGGGCTAATTGTTCTTGTGTCAAACCTTGCTCTTTGCGAAGTTCCTGAAGCATTACGCCAAGTTTAAACGCTTCAAACTCTTCTTCATATTTATCACGTGTTATAGTCCCTTTTTTTCCATATTGTTTGTCAAGATGACTCGTAAACGATGTCAAATTTTTATTTTCCTTTTTCATCGAAATATTCTTTTTTAAGTTTTTCTGCTAATTCAATCTCTTTCTTCGGTGTTTTTTGTGTTTTTTTCTGAAACCCATTTATCAATATTATCATTTGTCCCTTGTCAAAAAAACTAAAAACACGATAAATATTTGAACCTACTTCAACTCTAATTTCAAATAGACCTGATGTATTTGTCATATGTTGAAAATATTTAGCTGGAATATTATCTTGCGTTGAGATAAGCTGTAATGTCCAGTTAAATTTCTTTTGTACTTCTGGTCTTAATGTAGCAAAGAAGTCAAGGTAATAATTCTTGTAATAAAATATATTCCTAATAAATTTCTCTTCCATTATTTATTTATTAAAAATACAAAGTTAGCTAATTAGATAACTTTTCCAAAATTTATTATAAATTATTTTGTAGTACGATGTCATTTTTAGTCTAAAATCATCAACAGTACGATTTTTAGGCATTGGCGGTAACGGTCTCGCGATTGGTACAGTTTGCTTGACCTTAGACCTACGCGCATGGCGAAGCCTAGCGTTTAAATTAAAAAGCAAATTGTACTAATTGCGTGTTAGCGGTATGTTGCCTTACTCTAATCAACATTTCATCATTTTCTAGATAAAGAATTCCTATGCTAAATAATAAAAGATTACAAAATTTCTTGTTACATGCATTGCTATATTATTCAATAATAAATTTTCCAGTTGCGATAATCTGTCTTTCTGTTCGCAGGTGAAAAAAATATAACCCATCTGTCAGATTTGTTCTTTCGATTTTAATTTTGTCTGTAGTGATATTGTTTATTAAAAGCAAAATATGACCACAAGTATTATAAACTGTTAAATTATGTTTTTCATTTTTTAAATTTTTAAATTCAAGAGTTGTTGAAGAATGAAAAGGATTAGGATATACATTAAAAGATTTTGAATTTGAATCATAATTTGCTTCAATACCAATATTGAAAGAACATTGCCCAAAAAGACCATTTATGAAATTAGGTAAACCACCTTTGCTTAATTGACCTCCTAAATAAAAATCATTTGCAATGTAATTACTTAAAGTGTCGGAAAAGTCAGGATTATTAATTACATCTAAATAATTACTGTTCATTCGTGCTATGTAAATTTTACCATTTGGGGCAAGTTGCATATTACATAAACCATTAGTCCCAGTTGAATTTGCTATTTCAAATACACTAGCAGGTATATTAGAAGCATAAAGGTCAAACTGATATATCTTATCATATGGTGCAGCATTATAACATGCATAAAAAAACCTACAATTTGCAGAAAATGAACAACCAAAAGTATATTTATTTAGATTAATATAATTAGATAGCATACCTGTGGAATTGTCAAAATCAAATAACATTGTTTTACCTATAGCCGAATAACCAATCTTAGAACCGTCAACTGATGTTGTCATTTGCCCTGCATTTGAATAAGCTGCAAGTCCAATATTCGTAATAACAGGTGGTAAAATTCCGGAATTAGTGATTTGATAAACATAAAAAGAATTATTATTAAGTTTATGAACAATCACCCAATAGTCATTTCCATTGATGTGCTTTATGCCACAAATTGATTCCGCAACAGAATCACAGATTTGTATTCCTTTCAGAGTAATATCTCCTAAGCCACCATCTAAAGTCATATCTACGATAGAATATCTAAAACCACCAATCATAGAGTTTTCTTGGCAATCAGTAGTAAAAACATAGAATTGATTTGAATTATTTGGGTTGGGAACTATTAATGAGGATTGAGCAGAACTATTACAACCTCCAGCATTATCTAAATCTCCGTTTGGCATTATTGCATGGTTTTTATTCCAAACTGCACCTAAATATAAATTATGTGATCCACCATTAGTATAAAAAAGCAAATTACCCGAGGAATCTGAAATAGTGGCTGTCCCTTCTAATGATTGCATAGAACTATTAGTTAATACAATTGGGTTGCTATAATTAAAGTCAATTCCGGCTTTATCCCCAAAATACCAAATGTTATTTTCTTTTTGGGCAAAGGTCTCAATACAAATAGCAAGTAGTAAAATTGTAAGTAATTTCATTGTTGTAGTTTTTAGGTATAAATATTTATTGACTTAAATGACAAATTAATTATTTTTTTCAACTTTTAAATTAATTACTAAAATATTTTAATAAAATATTCAATCAATTATTATCCGATAAATTTATTATCACAGAAATTTTAAGTATTGCATGTACAAATAATTATTCATTTATAGCATCGGAATCATTATCGTTCCAGGGGTCTCTGGCAATTACCGCTAACGGTACCTGCGCTGGCACAGTTTTTTTTACCTTAGACCTACCGCCATGCCCGTAGGGCTTGCGGATATAAATAAAAAAAAATTGTGCTACGCGCAGTGTTATGCCCTGTGCAATTATTCAATTACATTATCTTCTATTTTATTATTTTCTTCCATAAATACTAAAAACAATAATTCATTTTTAGAATCATCATTTTTAAATTTTAAATTCCACCGTTTTTCTAAAAAGTTTAATAGCTTATGTCCTCTATCTAAAATACTTTTAGGATTCCATACTTCATAATTAGCAACTTCGATTTCAGAATGAGAGCCATCCAAAAATCCTTGTCTTATTCTTTCATTTTTTTCGTTATATTTTGGTCTTTTTTTATCAGGAAAACTATCATTTTGTAAGCTAGAGTTTATGCTTTGAGATAGAGGCAATAAATTTCCTAATGAACCTTGTAAAAAATTTAATTCATTCTTTGTATAGCCTTTAAACTGGTCTAACCAATAATCATTATCTGGTGTTTGAGGATAAATATGTTCAATCGATACTTTATCCTTATCTCCTTTTACAAATAACTTCCAATCTATTTTCTGACTGCCTCGTTGTTGAACCTTATCCATTTCATATTCATATAAGAGATAGCGCAATCCATTCCAATTATAAAAACCACCACCATTTTTAAATTTTTTCTCGATAAATTTTTGAAAGTATGTATGATCAAAAAATCTTTCCTTAGAATTTTCAGGCATATTAAAGCAATAATCCATTCTGTCTTCAAGATTCTCAATTATATCATCTATTGAAATTTCATCATTTCTTAATTGTTTAGCAGCTCTATAAAATTCACTATTTCTATATGTTGAAAATGCACGACTTAATCTAAAAGTTATAAAAATAAATCGTTCAATCGCTATAAACAATTTTATACGGTCATCAGAATTAATATATGGAGAGAGAAACGATACTGTAACCAATGGGCGAAAATATATAATACCTATTCGATTTAATCTATCAATCAAGCGACTTTCTAAACTGGTTAAATCAGAATTATTTATTGGATTAAATGTGTTATACCAATGTACTGCGGCAGATTTTAGGCTATTTACATATTCTTCAATTTCTTTTGGAGATAATTTTGATCTAAAAACGATTAATTTTTCGTCTCCATTACTATTACCATTACTATTTCCATCATCATCATTATCAAATTCCTCAAACTCTTTAATTTCTTGAACTTCTTGGATAGAATTTAATTTAATTTCAGTTTTTGCGTAAATATTCTGTGGTGTAAATTTTTCTTCCAAAAGAAATCTAATATAATCGTCTCCTTTTTCCCTTGTATATTGAAAATACATTATCCAATGAGCAACTAAAAAATCATCGTCATTTAATGGATTCTGTTTATTCCGACCTAATTGAAAATATATTTCCTTCCATGAATCGTTGATTTTTTCTCTTAATGAATTTCGCTCATCATTTTTAAGTTCATTTTCATCATATAAGGTTGTTAAGTAGATTAAACGGTTTTTTAATAATTCAAGATTTGATAATTTTTTTCCTCTATTATTCATTGTTTCAAACGCAACAAATACGTCAAAATCGTCACTTATTTCATAAACATTAAATTTTAAATTTTGAGTTAGTTTTTTAAATAATTGTTCAATTTCTTTTAACCCATTCTTTTCGTAAAAATTTAATAAATTCTCTTTGAAAAAATTCTTCGAATTTTCAAGATTCAAAGTATAAAATGTTTCTTGAATAGTACCACTATTGGGTTCTTCAAAAATTTTATGTTTTAAGAATTTAAAACTTGGATTATCTACTTCATAGCTAAATTTGTAAGTTTTTATTATAAACTGTGGTGGTTTTTCAATCATTAAATATTCTTCCTTTATTGATTTCAAGCTAAAAGAGCCTAAGTATATCTCATCATCTTCTTTATCCTCATTTTCTACAATGTCTCGTAAAATTTCAGTAAGAGCTTGAATAAATACGACAAAAGTAGTAAGCCTTTGTTGACCATCTACAATATGAAATGGTTTATAGCCTCTATCCTCAATTAACCATCTTTCATCATTCCATTGTGACCAAATATGTTTTTCAACTTTTTTTAATGATAGTACACCAGTGTAGTGATACCTATCAATTGGTAAATTAATTACATCTTCCCAAAAATCTTTCAATTGTTTTGTTGACCAAGCATAACCCCTTTGATAATCTGGAATTTTAAAAATTCTATCTTTAAAAATACTTTTTAGAGATTCTAATTCATTCATGTTATTATTTTTTTAGTGTTACGATTTTTTTTTTGCATTGGGCATAACGTTCCCTGCGCTGGCACCGTTTTTTTTACCTTAGACCTACGCGCATGCCCGTAGGGCTAGCGTTATCATGTTAAAAAAAATGGTGCTA
>MEOG01000140.1:4419-93286 GCA_001769125.1 Bacteroidetes bacterium GWF2_35_48 | reverse complement strand
TAAATTACATCGAAATATGCAACCTTTTTTTTAAGTATTTATTAACATTATGTTGTTAATAATCAGAATATTACGAAGTCCGAAACGTTAGTTTTTAATTTATGAAAATTAAAAGATTAATATCATTAATTATCTATAGAAGATTTGATAAACTTTGTTGAAATCATTGATACTTCAAAATAAAAATATTTTTCGGTTCAATTTATTTTTTGCCAAAGATAAACATTAGAAAGGAATAAATATTTTTTATTAAATTTCTTTTTTGAAACCATTTTATTTAAACGGTAACATCGCTCCATGGAGCGATGCTACAGTATAAATAAAATGGTATTGGGTTATACTCAATTTGCCTTTTGCCTTATTCCTTCTTATATTTGCATAATTTCTCATATAGAATTTTGAAAAAATGAGCCCTGAAAATATCAAAATCCTTTTTGTTACAACCTGGTTTCCTCATAAAGAAAATCAGCACAAGGGTATTTTTATTCTGGAACATGCACGCGCAGTTGCGGCATCAGGGGTTGAAGTAAGAGTTCTTTTTATAAATATTATTCATTCAAATTGTTTTTTTCAATGCAAAGATGAAACATATTTTGAGGATAATTTGAAAGTTTATAAAAAAGAAATCAAATCTGTTTTCTGGAAATTTTTTTATATAATTCCTTACTTATGGCAAAGATTAGGGCTGTCTGTTTTCAATAAAAAAATTATACATGAATTCAAACCAGATATTATTCATTCGCATGTTTCTTTTCCTGCCTTAATAATAGGCGATTTTATTGCAAAAAAATATAATATCCCACAGGTTCTTACAGAGCATTGGTCCGGACTCGAAAATCATTTAAAGAAAAACATATTCTCTTATATCACAAAAAATGCTTACACGAGAATTTCCTCGATTATTGTTGTTTCTGAATTTCTGAAAAAAAAGATTCGTAATCTGATTCCTGAAAAGGATATTATAGTTATTCCAAATGTTGTTTCAGAAGATTTTTGTTTTTCCGGATATGAAAAAGACGAGAATGAATATCGGTTTACCTGTATCGCGAACTGGCAATCTCCAAAACGATTGGATTTAATTATTGAATCCTTAAATAAATTTTCAGAAGAAAATAAAACAACTATTTTTTTAAATGTTATCGGGATTGGCTTCCAGCAAGAAAATTACGAAAGTAAAATTTTCAATCCTTTGATTAAAATAAAATATCACGGTCGTAAAACAAAAAAAGAAATTCAGGATATTTTTAAACAAACTGATTTTTTCATCCATGCCTCTGACTACGAAACTTTCTCTATTGTTATTGCCGAAGCCCTTCAATGCGGAATTCCCGTTTTGGCCTCTGATGTAGCTGCAATACCGGAATTAATTAATTCCCAATCGGGCATTCTATCTCAAAACACTATAGAAGATTTTATTGAAAAAACAGGCAAATTAATACAACAGGAATGGGATAGAGAAAAAATAGCTTCTGATTCTAAACTAAAATTCACTTCTTCTGAAATAGGTTTGATTCATAAGAAAATTTATAAGCAATTATTAGGGATTGAAAAAGATTAAACGAATCTCTTAAAAAAAGAGAAAATCCTTTTCTATTTGTTAAATTTTAGTTAACTTGCATAAAAATTAAACCATATTCTTATGAAAACCCTGAATCTTTTTATCCTATTAATTCTTTTAGCTTTCGCAAATATTGCTTCTGCGCAAAAACAAGTAAACACATGGTATTTTGGCGCAAATGCCGGACTTGATTTTAATAATGGCGCACCAGTAGCACTTACAAACGGACAGATAAACACGTCCGATTGCAGTTCGGCTATATCTGACGAAGATGGAAATTTGTTGTTTTACACAGACGGACAAAAAGTTTGGAATCGAAACCATCAGATTATGCCCAATGGAATAGGGTTAATGGGACATTTCACAGCTGGAACAACAGCGTTGATAGTTAAACAACCGGGTAACAATAGTCTTTACTATATTTTCACAGTTTCAGAATTTGCCTCATCAAATGGGTTCAGGTATTCTGTTGTTGATATGACTTTACAAAACGGATATGGCGATATAACGATAAAAAATATTTTGTTGATTAGTCCTGCCACAGAAAAGATAGCAGCCGTAAAACATAATAATAACGCAGATATTTGGGTTATGGCTCATGCTTATAACTCAAATGCTTTTCATGCTTACCTTTTAACCGAATCCGGGCTATCTGCAAGTCCTGTTATAAGTAATGTCGGGCAAACGCACACAGGAGGTTATGATGGAACTTATAACGCCATGGGTCAAATGAAATTTTCTTTAGATGGCAGCAGACTTGCTTTAGGTGTTTACGATTTGGGTGTATTTGAAATTTTCAACTTTGATAATATAACAGGACAAGTATCGAATCCCCGTACTATTAATGGCTATTCAAAGGCATGGGGTGTTGAATTTTCTCAAGATGGGACTAAATTATATACTACGCAATGGATGACAACAAAAGTATGGCAATTTGATTTATCTGTAGATATTGTTTCAGTAATTGCATCTTCTGCAACTCTTGTTGGTAACGCGACAGGTCCGGATTCCCAATACGATGCAGGTTTTTTACAAATGGGGCCTGATCATAAAATTTATATAGCTAAATGGGATAGTGATTTTCTCGGTGTGATTGAAAATCCAAATTTATCAGGAGCGTCTTGCAGTTTCATAAATGATGCGGTTTATCTTAACGGTAGTCATAGCTCCGCTGGTCTTGTTAATTTCGTACAATCGCTCTTTGTTCAGTCGACCTTACAAGTTGATTTTGTAAGTCAGGGCTCGTGTGAGGGCTACCCTGTGTCATTCTCTTTAACAGATAGCGTCGCTTTAGACTCTGTTTTGTGGTGTTTTGGAGATACCGCCTCTGGTGTATACAATACCTCCAGCCTGTTAAACCCAGAACATATTTATGAACTGGAAGGAATTTATTCTGTATCACTAACCTGTTACTCTTCCGGAAATGCTCTTACTGTAACACATACAATTAATATTCATGGCAAACCTCTTATAAATCTTGGCACAGATACTTCAGTTTGCTACAATGGATTATTCTATCTTGATGCAGGAAATTCTGGAGCATCTTATTTATGGAATACAGGAAATACAGGGCAATTTCAGATGGCTGACAGTACCGCTTTATATTATGTTCAGGTAACAGATATTTTCGGATGTATCAACAGTGATACAATATTTGTAAACACAAACTATTTGGATTTAGATTCTTTTACTGCTGTTGTAAATGCGATGACTTGTAATTTTAGCGTACCTGACTTATCGAATACAGCTTACTTTTGGGAATTTGGAGACGGAAATGTTTCAAATCAACAAAATCCTTCTCATACTTATCAGAATTCAGGAATATTTTTTGTCTGCCTAACAATTCTTGATACAATTAATTTATGCCAGGCAACATTTTGTTCGGATATAGCAATTGGAGACACATCCAACCGTTGCAATGCTGTTTTTGATTTTACTATTTCCGGAAATACTGTTTCTTTCACAAACCTTTCAACCGGAAATCCAACTGACTGGGTCTGGAATTTCGGTGATGCGTCAATATCTTATGAAGAAAACCCCCAACATGAATATGCAAGTTCTGGTATATATACTGTATCCTTAACAATATTCAATAAAATAAACGGTTGCATGGATTTTGTTCAACAAGTCATTGTTATTGATGCCTCTTATGATTGTGAGGCAAATTTCAATTACTATTCTGACATAACATGCAATACTATAAACTTTTCAAATCAGTCTATAGGAGCAAATCTTAATAATTTTCTATGGAACTTTGGAGATGGAGAAACATCAACGGATCAAAATCCCGCACATATTTATACATCTCCCGGCATGTACGAAATCTGTTTATCCGTGTGGAGTTCTACAACAAACTGCTATGATATTTCCTGCCAGCAATTATTAATCGGTAACGGTAATAATACATGTAACGCAAACTTCATATATATTGTTGATACAACTAATAATGCTGTTCAATTTATTGATCAATCTGTTGGAAATCCTAATCAATGGCATTGGAACTTTGGCGATGGAGGTCACTCTGATGAACAAAATCCTGTATATATTTATTCTGAACCCGGCTTTTTTCATGTTCATTTGAATATAAAAAATCTTCAGAATGGATGTATCAGTCATAAAAACGAAGTCATTAATGTCAGCTCGGGAGCAGATTCCCTTAACTGTAATTTTATCTTTTTAACAGACAGTTTATCAAAAAGCAATGAGTTTCCTGTGAAGTTTCAAGGTGCTGCATTTGGTAATCCTTCAAAATATCTATGGGATTTTGGTGATGAAATTGTAGATTCAACAACGATTTCGCCTACTCATATTTATACACAAGAAGGAACGTTCACTGTTTGCCTCACTGTATCTGATAATATGCTGCAACAGTCAAATACCTTATGCCAGAATTTAATTATTGGCAGCAATACTATTGTGAAAAATGAAGTTCAAAATTATTTTACAGTATATCCGAATCCAGCTATTCATGATGCTTTTATTTCGTACTTTCTTAATAAATCAGGACAAATAAAAATCTCCATCATTGATCCCATCGGAAAAAAAACAATCTTACAAAGCAATATTCAGGAGCAAGGAAAACATACCTATGAAATAAACCTAAAAGAATTTTCTGTTGGATTATACGTAATACAATTAGAAAGTGAGTCTGGAGTAGTTCAGAAAAAAATAATAATATCAAGGTAAGCAAAATTACTTGTATTGTTTCAATAAACTTTATGTTTAACAATCGATTTGAGCATATCAAGATTTTATTTTCTGATTACTTTTAAACAACCTCAGCTAAAAAATTATTTTAAAAAATACAATTGTGTTGATTAAAAAATAAGGGAAGATTAAACAGGGAAAAAAAATTGCATATTGATTTTCTAAATTATGAAAAAATATATTGGGATTCTTATTTTATCATTATATGCATTTACTTTAGATGCACAAAATCTAAATGATAGTTTATTGCTTTATTATCCTTTTAATAGTAATTCAAATGATAGTAGTGATAATGGTTTTCATGGGACTGTTTTTTATGCTTTACCAACAATTGGATATGGGGGAAATTTAGAATCTGCTTTTTATTTTAATGGTGTAAGTAGTCATGTTGATTTTCCTAATCAGCAGCAATTAAAACCACAACTCCCAATTACAATAGCTTTCTACGTGAAATATCATAATCTTGTTGGTACAAATAATCAAATATTTACTACAGATTTTACTGAAAATACTTACTTTGGAGTATGGTTTGGTCTTGATCATACGACACATCAAATGGCTATAAGTTTTGGAGAAGGAACAATGGGTTGTACGGGACCAAATTGTAGAAGATCAAAAACCGGGACAACGGTATTTGAAGCAGGTATTTGGTATTTTGTTGTTGGGGTAATTCGGGGGGCAGGAGATATGAGTATTTATATTAACTGCAAAGACGATGAAGGTACATATTCAGGTACTGGAAGTAATATTGCTTATAGTTCAAATCTGGGTTCAATAGGTAAAACAGATGTGTCGGATAGCAATCCCTTTTATTTTAAAGGAAGTTTAGATGAATTTAGATACTGGAATCGTGCTTTAAATGATACAGACGTCAACAAATTATGTGGAGTGTATCTTAGTAAAGATTTCACATCAAATACAAAATATTCTATATCAATACATCCAAATCCTGTTTCCGATATTTTATTTATTGATTCTGAAATTATTAATTCCAACGCGATATATATAATTCAGAACATTTATGGTCAAACCCTGTTAAGAGGTCAATTACTACCAGAAAAAAATAATAGCATTGAAATATCTTTTTTGATTCCGGGCATATATTTTCTAACTACAAATATTAAAGGTCAATTCACAAAATTTAAATTCATCAAAATTTAATTATATTTTGATATTTTATATTTCAGTTGACAACACTTTATACGTTTTATGTAATGAAGAATAGAAATTTAAAACACATTTTTCTTCTTTGAAAATTATGATTCTATATGAAATCCTGTGGGTAAAAATTTATAAAAAGATAATATTTCGGTGCTCTGCACCTTTATAATACAACACAATAAATATTTCTAATAATGTTATCGCAGCTCTGCTGCTATTATTGATTCAGCGGCAGAGCCGCTTAATATTTGTAAAATATAAATAGCCATGAGACGTTAAGGTGCAGCGCACCGGAATATATTTACTATACAATCGCAAAATTATATGCAATGTTAATTTACCCACACAAAAGCATATAGAACCAAAATTATGTAATGTTTTAAACGATAGAAATATATTTATTTATTAAATACAAAAACAAATTACTAAATTTGAACTCATAAATTCAGACATTAATATTTCGATCAACTGATAATAATATTAAGCTTTCGTGAAAATTAAATAATTAATTTGACATAAGCCAGATTTAAAAAATAAACAAGATGATTAAAAAAAAGATAAAAAAAATTCCAATAATTGGAGAACTCGCATGGAAAACATACAGGCAATTAAAAGGAGCCAAAAACTTTACAACTTCCGATAAATACTGGGAAGAAAGATATAAAAATGGAGATAATTCCGGAGCCGGATCTTATAATAAACTTGCTGAATTCAAAGCAGAAGTTATAAATTCTTTTGTTGATAAAAATGATATTTCTACGGTTATTGAATTCGGTTGTGGAGATGGGAATCAACTCAAATATTTTAATTTCAAATCGTATATCGGTTATGATGTAAGTAAAACAGTTATTTCATTATGTAGAAATCTCTATAAGAAAGATGCTTCAAAACAGTTTGATTTAATTGAAAATCATTCCTCTGAAACCGCTGACTTAACATTAAGTCTGGATGTTATTTACCATTTAGTTGAAGATGAAACGTATTTTAATTACATGAAAAAAGTATTCAGCTCTTCAAACAAATTTACAATTGTTTATTCTTCTGATTCGGATAATCATGAAAACAATAATATTGAACCTCACGTAAAGCATAGGAATTTCACTAAATGGGTAAAAAATAATGCCCCTCAATTCAAACTTATTCAACATATACCGAACAAGTATTCATATAATGGAAATGGAGAATGTTCGTCGTATGCAGACTTTTTTATTTTTCAAAAACAAGATTGTTAGCAAAGTATTTTATTTCTAATTACGGGCAATAAAACTTAATTTCGTTTTATTTTTTTCGGGTAAATTGTTTTATAGAATCAAGCAATAAAGAAAATTCATTTCTATATATATATAATACACTCAGAGATATTACTACCAATTGTATTAATGCAGACCAATTTCTGAATTTCGGATCTATAAATATTTCCATTATAATAACTAAAAGAATATAAAACGAAGGCAGGTATATAATTTTGAATTTATTAAATTTGAAAGTGAAAAATTTTTTGCTTTCATAAAATAAAAATAATACTTGAATCGGTTTTGTTATTACAGCTGCCCAGACAGCTCCAATTAATCCATAATGTTTTATTAGAATTATACTAAGAATTACCTGTATTATTGCGGTAATGAAATAAATTAAAGGTAAAACCTTTGTCTTCTTAAAATATAAAACGGGAGCTATAAACATTGTGTAAATACCTCTAGTAGCAAACCCAACCGTTAAAAGTGCCAGAAAATCGAAAGACTGATAATAGGCATTATTTTTTACGAAAAATGGAATTATCAAAGGAATTACTAAAGTGAACAAAGGCATTATTAATAATATTACTGCGGTATACCCATTATAATATCTATTAACCTCAGGCGTACTTTCAGTCAAATTATTCTTCTTCCATAAATCATAAACTTTAGGAAGAAAAGCAGCTCCAAGACCATTTAAAATAAAATCAAGCAATAATGTACATTTGATTGCAAAGTCATAAATCCCAACTTCTGTTTTATTCATAAAAAACAGTATGATATACCTGTCAATATTCCCAAGTACCCATAATATTACTAAATATAAAAAGAGGGGATAACAAAATTGAAATATTGGTTTCAGGTATTTTTTATGAAAAATAATTCCAAATTCATTCAGAAAAAATAAATAAGACAATAAGAAAATAACAAAGCCGGATAACAACCTTCCCCACATAGGACCAGCAAGAGAAAAAGGAGTAATATATAACCCAGCAACAGATATTCCAATTGTAAGTGAGAAATTAATAATATTTATCCAAAAAAAGCGGACAGGTCTTTGCTGGTAAACAAGAAGATTTGTGTAGGTTTTATACATACTGTTGAAAAATGCTGTAATGACAGCCATAAAACCCCATGGGAAAAAATCAATGCTTTTTCCTTTATAGAGGATGTTATTTAGAACGTTAAAAAAGGGCTCACCAGCAAAAAATGCGAGAACAATTACAAAGAGACCAATAATCAGAAGCGAGTTAATAGCAGTACTAATATAGTTTTTTTGATTAAGGGGGTTGTCAGATGTATTTATGAAGTTAATAGGTACAAAGTTATCAAACCCAAAGTTGACAATAATCTGAATAAGCGCTGTAAAAACAATGTATATCATTAATACCCCAAAATCATCGGTAGAAAGAAGGTTTGTGTAAAATGGAAGAAGAATAAAACTGGACGCAAGGGGTAATGCTCCAATAATTGAATAAATAAGTGATGATTTGATAAATTTTGTGGAAATCATTTATTCTTAAAAATAAGTCTTTTTAGTTTATTCTCAAATCCGGGTTCAAATATAAGCATTACTATTAATATCGCCTTTTTAATAATGTTTTCTTTTATCATTTTATTGTTGGAAATTGATGTTTTTTTAATGCATCGCTCTGTAATGCCTCATACATATTAAGCGAAATTTAAATTAATATCTTATGTTGAGTAAAACAATTAGAATTGTTTTATAACTTTGTAACAAATTTGAAAATTCGTCTTTGATTTAACTAATAAATAAAATAAAAAATGAAACAATTGGGGTATAAAATTATTTACAACAGTAGTGTAAATACGATACTTAGAAATGCAAGCAAGATAATGAGATTTGCTTTACCCGATAAAATAAAGATACCCCCTTCCGGGATCTTGAAAATAAAATATTCTGATGGAAAAACATTAAAGATAAAAACAAATCAGACGAATTATTTAACACATTTGGTATTTTGGGAGGGATTAAAAAATTTTGAGTATACAGACATTTTTTTAAAACTTATAAAAAAAATCAATGTCTTTTATGATATTGGAGCGAATATTGGGTTTTATTCACTCCTTGCAGAAATGGAAAATAAAAACATAAAAGTTGTAGGATTTGAACCGGCTTCCGGACCCCTATATTATTTCAGAGAGAATATCAAAATCAACAAATTCAAAAATATAAAAATTGAATCTCTGGCTTTGTCTCATAAAGAAGGAGAAATAACTTTTTATGAAATAAAAAATAAAAAATATAAATATTTAGAACATAATTTAGCGGGAGAAAGCAATGCAGGCAGTAAAACAACCGGAAGAAATTTCATACCCGTGAATGTTAAAACAACTACCTTAAATCAATATGTTGAAAAAAATAATGAAACAAATATTGACTTAATTAAAATGGATACAGAGGGAACCGAACATCTGATTCTAGAGAAATCAAATGATGTATTAACTAAAATGAAACCTATAATTATTTGTGAAACTCTTTTTAATAATATTGAATCTGAATTAGAAAAAATAATGAGTTCTTATGGATATGAGTTTTATAACCATACTGAACAAGGCTTAAAAAAGGTAAAAAGTATTGTGAGATTAAAAGATGATGGTGTTAGAAATTGTTTTTTTGTACATCCAGAAAAATATCATCTTATCAAAGAATTTGTAAATTAGCTTATGCTTTCAAAATGCGCTCAAGCTTGAAATTGAATTAAAATAGTATTTATTGAATTAGAATTGCCTCAACAATTAACCCCTTTACAATTGCTTAAAATGATACGTAATTGTTCCTTTCTGGAACTCTGCAGCATCGGAGTTTTTGCTGAATTTTGCTTTTTTTGCAGCTTTAAGCGCAGCATTAATTAATGTTCGGCTTGAAGTAGTAGAGCCCTTTCCTTCAGATACTTTTGTTACTTTGCCATCTCTGTCAACAATAACTTCAACAACAACTTTTCCTTCATCATTGTCTTCGTATGAGGGAGGTGGTAAATTTTCAGCTTTACGACCTGCAAGGTTGAAAGAAACACCTTTATCTTTATCCCCTTTGCCCTTTTTGTTTTTACCGGGTCCATCTCCATCGCCTTCACCATCGCCGGTTCCGTCACCTTTACCATCGCCGATTCCATTGCCCTGACCCAATCCATTTCCTTCTCCCCATTTGAATTTATTTTTTGGATTTCCATCGGGCTTACCTTGATCACCACTAGTTCCTTTTTTATCTCCTTCGTTTTTACTGTTGTTGTTTTTATCACTACCGGGAAATAGCGCTTTTTTATTTACCTGTTTTTCCTCTTTTCGCTCTTCTGTATTCGTATTTGTTTCCTTTTCGTTTTCTTTCTTAATCTTATTTTCTTTTTTATTTTCTTCTGTTCTGATAGCTTCAGTATTCTCAGAATTCTGCGTCAACAGATTATTCTCTGTATTCGTGGTTTGTGGTTTTACATTTTTCTGCTCATGAACCGGATCGTGAATATCAATAGGGATAAGCCTTTCGGGTTGCTCTTCTCCATATCCTTCGTCAGCAAGACCAAAATTCACGCCCATTCCGGAGCCTCCTCCTTCCGGATAGGGAGGAATAGGAGTTGTGATATAAAAAAATAAAAACAGTATAAGCAAAACACCATGACTCAGCAAAGTCAATATTAAAGCGAGCGGGCGATTTGTATTTTCAACATCGTGATTCATTCTTTGGAGTTAGTTTTGGTTGCTAAGACCATTTTCAGCTTGATTTTATTACCAATCTGAAGCACATCAACAAGGTCTTGTACAGATAACGAATTATCAACCCTTAATATTATCGTAGCATCCTCAAGATTTTTTGTTGCAGCTGATAATTCTGCCTCCAACTGCTCCATAGATACCTGTGCGTTATTGATAAAGTACGTTTTTTCTTTTGTGATAGACAGGGTTACCTGTTGCTTTGCAATAGTCTGTGTTTTCTGAGCATTCGGAAGAAGAAGCTTTATTACAGAAGGATTTACCAGCGTTGATATAATCAGAAAAAAAAGCAGCAGAAAAAACATGATATCATTTAAAGATCCTGTATAAACTTCTGCTGTATAATGTGTATTTCTTCTTAAATTCATTGGTTTATTTATTAACTGATGATACGCATATTTTAGAAACTAATTCGCTTTAATAAAAAACTAATTTTTACATATATTCTATTTTCTTTTTTGACACGAATTATCACTAATTAGTGTCAGTCTATATTGTCAGTGTTTAAGACAGAATGTTCGAGTGTAACAGGGCAACCAACCGATGGTTGTTTGAGCCAGCTAATGCGATGCTCGGACATTATGGACAAACACTAATTAATAAAAACCTGCAAGATATTGACAAGCTTGTAGACTCCAAGCAGGTTATCATAATATTACTCTTTTATGAATTAGGCTGTCTTGCCCAAAATTCACCAATAAGCCTAAATTAAGTCTGGATGCTGCAAGATAATTCAGTGTTTGTTTAAGATGACTGTCTGTTAGTAATTCGATTGCTTTTATTTCAAGAATAATTTTATCGAATACAACGAAATCAGCATTATAATAATGAGGTAATAAAATGTCTTTATATTTTATTTTGTATTGTTTTTCTCTTGAATATTCAATATTATTTTTTTGAAATTCATATTCTAAAGCATCTTTATAAACTACTTCACTATGCCCTTTCCCAAGAATTCGATGCACCTCCATACAAATACCAATTATTTGGTAAGCTTCTTCTTTATAAATTATTGACTCCATAACAATTTATTTGTGTTAATTCGAGAAATTCGTGTCTATAAATCATAACCTCATAAACATTATTTACCTAAATTCGTGATAAATTCGAGAAATTCGTGTCTATAAATCATAACCTCATAAACATTATTTACCTAAATTCGTGTCGCTTTTATTTTTGTGTGATATGAGATTACCCTTTTTTCTGTAAAAGATCCATAAACTCAATGGCGCTGTCTTCCATATTAAAGATAACTTTATCAAGCAAAATATTCAGGTAATGATATCCTGCATAAGCAATCACACCAATAATAAGCCCCGAAGCACTGGTAATCATTTTCTCATACAAACCGCCTGCAATAAGACCAATGCTGATATTGTCCGCTAAAGAAATATTATAAAAAATTTTGATTACACCTATTATGGTTCCGATAAAACCGAGCATAGGAGCTATACCGGCAACAATACCTAATATTTTCATGTTTTTTTCCAATTTAGATATTTCAAATTTTCCTACACTTTCAACTGATTTTTCAATTTCATTAATCGGTTTTCCGAAGCGCTCGATACCTTTGGAAATCATTCTTGAAACAGGCGTATTTGTAGCAGAGCAAAGGATTTTAGCCTCTTCAATTTTCATATTCAAAATCATGTTGCTGATATTATTCATGAAAGAAGTATTCTTCTTTGCTGCTTTACGAATTGCGATAAGTCTTTCGAAAAAAAAATAAAAAGCAAGGAGAGATAAAAGAAGAATCGGAATCATTACAACTCCCCCTTTAATTAAAAGATCGAGCAGCGACATGGATTGTTCTGTTACAACAGGTGCTGCCTGTGTTACAACCTGACTAACTCTATCAATGCTATCCTGAACAGTATCTTGTATTGCTCCGGTCTGAATCTGTAATAAAAATCCTAACATAATACTCCTTTTTTTTGAAGTAAAATTATATTTTAATCAGCTTGCTTTTTTCAGAGTATTCCTGAATTTATTAACATGGGAATGTTAATAGAAAAAGCTGTCAGGTTATAATACTGATGCGGTGTTCAAAATTTTCTTTTAAATTATTTGCCGGAAAACAATCTGTTTACATATATATATTATGTATAGCATACTATTTCATGAGCCAAAATATAAGATCCTTTTTTAAGGAAAGATGGAATCCTGTGAGGTATTGGGGGCAAACTCGTGCGTTTGCTATCCTTACAGGATTGTGGGCAGGAAAATTTAATAACAGATTAAGGATTTAGAAGTAAGAAAAGGATTAAGGATTTTGCCGCAAGCATCTTTAATCCTTAATCTTGCTCCTAATCCTAAATCCAAATTTTATAAATTTATTTTGATGCAATTTTAGAGTCTTCGAGTAGGCTATCCTCGTAGGTTTGTAATTTGATTAACAAAAAAAAGCGTACAAAAAAATTTTGAAAGAAATTTCATTTTACGTATGTTTGCATCAAATCGGGTTGTTAGCTCAGTTGGTTTAGAGCATTACCTTGACAGGGTAGGGGTCACTGGTTCGAATCCAGTACAACCCACTAAAACGAGTCATCAGAAATGATGGCTCGTTTTGTAAATAGGGTTCTCAATCCTGATTCTGTCAATACAAAAAACATTCTGATATGAATAAAAAAAAAAATACTTTTTAGTGTTTTCAGAAAAATTATCATCCCAAATGTATACTAAAAATAGGGGTTAAGGGGGGATAAAGGGTCGAAAACACCCTGTTTCATTAACAATTTAGCCTATTTATTAACAAATCGTACTCTATTACTGCAAATTATTATGATTATATTTATGAAATTATTTCCTTTGTATATTATTAACTTAAAATTATAAATTATGAACAAAGGAGAACTTATTGCTTCAATCGCAAAAGAAACCAGTTTGACAAAAGCTAATGCTGCATTAGCACTTGGTGCAACAATTAACGCAATTTCAAAAACTTTGAAAAAAGGTGACAGCGTTACTTTGATTGGTTTTGGTACTTTTAAAGTAGCTAAAAGAGCTGCAAGAACTGGTCACAACCCACGTACTGGCAAAGCTATTAAAATTGCTGCTAAAAAAGTTGCTAAATTCAAAGCTGGTGCTACTTTAGCTAAAATGGTTAAATAAGAACAACCATGATTTATGAAAAAAGACCATCTTACAGATGGTCTTTTTTTTTGAAAAATAACGCTGCCATCATAGCTTGCCCTGCACCCAATCTACCATTTCACTGATTCCTGTTTTTAACTCAACAGTAGGTTTATAACCAAGAATTTTTCTTGCTTTGGAAATATCAGCATAGGTTATTGGAACATCTCCCTGTTGAAAATTTTCGTATCTGATGCGTGGCTTTATTCCTGAAACTTTCTGAATAATGCCAATTAGATCAATTAATTTTACAGGCTCAGAATTGCCGAGATTAAATATATCAAAAGATTTTTTCGTGTAATCAAGCGCGCGACAAAATCCATCGGTAATATCATAAACATGCGTGTAATCACGCGAAGTTCCTCCATCTCCGAAAACAGAAATTTCTTCTCCCCTACAAATACGTTCAATAAATTTTCTTACAGCAAGATCGGGTCGTTGCCGGGTTCCATAAACAGAAAACAGACGTAATATAACTACGGGTATTTTATAATTATAATGATACGAAAAACATAAAGATTCGCCGGCAATTTTAGTGGAAGCATAAGGAGATGCAGGGTTCAAAATACTGTCTTTTTCTTCAAACGGAACTTTGGTGTTTAACCCATAAACAGAACTAGAAGAAGTAAAGATAAATTTTATATTTTTTTTATCTTTAATAGCCTCCAGAAGATTCAGGGTTCCAGTTACATTTGAATGATAATAAAGCTCAGCAGTATTAATAGAGGGTCGTACAGCCGTTTTAGCAGCAAGATGAATGATTGCTTCCGGTAAAAAATCATTTATAGTTTTTGATATAAAATTCTTATCTGTGATATCGCCTTCTGCAAGTTTATAATCTCTGTTTTTTAAATGAGATTCAATGTTTTTTTGCTTTTCTTTTATATCATAAAAATTATCAAAATTATCAATACAGAGAACCTGATTTTTTTCTTTAAGTAGCCGATCTGTAATATGGCTGCCAATAAAGCCAGCCCCTCCTGTTACAATTATTTTCATGCTTTTATTATAATAAGTTTACTCTGATATTTTTTTTATAGCATCTGCATCAAGCCTGAAAATCGTCCAATCGTCCATTGGTTGCGCTCCAAGACTTTTATAAAAATTAATAGCCGAAGTGTTCCAGTCCAACACAGCCCATTCAAGCCTCCCACAATCTCTTTCTTTTGCCAGCCTGACTAAATATAGCAACATTTCTTTTCCCAAACCCTTCCCTCTCATTTCCGGCTTCACATAAAGATCTTCCAGATACAGCCCTTTTTTCCCGACAAAGGTTGAGAAATTATGAAAATATATTGCAAAGGCAACAGGACTATCGTTATAATATCCAATAACTGCCTCTGCAATTTTACTTTCACTGAACAGACTTTGCCGAAGAGTTTCTATGTTTGCAGTAACCTTATCAAAGAGCTTTTCATAAAGGGCAAGTTCTTTGATAAATTGTAATATCAAATCAATATCTTTTTCTTTTGCTTCTTGTATTATAAATCCGGAAATTTTTGTAAGATGCTTCATTGAAAATCAAAATAAGAATTAAGAATCCACTCCGAAAAGTATCATTTTAATTTATGGGATTTTCGGAGTAGACTCAATTAAAATTTTTTAAATGTTTTTAAAATTTCTTTCAGCTTAAGTAGATCTTCATCAAATGACTCATCAGGGGAAGTAAAATCTATCCATACATAAGATTTACTTGTTTCAACCAAAATATATTCGCAACGATAAAAAAATCCAAGACGCTCCATTTTTACCCTGTACGCTTTACCAATATCTGAAAAAAGATCATCTTCATTTTTTTCAAGAATAATATGTGTGTTGCTCCATGTAGGATGCTTCCCCATCTGCGTTTCGAGTATTACCCAATTTTCAAAATCTTCAAAAGATCTGATTTCAAATTTTCTTAAAAAACTTTTAAAAATTAACGCACTTTGTATGTTGTTCAATGCGGGAAATGTGCCACCAAGAATATTTTTCTCATTGGTTTCTCTTACAGTGTACCATTTGGGAATTATCAGACTATAAGTATAAGTGCTATCTACATGAGGAATGGAATCCCTTCCCGACTGCTGCATCATCGTAATTAAGTACGCCCACATATTTCCATGCTCTCCGTCAATTCTATACACATTGGGAAGAGTATCTACTAACTGAGCCTGAGAAATAAAAGTAAATCCCGAAAAAAATAATAATAAAAGTTTTTTCATTTTAGGTGTACCTAGTATATTATATTAATGTTGCAGGTTATTTGATGTTGCAGGTTAACCGCAGGTTGAGCGCCTGCCTGTACGGTAGGCAGGGAGTCGCCGCGGCGACGAAACCCAGATTGCAGGTTGCGATTAATCTGACTAACATAATTATCCTCTTAATTTTTCAATCAGTTCCGTGAAATGCCTGTAAAATCCCGGTATTGTTTCAATTCCTTTAAAGAAATTAAATAAAGGAAAATTTTCATTAGGCGAATGAATGGCATCAGACTCTAGTCCAAAACCAAGCAGGAGTGATTTAATACCCAGCACTTGTTCAAAGGTTGCGATAATAGGGATACTTCCACCACTGCGAACCGGCACAGGTTTTTTGCCAAAAGCTTCTTCAATAGCTAAACTGGCAGCTTCGAAAGCAGGAGTATCAATAGGAGCGACATAGGCGTTACCTCCATGCAATGATTTCACATTTACTTTCACACAATCAGGAGCAATTGCTCTGAAATGTTTTTCAAAAAGCACTGCAATTTTTTCAGGATCTTGATTCGGGACTAAACGCATAGAAATTTTTGCCGAAGCAACAGAAGGAATAACAGTTTTAGCACCCGGTTCAATATATCCGCTCCAAATTCCATTTATATCCAATGTAGGTCTGATTCCCGTCCTTTCAATAGTAGTATAACCGTCTTCTCCATAAACATTGGCAATATCTAATGCTTTCTTGTAATTATCAAGAGAGAACGGCGCACGATTTAACTCCTGACGTTCCTTTTCAGTTGCATTCAATACATCGTCGTAAAAACCTTTAATCGTAATTTGATTTTTATCATCAGTTAAAGAAGCTATTAATTTCGTCAAAATGTTTGCAGGATTAGCCACTGCGCCTCCGAATAAACCCGAATGCAAATCACGATTTGGACCTATAACTTCAACTTCCATATAGCACAGACCGCGTAAACCAACAGTAATAGAAGGGATACCCTGCGCTATCATTCCCGTGTCAGACACAAGAATAATATCTGCTTTCAGCAATTCTTTATTTTTAGCACAAAAATCAATGAGTCCCTTTGATCCGTTTTCTTCTTCGCCTTCAAGAATAAACTTAACATTACAGGGCAATGTATTTGTTTTGCTCATAAACTCAAAAGCTTTTACCTGCATCCACATCTGACCTTTATCGTCATCAGCGCCGCGACCCCATATTTTTTCATCACGGATTTCAGGCTCAAACGCATTTGTTTTCCATAGATCCAAGGGTTCAGCCGGCATTACATCATAATGTCCATATACCAGAATAGTAGGTTTGGATGGGTTAATCATCTTTTCAGCATAAACAACCGGGTTCCCTATAGTGGGAAGTACTTCTGCTTTATCAACCCCTGCTTCAATAAGTTTTTTCTTAAGCAATTCCGCTGTTTTAATCATATCCGGCTTGTGCTCTTCCTTTGAGCTGATTGAAGGAATACGGATTAACTCAAAAAGTTCATCTAAAAATCTCTGCTTATTCAATTCAATGTAGGTCTTTATATCTGTCATATACTTTAAAATTTGAGGTTCAAAAGTCGAAGATAAAAAAAATAACAAATACAACAAATTTATTGAATTACGAATTAAGAATTAAATAATTTGAAGATGAATTAATTTGAAGATTTGAAGATGAGTTAATTTGAAAATTTGAAGATGTAGACTACCGACTGCACGACTGTAGACTGCCGACTGTAGACTGTAGACTGTAGACTGTAGACTGTAGACTGCCAACTAAATTTTAAAACCCAACGCAATAAACTAATTTGGCTTTGTAATCAAAACTTCATTCCCTTTTTTGTCAACAAAACCTTTTAATCCGTTAAGAAAAAATTTTGCTTTACCTTTACTAAAATTTCGAACATTTTCGTATTTCGGAGGAACTACTTCGTTTCCTTTTTCATCAATAAAACCCCACAAATCGTTATACCGAATTTTTGCGCGACCATCGTTAAAACGTCCTATATGGTCATATCTCGGGGAAATAATTTCATTTCCTTCTTCATCAATAAAACCAACTAAAGAGTTAATTGTAACCTTTGCCCATCCATCAAAAAAAGAACCAATCTGATCATATTTACAAGGAACAAATTCATCTCCTTTTTTATTAATAAAACCAACTTTATTATTTAATACAACTTTCGCGCGGCCCTCTTTAAACTGACCTATCTGGTGATATTTGGGCGGAACAATTTCTTCCCCATCTTCATCAATTAGACCATATAGCTTAACAAGTTCCGGCTTTTTATTCACTTCTTCTTTTGGATAATAGGATGGTCGTAATATTTCACTGCTGCCTGACTCTTCTTCTTGTGGTATTGAAAAAATAAAAACTTTAGCAATTCCTCTGTTAAATCTTCCTATATTAATATATTTAATGGGGATAAATTCATTTCCTTTTTTATCAATAAAACCAATAAAATCTCCTATTTTTACTTTTGCTTTTCCATGCGACCAACGGCCTATGTAATCGTATTTACATGGAATTACTTCAGTTCCTGTATCATCAATATATCCATACTTCCCTCCTATATCCACTTTAGACATTCCGGAATCGTCTTTTTTAGAGCTAACCTTTCTTTCGCTTTGTCCTGTAGCTACTGTTGCCAGGAAAAATAAAAAAATAACGGACAATAGTTTAATAGTCATTTTGTTTATAAATAATCAATTTCTCGAAAATGAATAATTTACAAAAATATTCAAATTTCTGACACTTTCAAAATTCATATTTTTTGTTAAAAAGCTTGTTTAAATACTTTTGAAAGTTTACCTTTATTGGCTTTATAATGCATTCATGAAAAGTAAAACAAAATATCGCTGGTTTCTTTTTACCGGAATTTTAATAATTCTGTTATGCGGATTTGTTATGTTTTCAATTACAGGAAAAAATGTTGGGTCTGTTTTAAAAATTGACCAGATACAATTGTCTCAGGTTATCAGCTCTTTTTTACGCCCTAGTTATATTGAAAATTTAACAGCAACTTCCAAAGATTATTCCAATGAATATTACAACCAACTGAAAGATCGCTTCATTTGGATTCAAAACCATCATCCCGATATCAGATACATTTATTTAATTGGGAAAAAAGACAACAAATATTTTTTCTATCTCGATTCAGAAGCAGATCGGTTTAAAAGGAAAAAAGAAAGCAAACCGCTTGCTGAACCCGGAGAAATTTACGAAGATTATCCGCCGGAACTGGAACAAACTTTTCTTACCAAACGCCCTGTTTCTGTAGGTCCGTATACGGATAAATGGGGATCATTCATTTCTGCTTTTATTCCAATTCTTGATACAAAAGGAAATATTATTGCAATCAGCGGAATTGATATGTTAGCGTCCGAATGGTATCAAACAATTTGGAAGAGCCAGTTAAAAATTATTATAATAACAGTATTAATATGCTTCATTTATTTTTTAATAATTCTTTATTTCAGATACAGGAAAAAAATTGAAATACGACTTGAAGAAACGAATACAATTCTTGAACAAAAAGTCCAGGAACGTACAAAGGAATTACAGTCTATTAATGAAAATTTAGTGATAGAAATTCAAATAAGAGAAAAAGTCGAAAAAGACTTAATAGAAAAAGAGCGAAAATTAAAAATGCAAAATGAAGAATATCTTTCATTAAATGAAGAATTGAAAGAAAGCTACAATCGCATTGAAGACATAAACAAGGAACTGAAAAAAGAAAAAGAAAAAACAGAAGAATCAGACAGGTTGAAATCAGCATTTCTGGCGAACATAAGTCATGAAATCAGAACCCCGATGAATGGTATTTTAGGCTTTGCTGAATTGCTTAAAGACCCGGGTTTTTCTGCAACGGAAAAAAAAGAATTTATAGAATTAATTCAATCAAGCGGCAATCAGTTGTTGTCAATAATTAATGATGTAATAGATATTTCCAAAATTGAAGCGGGACAAGTATCCGTGCAGCTTCTGGAAACCAATATTAATTATTTATTAGAGGATGTGATTCGTTTTTATGAACCTGCTTCACGAACAAAAAAAATTGAAATTGAACTTCAGAAATATTGTCAGGATGCAGAATCCTTTTGTATTACCGATGAAGTAAAATTGCGCCAGATTCTGATGAATCTTGCAGGAAATTCTATTAAATTTACATCAGAAGGCAAGGTAAGTATTGGCTATACGAAAGAAAAAGGCAAATTTATTTTTTTCGTAAAAGATACCGGTATAGGAATTTCTCCGGAAAATCATAAAAATATTTTTAACCGATTTTGGCAGGCTCCTAACTCCAATGGAAAAATATACGGAGGAACCGGACTTGGTCTTTCTGTTTCAAAATCGCTTGTGGAAGCTTTGGGAGGAAATATCTGGTTAAGCAGCGCAGAAGGAAAAGGAACTGATTTCTATTTTTCCATTCCAACAAATATGCCTGTTCCTGAAACTGAAAACAAAGCTCAAGAAAGCAAAATAATAACAGAAAAAAGCAAGGATATAAAAGGCAAAACTATTATTGTTGCTGAAGACGAAGAAATAAATTTTCTATATATTAAAAAATTGCTGACCTGTCAGGACATGAATGTTTTGTGGGCAAAAAATGGAAAAGAAGCCATTGAATTGCTCGAATTACACAAAGAAACAGATTTAATTCTGATGGATATAAAAATGCCTGTAATGGATGGATATGAAGCAGCGCGTATTATCCGAAGCACGAATATGAATATTCCTATTATAGCCCAAACAGCATATAATATGTCTGAAAATAAAACCAAAGCTCTTTCTGCCGGATGCAATGATTATCTGACAAAGCCTCTCAGCAAAGAAATACTGATACAAAAAATAGCTTCGCTTCTGTGTTGACCCCTTTCTCAATTGCAAAAAATTATATTTCGATTATTTCGATTTCAAATAAAAATAGAACCGACTGCCTTGCCCTATATGGCTTTCCACACCAATTTTACCACCTTGTGCTTCAATAAACTCTTTACTGATTGCAAGACCTAAGCCTGTTCCTGATTTTCCGCTATCAGGAATTTGAAAATATTTGTCAAATACCTTATTCAGATAACGTGATTCTATTCCTATTCCATTGTCTTTAACTGAAAATAATACGTTGTATTCGCTTTCCCGAACTTCAATATCTATGTTACTTTTATTTTGAGAATATCTGATTGCATTTGATAAAAGATTAATGAGTACCCAAGCTGTTTTTTCTTTGTCTGCTTTAATTTTTGGTAAATGCTCTGAAATGATAAGATTTAAAGAAATATTTTTTTGCTCTGCCTGTAATTTAACCGTGTCAAGTGAATATTGTACAATTTCTGTAGGGTTGCATTGTTGTAATGTGAGTTGAATATTTCCAGTTTCAACTTGTGTAAATTTTAGAAGTTCACTAATTATTTTCAATAAACGGTTACAATCTTCGTCAATACCAAGTATCAGATTTTTTTGTTCTTCTGTAACATGACCTGCTTTTGTTGATTCTAATAAATGAGTACTCATTTTTATTGAAGAAACCGGAGTTTTCATTTCGTGTGAGACGGTTGCAATAAAATTTGTTTTTGCAATATCAAGCTCTTTAAAAGCAGTAACGTTTTTTAAAATTATTACATCTCCGATATGGCTTGTAAACCGTTCATGAGCCGATGTATCAATGATTCTGATTAATTCTTTTTCAAAATAATATTCTTTATTTCCTGAAAATATTTTAATCGGTTCACTCTTTTTGTCCTTTAAATCAGATACTGATAAATCTTGAATTATAAACCTGATAAAATCATTCTTCAATGCAATATCTTTTGCCTGCATTCCAATAATGTCAGTATCTTTCAGCCCTGATATTGATTTTGCTTCGGTGTTCATAAAAAGAATATTTAAGCTATCATCAAAGCCAATTACAGGGTCGTGCATATTATTAATAATTGCATCAATTCTTTTTTTCTCATGCAATATTTTTGAGATGTTTATTTTCTCATATTCTTCAAGTTTCTCTGCCATTGTATTAAATGATTCGGCGAGTAAACCAAATTCGTCTTTATTTTTATAATCAACCCTCAATGAATAATTTTTTGCCGTTATTTCTTTCACGCTATTTGTCAAAATTTCAACAGGACGAGCTATGCCTGAAGGAAGATTAAAAAGTAAAACAAAAGATATTATTAAAAAGATTGTTCCGGTAACAGAAATCCAGATAATAGCTTTATGGGAAGTGATTTTAGCTACTTCGCTTTTATACGATATAGCGTTCATGTTAAGTAATGTTATTTGGGAAATATCTTTTCTTATTTTCTTTTCAATATTTTTATCTTCTAAATTTAATTTATATTCGGAAAAATGTTGAATTAAAGAGTTGGTTAAATCTGATTCGCCGGTTTCAGTTATATTTTTTTGTTGCTTATCAAGCCATGATTGAAATTCTGTTAGGTTTTTATTATTAGATAAACCATTGTCTAAAACATTGAGCATGTTTCTGCAAAAATCAAGAGTGCTATAATTTGCTTTCAGAATACTATCCGTATCGCTTTTCATGGATTGTATAGAAACTGTTCCGACAATGGCCAAAACAAGAATAAGTATGTTGAAAATACCTATTGCGAGATATAGTTTTGTTTTAATTTTCATTGCATTTTGATTTCATTTTCAATTTCAAAATTAGGAAAGAAAAGGTTTTGTTCCAAAAAAAATTGCCCTGAAAAGAACTAATATCGGGATTATTTCAAGTCGTCCAATCCACATTTGAAAAATATATGTTACTTCAAGGATAGGAGACATTTCAGGGATTGTAATACCGCAAGATAAACCAACCGTTCCCTGAGCAGATGCTGATTCAAACAATGCGTCCTTTATTGTAAACCCGTTACCCATTGCATAGTATCCTATTACAGTGCCCAGAAGAAGAAAAATGCAGTATATAAAAATAAAGGTTGAAACAGTAGCAAGCTCCTTGTTCATTTCATCAGGTAAAAGTCTTTGGTTATTCACAGTTGCAATATTAACTGATTCTTCAGACCTAAAGTAACCTCCTATTCTCCAGAACAGACCTTTAAAAAGGATGAGTACTCTGATAATTTTTACTCCACCTACAGTAGCCCCTAGTGAACCCCCAATAATCATTCCGGTTATAACAATAAACAATACAGAAGCACTATCCCACGTATGAATATCGGATGTTTGCCAGCCTGTTGTAGAAAGTGCGCTAACAAATTGAAAAATCCCTACTCGGATTGGTTCGGAAATGGTGCCTGAAATGAACAACATGAATGATAATACAAGACTACCAATTACAAATAATATTAATAAAGATTTTGTTTGTAAATCTTTCCAAAGCTGATTGTATTGCTTTAAGTTAAAAAACCTCACATAAAACGGCAAAGACAATGCCCCTAATATCATTGGAAATAGAAGTAAAATTTCAGCTCCTTGACTTTGGTATTCTGCAATACTGTTGTCGAGTGTGCTAAAACCACCTGTAGACATTCCGGCCATTGCATGATTTATAGCATCAAATATATTATCTGATAAACTATATTCTGGTAAAAGAAAGTAGATACCCATTATCAAAAATACGAAGCAAAACAAAGTTAAAAATATATAAACTTTCCAAATGGAACGAGCTGTTTCAATTATTGTAGTTCTTAGTCTTTCCCCTGTTGATTCTGCGTTATAAAGCAGATAGGAAATCTTTCCGTTAGGCTGTCTTAAAATTGAAATTGTTAAAACAACAAATCCTGCACCACCAAGCCATTGAATAAAATGCCTGTAAAACAGAAGTCCGTTCCCAATACTTGGCTCATGCACAGCCATTGATAAACCAGTTGTTGTAAAACCACTCATGCTTTCAAAAAGTGCATGCAAAGGATTCTTAAAGAAAAAAAGACTTGACTGGTAATCTGCTCCGGCAGGAATAAATCCTTGGGTAATTTCCAATGGAGTAATATAGGCAATTATGATAAAAGGAAGAGAACCCATAATAGCTATAGACAACCATCCCATCGCTGCGATTATAAGTGCATGTCTTTTAAGTGGCTCATAGTTTGATTTAATTCTGTAATAAAGTAAGCTTCCAATTAACAAACATATCAAACCAGAAATTACAAAGCCAAATAATGAATAATACTCACTATAAATTAATGATACAATTGTTGGCACAACCATCGTAATTCCTAATATTATAAGAAGGCTCCCAATTTGACGGAATATCATTTTAAAAGTATCTATCTTTCTATACTTCATAAGTTTTATATTTTATTCGAAAAATGACACCACCTTATTACTGCTTTGTGAGTCAGAAAACACAAATACTTTATCATTTGCCTTAAATTCAAAATCTCCTAGAGTAACATACCCTTCCCCATTACGAATTACGCCACTGATTATTGCTTTTTTAGGAAAATTGAGTTCTTTTATCGGTTTATTTATTAAACCGGAATCATTATGAAGTGTGAATTCCATAATCTCAGCATCAACCCCATACAAAAAAGATAATTTATTGCCTCTAATAATTTTCTTAAACAGGAAATTTGCGGCAGCAAGTTTTTTATTAAGCAGCGTATCTATTCCGAGATTTTGGGAATAATCAATAAGCCCAATATTTTCAATTAAAGCAATGGTTTTTGTAACATTGTGGTGTTTTGCAACCATGCAACTTAAAATGTTTGTTTCAGAATTTCCGGTAACAGATACAAAGGCATTATAATTTCCAATTCTTTCTTCTTCGAGCAGTTTTGTATTGGTACAATCGCCATGAACAACCTGAATGTTTTCTATGCGTAAAGCAAGGTCGTTACATTTTGTCTGATCTTTTTCAATGAGAGTTATTTTAAAATTTTTGTTTAATCTGTGGGCAATATATTCTCCCGTCCGACTGCCCCCTACAATCAATATATTTTTAATTTCTATCAGAGGGTTGCCTGTAAATTCAAGAATTTGCCTTGCTGTTTTATCGGTAGTAATAAAGTACAAATAATCTCCAGTTTCAAAAATAGTTTTACCATTTGGAATAATTGTTTTTCCTGAACGGTGAATGGCAGCAATCATGAAAGAATTATCAGTATTGAATTTTGCGGATTCCGCTAAAGACTTTCCAACGATTCCAGAATTCTCATCAAGATGTAAACCAATTACTTTTAGTTTTCCGTCTTCAATTTCAATACTTTCTGTTAATGATGGCTCTTTAAGAATTTGTTCAATTTCTCTTGCCGCTAAAAATTCAGGCGAAATAATATCATCAATACCATTAATTTTGAAATTCAGTGTATCTTTATTTAAGATATATTCCATATTGCTGATACGTGCCACAGTGTGTTTCGCTCCTAACTTTTTTGCTAATATGCAGGATAAAATATTTACAGACTCCGAAGAAGTAAAACCAATAAAATAATTACAGGAATCAACCCCTGCATCCTTTAAAGTTTTATAACTTGTGGAATCGCCCAGTATTGTTGCTATTCCAAGATTTGTTTCAACACTTTTTAAATTCTCTTTTTGAGAATCAATTAAAACTATATTTTTATATTCCTGTTCTAATAATTTTGCGAGATAAAAACCAATATCTCCACCTCCGGCAATTACAATTTTCATAAAAATTCAATGTTAGTTTTCCAAAATAGTTTTCAAATACACAGCCCTGAGCTCTTTTGGCATCATATCAATATGCGTTTTTAACAGCGTTGGCATTTCAGCACAAACGAGAATAGCCAAAAATTCGTTTTCAATGGCATTCTTGTCATGTAAGGTACCACCTGAATAAAGCAGATTGATAATTTTTAAATGCTCCCTGCATTGCTCAATCTGATTCTGTTTAAGAAGATTGAGAGTGGATTGTGCAAAGTAGTTCAAAACCTCGTAATCGGAAGCGTCATCAATACCTGAGAAAGAAGAAAAGGCATCGGGAAACCATTTTGTCAGGGTATTTTTAATTTTTGTTTCCATAAATATATTTTTTTTGGAATTACCAAAATTTATACCTGACAATAATAAATAATAAAGAAAACTGAAAGTGAGTGAATTAAAAAGAAAACTGATTTTTTAAGAAGAAAATTAACATAGCATTTTGAAAGGGTTATAATAGCGTTTTGATACGGTTATTCAATTTTATATTCTTCTAATTTTCTGTATAAAGTTGTAACTGCAATATTTAAAAGCCGTGCGGTTTCAGCTTTATTTCCTTTAGCATGGTTCAGGACTTTAATAATGTGGTTTTTCTCAATTACCGCAAGTTCTAATTGGCTTGTTTCATTAGTACCATTATTGATAATTGTTAAATCAATTGGAAGAGTATCTACTGTTAATTCATTGCTATTTTCAAGTATTACGCTGCGCTCTATTATATTTTTCAATTCACGAATATTACCGGGCCACTGATACAACGACAGTTTTTTTAAATACGCTTTATTAATTGAATTGATATTCTTTTTTGTTTTCTCCGCAAATTGCTTTACAAAAAATTCCGCAAGGGGTTCAATATCTTCTTTTCGCTCTCTTAATGGCGGTATGTCAATATGAAATGTACTGATTCTGTAAAATAAATCAGACCGGAAACGCTGTTCTTCACATTCTTTTTTCAGGTTCTTGTTTGTTGCTGCAATCAAGCGAAAATTTGCAGTAATTGTTTTTGTATCGCCTAATTTAATAAATTGATTGGTTTCAATAACCCTAAGTAATTTTGCCTGCAATTCATAAGGCATATCCCCGATTTCATCTAAAAACAAAGTTCCGTTATTTGCTTCTTCCAATAAACCTTTTTTATCTTTTATAGCTCCGGTAAAAGCACCTTGTTTGTACCCGAACAACTCGCTTTCTAAAACATCTTTATTAAAATTACTGCAATTTAAAGCAACAAAATTATTCTTTGCAAAAGGACTTTCATTGTGAATTGATTGAGCAAAAACCTCTTTTCCTGTTCCGGTTTCTCCGGTAAGTAAAACAGATGTATTCGTATTTGCAACCTTTTCAGCAAATTCAATGGCTTGTTTAATTATCTTTGATTTACAACTAATGCCGTCAAAAGAATATTTTTCCTTAACTTTATTTTCAAGGGTTTCTATTCGCTTTAGTAAATGTATTTTTTCACTTGCTCTATGCAATAAAGGAATGATTTTATTATTATCATCTCCTTTTACAATGTAGTCGAATGCACCATTTTTTATTGCCTGTACACCGTCGGGAATATTACCATAAGCGGTTAATAATATTATTTCAGATTCTTTGCTTTTCGACTTTAATTGCTTTATCAAGTCTATACCATTTCCATCAGGAAGTTTAACATCGCATAAGATAATATCATAGTGAGAAACGTCAACTTTTTTTAAAGCAGTTTTACAGTCTGAAGCTTCAGAAACATCAAACCCTTCTGATTTAATAATCCGTGATAAGAGGTTACGGAGCTTATCTTCGTCATCTATTATTAATACGCTTGCAATCATTTTGATTTACATCAATAAATATTATTGCAAATGTAAGCGATTTTATAATGTCGAAAAAAAATAATTTATTTTGCTTGAAATTTAGATGTGCTGAATTATATCTTAACTGAACTTTCGCAAAAATTAATTCGCTAAAAAATGATATTAGCAGCCATTTTCAAGAGAATTATAAATTATTTTTTGCTTTTTCTGTTTTCATGAAAAATTAGGGCTGAAATCAAAATAATAATATTCCGGTGCGCTGCACCTTTGAAAACAACGCAGCTATTGCTGCTACAAATGTTATCGCAGCTCTGCTGCTATATTTGGAATGCAGCGGCAGAGCCGCATAATATTTGTAAAACTAAAAAGCGATAGAATATCCAAGGTGCAGAGCACCGTAATATCTCTTGCATGGATTGCTGTTAACAATTGTTTCTATTTACAAATAAAATATATATTTTTCATGCCAAAGTTCAGTAACTTAATTACCTGAATTTTACCCCCATTTTATACACTACTATATTTGACAATTATTCAAGCAACACGATTTTGCATTTGTCGTGTATAAATTATTCACTTTAATAAAAGTGTTGCAAGTTACAGCTTGCCTGTTTACTAAAAGGTAAATAATTCGACTAGGCAGGCTGCAACATGAAACAAATGGCAGAAGTTTATGAATTAAAAAGGTTATAATATTTTTCGTTTTTTTTCTCAAGGATTAGTCTGAAATTATGAAACCTTAACTATTTCCAAAAATTTATAAAAACTTCCGCAAACCAGAAAATAAAAAATCCGGTAATATTGATTATTCCAGCTCCTTTGCTGCAACAATAGCTGCAATAGTACCGTCATTAACTGCTGTTGTAATTTGTCTGTATTTTTTACTGATTAAATCTCCTATCGCAAAAACATCCTGAATGCTTGTGTGCATGTCTTCATCTGTTTTAATGTAGCCCCATTTGTCTTTTTCCAGTTCATCTTTTATCATGTCTGTGTTGGGCTTCATTCCTACAAAGACAAAAGCTCCGTCTGCTTCATAAGTGATAAATTCTTTTTTACGGACATCCTCAACTTTAACTTTTATTCTGTCTCCTGTTTTTTCAAAAGAACGGGGTTCTGAATTATAAAATGCGCTCACCTTTGGATTCCCAAGTAATTTATCACACGCCTCCTTGTTTGCTGTAAGCTTTTCCAGATTCTGAATAACTGTAATTTTACTCGCAAATTTACTGATAAATTCAGATTCTTCCACAGCAGAATTTCCTCCTCCTATAACAATTACTTCTTTATCCTGAAAATATTTTGCATCGCAAGTTGCGCAGTAGGAGATGCCTTTCCCTTTTAATTCTTTTTCACCGGGAACATTCAGATAACGAGGAGATGCGCCAGTAGCGATTATTATTTTTTTTGCATGAATGGTTTCAAACCCATCAACAATTATTTTTTTTTCTTTTAAATTAATATCGGTAATATCAACAGCAGGTTTAAAGCGCACACCTGCATTTTTGCATTGCTCGGTCATATAATGCGTAAGCATATACCCATTCACAGGTTCAGCAAACCCGGGATAATTTGAAACCAAATGCGTTGTTGAAACTTGACCTCCCGGCATACCTGAATCCACAATCAACGTATCAATTTTAGCCTGTGCCAGATAAATTCCAGCAGCCAAACCTGATGGACCACCGCCAATAATCAATACATCACAACGCTGTTCAGCGGGAACTATTTTTGATGCAATAGATGCAACTATTTGTTCAGGTAATAAAGCATTAAGATTCTTTTCAATTGCAGCTCTTTTAATCCCTCCAGACAAAACATCGCCGATTTGTTTTCCATCCTGAAAAAATAAAACAGTTGGAGAACCGCTTACCCCAAGCGATGCAGCAAGCTCTTTGTTCCCCTGTCGGAAAATTTTCACAAACTCTGCATGCCCTTTATAGAGTTCGCTCAATGCATCAAATTTTGGCGCCAATGCTTCGCATGGTGGACATTCAGTTGAATAAAAATCTACTACAACAATTCCTATTTTTTGCAGTACTTCTTTTTCAAATTCCGCAGATGTTATTTCTTTCATATTTTTTAAGATTATGTTTTTGTTTATGAATAGACTATTGTTGTTGCAGGTTGCAAGTTTCGACTTCGCTCAACTTATCAGGTTGCAGGTTGTAGGTTGTATAGGTTTGACCGCTGACTGAGCGGAGCCGAAGTCAGCAGGGTGGAGAGTAACCGGGGGTTGAGGGGAGTCGAAACCCAGGTTGCTCACTTTGCATACAACGAAAAACCTAATTCCAGCAATTCTTTTACAGGCCGACAATCAGGGCTTGCAATTTTTCCTGTTTGATTTTTTGCTACAGAGCCACAACCTCCACCACAAGCAAGTTGTAAAGAACATTCCTTGCACTCCTTAATACATGTAATATCACGTTGCTGCCATTCTTTTATTTTATTTTCATCAAGAAATACCTGTGGATAAAATGTTCCCAGCTCCTCCCCATCTTTACCTACAGTTGCAGTGCAAGAATAAATTTTTCCTGTATAATCAAAAGCCCATTCCGTTTTGCATGCAGGGCAGGAATCGAATAAAGGCTCCGGTAGCTCTTCATTTTCAAAAATAAATTTTGATATTGAAAATGCCGGCTTGTGGAATTCTATAATTTCAGGATATTTTTTTATCAGATTGTAAATATTTTCATACATTTCAATACGAGTAAATAAGCGCGAATTTTCTTCCTGACAATGATGCAATTCATAATTTCTTCCCAATTGCGTTTTAAAAAAAACAGAGTTTGTCCAGCCCTTACTAATAGCAAATTTTGCTAATGCAGGTAAATCATCTATGTTCTCTTTGTCAACAACAATCCTGAGATTAACCGGTAGCTTCGCATCAATGCAGGCGTCAATCCCTTCTACAATTTTATCGAAAGTTCCAGATTTATTTTTTAAAAATCTTCGTTTATCATGTATTTCTTTTGTTCCGTCTAAAGTAACCTGAATCTCGCGAATAATACCTTGTTTTAAGATATCAATATATTCTGTTAGATGGTATCCGTTTGTTACAACAGCAATTCCTAAATTATAAATTTTTGCTTTAGAAATAATATTTTTAATATTTTGCTTTTGCGCTTCAGAAGCAAGAAGTGGCTCGCCTCCAAAAATTGTAATGTATTTTTGGCGATCCTTAAAAGCATCTGAAATGTAATTGAAAAAAGCATCAATCATGTTCGCATCACTTAAATCTTTGGCTTGCTCATACATATCCTGATAGCAATAGGAACACGCAAAATTACAGGAGTAATTGGGAACAAAAAAAATCTGAATTTCATCACCGTTTTTACTTTCAAGCGAACGGATGTACTTATAATTAAAAAGCATTTGTTCTTTTAGCGGATCAACAATATAGCCCTTTCCCATCAGTTCATCGGTATTCTCAAATTTGCCATTCTGGAATGCCATGACCTCTTTCTCCGTTAAAATATCGGCATTTCCGGATAAAGGATTGACCATAAAAAAATCATTTGAGTCTTTTATTTTTGAAATAATGTTGTGCTTTGAAGGCTGCATGAATAGGGAGATTTAAGGTAAAAGGCAAAAGAGATTGTAGGAATCGTTCCATGGAACGATTGTACAATAAAAGGAAAAAGACAAAAGGCAAAAGTAACGAATAAATATTAACGTTTTAAACAAAACTAATTTTGCCTTAATAACCAAATTTAATCGTGACAACCAGCAACAGTTTTTGAAATTTTTGCACAGCATTGTGCGACTTTTGTACCATCATTTTTTTTCTGATTTTTTTTCTTTACAAGTGATTTCATACTTTTAGATTTATTTATTAATTTATGTTTTTTCAGTCTACAGTCTACAGTCTACAGTCCTCAGTCCTCAGTCCTCAGTCTGTTTGACTGGCGACTATTTGACTGCCAACTGCCGACTATTTTGACTGCTGACTTTTTTGTCTGCCGACTTCCATCATTAAAGATATTCTTCCACAATTTGCATACATCATTTACTTAATCAATAAGACTTCGTTAATCGCTTTTTCATAATCTTCTTTCGGAAGTGCACCGTTAGCCATTGAGGGTTTACCATCTTTAGGACAAAACAAAACGGCAGGAATACTACTTATTCCAAATGCACCAGCAAGGGCTTTTTCATAATCAATATTTACTTTATAAATATCTATTTTACCTTCATATTTTATTGATAATTCATCAAGAATGGGTGCTATCATTCTGCATGGGGCGCACCAGTCTGCATAAAAATCAACAATGCAAGGCTTGTCTCCTGAAAATTTCCAGTCTTTGTGAACGTCAAAATCAAATATTTTTTCTTTAAAAATTGCTGTATTAATTTTTTTCACAAGAGATGATTTTTCAGAAGGAGCAAGCGATTTCCCATTTCCTTTATCAGAATCCTGTGATGTCGCATTGCTGCAACTAATAATAGCTGCAAGAATAAAAAACGGTAAAAAGGAGAAATATTTTTTCATGTGTATATATTTTTATAAAAATACAAAATATTTTTCTACATCAAATATTTTTTTGTTTCAGGAACTACAACAAGAACAAACGCCAGGCTTAATGCCCGTAATAGTAAAACTTATTAATTCTGCTTTTTCACGCACATAAGGGCTGCTTTCATGCAAAATCATAATATCGCGAAAACCAGCATCAATAATCTGATCAATATAATCATCCCTTGTAACAGCACCCGCCCAGCATTCTGCAATAAACTGAGAATTTTTACTGTATTCCTCTGAAATCGGGTTTACAGCATAAATATCACTTACAACAAATTGTCCATGGGGCTTTAAAACTCTGAATATTTCATTCCAAACCTGACTTTTATTTTGAGAATGATTCAACGCACAATTTGAAATAACCCAATCAAAAGTAAATGTTTTGAATGGTAAAACTTCAATAGGACTAACAATAAAATCTACATTTTTCGTATTGGATATTTCTGCATTTTTTTTTGCTTTTTGAATCATTTCCGGCGTAATATCCACGCCAAATACAAAACCTTCACTCCCTACTAAAGGAGCGAGTTTTAAAGCGTCTGTTCCCCTGCCGCAACCAAGGTCAAGACAGATATCCGCTTCTTTTACGTTAACATATTGAATCGTATTGCCACAAGACAAAGAATCTTCATTTGTTATCAAAACGGAATACCGATTTTTTATTTGCTCAATCATTATACATATATATTATATGTAAATATCTATATATTTATATGCAAATATATAAAATAATTTAATATAAAATTTAAAATGAGAAAAAATATTCAGGGAATATGAGAAAAATCAGAAAATATTTCTTTTTCTGAATATAAAAACACCGGCAATTGCAACGCCAAAGGAAACCCCCATTATAATCCAGAGTGCATATTTATTAGCCTCCATGCCATTCGGAACATTCATCCCAAAAACGCTTGCAACGAGTGTTGGTATCATCAAGATAATGGTAATTACTGTGAGTTGCTTCATCACAACATTAACATTGTTTGAAATTACAGAGGCAAAAGCATCCATAAGACCTGCAAGAATGTCGCTGTGGATTTTAGCCATTTCACTGGCCTGTTTATTTTCAACAATAACATCTTCGAGAAGATCTTCATCCACTTGTTCGCTTTGCGCCAACTTTATACGCTGCAATTTCATTATCAGCATTTCATTTGATTTAAGAGATGTCTGATAATAAACAAGGCTTTTTTCCATTCTCAGCAAGGCCTGTAATTCAGAATTTTTTGTTGCTTTCTGAATTTCTTTTTCAATATTATTAGTCTGGCGATTAATAACCTTGAGGTAATTCAGATATAATGAAGAAGACCTTAATAACAAATATAAAACAAAATTATGTCTGTTATTAATGTTAAATGTTTTAAATTTTGAGAGTACTTTGGGATTTGTAACTTCGCTTTCGTATAAACTAATAGTAATGGTAACATGGGGTGAAATCAGAACACCCATAGGAATTGTGTAAAAAGGGACTGTATGTTTAGAAAGATAAACAGGAATACGTATTATAATGAGCAACCACCGACCTTCAATTTCGGTTCGGGAACGTTCGTCAATATCGAGGATGTCGTTTATAAAATCTTCGGGAACCCTGAATTCATTCACTAACAAATCTATTTCTTCTTTCGAAGGACTTTCCAGATCCATCCAGCATCCTTTTTCATAAGTGAAAATTTCAGCCAAGCCTTTTTCTTCCTGTTTCCAATATTTAATCATAGCAATACGAATTAAAGGTTTTATAAAAACCAGGACAAAGAAACCTATGTAAAAGGCAGATTATCCGAAAACTATTCTTCGGCAGCAAAAGATTATTTGGTAAAACGATCCCTGCCCCAGAAGGAGTAAGTCTGATAATATAAGGCAGGTCCGTCGTCCATTTAAAAATTAATTTTTAATATTTTCGATGCAAATGTAATATTAATTAGGGAAATAAAAAATCCCACTAAGAGTCCTTGGCTTTATCATTACTAAAAGGCAGAGGGTTTTTATTTATTTCAGCATACACTTTCCGATTGTGAAAAATATCGCAAGCCATATACAAAGCTTGTCTGAATGAACTTTCATCTGCTACACCTTTGCCTGCAATGTCATATCCTACTCCATGAGCAGGAGACGTACGGATAAATGGCAACCCAGCTGTGTAATTAACACCTTCTTCAAATGCAATTGCTTTAAAAGGAGCCAGCCCCTGATCGTGATACATTGCAAGAATTGCATCAAATTTTATATGGGCGCCACAACCAAAAAAACCGTCTGCAGCATAAGGTCCGGTAGCTAAAATTTTTTCTTCTCTAGCTTGCTCTACTGCAGGAATAATTATGTTTTTTTCTTCAGTACCAAGCAAACCACTGTCACCGCAATGAGGATTCAGACTCAAAACTGCTATTTTAGGTTTGATTACAGCAAAATCTTTTTTTAACGAATCATTAATAATTCTTAATTTATTCAGAATATTTTCTTTGGTAATTAACTTAGGAACTTCTGCAATCGGAACATGAGAAGTTACGAGTCCCACTTTAATGCGGTCGCATGCAAGCAGCATCAGATAATTTTCTGTATCAAATTTTTTTGCAAGATATTCTGTATGCCCCGGAAAATTAAAATCTTTCGATTGAATGTTTTGCTTATTAATAGGAGCTGTTACCAGAACATCTATTTTCCCTGCTTTCAATTCATCGGTAGCTCTTTTTAAAGAAATAGCAGCAGCCTCTCCTCCGGCGGAGGTTACCTGTCCGATTTCTACTTTTACATTATCATCGAGGCAATTAATAATATAGGCTTTTTTCGGCAAGGCTTCATCTGCGCTGCGTATGCTGTTCAAGCTGAAATTTACAATGTTCAGCGCTTTGCGATAATAAGCAAAAACTTTAGGAGAGCCATATACAATGGGTGTGCATATTTCAAGCATTCTTGGATCCATAAGGGTTTTAATAATTACTTCATAACCTATTCCGTTGATGTCTCCCTGTGTTATTCCGACTTTTATAATTTTACGTTCCATGTATTTTAATTTGAAAATTTATTAATTTGAAAATTATATGATTGATGCAATTTGATGTGTATGATTTTTTTCTTTATTACTTTTGCTTCGCAAAATGTTTTTTTTGTGTGTCCGAAGTCGGAAGTCCTACATTATCCACAATGTGCATAGCATTAGTTAAAAATATTTTGAATTAAATTTTCCCACCGTGTAATTTCTAAAAAAATCAAATAAAAGGCGTACTCCGATTCCGGATCCGGCTTTTCCACGGTAATGCGTCTGATAATCCAGATAAGCACTGCCGGCAATATCAAGGTGTATCCAAGGATATTTTGTAAAACACTCGAGAAATTTTCCTGCAGTGATTGCTCCTGCTTCTCTGTTTCCAACATTTTTAATATCCGCAATATCAGATTTGATATATTCTTTGTATTCATCCCAAAGCGGGAAGCGCACAATACGTTCGTAAACATTATACCCGCTTTTATCGAGCGCATCAAAAAATTTATCGGATGCTGTTCCCATTGCCACAATACCGTGCTGTCCTGTAGCTACAGTTGCTGCCCCTGTAAGAGTAGCAAGATCAATAACTAATTCGGGATTAAATTGCTTGGCATAACTTAAGGCATCAGCAAGTATTAAACGCCCTTCAGCGTCTGTATTTAAAACCTCCACCATTAAGCCGTTGTGCATTTTAATTACATCCTGGGGCGCATAGGCATTGACTCCCGGGCGGTTATCTGTAGACGGAATAAGACCAATAATATGAACCGGAAGCTTTGCTTTCGCTACAGCATACATTGTACCTATTACTGCAGCCGCACCTCCCATATCAGACTTCATGGCATCCATACCGGCAGTTGATTTCAGTGATAATCCCCCTGTATCAAAAACCAAACCTTTCCCCACGAGTATAATTGGTTTTTTATTCTTAGACTTCGCGGGTTTCCATTCTATTGTTGTGAATGTAGGAGGATCAACGCTTCCCTTATTAACAGCAAGCAGACCGCCCATTTTCAATGCTTCAATTCTCTTCTTTTCAAAAATTTCAACACGACACCCGGCAGACACACAAAATTCTTTCGCTTCTTTTGCAAGTTGCGTTGCGGTTAAAAAATTCGAAGGTTCATTCACAAGATTTCTTGCAGTATATACAGCCTCAATTACGGCATTTAGCTTTTCTATGGATGAATCTGCAGATTTTGGTAATTGAATAAAAATCTCTTGAAGTTTTGACTCTTTTTCCTTTGCATTTTTAAAATATTTCAAAAACTGATAATTGCTCAAAGCTAATCCCTCTGCAAAAGAAATAGAATTTTGAATATTTTTTTTGATATCAGAAATCGTAACAGAAGTAATTTTTTTTGTCTTTAAAACGGCATATAATTTATAAGCAGCTTTTCTAAAATTCTCCTGTTGCTGATACTTATCTTTCCCTTTATCGGGAATGCAAATAAATATCCAACGTTTGTACTGATTAATGCTGATTAGCTTTTCCTTATTTTTTATTGAATCCTTAATGAAATTTTTCTCAAGAACAGAGAATGAATATTCATTTAAGAAATTATTTCCGGTAGTAATAATTACCAGATGATCGGAAGAATTAATTTTATCTTTAATTTTTACAACAAGTCTCATTTTAAAGTTCTAATTTAATTTTCACGCTTGTAAAAATAATAAAATGTTTGGAGTATTTATTTTTTTACGAATTAAGAATTGATGTTAGATTGGAATACAATAGGAATTCGGTAGGAATACAATAGGAATTCGGTAGGAATACAATAGGAATTCGGTAGGAATACAATAGGAATTCAGTAGGAATACAATTGGAATTCGGTAGAAATACAATTGGAATTCGGTAGGAATACAATAGGAATTCGGTAGGAATACAATTGTACATCTATCGAACATCTATTGAACATCTATTGTTGCACTATTGTACATCTATTAAACTAACAATTGTATATCTATTGAATTTCCTATTGACTTAATTCTTTTTCTCATGCAGAATATTTTTTGAGTTGCATATTCATATTTCAATTAAGATAAAATGCTGCGAAATTTTTATTTCTTTGTAATGATTAAAATTTAGCGATGCGGCACTATATTATTATATTATTTTTATTTATTTCTATTTCGTCTATTGCAGGGAGAGACAGCATTCCTAATTTTTTTATAAAAGGAAAGTTTGGTTATGGCGCACTTATCCGGCATCGTGAATCTATGGGAAATCTGATGCGGCATGTTGGATCAATGCAGATTGAATTGGGGCGACAAACAAACGGAATTGATTTATGGGAACAATTGTACCGGTATCCAGAATATGGAGCGGGTTATTATTTTGCAAACCTTGGCGATCCCAAATTACTGGGTCAGGTTCATGCTTTATATGCATATTTGAATTCTCCTTTTTATCGTACAAAAAAATTTAGTTTGAATTATCATTTTGCGATAGGCGCTTCCTATATTACCAGAAAATGGGATTACAAAGAAAACTACATGAATCTTGCTATTGGCACTCATTTGAATGTATATTTCAACGTACACCTTAATGCAGCTTACAGAATTAATAAAAAAATTGAAATAATAGGAGGAATCGGAGCCTGTCATTATTCAAACGGAGCAATTGCGCAGCCCAATCTTGGGATTAATGTTGCAAATGCAGATATCGGATTACGTTATTATTTTAACGAATATGAAGAGGAATTCAATAAACTTGAAATTCCTTCATGTATTAAAAAAAATGAATTTACAGTTTTGTATGCTGTGGGCACAAAATCAATACCACCTCCGCGGGGTTCTAATTTTTTTATGTCTTCCTTGTCCCTGTGTTTTTCACGTCAGATAAATCACAAAAGAAAAATTGGAGGAGGAACAGATATTTTTTATGACGAAACAGTTTATGAAGAATCATCAAAAGAAGAAGTCAGATTTAAAAATGCCCTTCGTAATGGGATTTACGTGTCGCATGAGTTTCTTATTAAAAAATTTTCTATAGGGGCGAATCTGGGGATTTACACATGGTATACTGAAGAACCATTTTTCCCTTTGTACACAAGATTATATTTCCGATATAATGTTTCTAAAAATTTCTTCACGAACATATCACTGAAAGCCCATCTGGGCGTTGCAGATTACATTGAATGGGGATTGGGATACCGATTTATAAAATAGTGTCAGCAAGAAAACGCCAATTTCAGCGTTACTCTCGACCTGAAAAGCAATCATGTACATTAGTACACTCTTGATTTTCAGGTCTTCGAAAGCATTTCGGCAAGCTCAATGTATCACCTTGAACTTGACGTTTTCTTATCTGACACTGAGTTTTCTTGCAGGGATTAAATAAAAAAACTGCTGATTTCGACATGCTCAACCAACGGTTTTTGAATTATTATCTGCTTATTAAAATCTTTTCTGCTTTAACAGGCTTTCCGTTTTCAATAATATTCAACATGTATAAGCCATTGGGCATATTATCTGTATTCAATTTCACCAGATTCTCATTCAAAATAATTTTCTTTTTTATCTCTTTGCCTAACATATCAAAAATTGAAATTACATATTCTTTATTTGAATCAAGCATGGTTACAATTATCTCATCTGATGCAGGATTTGGGTAAACAAAAGAGCTCTGACTCAAATTTTCCTGAGCAATATAAGATGCAGGATCAATGTACCATTTTACCTGATTTGTTGTGGGAGTTACATGAGGATAATGTTCAATTTCGCAAACAGGCATTCCGATTTCCTGTGCCCACCATGAGTAGGTAACAATAGTATCGTTTGATGTTGAAATCTGATACCAGCCAACGATGGGAATTTTTGCCCACATCGTATCAATAGTAATTTCAGTAACTTTCTGCCGGATTGTGTTCGGGAAAGTACCTGTAGGTGTTGTGAGAGAGCCATAAGTATCAACAAGACTAACCCTGTTTGTATGAGCATTTCTTTTAATAGAATCAGCATTCAACTGATTCGGAGGTGCTGGCATTTGCAAATAAGATTTATAATTATCCGTAAAAGTGCTGTTATAAGTAGAAGGGAATTTTATCAACGAAAATCCCGGAGTAAAGGGGACATTCGTTAATGATTGCGTATTGGCAACATCAGCAGAAATTCCATAAACAAAAAGATCATTCGCATCTTTCTTTAAATAATAATGTGAAGGGAAATTGTTAAATCTGGTATTTACAACAATGTTTGCATTCGGGTAAGATGAAGCATAGGGAATACCCGTTGGGTTTACAGCTTCAACCGTATCATTATAAATCTGGACAACAGTTGTAAACGTCCAAGTTTGATTTGCTCCGGCCGAACCGGGAGAAATAGCACTGATGCGTGAAGGTAATGTATCTACTGCGCTGATATTTGACTCGCCGATAGTTAATACATCCGATTCTGTAATTGTTATCTGCGCATTTACAATAAATGCGAGAAACATTAAACTGATAAAAAGTAGATTTTTTCTCATAATCTTAATGTTAAATTAATACTCAATACTGATAACCAAAAATTAAATATTATTGCTAAAAATTAATTACAAAACCACTAAATAAATTACTTTTCAAATTTATAACTACCCAAAAACGAACCATAATTATTAGTCGTTATACCATTTTTTGTGCTACCGATATATTTTGGCTGACCCTGTAAAATTGTAACTTTCACAAGACCTTCCTGACCAACTTTTAAAAGACCAGCATGTACTACTGCTTTCCCAATACGAGAATCATCAGTATAGTACCCGTCTGCACCACCCCAAACAGAACCCTGATCAGTCCCTGTTACTTTAATGGTATAGGTTGTACCGGTATTTTTACGGTATTGAGATAGGTTTTGTGGATTATCTATAATTGAAGTACTTTGAGAGCCTGCATTTGGTAAAACGGATTCAAATTTATAGCTTCCCATAAACGGACCATAATTATTGGTTGTTATACCATTTTTTGTGCTACCGGTATATTTTGACTGACCCGGTAAAATCGTAACTTTTACAAGACCTTCCTGACCAATTTTTAAAAGACCTGCATGTACTACTGCTTTCCCAATACGGGAATCATCAGTATAAAACCCGTCTGTACCACCCCAAACAGAACCCTGATCCGTCCCTGTTAACTTAATGGTATAGGTTGTACCGGTATTTTTACGGTATTGTGATAGGTTTTGTGGATTATTTATAATTGAGGTACTTTGAGAGCCTGCATCTGGTGAAACAGATTCAAATTTATAGCTACCCAAAAAAGAGCCATAATTATTAGTCGTTATTCCATTTTTTGTGCTGCCGGTATATTTTGGCTGACCCGGTAGAATCGTTACTTTCACAAGACCTTCCTGACCAATTTTTAAAAGACCAGCATGTACTACTGCTTTCCCTATACGGGAATCATCTGTATAATACCCGTCTGCGCCACCCCAAACAGAACCCTGATCTGTCCCTGTTAATTTTATTGTATAAGTAGTACCTTTGTTATTCCTGTATTGAGATAGATTCTGAGGATTGTTTAAAACTGAGTTATTCTGCGCATTTACAATAAATGGCAGAAACATTAAGCTGATAAAAAGTAGGTTTTTCCTCATAATATTGGATTTATTAAATTATTACTCGGGAATAAACACGAAAGTACAAAAATATAAATAAGTAAAAAAATTATTGAACTATTTTAATTGCAAATTTTTGATTATGGCTATTGGAATAATCCCACTGAACAATAGAAACAGCGTTTTCCATACTCCCAGCATTTACATCAAAACATTTTCCGCTTACTTTAGAGAAAATATTTACATTTCCATCATTTTGAAAAACAACATCAAACTTTTGATTTTCCGCATTATTACAATTCCATTGAATTATATTTGTTCCGCTTTCAACTGAATTATTTTTAACATCTAAATATTTACCGCTTTTTACGGAAATAATATTGTAAAAACCATCAGGCAAAAGTCTGAATTTAAACTTTTGGTTATCCATACCATTAAATGAGAATTGAATTAAATTTGCGCCATCATCAACCGATCCTTTATCTATATCCAAAAACTTATGACTATAAACAGACTCTATATAATATAATTTCGTAGTATCTATCATTTTTTCAAATTGATTAGGTTTGTTTGATATAGATGAACATGAAAAAAATATAAATAAAGAACAAACAAAAAACATTAATCTAAAAATAACAGACATATTACTCTATTTTTTAATTAAAATTAAACTTGAAAAAAAAGTATGATAAATAAACATTTTGTATCATGCCTTTTAAAGCCTTGCTATGTATCGTAATAAAATAAAATACAATTTTAAGTATTATTCCTTTTATATATTTCAAGCCTCACAAAACCATAAACAATAACTTTGACTCTTTCAAGCTTGTTTCTTTGTATTATAGAGGCAAAATCTTTTATACTACAATAAGGAGATCCTTTAAATATATAATAATCGGCATTACTATTTATATCATAAGTTGTTTTTAAAAAAACTTTATTAGATTTTAAATATCCTGCATAAGGGTTCGCCAAATCTTTAGCTATTAAAAAATCGCAACATATTAATTTGTCATATAATCTATTATCCTCACAATATTTAATTGCTTCCTGATGACACAAAATATCATTAACATAGGTATCATCATCCCCATATCTATTATGACCTCCTAATTGTCTTATTGTCATAAAAAGCGCAAAAAATATCAACACAATTTTAACAATAGGTTTGTTTTCTAAAATATGAAAAACATAATAAAAAACGATTAAAAAAAAGAGTGGGAAAATAATTAATAAATAACGATGAGTATAAAAATTTAAGGCAGAAAATATAATGTAAATAAAAACGAATAAACCAGCAGCATTAACAAAACGGGCATGCTCAAAATTTATCTCATACATTTTATAAAACACTTTTTTATAAAACAGCAAAAGAGATATTAATAAAATCCAAAATTTTATCTGGGTTTCAAAATTAATGTAATCAATAAATAATTGTGGGATAATTAATGCAGCAAGAGCAATAACAAAACGCTCATTCCACGAATATATTTTCCAAAAAATAGTAATAACAACGATAAATAAAATTGAGATATAAGCTCTGCTTTGAAGATCAAAAATAAAATTCCAGATTACTACTGCTTTATTATGAAAATCAGACCAATGCCATTTTATTAACCCAACGTGTTCCGGGAAGAAAAACCAACCCATTTTTATTCTTTGAATAATAAAAAAAAGACCAATCAGCAAAACGGGCACACTGATAAAAAACAAATCTTTGATAATTATTTTCCATTCTTTTTTTTGAATAAAATAGTTTTCAACAAAAGACATAATAAATAATGCCAAGGGAAGCGTAAGTGCAGATTCTTTTGTAAAAACAGCAAAAGAAGCAAAAATAATATATTGTATTTTTTGCCTTTTCAAATAAAAATAAAGTGTAAGGATTGTCCATAGAGCAAGCATCATCTCCGGCATTACAAAAGTTGACTGCGATAAAAATAATTGTTGTAGGGAAAAAAACAAAACGGAAACAAATCCAACAACAGGAGAAATAAATTTTTTACAAAAAAAATAGGTAGAAAGTAAAAGCAATATTGATATTGATAAAGCAAAACTATGTCCGGAAATTAAACTTGTACCGAAAATTTTCATCCAGCCAGCCGCAAGAAAATAAAAAAGTAAAGGATGTCCTCTGTAATTATCTGCGGGAATACTCCCGGGCATTAAAGATAAACCACTCTCATACATTTTTCCAATGGCAGCAGAATAAGACCATGCTTCATCCCAATAATAAGGCAAATTCAAAAAGGGTAATTTATAAATAATTATGCCGATAATTAATAATAAAATACCAATTAAATAAAAATCAATTTTCTTATCTATAAGAAACGGGTTAAAAATTGCTTTCATGCTTTCAACTTACAACTTAAAAAAATGAAGTTATTAAATCGAATATAAACTAAAAAACCCCCGGAAAAACCGAGGGCATTTTAGTTTATAAATTTATTTTTCTATTCTCATTTTATAGAATGAACGCCATACAAAAATCAAAGAAATAACCATAAATACAAGACCAAAATAAAACGCTACATCTCTGAAATTTGGTGAAATTGCAATTTCCATGGCTAGTAATCCAAATAAGGTTGTAAACTTAATAATAGGATTAAGGGCAACAGATGAAGTGTCTTTAAAAGGATCGCCAACAGTATCTCCAACAACAGAAGCATCATGTAATGGTGTTCCTTTTTCTTTTAAATCAACTTCAATAACTTTCTTTGCATTATCCCAGCATCCACCAGCATTGGCCATGAAAATAGCCTGGTATAAACCAAATACAGCAATAGAAAGCAAATAGCCAATAAATAAAGAAATTGGTTGTGCATATTTTACTACCAAGGCAGTAGCTTGATTAAGTTCTTCTCCTTGTAATGTTTTTAGACTGTCAACTAATTGGGGTGTTAATCCTTTTGGTGCAGCAAAACAAGCAAAAGCTAAAGCAAAAAAGAAAATACCAACAAAAATATTGAACATCCCTTTTTGAGCATATTGTGTGCAAATTTTAACAACTTCAATTGAAGATTTAATATCTGCTTTTTTAGGAGCATTTGGATCTAAATTTATGTGTTTTTTAATGTATTCAACAGCTCTGTAAGCACCCGTAGTAACTGCTTGCATAGATGCTCCTGTAAACCAATAAATAACCGCACCACCAAGGATAAACCCTAAAATTGTGTAAGGATTTAATAAATTAAGAATAAGTTCAGGACTAATTCCGGTTGATTTACCAATCATTAAAATTAGTGAGAAAATCATTGTTGTTGCACCAACAACAGCCGTCCCAATTAATACAGGTTTAGCTGTTGCTTTAAATGTATTTCCGGCACCATCATTTGCTTCCAAATAATGTTTTGATTTTTCCCAATCTGGTTTAAACCCAAATTCTTTTTCTATTTCAGCAGAAGCAGTTTCTTTATCATCTTCAATTAAAGAAAGTTCATAAACTGATTGCGCATTGTCTGTAACAGGTCCATAGCTGTCAACCGCAATTGTTACAGGCCCCATTCCTAATAAACCAAATGCAACTAAACCAAAAGCGAAAATGGATGGATATATCATTATCGTATCTAATCCAAATGTACTCGTGAAATATGCAAGAAACATTAATACAAAGAATACAAGACCAGTCCATATAGCACTAAAATTACCAGCGACTAAACCAGAAAGTATTACTAATGATGCCCCACCTTCGCGACCAGCGGCAACAACTTCTTGTACATGGGATGATTTTGGAGAAGTGAATATTTTTGTAAATTCAGGAATTAAAGCTCCTCCGATTGTACCACAACTGATGATGATTGACAGAATCCACCACATATCAGTGTTCCCGTTTAAAACAGGGATCATAATATAACTGGCTATAAATGTAACAGCGATTGAAAGTATAGATGTAATCCAAACCAGGTTGGTAAGAGGAGCTTCAAAATCAAGATCATCTTTGCCACCATATTTTGCTTTACTGATAAATCCATTAATCCAGAAAGCAACAATGGATGTTGCAATCATTAATATACGCATTACAAATATCCAAACTAACAAATCAACTTTTAAACTATCAGTTATTGCGTCAGTCATTCCTAAAGCAACACCACCTACAGCTAATAATATGAATGAAATTAATGCAACACCTGTTACACCATAAGTTTCAAACCCGTCTGCAGTTGGACCAACTGAGTCACCTGCATTGTCACCGGTACAGTCAGCAATAACACCAGGGTTACGTGGATCGTCTTCACCAATTTTGAAAACCACTTTCATTAAGTCTGAGCCAATGTCAGCAATTTTTGTAAAAATACCTCCGGCAATACGCAGAGCAGAAGCTCCAAGTGATTCTCCGATAGCAAAACCGATAAAACAAGCGCCTGCTAAATGACTTGGCATAAACAATAAAATAACAAGCATTAATATTAACTCAACACATATTAACACTACACCAATACTCATACCTGCATTTAAAGGAATGGTAAGAAGTTTTAATGGGTCTCTTCTTAAGGATGCAAAAGCCATACGAGCATTTGCAAGAGTATTCATTCTAATGCCAAAGGCTGCTACAGTATAAGAACCAAGAATTCCGATAACAGTCCATGTAATAATTAATGCAACACTTCCAAATCTTGCTCCTGCTGTTTCACCTATAGGAGATAAAAATCCAAAATATCCGGCTACAGCAGCACCAATAAATAAGAAAAGAATTGCTAAAAATTTACCCTGTTGTTTTAAGTATGCACTGCAAGTTTTGTAAATAACATCAGCAATGTCGAGCATTGATTTATGTGCAGGTAATTTTTTTACTCTCATATATTGGTATAAGCCGAACAATAAACCTAATATTGTTACTACAAAGCCCCAATACAAAATGTGTTGGCTTTTTATTGCTTCAGGAATTTTTAAATCAGCTTCACTTGCAAAAGCAATTACCGGCCCTAACAAGACCAAAGCGATGCTTAATAATACATGTTTTTTCATTGGATTTAATTTTTAATTTTGATTAAACAGCCGCAAAAGTAAAACATTAAACGCATATATCAAATAAAAAAAATGCTGAAAAACACACATTTAGTTAATTTATTGAAAAACAGAGCTATTAGATAATAATAGTAACTTAATCAAGAAGTTGCAGGTTGCAGGTTGCTGGGTTGTTATGTTTCGCAGATAATTTCAAAGCAGTGGCGATTCAGCTCAATACCCATAAGCAATAAACCTGTAACTTGCAACCTGCAACTCGTAACCTGCAACTCGTAACAACATCATAATAATTTCTTGTGTTTAACTATGTAGTGTCAGCAAAAAACTCTGTGTTTGATAAAAGAAAACGTCAAATACAAGGCTTTCGAAGTCATGAAAACCAAGGAGTTTACTTTTGTAAATGACTGTTTTCATGACAAGAGTAACGCAGTAGTTGGCGTTTTCTTGCAAACACTATGTATTTTTGTTTTGCCGATTCTAAAAAATCATTTAGGTTTGCATACATTATAATAAATAAACTTTGCATCCATGAAAAAACAACTTATTGAATGTGTCCCCAATTTCAGTGAAGGCAGGGATATGAATATTATCAAACAAATTACAGATCAGATTGAAACAGTAGAAGGAGTTAAACTTCTAGACGTTGATCCCGGTAAAGCGACAAATCGTACTGTTGTTACGTTTGTTGGGTCTCCGGAAGAAGTGATAGAAGCAGCTTTTCGCGCAGTAAAAAAAGCATCGGAGCTGATTGATATGAAAAATCATAAAGGCGAACATCCGCGCTTTGGTGCTACCGATGTATGCCCTCTTGTACCTGTTGCAAATATTACAATGGAAGAAGTTGTTGTATATGCTCGTAAACTTGGAGAACGTATTGGTAAAGAATTAAATATTCCTGTATATTGTTATGAAAGCGCAGCATTTGACGGAAAACGGCGAAATCTGGCATATTGCAGAAGTGGTGAATACGAAGGACTGAAAGATAAAATTACCAAACCCGAATGGAAACCGGATTTCGGACCTGCAAGTTTTAATGAAAAAGCAGGAGCAACAGCAGTTGGAGCAAGAGATTTTCTGATTGCTGTAAATTTTAACCTGAACACAACTTCTACCCGAAGGGCTAATGCGCTGGCATTTGATGTTCGCGAACAGGGTCGTCCAAAACGCGAAGGGAGTCAGATTACCGGCAAACCTGTTGTTGATGAAAAAGGAAATCCTGTAATGATTCCGGGTACTTTGAAAGCGACAAAAGCCATTGGTTGGTTCATTGATGAATACGGCATCGCGCAGGTTTCAATGAATATTACGAATATAAGCGTTACTCCTCTTCATGTTGCATTTGACGAGGTATGTAAAAAAGCACAGGAAAGAGGTTTGCGTGTTTCAGGAACTGAAATTGTTGGTCTTGCTCCTCTGAGTACTTTTGTTGATGCCGGAAAATATTTTCTGAAAAAACAGAATCGTTCTGTTGGTATTGACGAAGCAGAAATAATTAAAATTGCTGTAAAATCAATGGGGCTCGATGATTTGAAGCCTTTTGTTCCCGAAGAAAAAATCATTGAATATATGATAGCAGAAAAAGGCGGAAAAAAACTTATGGACATGACTTGTACCGGTTTTGCAAATGAAACTGCTTCCGAATCTCCCGCGCCCGGTGGTGGCTCTATTTCTGCATATATGAGTGTATGTGGCGTTGCATTGGGAACAATGGTGGCAAATTTATCTTCGCACAAAGCAGGTTGGGACGAACGATGGGAAGAGTTTTCAGATTGGGCAGAAAAAGGGCAGAAATTAAAAGACGAATTACTTTTCCTTGTTGATGAAGACACACGATCTTTCAATAATATAATGGAAGCGATGGGATTACCTAAAAAAACCGATGCAGAAAAAGCAGCACGTGACGCAGCCATGGAGGAAGCAACAAAATATGCTATTCAGATTCCGTTTAAAGTTATGGAAACTTCTCTCGCAGGAATGAATATATGCAAAGCAATGGCAGAAAAAGGAAATCCCGCCTCTGTTTCTGATGCAGGAGTTGGTGCTTTAGCTATTCGTTCAGGAGTTATGGGCGCTTATCTGAATGTGAAAATTAATACGGGAGGATTGAAAGACAAAAAATTTGTTGAAGATATTATTGCTAAAGGAAAGCTTATTGAGGAAAAAGCAATTGCGATGGAAAAAGAAATTTTAGAAGTTGTTAACAGCAAAATAAAATAACAGGTTGAGCAAATACTAAAAAAGGCACATTCAGCGCCTTTTTTAGTATTATAAAATCAATTACTGAATAACAATTTTTCTTACAGTTTTTTGCTTGCCGTTGATTATTTCAGCAAAATAAACTCCTTTAGGTAGATGCTGTAGATTCAGATTTTTTCTTCCTGAAAAAGAACCGTTATAAACTTCTTTACCGATAGCATTGCAAATTCTGAATGTCGCTTCAGTACTATTTGTATTTATAATTTCAAACAGACCATTTGATGGGTTAGGAAGTATTTCAATCCTAGCTTTCATTGTTTCATTTGACATTCCAACTACTGTTCCGGATAATGTAAAATCATCTATATACAATGTTGAGCCATCTGTCATCACACCGGAAGAGGCTAATGCAAGAATATTCATAGTGTCAGGATTAGCTCCCATAACATATTCAAGTGTAATATTTTGTTGCGTGTAACTCGAAGCTGCTGTTCCTGTTGTAAAATAACCAATAGCAACAGTGTCTGTAAGATTCGTTGATGTATTTCTTTTGGTCAGTAAAATAACAACCATCATTGAATCAGTTCCAGAAGGTTGGTATTTATACCAAAAACTTAATGTCTGAGGTCTTTGCGTAAAAGGAATTCCTCCTGAAACAGTTTGAGTTAAAAGATCAACAGCACCGAGAGTTGTAACTCCTGGTAAAGTGCTGACACTCGGGATTGTTTTTGTTTGAAGTTTTGCTGAATACACACCGGTATGAGCATCAGCAGAACGTGTCATTCCATAAAACCCGGGGAAAAAAGGAGGAATAGGAGCAACACTAATGGAGCTCCAACTTGTACATGTAACAGTATCTGTCCATGTTTCAAAACCAGCGTTTGGCACTGTTCCCTGTGAGAATGCGCCAAAATATATAAATACAAATAAACTTAAAGTAATAATTCTTTTCATAACTGAAATTTTAAATTTTTTGCAAATTAAGGAAAATTTTTGATTTTGTATATATATTTTTTGATATTTTTTGATATTTTAAAATTACTTTGTTGCAGCCTGCCTGTCGGCAGACAGGGTTGCAGGTTAGCATTCATACCTCCAAAAAATCCGAACCTTGATAACATAACGACAAAAATGATGACAGATAAATTCTTACAAGAAATTTTGCTTTTTCTGCCACCGCTGCAAAAGAACGTACAAAGCTTACACACAAGCGCCACAACTTGTTCCGCTTGCGGAATTGTTTTGGCGGAGCTTCTCTTTTACGCCAGTGATTCCGCCAAAACAAAGAGGTGCCGTTTGCTCCCCGCAGAATGATTTTGTTGATAAATAAAAAATTCCTATTTTTGAAACTATAATTTTGATTTAAAAAAATACGAATTATGAAAAAATATTACTTTGCTTTTGTACTGTTAGTCCTGAGTATTATAAATACTTATGCACAGGTTACTACTCCAAGAGTGATAGTAAAAGACTTTCAATTTAATAACGACCGTATTGAGGTAAATTATGGTTTTGAAAACTGTAATCCGGCAGATAAATATATTGTATGGATTGAAGCATTCACAGAAAGCGGAAAAATTATTAAGGCAAAAACACTTTTAGGCGATACAAGGGATGTAACTCCCATGCCCGAAAAAAAAATAGTATGGAATGTTGTTAATGATAGTATATTCCTTGATGAGAAAATTTTCATTAAATTATTTGCCTCAAAGTTAACAGAACGCAATATGCAGAAAGCCTGGTTGTTTTCCACATTATACCCAGGTGCAGGACACAGACAGGCAGGCGGTAAAAACAAATTGTATCTTGGTGCGATAGGTTATGCAGGTATTGCTGGTATCTTTGTTTTCAATGGTATGGCGGCAAATGCTTTGTCAAGTTACGCAACAGCAAATGCGGCAAATGAAGCAGCATTGTTGAGCAATGCTAAAATGTATAATACGCTTTCACTTTCATCTCTCGGCATAAGTGCTGCTGTATGGGCATTGGATTATTTTTTATTGAACCGTACTTCTAAAAAAGTTAAAAATCTGAAACCCGGTGAATTTTTGTTTGAACCCGATACCAAAAGCAGGCTAGAAGCAAAATCGGAACCCAAATTTATTTCAACAAGAGGCTTACCACCCAATTTGTTTGCAGAACTTTCTTTTGCAGATGCGAATGGTAACGGGATTCTCGAAGCCAATGAAAAAGCTGAAATGACCATTACAATTACGAATCAGGGGAAAGGAAATGCTTATGATCTTAATGTTAATATTACAGATGATAAAAGCTATAAAAGTTATCAAAGTTTTAAAATTGGAAAAATTCAAAATATTTCAATACTAAAACCTAATGAGTCGAAAAAAATTAACATTCCTATCACAACAGATATAGACTTAAAATCAGCAGAACATAAAATGCAGATTAATGTTACAGAAAAGTACGGCTATGATATGGACCCTGCATTTCTTGTGTTGCAAACTTATGAATATCAATATCCGAAATTAGCTTTTTCAGGTCTCGAAATTCTTGATGCAGGAGAAGGAACTATGGCTATAACTGAAGATGGACAATTACAAGCCGGCGAATCGGTAAAAGCAAAAATTGTGGTGCAGAACATTGGGCAGAGTGTTTCCAATATAACAACATTTGATGTAAAAAGTACAGATAATAATATATTCCTTCGCGATAATTCAGGTGCTTTAGGTTCTTTAAAACCAGGCGAGACAAAAGAAATTTATATAACACTTAGCCCCAATAAACGTGTTACAACCAAAGAAAATCTGCCTGTTTTTCTCAATCTGAAAGAAGAATCAGGCAAAGGAAATTTAACAGCATTTCAACTACCTGTTAAATTAAATCAGAAGCCACCAAAAACAAACATTGTAACCCTGAATAAAGATGTTGAATCGCTCACGAAAAATATAGCAAGGTTTGAATATTCATCCAAAAAATTTACTGCAAATACAGGTAATGTAATGAATATAAAATCTGTTATCCCTTCACAAACCAAGCGAAAAAATTCTGTGGGCGTGGTTTTTGGCGTTAGCAAATATGAAAACATTGCCCCTGCGCCTTATGCCGACAATGATGCAACAATTATGAAAGAATATTTTGAAAAAATACTCGGTATAGAACAGGTTATAATCTTTACAAACAACGAAGTTAACATGAGCAGATTCAATAAGGTATTTAATCCTGATTATGGAGAACTTCAAAAGGCAGTTGTAAAAGGCGAAACTGATGTGTTTGTATTTTATTCAGGACATGGAATACCCGATAAATCGGGCGAAAACACTTATCTGTTCCCTTATGACGGTGTTAAAGAAGATTTGGAAGCCTTTGGTTACAACACCACAAAATTGTACGATAATCTTATAAAACTAGGGGCAAAAAGTGTAACCGTAATACTCGATGCCTGTTTTAGCGGAAGTTCTCGCAAGAGTGAAAAAATGAAAGAAGAAAACCTTGTTGCGCAAAAAGGGGTTAAAATAAAACCTAAAAACCCTTGGATAAATAATCCTGCTTTTACAATGATAAGCTCCTCTACCGGCGAAGAAACTTCGCTAGGCTTCGATCCATCGGAAACAGGTTTATTTACTTACTATTTCTGTGCCGGACTGCAAGGCAAAGCTGATGAAAATAACGATAAAAAAATCACTTTGGGCGAGCTTAAAAAATATGTAAAAGAAAAAGTAATGGAACATTCCAAAAAAATCAGCGGTATTCAAACCCCTGAATTTACAGGCGATGAAAATACTATATTAGTTGAATATTAATGTTACCCTGAGCGTACGAAGGGCTAATTCCTAAATAATCATGGATATACAAACAAGAAAAATACAGATAATGCGTGACTTTCTAAATGTTTCAAGTATAGAATTAATTGAAAAATTTGAAAATCTGCTTAAAGAACAGTACAGGAAAATGCTTGAAATTGAAATTAAACCAATGTCTTTGCAAGAGTATGAATCGCTGTTCCAAAAAGCTGTTGAAGACAAAAAAAACGGAAAAGTTAAAAATGCCCGTAATCTCAAAAAAGAAATTTCAACATGGAAATAACAGTTCTTTTTACTGATGCAGCAATAGAACATTTGAAATCTGTTTTTAATTACTATAGTTTTTATGCAGGAATAAAATCTGCAAAACAAATTACAAAACAAATTGTTGATAAAACATTGCTTCTTGAAAAGCATCCGAGAATAGGAACTACTGAATCTTTATTAAAAAATAAGGAGTATGAAATTCGATTTTTAGTTGAAGGGAATTATAAAATCCTTTACTGGATTGAAGAACCCATTGTTTATATTGCTGCTGTTTTTGATTGCAGACAGAATCCTGAAAAAATAAAAACTACTAAAATTGGTTAATTCATGGATAAAGAAACAGTATTTAGCATAGCAGAAAAGTATTTATATTTTCTTGTAAAAGAAAAAAAATACGATATTAAAAAAGCCTATCTTTTTGGCTCGTATGCAAAAGGGACAGCGCATAAAGACAGCGATATTGATTTAGCCTTTGTTGTACCAAATGATATTGACACATTTGATATGCAGATTCAATTCATGTTTTTAAGTCGCAATTTTTCTGTTGACATTGAACCGCACCCAATTAAAGAGGAAGATTTCAATATTTCAAATCACCTTGCTTCTGAAATTATGAACACCGGTTGCGAAATTAAATTATCAAAATAAAATGCCAACGTGCGCCAGCCCCCTTTACGGGTCAAAGGCGTGCGTCGGCTGAATAGAATATCAAAATATATGAAAACAAAATTTTTAGCATTTGCACTTACAGCAACCCTTGCAGTATCTGCAATATTCATTTTCTATGCCTGCAAAAAACTTGACTTTAGCGGCGTTACCAAAAGCAATATAGAAAACATCACTGTGGTAGATGCCACAACTGTGAAAATAGAAGTAGATATATTCAACCTGAGCCCTGCAGACCACCCCGACCACGGTATTTGCTATAGTTCCACCAATGCCGAGCCTACCATTGCAGACAGCAAGGTTTCTTTGGGTGCTATTTCTGAATTTAAAAAGTTTTCAAAAGACATAGAAAATCTGAATTCAGGTACAAAATATTATTTCCGCGCTTATGTTATGAATGATGGTAAGCCCAAATACAGCTTAAACATAATAGAGAGTACACCTTGTCTTGCAATAGGTCAAAGCTACCAGGGGGGAATAATAGCTTATATTCTTCAACCTGGCGACCTCGGTTACATAGCAGGTCAAACACACGGTTTAATAGCAGCACCAAGCGATCAAAGTACAGGTGCGGAATGGGGTTGTTATGGTACAACAATAAACGGTGCGGATGGAACAGCAATAGGTACAGGCGCACAAAATACAATTGATATTGTTGCAGGGTGTACCACCGCAGGTATAGCAGCAAAGTTGTGTGCCGATTTGGTTTTAGGTGGCTATAGCGACTGGTATTTGCCAAGTAAAGACGAATTGAACCAACTTTATATAAATAGGGTAGCAATCGGCGGTTTTGCTAGTAACGGCTATTGGAGTTCGAGCGAGTACGGTAACGGCCTCGCGTGGGGTCAGGGCTTCGTCGATGGCGGTCAGTACGGCCTCTATAAGTACTCCACTTACTATGTGCGTGCAGTTCGGGCTTTTTAACAATTCTTGCCCTGAGCGACTTGTGCTGAGCGCAGTCGAAGTAAGTCGAAGGGTATCAATTTAACAATTTAATTATACCGCCTGCTTGCATTGAGCGAAGTCGAAATGTGGCGGTCGAATTTTTGCGATAAGTGAGGGTAATGCCAAACTTGTTTGAGCATTACCGAACGAAGCAAAAAATATTGAGCGAAGCGAAAAAAAAAATAATATATGCCGGAAAAAAAAATATTTTCAAATCATGCAGTAAAACAAATATTTCAGCGTGGTATTTCAGTGGAAGAAGTAACATTTGTTTTACATAATAGCGGCAGAGCCGCGAAATATTTGTAGGTGCAGAGCACCAACAACATTTGTAGCAGCATAGCTGCGAAACATTTGTAAAAGATACAGAACAATATGAAATTTGCAGGTGCAGAGCACCGAAACAGTAATCCTATTTATATGGCAAACACCTACACCCAATTGTATATACATCTCGTTTTTGCAGTGAAAAACAGAAATGCCCTTTTAAAAAAAGCATGGAAACATGATTTAGAAAAATATATTACAGGTATTATTCAAAGATTAAATAGGAATGTAAGTTATATTACGAGCCCCGCACTCCGTAGGAGTGCAATAGCGATAACAGAATCAATATGTATAACCTGCGCTCCGTAGGTGCGCAATAACATCCGATAATATGGCAAACGTCTTCTACCAACTCTCCATCCAATTAGTGTTCTCACCCAAAAACCGCGAAGCCCTCATCCTCCCGTCATTCAGCGATGAACTGCATAAATACATCGGAGGCATTCTGGTCAATCAGAAGCACAAGCCCCTTGCCATAAATTCCATGCCCGACCACATACACATTTTCTTCGGAATGCACCCGAATTGCTTGATACCAAATCTTGTCAGAGATATTAAATCTGATACTTCTTTGTTTATAAAGCAAAAAAAACTATCGAAACATAAATTTCAGTGGCAGGAAGGCTATGGCGTGTTCTCTTACAGTATGTCGCACAGAAGTAATGTAATCAATTACATTGACAGGCAACAAATCCATCACAAAAAGAAAACATTCAAAGAAGAGTATCTTGAATTTTTAAAGAAATTTGAAGTAGAATTTGATGAAAATTATTTGTTCGACTTTTTTGATTAGAGTTTACTCTATTCCGCCCCTACAGGGCAGTTGGCAGATACTATCTGTTTTGGAATTATCGCTATTATGCTCCAACGGAGCATTTAATATTATAAAGATGTATAAAACATCAGTGCCCGCACTCCGTACCTGTCACGTCTGCTGTGGCAGATACGTGAGGAGTGCAATAACGATAATGTTAGATAGAATAACATGTATAACCAGCACTCCGTAGGTGTGCAATAGCGATAACAAAATATCGAATAACATGTATAACCAGCACTCCGTAGGAGTGCAATAGCGATAACAAAAGATAGAATAACACGAATAACTAGCACTCCGTAGGTGTGCAATAGCGATAACAAAAGATAGAATAACATGTATAACCAGCACTCCGTAGGTGTGCAATAGCGATTAGAAAGATATGTAAATTACCAGTACCCGCACTCCGTTGGAGTGCCATAGCGGTTAGACAGGAATATATGATGTATTAAGAGCACCGCTACTTGGTAAATCTAAAAAACGGCTATGAGAAATTTGAATTAAAATCAAAAGCAAAAGCAAAAGCCAACGCACAAAGTGCAACACATTGCTTGTCCACAAAAAGCAACCTTCAACCTAAGCCAAACAAAGTTTGCCCTTTATTCAACCCACAGAAGAAAACCCCCTCCCTGAAAAAGCAAAATTTCAGCAAACACAAAGCCCTACGCTACTATATGAATATATAGAACTTGAAATAAAATATGAAAAAGAATTTATCTAGATCGATACGAAATGCTAACCTGCAACCCTGTCTGCCGACAGGCAGGCTGCAACAATATAACAACCCCCATTATTTCACAGACAAAATTGTTAATAAAAGCTTATTCCTAAAAAAGAAAATTGGATTAATTTAATTAATTTAGCCGTCTTAAATTTTTTAAAGATGGATAGTGATAGAGACTGGTCAGAAAATGACAATGAAAACAATGAAAGCATCGTCCGTTATGAAGATATGATCAGAAAAAATACAAGTTATTTTTTTGATGTAGATGAATTTCAGGATATCATAGATTATTATATTGACAAAAACCGCCCTAATAGTGCATTGCGTGCAATTGAAATAGCTTCAGGAATGCATCCTTTGTCGTCTGAAATCCAATTACGGAAAGCGCAGGTTTTAGCAAATACAGGTAGAAAAAGTGAAGCCTTAAGCATATTAAAAAAACTTGAAAAAGTCAGCAGTGAAAATCCCGATGTGTTTTTATTAATGGGAATAATTTACATTGCAATGGACAAAGAAAAAGAGGCTTTGGAAAATTTCGAGAAATCTATTCACCTTGCAGATGAAACCAAAGAAGATATTTTAATTTCTACAGCTATTTCATTAGAAAATGCTGAAAAATTTACTCTTGCTATTAAATATCTGAACCAAGCGCTGAAAATACAGACAACAAACACAGGAGTTATATTTGAGCTGGCCTATTGTTACGAAAGATTGGCGAATTATACCGAAAGCATCAAATATTATCAGATGTTTTTAGATGAAGACCCCTTTTCTTCGCATGTTTGGTTTAACCTTGGCGTAGTGTATAATCTGACAGATGCTTTTGAAGAAGCTATTGAAGCATTCGGCTATGCCATTGCCATTGACGATGAATTTGCAGCAGCTTACTTCAATAGAGGAAATACCTACACCAGTCTTGAAAATTATCAGGATGCAATTAAAGATTATCAGGAATTTATTTTGCTTGAAGAAGACAATGCAATCGCACATTATTACATTGGCGAGTGCTACGAAAAAACAGATGATCTTGAAACAGCACTTTCTTATTATGAAAAAACATTACAAATAGATAATGATTTCGCAGATGCATTTCTGGGAAAAGGCTTTATTGCATTTCAAAAAGAAGATTTTGAAGAAAGCCTACGCTTCGCAAGGGAAGCAGAAAAAAGAGAACCAGATAACCCTGATTATTTGCTGCTCATTGCAAATTCTTACATGAAGATGGATAATAACGATGAAGCCGATAAAAATTTTGAAAAGGCCGTACATACAGCACCCGATGATGATGAAATAAGAATTTGCTATTCCGATTTTGAATTCGGACGGAGTAATATTACAAAAGCTATAGAAATTCTCGAATCGGGATATTCAATGTATAGCAATGTTGCAATGATAAACTACCGCCTTGCCGCATACCACTGGAATCTGAAAGATTACGAAAAAACCGAATCGTATTTCAGACTGGCAATAGTTGAGGAATATGAAAATAATGAAGATTTTTTCAATTTTGCAAAAGGTGCAGAAAATGATAATCTCATCAATAATCTAATGCAGCAGTTCAATCCAGATAAAAATAAAACAGAATGATGAATTTTAAATTGCCCTTTGTGCCAGAAAGACCACAAAAACAGAGAGAGTCAGGCATTACTATGGTTATGGATAAAGGATTGAGCCTGAAAGAATCTGAGAATATGATTGAAGCTTCTTCTGAATATATTGATTTTGTAAAATTTGGTTTTGGCACTTCAATGCTATGCAATCAACTGCATGATAAAATCAAAGCATATAAAGATGCTGACATTCGTCCTTATTTTGGAGGAACACTTTTTGAAGCTTTTGTTATTCGCAACATGTTTAAAGAATATCTCCGATATCTGGATGTTTGTGAAATAACAACAGTTGAAGTTTCAGACGGGTCCATGTATATACCCCATGAAAAAAAATGCGAATACATACGGGAGCTTTCAAAAGATTTTTATGTGATTTCTGAAGTAGGATCTAAAGACGCATCTGTAAATTTTTCTGCCGAACAATGGAAAGAGATGATGCAGAAAGAGCTTGATGCAGGCGCGAAAAAAGTTATTGCCGAAGCTAGGGAAAGCGGAAATGTAGGCATCTATAAATCTACCGGCAGTGCTGACGAAGACCTTATCGGATATATTTTAAACCATATCAGTCCTGAAAAAATTATTTGGGAAGCACCGTTAAAACCGCAAGTTGTTTGGTTTATTAAAAAAATCGGACCAAATGTGAACCTTGGCAACATTGCTCCAAACGAAGTTATCTCTACAGAAACACTGAGACTTGGCTTGCGTGGCGATACCTTTCTCGATTTTTTACCTGAAGAGTTTGTAAAATAATTTTTTTGTCTAATATAGAAATAAATTTGCGCAATGGGTTTTACAGAATTTTTAATTGAAAATATTCTACGTTTTTTTGAAGCAGCCGGATATTGGAGTGTTATGATTTTAATGGCACTGGAAAGCATGGTAGCTCCTGTTCCAAGTGAAGCAGTAATGCCCCCCGCAGGGTTTCTTATTGCAAAAGGGACTTTTACATTTACTGGTGTGATATTTTTCAGTACACTTGGAAGTTTAATTGGGTCGCTTATTTCTTATTATATGGGAGCATGGGGTGGCAGACCTATTGTAGAACGATTTGGGAAATATTTACTTCTTGACAAAAAAGCCTTAGATACATCTGAGAAATTTTTCAAAAAACGTGGTGACATTACGATTTTTATTTGTCGGTTTATTCCTGTTATTCGTCACTTGATTTCAATACCTGCCGGGATGGCAAAAATGAATCTGATAAAATTTTCAATTTACACTATCATTGGAGCCGGAATTTGGAATACATTTTTAGCTTATGTTGGTTATAAATTGCAGGATAATTGGGATTCTATTGTGAAATGGGAATATAGATCGTGGATTGATATCGGAGTGATTGTTGTCGTAATACTTGTAGCCATTTATTACGCATATAAATTATATAAAAATTTCAAGAAAGAAAAAAAGGATGAATGATGACTCTCCAACTAAGCCCTCTTTGTGGGTTAAGATAAATTTGACTAAAATGAGTTTCCACTAAAAATCCTCATACAGCAGATATTTTTTCCGGATATTTTTAAATTGTTCCAGATCTTTTTCCCAGCTTTTTCTTATATCCGCTTCGATTACTCCTGCTTCGATTTGCTTTCTCAATGTAATATTTCCGGCGAGTTTTGTGAAAAAACTTGTAAAGAATTTCACACGGTCTTTCAAATTTTTATAGGTGTCTATCAAAATCTGAAGATTTAATTTTTTGTTTTGCAAAAAGTACGCTGTACCATTATTTCTAAAGTCGTAGCCAAAGCATTTTTTCCCTTTATAGGATGGATTTTTTGCGCCTGGTTTAGAAGTCGGAGTAAAGAAAAATTTTGAATTAATAAGACTCGGATGCCCTATTGCCTGAAAAGGAAAATCAGTACCTCGCGCAACACTTATTACTGTTCCTTCAAACAAACATAAAACAGGATATAAATAAATAGCCGTCATGTTTGGAAGATTTGGAGAGGGTTTTACCGGAAGATGATATAATGTTTTATGCGTATAATTTTCACAGGGAATTACTTGTAAATTACACTTAACTCCATTTTTCAGCCAGCCTTCTTCATTTATCATTTTCGCATATTCGCCAATGGTCATGCCATGAACAAGAGGTACCGGATGCATTCCTACAAAAGAAGAATACTTCATATCAAGTACCGGACCGTCAACATAAAAACCATTGGGATTCGGTCTATCAAGAATCAAAAAAGGGACATTGTGTTCCGCACATGCCTCCATTACATAGTGCATGGTTGTTGTGTAGGTATAAAACCGAACTCCCACATCCTGAATATCAAAAATCATAAGATCAATTTCATCAAGCACTTCTTTTTTTGGTTTTTTCATATCTCCATAAAGAGAGACTACTTCAATACCCGTTTTTTTATCTTTGTATGATTTTACATGCTCTCCCGCATCCGCATCCCCTCTGAAGCCATGTTCCGGACTAAAAATTTTTCGTACATTGACTTTTAGAGAAAGTAAAGAATCTACCAGATGGGTCGAATTTATCAGAGATGTCTGGTTTGCAATAATTCCGATTCTTTTTTCTGATAACAACGAAAGATACGTATTTGTTAGTTCAGCACCTGTTTTTACTTGCGTTTGAGATTCAGCCGGATTGCAAAAAACAAAACTGAATACAATAAATAAGATGTTAAAATATCTAAGCACTTTAATTTGGATAAACTATTATTTTAAATATTGTGCACTAAAATACTATTTTTGTCTTTCAAATAAAATTATTTTTCTTGAATATTGAATTTTTCATAGCAAAACGCCTTATCAGTTTCAGGGATTCGAAAAAAAGTATTTCCCGTCCTATTGTTACGATTGCAATTATTGGAATAGCCCTCGGATTGGCTACAATGATTATTTCTGTATCCGTTGTCGTTGGTTTTAAAAATGAAATTCGCTCAAAAGTTTCAGGATTTGGGTCTCACTTTCAGGTTATGAATTACGACACCAATGAATCGTATGAAACAAAACCTATAAAACGACTACAAAATTTTATTCCTGAATTACTAAAAACACAAGAAGTCAAGCATTGTCAGGCATTTGCATTAAAAGCCGGAATAATAAAAACCGAACACGAATTACAAGGTGTTGTGGTGAAAGGCGTTGGAAGCGATTACGACTGGGAATTTTTCAAACAATACATGATTAAAGGCACGCATTTTACTGTTGTTGACTCCTCTAAAACCAATGATGTGATTATCTCAAGCCAATTGGCAAATCAATTGAAACTGAAGCTGGGAGATAAACTGCCGATGTATTTTATTCAGGATTCTCCTGAGCCCCGTATGCGGAAATTTAAAATATCAGGTATTTTTCAAACCAATCTTGAAGAGTTCGATAAATCCTTTGTAATTGCAGACATTTCCCATGTTCAGAAACTTAATAACTGGGACTCGTCTTTAGTAAGTGGGTTTGAAATTCAGCTTCATGATTTTGATAATATTGACAAACTTTATCCTCAAATTGATAATATTTTAGGTTACCAGATTACAGAAGGAAATGAAGTGCTGAAGCTTGTTTCAATAAAAGAAAAATACCCGCAAATATTCGACTGGTTAGATCTTCAGGATATTAATGTCTGGATAATTTTAGGGCTGATGGTTATTGTTGCAGGATTTAATATGGTGTCGGGTTTATTGATACTTATTCTCGAAAAAACAAAACTTATTGGAATTTTAAAATCTGTTGGAGCAGAAAATGCCAGTATCCGAAAAATATTTTTATATCAAGCAGGTTTGCTTATCAGTAAAGGATTGCTCTGGGGAAATATAACAGGTCTCGCTTTTTGCTTTCTTCAAAAATATTTTAATATAATTCACTTAGATGCGGCGGCTTATTATGTTTCTTCCGTTCCGGTTTCTATTAATATAATGTATATTGTTATTTTGAACCTTGGAACTCTAGCAGTAACTCTAACCATGCTTTTACTGCCATCTTTTATTATAACACGCATCAGCCCTGTGAAAGCGATACAATTTAATTAGTGCTTGCAAGAAAACGTCAATTTCTGCGTTACTCTCAACCTGAAAAACAGTCATGTACATTAGTACACTCCTGATTTTCAGGTCTTCGAAAGCCCTGCCTACCGGACAGGCAGGCTTGAACTTGACCTTTTCTTATCAAGCACTCACACTGTTAAGCAAAAAACAAGGGTTTTCTTGCTAACACTAATTAGTGTTTATCCATAATGTCCGATTTCTGCGTTATGCTCATAATAAAAATAAGTCATTTACATCATAGTAAACTCCTAATTTTTATTATTTCGCAAGCATTTCGGCAAGCTCAATGTATCACCTTGAACTCGAACATTCTGCCTCAAACACTGACTTTATGGACAGGGACTAATTAGTATTGCTTTGCAATCGGTAAGTGGTAAGCGGTAATCGGTGCTGCTTCGCAGCCGGTAAACGGTAAATGGCACTGTTATTCAGCCGGTAAACGGTAATACAGCAAACCGCTTACCAATTACCAATTACCAATCTACCCTAATTTAAACTTTTGGTATAATAATTGAAAAGAAAGCTTTGTTCATTAAAATAAAATTATTTACTTTTGTATATATAAATTATCAAAAATTTGAATCTATGAAAAATTTAGCCACTTTATTAGTAATAACATTATTATTTGCTGGGCAAATATTTGCGCAGCTTAAAACGATTGAAGATAGTGGGAAAAAACCAAAATGGATTAGTGGTGTAATTAAGGATTACATTATCGTTGTTGGAACAGGAAAAGATGTTGAAGAAGCAAAAAGAAATGCTTTGATTAGCGTTAAAGAAAGTGTTGCAAAATCAGTTGCAGATTATGTAAAATCATCCAGCGAACTCAGTAAAAGCGAGTCTTACGGTACCATGTCTTCCTATTTTGAAACTTACAATGCTAAAACTACTACACAAACTGCTGATATCCCTGCATTGAAAGGCATTTCCGAATCAAAAGTGGAAGCCTACTGGTGGGAAAAAGTTCAGAACAAAAAAACCGGCGATATCGCTGTAAATTATCATGTGAAATATCCTTTTTCTGAACTCGAACTTGGAAAAATAATTATGGAGTTTAAAATATTGGATAAAGAACTTACGGAAAAACTGAACCTGATTCTTGAAGAAGCTGATACAATTTCTTCTGTTGAAAGGATGATTCAAAATATTGCAGAATTATCGAGCATGATGAAAGGTTTTCTTGATGCCCGCAAAACAAAATGCGAAACAGGAATTGCAAAATACAACTCAATGCTTCAGTCAATTTCATTAGTACCTATGAAAAACGATTTGGGCGACCTAACGTATGCTACAAAATTAGGCGATCGCTTTGTTTATACCATGCAAAAACCACAGATTGTTTCCCATGAAAAATGTGCGCAGGTTACATCTATTACAAGCGACAAATCAAACTGGTTTGTGAAATATAAATATCAAAACTGCTTTGATAATCCAGCAAATGCTTTAACGGTTAAATATATGTTTAATGGCAAAATCGTTACAAACAACTTTCATTTTGACATAAATAAAAATAAGGTAGATGTTTTTCTTAAAAACGACATTAATTTTACAACCGTAGCTCAGGATGGAAAAAACATTACCGAATCAAAATGCGAAATTACTGTTGTTTCAAAATACGCTTCTCCTTTTATAATTGAAAAAGTTGTGTTTAATGTAGAGGATCAGGCTCCGATTATTTTTAACAATGTGAACGCTCAGTTTGAAGGAAGAGGCGATCACGAGCTCGTTTTAAAATGCACACAGGCGCTTAATAAAGAAAAATATTCTGCAAATAACAGAACTTCCGGAGTTGGTGGAACCATCAATTACAAAAATGTAGCCACCGGAGAAAAAGGAACCTATAAGATATTTGATCAGAAATATTCTACCGACTGGTAGAACTCATAAAAAAAGCTGCCAGTAGGCAGCTTTTTTTTTCTATAACCTTCAAAAATCAATCAAAATAATCTCAAATCTCATGTACTAAATTTAATAATTTCTCGTTTTGTGAAATTATTCTGACGCATTTGCAATTATTCAATTTTATAATAAAACTTCTTACCACGCCACCCTTTTATTATTGGGGGTTGATAGCTTTATCTGTAGGATTACCCTTATCTGAATTTTTAACCAGTTTTTCGCAATTTTTTATAGGGGGCTATTGGCTTTTAAGTGGCAATTTTTCTGAGAAATGGAAAATTTTTAAATCGCGGAAAGAAATATGGCTTATTATTTCAATATGGTTTATCCATATTATAGGTCTGGCATGGACTCAGGATTTTGATTATGCGCTAAGAGATTTGAAAATAAAACTGCCCTTACTTCTACTTCCCATTTTTATAGGAACATCCGAACTTTTAAAACCATGGCAGCTTAAAACAATTTTACAGTTTTTTATAATGGCTGTTATTGCCGGTTCTTTAGTAAGTATATTTGTATTACTAGGATTTTCTTCCCGTGAAATAACAGATATCCGGAATATTTCTGTTTTTATCTCCCATATCAGGTTTTCTTTGTTTATTAATATTGCTATCGTTGTTATCGTTTATTTTCTTCAAACAAAAAGATTTTCTTTCTCTCAAAAACATAAATTTCTGCTAACACTGGGTCTTATTTGGCTTATAATATTTCTGTTTATATTAAAATCATTTACAGGAATAGTGGTTTTTTCAGTAATTGCGCCAATTATTCTATTTATCTGGGCTTACAGGAATCTTAAAAAAATATATCTTGTATTAATAATGGGATTAAGCCTTATCGCTGCAATCTACACATTCAGATTTGTTCATGAAATATACAGTGAATTTACTAATATTGAAGAAGTAGACTATAAAAAATTACCAATACGGACAGATCAAGGAAATTTTTATATTCACGATTTTTCTAATATGCAGGTTGAAAACGGGCATTATATTATGTTGTATATTTGTGAGAAAGAGCTAAAAACTGAATGGGAAAAAGTAAGTAATGTTGCATATTATCATCCGGAAAAAACAGTTAAACAGGTTAAATATAATTTGGTACGGTATCTTAGCTCAAGGACATATAAAAAAGATGCATCCGGAGTGAAAAAACTCACAAAAGAAGATATTGAAAAAATAGAAAAAGGAGCATCTAATTATAAGTATTATGGAAATAGTTTCTCCCATAAAATCTATGATTTTTTCTGGCAGCTCGATTCGTATGTAAATGGAGGAAACCCAACTGGGCACACACTCACTCAACGTATAGAATACTTTAAAGCAGGATGGTCTATATTCAAAGAAAATTATATTATCGGAGTAGGGACAGGAGATGTGAAAAAAACTTTTGAAAAGGAGTACAACCGAACAAATTCTCCTTTAGACTCAGAACGAAGATTAAGAGCGCATAACCAGCTTCTTACATTCTTACTTACATTTGGAGTTTTGGGATTTATATTAATTATAGCCGCAATTTTTATTCCTGTCATTACATCAAAAGCATACAAATACTATATCTTCAATTTTGCTTTTCTCATATCTTTTATTTCTTTTCTTAATGAAGATACTTTAGAAAATCAGGCCGGACTTTCGATGTTTACATTTTTTTATGTGCTTTTTGTTTTAGGAATTTCTGATAAAACAATTAATAAGGAATGAAATCAGGGGTTCAGAAGAACACTTGAAGCCAATAAATTTATCCTTTATTAAAGGAAGACAACATCTTTCCTTTTTGACGAATAAGCACATTTTGCTGACTAACAGGTTTTTATTATTGTTTAAAATCAATTAATCTTATTTTAATAAATACTACATTCTTTTGTATATAATAAATATTGTTTTTAATTTAGCCGCTCATTTTGAGGATTAAAAATTGAATTCACACAATAATTTATAATATACAAATTTTCAAATTATGACAGAAAAAGTTCAGCGTCTCCTCAGGGATTCAAAAACAGCAAGATGGTTTGCTTTAGGCTTGATCTCATTAACAATGTTTTTTGCATACTTCTTTGTTGATGTTGCATCGCCGATAAAAAACCAGTTTGAAATCAATTACCACTGGTCGTCTGAGGTATTTGGACTTTACGGTGGTATGGAATTTTTCTTTAATGTATTCTTCGCATTTTTAATTTTATCTGGGATCATCCTTGACAAAATGGGCATACGTTTTACATTGCTCACAGCAGGCTTAACCATGGTAGGTGGGGCTTTTCTGAAATTTTACGCTCTGAAATTTATTGACACTGCTACTATGACCAGCGTATTTGGATATACACTTCCTATGACAGCTCTAATAGCATCCGTAGGTTTTGCTGTTTTTGGCATAGGTGTTGAAATGGCAGGAATAACCGTATCTAAAACAATTGTAAAATGGTTTCGGGGAAAAGAACTTGCTCTGGCAATGGGATTAGAAATGGCCATTGCACGTCTCGGTGTATTTGCTGTAATGTGGCTATCTCCTTTCTTCGCGAACAATGGCTCCAGTAATCCTGCTGAATGGACAACTGCAAATGCTTTCCTGTGGGGCGCAATTTTCCTCACAATAGGTTTTCTGACATTCTTTATCTACACTTTTATGGATAGAAAATTAGATAAAGAAATGGGTATTACGAAACAAGGAGGCAGTGGTGAAGAAGAATTCAAAATTAAAGATATCGGAAAAATATTTGCAAATCCCGGATTCCTTGCAATTGCAGGTTTATGCGTTTTGTTTTATTCTGCCATTTTCCCTTTCCAGCGTTTTGCAACAGAAATGCTTTCGAGCAAATTAGCTATTGATCCCAAAGAAGCTGCAAGATATGTTTCAATGTTTCCGATTGGTGCTATGATTCTTACTCCTTTCATCGGATTTTTCTTAGACAGAAAAGGCTTGGGTGCCACATTAATGTTATATGGCGCAATTTTACTTACCATTTCACATTTAATATTTGCACTTGTTCCAGCAGAATCCTTTTCACAACCAGTTGCTATTGGCACAATTGTAATTTTAGGAATTGCATTTTCTCTTGTTCCTGCATCCATGTGGCCATCTTTACCGAAAATTGTTGAAGACAGATATTTAGGTTCTGCTTATGGTGCTATTTTCTGGATACAAAATATGGGATTACTGGGAGTACCCATTTTAATCGGTTATGCTTTATCTGCTTCCAACCCTGAAGTTGTTCAGTTCTTGCAGGAAAATGCTGAAGCGATAAAAGCAGGTACTATTCAGGCTCCTGTTTATAACTATACGGTACCCGAACTTATCTTTGCCGGATTTGGAGTCCTCGCTGTCGTCCTATCTTTAATCCTAAAATATGTTGATAAAAAACATGGCTACGGTCTGGATATTCCAAATATCAAAAAATAAAAAAACTTAAAAAAAAAGCTACCTTCAGGGTAGCTTTTTTTTTTCAAATCTTATAGACAAAAATTTATCTGAAAATAATCTGATCTCTTCCCGGACCTACTGAAATAATAGTAACCGGAACCTGAACTTCTTTTTCAATAAATTTGACGTATTCAACAAATGCAGATGGTAATTGTTCCGGTGCATTAAAAGATGTCAGAGATGTTTTCCAGCCTTTAAATTCGATATATACAGGAACAATTTCATCATTTACTTCAAACGGTAGAATTTGTGTTTCCTTACCATTAATATTATAAGCCGTTGCAACTTTAATTGTATTAAAATTATCCATCACATCGGGCTTTGTCATTATAAGTTGGGTAACACCATTCAGCATAATTGCATATTTCAAAGCAGGCAGATCAAGCCAGCCGCAACGGCGTGCGCGACCCGTTGTAGAACCAAATTCATTCCCATATTTTTGCAACGCACTTCCTGTTTCATCAAATAATTCTGTTGGAAAAGGACCGCTTCCAACACGCGTACAATAGGCTTTAAAAATTCCAAACACCTCTCCTATTTTATTGGGCGCAATTCCTAATCCCGTACAAGCACCTGCACAAATAGTGTTAGAAGACGTAACAAAAGGATATGTCCCAAAATCAATATCCAACAAAGTTCCCTGCGCTCCTTCTGCTAAAATGTTTTTTCCTGATAAAATATATTCATTGATTAGTTGTTCACTGTCCACCAGATTAAATTCTTTGATTAGATTAATGGCTTCAAACCATTCTTTCTCGTAAGGAGCAAGATCGTACTCATAAACATAAAGCTGAATTATCTGCCTGTGCTTTTCTACGAGGGCATCGTACTTTTCTTTAAAATTAGAAGAAATAATATCGCCAATTCGCAAACCATTGCGACCCGTTTTATCCATATACGTAGGACCGATGCCTTTTAACGTAGAACCAATTTTAGATTTTCCACGAAAAGCTTCCGATGCAGCATCAAGAATCCTGTGTGAGGGTAAAATTAAATTTGCCCGCTTTGATAAAAACAAATTCTTCTTTACATCAACGCCAAGAGCCATAAGTGCATCAATTTCTTTTTTGAAAATTACCGGATCAATTACAACACCATTCCCAATAATATTAATTGCATTCTCTCTAAAAATACCAGATGGTATTGTATGCAAAACATGACGGGTATTGTTAAACTCAAGCGAATGCCCTGCATTAGGTCCTCCCTGAAACCTTGCGATAACATTATATTTCGGTGTTAATACATCAACAACTTTTCCTTTTCCTTCATCTCCCCACTGGAGACCTAAGAGTACGTCTACTTTCATTTTTGTTTATTGTTTTATTTTGTTCGATGATTCTTCAAATCTGCAAAGCATAAAATTGCAAAAATAAAATCATCGAATGATTGGCAAGATACAAATGAGAAACGGCTTGAGATAGAAAAATATCTTTTTTTTATTTATGTATTATTAACAACGGGGTCTTGTTAAATTTTAAATATGAAACTCCATTATTCAAACTTTATCTCGTCTGCAATGCTTCTCAGAACCCTTGTTGTTTTGCTGTCATCTGTAGGCTGGAAGAGAATTAGTGCTGTGCCTGGAACATTCACTTTGGACGAAATATCAAAAATAAAAACAGGACCTTCAATTCCTTGAAATTCTTTTCCTGTATCCTTATCTTTATCTATAATTGAAACATATACTTCTTTCCCTGATACCGAATTTTTATTTACAAAATCTTTAACAATTAAGCTATCTGTTGTACCACTATAAATTTTCTCATATAAAAATTTTGATTTTCTTCTGACAAATTCAGAGAAATTATAAACTCCGCCTTTAGATGTATAGGTTTCAAAAGTTTCGATACTTACCAATATCCGGACATAAGATTCAATATCATTTTTATCTCTTAATAACTAATGTTTTGTCATCAGTTTTTTTATAAAGATATTTTGCAGGCAGAGGAATCTGAAAATGCCACTTCTCATCTTTATACCAATTGCTTTTTTGATTATCCTGAGGATTTAAAAAACTAAAAAGATGAAAAGAAAAAAGAATAAAAAGATAGGGATATATTACAAATGTTTTCATTTTGATTTTATTTTTTTTGTTGACGCGGCTTTCCGTAAATATACAAAGAATGATATGATGGTTCAAAATTCAGTCTGTCACAAACCGACTTTATTATTTCATGAATACGTGGATCACAAAATTCAATTACTTTTCCTGAAGAAAGATCTATCAAATGATCGTGTTGTTTTGATCGGAATGTTTTTTCGTAATGGGAACTATTTTTATCAAATTTATGCCTTACCACTAATTTACTTTCTAATAAAAGTTCGATAGTATTATATATAGTTGCGCGGCTTATTCTGTATTTATTTTTTCGCATTAATACAAACAAGGAATCTATGTCGAAATGATCATCTTTCTTGTAGATTTCTTCAAGAATTGCAAATCTTTCCGGTGTTTTACGATGCTTAGTTTCTTCAAGAAATTTCGTAAAAATTTCTCTGACATTTTCCAGTAATTCTTTATCACCGGAAGGAATCTTTTTCATTAGACTTTTGTTTAAACAATTTACAAATTATTGTAAAAAAAAATCAATGTGTTTTTGTCATATTTTCAGGAACACATAAAATAAAATCCCCAATATTTTTATTCTCATCATTCAGCTTTAAAATGTCTGCCTGAGTTACGGATGAAATTGTCATCATTTTAATATTAGGATTTTGTTTTTTAATATACCACAAAATGCTTTCAAAATTATCGGAATGATACGTTCCATTATAATGAATAAAAAGTTTTCCCTTTGACCAGTTTTTAAGAATAAAATGCGCCATAGTTGCATCTTTCGCTGCCTGAGCCTTAGGTAAATTATCCATGCTCATTTTGGATTGAGAGCCTTTCCCCATTCCACCCATGTTCAGCATGCTTTTATAACAAGCAAGGTTTTGATCATAATCTATGGGTAGAGGAGAAACATATTTCTGAGCTTCATTGCTAAGAGAATTTAATCCTTCAAAACCTTTATCCGCAACAAGGGAGGCGTATCTGCGTGGAATGTTTGCTGCAATAAATTTAAGTTTATTTTCTTTTGCAAAACGAACAAGAGGTCGGTAATCCGTTTTATAATTAGGCCATAGCCGCACTTCATCTTCAAACTTTTTTTCATTTATTATGCCGCTTAAAAATTCATCCATGATTAATTGATTGTCTGATTCAAACATTTCTGCGCCTAATACCAAGTTTTCTTTTTTTAATTCAAACAAACTTTTTGTTACCTCTAATTGCAACCAGTGTGCGATTGGATCATTATGTTGCTCTCCGAAAAAAACAATATCTGCATTTTTTAATTGTTCGACCATTGCTGAATATTGAACAATATTTCCACTTTTATCATAAAGCAGATAAGCCTGTTTGTCTGACACAAATGAAAATGTCATTACAGCAAAAAAAATCAGTAGTAAACTTTTCATATTTCTCGCATTAATTTAATATGTACAAAAGTCGTAATATTTTTTTATGAAACAATAATCTATGACAATTGTTTGTAATTTGAAGAATGAGTCCACTCCGAAAACCCCTTTGCCACTGATTACGCCAACCTGCCAGACGCAGGCGGGTTTTCACAGACCTGCCTTGGCAGCAGCTACCGTGTGGACACAAATAATGAAAAACGACTCCAGAGGAGTCGAATGCCTGCCTTGCCGGTCAGGCAGGTTTATAACCCCGAGCTCCGGTTATTGAGCGAAGTCGAAATAAGCTCGGGGTATAAACAAATGAGAATAAAAAGATTTTGGCGGAAAATTTGCACAATTCCTATGCTAAACCTGGCAAAAAATATAAGTATGCAAATTTTGTGACAAAATCCAGCTAAAAAAAAGATGTGTCCACACGGTAGCTTGTCAGCAGACATGTTCGTGAAACCAGCCTGCGCCTAGCAGGTCGATGGCAATTCAATAAAATGATACTTTTCGGGGGAGACTCAAAAATAAAATTTTTTATTAAATTTACAGCATAATTAACTTGTATTTTTTATTCATAAAAACATCAATACTATGAAAAAAAATCTTCTCCCAATCATAATTTTTACGCTTCTTTTTGTTAAAAACTTAAATGCGCAAATTCCCAAATGGACAGATCCACAATGGAGAAAAGTACAGTATAACGATGAACAATATCTTGTAGGTTTTGCTTCAGAAGTAAATAAATCCAAACAGGATCAAGGAGAACTCTTACAAAAACTGGAAGGGTATGCAAAATCACAACTGAGCGATCAGGTACAGGTTTCGATAAGCTCCATTACAGATTTGTCCGTTACTGAAACCACAGATAAATTTCAGGAATATTTTAAGAAAAATTGCAGCAGCGCATCCGGTTTAAACATTGCAGGTCTTAAAACAGAAAAGTACTACGATCAAAAAGAAAAAACAGCTTACGCCCTTGCCTATACTAAAAAATCAGAAGTGTACGACCTATATAAAAATACTATTGATTTAAAAAAGAAAACCATTGAACAAAAAATAGAAGCAGGTGTAAAATATGCAGCTGCATCTGATAATCAAAAGGCGCTGAACAGCTATCTTGAATGTTTTCCAATATTTCGTGAAATTGAAGAGGCGCAGGGAATTTATATTGCTTTGAAAAATAAATTAACCGATGAAGCCGATTTAAAGATAAAAGAAGTACAAGACTTAAAGATAAAAGTGGACAATGCAGTTTCTGCGCTTCAGACAAGTTCCGGTAACACACTGGACGATGTCTGTTTTTTTATCTCCAATGCATTGAAATTACAAGCACCGAGCGTTAAAGAGCCCATGCGTCTTTCAAATTTCACCTATCAGGATATGAAGATGGGCAGTGAGTTTTCACGCAAACTTACAATGGTTCTTGAACAAAAATTAGTGAGCCCCGGAGGATTTAATGTAACCACCGAAGCCATTACCAGCGAGGGAGGAGAAAAGAACAAATATCTTTTAATCGGTACCTACTGGGAAGAAAAAGAAAAAATTAAAATTATCGCCAACCTTAGAAATTCAGATGGTAAAACAGTAGCCAGCGCAGAAGCTTTTCTTCCTGTTTCGTGGGTTAAAGAAAATAACTTACAGGTAAAACCGGAAAATTTTCAGGAAGCTTTTTCTACCATGAAAGCATTTAAAATGAACGAGGTTTCTGGCGGCAATCTGAATGTTGAAACCTGGACCAATAAAGGGAGTGAAAATATCATTTACTCTGCAGGCGAAAAAATGAAATTATTTGTACGTGCAAACAAAGAATGTTACCTGCGTTTTGTTTATCACTTAGCAGACGGACAACGTGTTTTGCTTCTTGATAATTATTATATCGGAAGTGATAAAATAAACAAAGTATATGAATTACCCTACGAATTTGAATGTTCAGAACCTTTCGGAGTAGAAGTATTGCAAGTAAATGCACAAACCGAAAATTTTCCTCAGCTTACAACAAAAAAGCAAGACGGTTATGATTTTATAACCGATGATTTAACAACCACACTCGTAAAAACGCGTGGTATGAAAAAAGTGGAAAGCAATACCGCTCTTTTGAAAACGGAGAAGCGGGTTGTGATTACTACTATGAAGAAGTAAAAAAAAATCAACTCATGAACTTCGTGAATTTGTATCGCTCAAGATCGCAAAATCAGGAAGTGATGCAACACCCAACGATTGACAGGGATAATATTTACGGTTGGAATACGCTAAATTTATCATCCAAAAACAGAAAAAATGCTTGTTTAATTTGAAATAAATAATCTTTTTTTGAGATAACTTTTTATTCCGTTTAATTTCAATATTTGTTAGGTCAATTTTAAAATAAATACTATCTTGCATAATAACTTAAAAAAAAAATTATGAAAAAATTAATTATTCTTTTCGTCTTTGCATTATTTGTCAGCAATGAATTTTTGTATGCACAAAAAACCTTAAACAGTATCGGAGATGATATCATTGCGCAACTTTTTGATCGCCCTACCAAATGGAAACCTGTAAAAGATTTTCCGGATTCTACATTGACATTTTTTGGAAGAAGGCCGCTGGCAGGAGGCGATGATAACATTCAGGAATATGATAACTATGTAGAGTCACAATGCCAGAATAGTCCGGCATACCTTTATTATGCGCTATATATGGCATTTGATAAAATGACATACTGGAATAAAGTATCCTGCACTTATAATGCAAAAATGATATCGAAATTTAAAACTATTTCGGGAGGCAAAGATATTATCAAGAGTCGTTTTTATCAGGCAAACAAGGATACATCAGAACCCATTCTATCTGAATTCAGATTTTATAACGGAGAGGCATTAAAGGCAGCTTTTAATTCGATTTACCGTAAGCCTGGAGATTCTTTTAAAGGCTTGTCTATGCAAAAAATATATGATGTATCGCTGAAAGAATATATGCGCGATCTGGGAAAAGTCATTACAGTTGTGATGTCAAATAAAGCAGAGTTTACTGCAAAAGCAGCAGAATATCTGAAAAAGGCAAAAACAGATAAAACCTTCGACGGACAGGAATATTCTTACCCGCTTACCGAAAAATGGTTTGGAGCAGAATCCTATAAGAAATATTCGTGTCTTCCCATGCCTAGTCGCATTGTAGGGGTTATGTTACGTCGGCAATGTGACGGATCACTACCTGTTCTTCTGAATTGCTATAAAACAGTTATTAAAGACTACGATCCTTCTTATTTAAAAGAAATTCAAGGGAAGTTTTAAATTTTATTCTATTTCTTAATTTTTATATACGAATTCTATGACTAGAGCTTGGTATTTGCTTGTATGGCTTGTTCTGTTTTCATTTAATATGGAAGCTCAGGATACAACCGAACTCGTTGTCCAGTCAGGTCATTTTCGGCCGGTAAAAGTTGTGAATTTTTCACCGGATGGCAAATACCTTGTTTCCGTAGCCGATGATGATCAGTTTATTTTGTGGGAAATGGCAACAGGAAAAATTGTGAAAATTTTCAATTCGTATTCTTCAATTGATGGATTTACAAATGTTGTTAATATATCGTCTGCTTGTTTTTCTCCTGATAGCCGAAATGTTCTCTCAGGATGTTACAGCATGCAATATCTTCGTGAGCACACAACTGTTTTATGGGATCTGGCGTGGGGCCGAAAACAAAGAGCCTATCCGTTTTTTAAAGATAAAGTTTTTGCGGTATGTGTGTCTCCCGATATGAAATATGCTTTGGCCGGTGGTGGCAAAAAGGGAAATGGGCAGGATACCTGTATGAAATTATACAATTATAATAATACAAGGTTTGTCAGGGCATTTTTTGGACACAGCGATACAGTAACTTCTGTTTGCATAACACCGGACAGCAAATATATTCTCTCTGGAAGCGCCGATCAAACCATCAAACAATGGGATATAAACACAGGCAAAGTTATTAAAACTTTTACAGGACATACCGGTAAAATATCATCCACAAGCCTTTTTTCCGATGGAAAATTTATTCTTTCTGCAAGTGGTAATAATGAAATTATTCTATGGGAAGTTGAATCAGGGAAAATAATTAAAAAATTTCAGGAAAGTGAAGGTATCTCATCGGTTGCCATCTCTCCTGATGGAAAATATTTTATAGCGGGAACAGCAGATAAAAATCTCGAAAATGTTAAGCTATGGGATATTGAGTCAGGAAAAATAGTTGGAATTTTTAAAGGTCATACAAAAAAAGTGAATTCAGTTTGCTTTTCTCCTGACGGGAAATATGCCGCTTCCGGAAGTGATGATACCCGTGTGAAATTTTGGGATATTTCAACAGGGAAAGAAATAGAACTTTTTGCTAAAAGCACTACTGAGATCCTTAAGAATGTTTGCTTTTCAAATGAGGGGCGATTTTCTGTGGCTGTTGGCTCCGGAAATTTAAAGGTGTGGGATTTTTCAGTCGGAAAAATGATCAACACAATTCCTGATGTTGCAACCGGAGAAAATTTAACAGCATTATGTATTTCCAATAATGGCAATTATGTTTTATATGGAAATGATTTGTTTGAAGTGAGCACCAAAAAAAAAATAATTACATTACCAATACCCTTTAGTGATATAGTATTTGGAAGTTTTTCCAACAGGACCGGATTGCTTGCTGTTGTATCTTCAGCAGGAAAAGTATTTATTTATGAGATAGCAACTGGAAAACAAAAATTTACTGTTTCTCCTGATGGGTTGGCAAATATAGTCTGCTTTTCTCCTGATGATAATTTACTTATTACTGGTGATAATCAAAATAAAATAACCCTATTTAAGGTCTCATCCGGAGAAAAGTTACGAACTCTTATTGCAGCGTCGGGCAAACAGATAACCGCTATGGCTGTTTCACCGGATAACTCACAATTGATATCAGGACATGATAATGCAGAGATGAATATATGGGATATCAATAGCGGTAATAAACTGAAAAAAATTTCTTTTAAAAAAGTTTCCGGAAAGATTCAATCATTGTTTTTTTCGAAAGACGGAAAACAAATTTTATACTCAACAAAACAGTTGGCTGCAAGTTTTAATCTTGAAACAGCAGACTGGAAGCCCGAAAAATTTGATACGAAATTTGAATATCCAATTTCTTATTCCTGCATCCCGTTTAGCGCAAATTTTGCCAATACAAAAAAAGTAATTGCCGGAGGCAGAAATAATATTTACGAGCTTTTTCCTTTGCGAGAAGACAAATATCCTTTCTATCATTATCCATCATCAGTAATTTTTACCAGTAATGGCGATGAATGGGTTGCTGCAACACCTGATATGTATTTCGATTGCTCTAACGCCGGAACAAACTGCGTTGCTATGACTTTTGCAAATCAGGGATTCAATATCGACCAAATGGCTCTGCGTTACAATAGACCTGACATAATTCTTCAGCATATAGGCTGTGAAGACAAAGATCTTATACTTCATTACTACAACATGTATAAAAAAAGACTGCGTAAAGCAGGTTTCACTGAAGATCAACTTTCATCGGAACTGCATGCTCCAACAGCGACAATCAAGGATATGAAACAAAACAAAAAATCCGTTACTCTCAGCTTTACTCTCAGCGATGATATGTATAAATTAAAGCGATATAATGTATATGTGAATGATGTTCCTCTTTTCGGAAGCTACGGTAAAAATATCCCAGCCGGAAAATCTGAGGTATCCCTTACTGAAAATATCGAACTTACTTCGGGTACAAATAAAATCGAAATCTCCTGCCAGAATGAAAAAGGGGAAGAAAGTTTCCGCGCGCTCAGGTATGCCGACTATAAGGAAAAAGTAAAAGGAAATTTGTACTATCTGGGTTTTGGTGTTTCAAAATATGCCAACCCGCAACTGAACCTCGAGTATGCAGATAAAGATGCGAAAGACCTGGCTACAGTATTTGAAAAGATGAAGGGTGAACAATTTGCAGATGTATTCATTAAAACTTTCATTAATGAAGATGTTACTCCTGCTAATATAAAAAAAGCAAAAGACTTTGTGAAAAATGCAAAGGTGGATGATACATTTGTTCTATTTATTGCAGGGCATGGAATGCATGATACAGATGCAGATGCTACCTATTACTACCTCACTACAAATGCAAATCCAAAAATGCTGAAAACAACAGCCGCCGATTTTGAGACCATCGAAGATTTGTTGCAAGGAATTCCTCCACGCAATAAATTATTTTTAATGGATGCCTGCGAATCAGGGGAAATAGATGATGAGGTGCAAACTACTTTTATTACACAGGCAGATCAAAAGGGAGTAAAATCAAGGGGAATGAAAGCGGTGAAAGCTGGCGCTTCGACCACTTCGACAGGCTCAGTGACCTCAGTGGCCGCAGTGGTCGGCAAGCGCAGTTATCTTTATCAAAAAGACCGCTATATCTACAACGATTTAGTGCGCCGTTCGGGAGCTATTGTTTTTTCTTCTTCTAAAGGTGGTGAACTCAGCTACGAACGCAGCGATATCGAAAACGGATTGTTCACCGAATACATTATGAAAGCCTTATCAAGCGATGTTGCTGATAAAGATAAAAATGGGATTGTGAGTACAGATGAACTTCGCGAATATGTATCCTCTGAAGTTGCCAAAGCCAGCGGTGATCTGCAACATCCGACAGTGGACAGGGATAATATTTATCAGAAATTTGGGTTTGATGTCAAATAATTTTTTTCCATCAATTAAGATAAAACATTAAATTACACAAGCTAAAATATCCTTACAGGTTCACATAATCCACCATGAAATCAGACAGCTGATATGCCTTGTTTACATGGGATTTGAGATTTTTTAAACTGCGATCGGCAATGGTTGATATTACCTGGTAGCCGTTGCTGTCCGTATCATAACCTTTTGCCTTTGCCGCATTAATCGCTTCTTCAGAGGATGTTGTGCCGGAAACTACTACATACTTACATGCATAAGAAATTGAACGTACACCGAATCCTGTGCTTTTTTTAGACATTATAAATGCCACACACATTTGTTTTTCTGAGGGACTGGGAGCGTCCACTTTTTTTTCCGGCTTTTTTGATACAAGAAAAATTCCATTGGTATAACGTACTTCCATACTGTCTGGTTGTGTCATGATTGTTTTACCGATTCTGTCCACAACATAGGTGAGATATTTGGAATTTTTGTCTACTCCTGAATTGGAATAAATAAATCCTGGATATGCTTCCACATCGCCTGAGCGAGCCAAGCCAAGTAATTCTCCTTTATAATTTAAAACTTCATAAATAGAGCTTTTATTTTTAACAACAATATAATCCATATCTGTTTTGTACCCATAAAGGCCTATATCTTTATCATAACGATACGACGTTGTATTCTGCTTAATGTACGGTGATTTCAGATTTAATTCGTAATTGTCTTTATCGGTTATTATTATTCCGTTTACATTGCCTGGATGCCATCCAATGCACGAATTTGTTTCCAATATTTTACCTGTTTTATCCATGCATCTCTTTATCCCTTTATTATCTTCCACTTCAACCATTCCGTTGTAAAAACTATAGGCGTATTTAATTTTTTTCATTCCCGGAATTACCAAATTACCATCTGGTCCGGCAAATGCTTCTTTCCCATCAACAGTGGTTTGTGCAAGTCCTTCTGAAAAACAGTTTAAATGATAGGGCAGACTTTTTTCTTCCAATGTTTTTCTATCAATTAAAAAACCTTTCCATTTCGGGTAACCATTTTTATCTTTGTATTGCGTGTTTGCACGAATGGCTTCATAATCTTCAAAAATTCCATCAAATGGTTTGGACATTTTTCCATCAACACTTATCAAATAATATTTTTTATTTTTGTCCTGCACTTTAAGCAAATCGTTAACAAAACCAGAATAGTACAACTCAACTTGTTCGTCCATTATTTTTTTATTACCCTTGTAAATCCAGTTTGAGTAGGCAGAGCCCGTTTCACTTAAACAGAAAAATCCGTTCCCAAGGTAAGTTGGAATTAATTTAAAGGTATCTATCACAGTAGCTCCTGTTGCATCTTTTATCCTGAATACCCCGTTTTGCCTTTCTATTTTATAGCCATCGCCGGTATTGTAGGAATAATTGTTAATATCAGATATCGGAAATCCATCCGGTGCAAAATGAGATACCTTTTGTCCAATAGCACTAAACAAAAGTCCGGTTATAAAAAGTTGGATCAAAATTATATTTTTCATAAAATGTCGTATTAAATTCATTTATGTTTTAAAGAATGCAATTTAAAATTAGATTTTGAAATATCATGAAATCGAAGCCTGTTATTTAAAAAAAAATACATTTGCTTTTTCAGAAGATTTAGACCGTATGCTTGATAATGTTGTATTTGTGCATCTGTTAAGAAAAAACCTGAAAATAAATTATTTTTTTAATGAAACACGAATGCGATTTTGTAACTTTTGAACGAAATAAAATTCACGCTGCAATTCAGGTGTGTTATCATTTAAACGAAGATAATTTAGACAGAGAAATCAAAGGACTTATTGAGGCAATGGCTTTCTTTAAAATCAAAGAAGGTCTCATTCTTACGTACATGAGTACAAAATTGAAAATAGAAAAATTATTGTTCAACCTGTTTGGAAATGGATGATGGAAAAATAGGTTTTACATTATTCCCCATTTTTTCAAAAAACCATAATGCCACAAAAGGTAGGCTGCAACACCCAAAGCTATAACTACTACTATTAGAATAGGAATCCATGGCTTCTTCTTCTTTGCAAAAGGATCGAGTAAATTAAGTTTCGAATTTTTGGGTAATGATGCAAGATGGGTTAATGTATTTCCAAATGGAATATTTATTGTTGCTCTGGCATTAATAGCCCAGCCATTCGCGTCAAGTATTGGAGCAAGATTTCTTTTCCGAAGCTTCAAATAAGCAAGTATCATGGAAGGTCCGGATATGGACAAAATAATACCCAGAAAAGCTAATGGCATTTGCCACCACACGAGACTAAAGAACCCGGCTAAAAGAGATGCAATGACGGAACCAATAGCTCCCAAAGCCAAACTTAATGCTGCAAAAATACCAACAAATTTTCCAATATCAAAAGGAACGGGAGGTGCTGCAGGTACTTGTGCTGTTGCTGGAGATGCCACCACAGGAGCTACAGGCTTACCTTTTACAGATTCTGTAATTCCTGTATCAACTTTTAATGAAGTTTTTTCAATCTCGCCGGTTGTAACTTTTTCAACATCTTTTTCTTTTGAGGAAGCAACTTTCTCTATTTGTGTTGTAAGGAACTTAGAAATTTTTCTGTAAGGCGACCAGAAAGCCTGCCGTATACTTATTGGATTGTCAATAATTTTCACAATGGTTGCATCCCAGTCATTTCCTTTACGATCGTAAAAAATAGCATTTCTACCAACAGCAATATTGTCAATATCTCCATCTGTCAATGCTGCAACAATGGTCATTTTTTCATTTTTGATTTTTGAAAAACAATTACAATAAACCAAGCAAACTCCACTTGACCCTGCAAGACTACCGTGCTTTCCCATATCGCTGACCTTAATGCACAGATCGCAACTGCGTTGATCTATGTATAAACTTCCACTCTGAAAAATTGACTCGGAATTGGGAGAATAAAAATCATGAAACGTAACAAAATTATTCAAGAGACTATACAAATCCCTGTAATAACGAGCAAGTTTATCAACAAGAAAAATATTATCAGCTTCTTTCTCCAATGCTTTGTCTTGCTCTAAAAGAGACATTAACTGTTCTTTTGTATTACTGCTTAATAATGTTTTTATATTTTCTATACCTAATTTTTCAACAGCAATGCCTGCTTTTTCTGATTGCCATTTTTCATAGGGAATAAATTTTTCTGAATATTTTTTCCAATCCTCTTCTGTTAAATTGTGTTTATTTGATAATTCAGTAGTAACAATCAATTTCACAAAATTACTCAAAGCATTTTCCCATGCAGGATTAATTCCTGAATTTAACGGAAGGTCTTTCCTGTTTTCAATTTTAGCAATCGGTAAGGCTGCAATATCTTCAATGCAATTAGGTAAATCTTTATTGCTGATTGCCTCAAAACGGGTAGTCATTGAATTTAATGCTTCTGCTGATTTGGAGTCGAATTCTGCAAGACGGCAACGTAAAAAATAATCTTCAATTTTTGTCTTTATTTGTAGAAATGAATTATATGCTTCTGCAGTAAAATTGCCATAAGGAAGAATTTTTTCTTTTTCAGTTTCTGCATAAGATATCCAATTGGAATATTCTTCACAGCTTTGATAAAAATCATTTATGTTTTCAGTTGTTATGCCGGCTTTTCCACTCCTGTCTAATGAAGAGCCAATACAGGTAATAACATCTTGAATAATTTTCTTTATTTCCGCATCATCAGATGAATCTTCAGTTATTATTCCGTCTCCATTAAATTTTGTATTTGCAAAAATTTTAACAGTATCAGAAGTTTGAGAAACAGAAATAAAATATTCATCAGGAGTTCCAAGATTTTTTAAAATTTGTTTTGCTGAAGCAAGTAATATTTTCCCTTCCTCTGTATTTTCATTGATAAAATCGAGAGGTAAAACATCATTTCTTTTCGTTAATTCATCGGGATTTTTTATTACTGAAGTCAGCCATTTTACAGCGGCAATAATTTCAGGAACTCTTATTCTGTTATCATGATCCGTATCTATAAGCTCAAGCGTTTTTGCATCTATTTCGAGACCGTGAACAGGACAACTCAGAGCTGTCCATAGTTTTTGGTCTAGATACTCAAGATTCAACAAATCCATTCCGGTATCAAGGTTTACCCTGTTAACTCCTCCAACTCTTGAGAATTGCCACACATGATTTTCACTTCCGGAACTTATAATATTCTTAAGACCGCTTACTGTGCTTAAAAGTTTTTTTTGAATCATAATTTGCAGAAAAATAAAATTTATTTCTATTAAAATTTATATGAAAATCCCAACCCGAAGACTTCTTTAAACTGAATTCGTGGACCTTCTGCTTCTATAATTCCATCTTCGTCCTTATCAATTTTAATTTTTGTATTGTCATCATAAATAAGAGTAGTAGAAATTGTAGCAGTTAAATATTTGCCAAGCTTCATTGCAATCAGCACCTCCCAATTCACGTCAACGTTTTCAGGGCAATCAAGATAATTAGAAAAGAGGTCTAATTTTGTTGTCAGCTTAACAACATCTTTTTTCAGTTCACGAGTATACATTGCGCGCAAATAACCCCCAAATTCATAACGGGCTTTTTTTCCATGTTTAATAAGATTGCCTGTAGTTTCATCAAATAAAGCTTTCTCAACACCATAAGCACCTGCATCGGCAAGTGTTTCACTGTTAACAATAATAACCCTACCTGTTACAGGTGCAATGAATGCAGTAAAATCCGGTATTGGCTTATAGTCCATCCCAATAGCAGTAATAAACGCTGCAGGAGCAAAAAAATCAGAAATTGCGACACTGTCATTCGGATAATTATACCCTGCTGAAAACTGCGTTTTAAGGTTCATTAATGCAGCTACATACCAAGCTTTTGTAACTTTTTGACCGAATTTGGAATTAAGTTCTATCTTATCGTCACTTTTTAAAAGAGTAGTTTTCTTTTTCCCTTGTCGTAACAAGCCATAACCCATATTTAAGGTATTATCCCAGCTTTTATTTCCCATTTTATAATTTGCAAAAATATTAACCAAACCATTCCCCGATATTGAGTTTTGCCCCCCGGCAGACCAGTTTGTTAACGATATCTGAGAAAAAGTAATTGTAACAACACCACCTTTTTTCCATCCTTGTGTTGTATCTGTATTTTGTTTTAATAAATCTTTTTCTTTTTCTGTTGTTTGAGAAAATGAAATTCCAAATGATATCATAATCATTACTCCGGTCACAATAAAATTTTTCATGTCTTTTACAGGTTTTATTAAATTTAAAAAAATAATAACTTTAAAAAGTTAATTAAAATATGTTAACAAACAAAAAAAAGCCAGGAAAACCTGACTCTTTTTTGTTTGTTTATCAACTTACAACTTCTTTAACAACCCAGTCATCTCATTAAATTCACGAATCTGTTCATCCCATTTAGCAGGTTGTTTAAAAATATTTGACCAGAAATTTCTGTCATACCAAAGCTGATTGATTTCTTCATAGGTTTTTCCTTGTTGCTCAACCCATGTAAAATATTTAAGGTTATGAATCATTTTCTGATCATCGTACGTAAGGTCTTTAATGTGATCACAAGTCGTTCCCAGCATACATTTTTCCATGTCTTTTGCAGCCTGTAACTGATTATATTTTCCGCGTTCTTTGTTAAGTTCAGCCAATCTTGAAATATACATTTCTGCAGAATCTGTAGCTAAAGTAACAATAACATCATCTGAAGTATATTCATAATACTTGGCTGCTTTTATTGCAGATAAAATATTTGCAATTCCGGAAATGCCTATCTGATAGAGATTGTCAATAATTCTTTTTTCAATACCCAGTGATGCAAGATATTTTTTTCCTTCATTATCATTGAAAAGACGAAGAAGCCTCATGCAATATTCGTCATCTATTGCAGAGATCATGTTGGTATTTTTCACATTATGAATCCAGGGAACATGTTTGTCTCCAATGCCTTCAATACGATGACCACCAAATCCATTTCTGAGTAGCGTAGGACATTGCAAAGCTTCAGAAGCGACAACTTTAATATGTGGAAATTTCGTTCTGAAATAATCTCCTGCTGCAATAGTTCCGGCAGAACCGGTTGCTGAAACATAAGCTGCAAAATTTTTGCCTTTAACAAGTTTAAATACCTCTTCAATGGCATGACCCGTTACTTCGTAATGCCAGCAAGCGTTTCCGAATTCATCAAACTGATTAAAAATAACGCAGTCTTTTCTGTTTCTGCGAATATCCCAGCATGCATCATAAATCTCCTTAACATTCGATTCACATCCGGGCGTTGCAATAACTTCTGCTTTTATTTCTTTCAGCCAGTCGAAACGTTCCTTACTCATTTCTTCAGGCAGAATTGCAACTGCGGTAACATCCATTAAATAGGAATCGAAAGCACCTCCACGGCAATAATTTCCAGTAGAAGGCCAAACTGCTTTGTGATACGTTGGATCAAATTCACCTGAAATTAAACGGGGTGCAAGACAACCATAGGCTGCGCCTACTTTATGCGCTCCTGTTGGAAACCATTTCCCTAACATCATAACAATCCGTGCATCAACTCCTGTCAATTCTTTAGGAAGTTCCAGATAATTTGGATTTCCATACAACCCGCCTTTTTCTTTAGGTTCGTTATGCCAGGTTATACGAAAAAGATTCATTGGATGCAAATCCCACAATCCAATATTTTTAAGTTTATTTTTTATTTTCTCAGGTATCAGTTTAGGATTCTGCATCTGAGCAAATGTAGGAAGAATAATACCTTTCTCACGGAAACGTGCAACAGTTTTTTTTAATACTTCCTGCTTACTTGTGCTATTTATCTTTTTTGCCATATTGAATTTTTTTAATTTATTTCATGATTATATAATTACAAAGGTAATATGGATTTTTCATTAAAAAAATGGAATATGCAAAAGTTTTATCAGATGTGTGAAATTTGATTTATGAAAAATAAATTATTTTGTTTGATATGTAAATCTATATATTAAATGGAGGAGAAAATGGAGTAGGAAAAAATACATAAAACTTATAAGAACAACCTGATTAAAATTACACAGAATAATCAAAGCTAAACTCCTCTTGGGTAGCCTCAAAAAAATGTTGTTAAAAAAATATCATGGAAAAATCAATTTTAATTTTCTAAATTTATAGCTCTGAAAAAATAAAATTAAAAACATGTTTATACATTATATATATATATCAAAAAAATATTGGCAAAAATTTTTTATTTATTTTTTTGTCAGCATTATTTCATCGCTGATTATTTTTTCTTGTCAGAATAACACAACAAACAATAATGAAATTTTTGAAAAAGAAATTCCGAACTGCTACGCGAAAGGTTTCTCAATTATGAAAAATAAAACCTATACAAAAGTAAGTGTTATAAATCCCTGGCAGGGCGCTCAAAAAATTTCTTTCGATTTTTTTCTAGTTCCAAAAAATAGTTCAATGCCAGAAACGATAAAAAAAAATAATGTTATTCGTACTCCTGTTTCAAAAATAATTTGCTTATCAACGACACATGCATCAATGGTAAACCTCATTGGAGAAACAGCTTCAATTGCGGGAATGGCAGGAACAGATTATATTGTTTCACCAGAGCTTCGTAAATTAATTTCAGAAAAAAAAATTAAAGATGTAGGATACGATAATAATTTGAATTATGAAATTATTTTATCTCTGAAACCCGATCTGGTTATTATTTATGGTATAGGTAGCGAAGCAATGCAAATAATGACAAAGCTAAATGATTTAAAAATTCCTTCTGTAATCAATGCAGAATATTTAGAAGAAAATGTACTTGCCAAAGTTGAATGGCTAAAATTTATTTCACTGTTTTATGAGAAAGAAAATATTGCTGAAAAAATTTTTCTTGAAATAGAAAATGAATATAAACAATTAAAACAAAAAGTTGCAGACATTGAAACAAAACCAAAAATAATAAATGGTTTGCCATGGAAAGGCATCTGGTGGGTAGCAGGAGGAAAGTCCTACATGGCACAACTGATTTATGATGCAGGGGGAGATTATTTGTGGAAAGAAAATAACTCTCGTGAAAGTCTTCCGCTGAATTTGGAAAACATTATAATGAAATCATCTGAAGCAGATATATGGATCAATTGCGGAGCAGCAAATTCAAAAAAAGAAATTTTATCTGTTGACGAAAGAATTGCTGATCTTAAATTTTTTCAAAAAGATATTTATAATAACAACGCTATTCAAAATGAATTTGGCGGTAATGACTTTTGGGAATCCGGCGTTGTGAATCCTCACTTAATACTAAAAGATTTGATTTTTATTTTTCATCCCGAACTTTTGCCAGGACATAAATTAAAGTATTATAAAAAAATTTTATAACTCTATTTAGGGTCTGCTGAAAAAGTCTGTCGTATGCCAGATTCGAGGCGACAAGACGAAGATGTATAATAATACTTCGAGTCGCAGGCAACAAAGAAGATGGTATGCGACAGACTAACAAAACAAAAATATAAAATTATAAAAAGAAGGTGCAAGGATTTTTAATGAATCATTTATTTTATCTTGCACTTGTTATAAGAATAACATATTCTAATCATTTAATATCAAATACGTTTTGTGATTTTCAGCAGACCCTATTTATAAATATCTAATTTGTAAATTGTATCAAATGTTTTATAAAAATTAATTTCAATCTCACATCAACATATAGTTCTGCTATACTACCATTCAGCGGATAAGATAAAACAGGCAACTTCAATATGAAAAAGATTATTTGCTCAACTTCCCGTATTCCAATTCCTATTCTACCACGCTGAGCGTAGTCGAAGTGCTAGTTCTACTTCTACTTCCAAAATCTGAGATGTTTGAATAAACAAAAAAAACAAACTCGAAAAAAATCAACATATTTCAAAAACATCTATTCATGATTGATTACAACAGACAAATTTTTTCAATTAAGAAAATAATAATGCTAAAATCTTTCGCAAAATAGTAATTTCAAAAAAAATAGTAATGAAAATTTTCTAAAAAAAATTTTAAAAAAACAAAACGCTTAAAAAATAAAATAAAATACGACATACTGCTGAACATTACTGTTCAAGGGTATTTCAGAATAATTAATTGTAATATTCACAAGCGTTATTCTTCCAAAAAAAAAAATTAGATATAAATCATAAAATATATTCTCAAAAAATTTGTTTAATTATTTTTATTTTATTTATCTTTGTATAAAAATTACAATATTGTTAAATCTGTTATGAATAAAAGGATACAGAATGTAACTGAAAAAAAAAATCCTGAAAAAAAACGATTCAACAAAATTTGCAAATGAAATCTGAGAATAAAAAAACAAAACACTCACCAAAAAAAAAACACATTTAACAATTGTTATAGGACTTGCTGCAACAGGGTTTGATATTAAAAACACATATATGTTGGTTAAAAAAAAAACATTTTTACCGAATAATTTTTACATTAATTTAATAAAGAGAAAAAAAATTACTTTACTTTAGTGCAAAATTTTTATTAAACAATTTCAAAAAAAAAATATGTCTTCAAAAAAATATGTATATTATTTCGGTGGTAAAAAAGCTGAAGGAAAAGCAGAAATGAAAAACCTGCTTGGAGGAAAAGGCGCAAATCTTGCAGAGATGGTAAATTTAGGATTACCCGTTCCTGCGGGTCTTACTATTTCCACAGAATGTTGCACAGATTACTATGCAAACAAATGTACTTTACCAAAATCATTAACTGCTGAAGTGTGGGCAGGAATGAAAAAAGCAGAAACTGAAATGGGGATGAAATACGGAGATGCAAAAAATCCTCTTCTATTATCTTGCCGTTCCGGAGCAAGAGCATCTATGCCCGGTATGATGGACACCGTCCTTAATATTGGTCTTTGTACTGCGACTATTCCAGGCTTAATTGCAAAAACAAAAAATCCTCGTTTTGTATGGGATTCATACAGACGATTGATTATGATGTATGCAGATGTTGTTATGGATAAAGCCGAAGGACTTGATGTAAATATCCGCAAAAAATTAGATGATATGCTTGATGCATATAAAAAATCTAAAAAGTATAATCAGGATACCGATTTATCTGCTGATGATTTAAAATTTCTTGCAGGAGAATTTAAGAAAAGAGTTAAAAAAGAATTAGGCAAAGAATTTCCTGATGATGCAAAAGAACAATTGTTCGGTGGTATAAAAGCTGTTTTCAAAAGCTGGAACGGAAAGAAAGCTATTTCTTACAGAAAAATTGAAGGCATTCCCGATTCATGGGGAACTGCTGTAAATGTACAGGCAATGGTATTCGGAAATATGGGCGATACATCTGCAACCGGTGTTGCTTTTACCCGTAATCCTGCAACAGGAGAAAATTTATTTTACGGAGAATGGCTTGTAAACGCTCAGGGAGAAGACGTAGTTGCCGGTATTCGCACACCGAATCCACTCAATGATGCAACCAAAAATGAACAGAACAAACACCTGCACAGTATGCAGGAATCTATGTCAAAAACATACAAGGAGCTTGAAAAAATTCGTGCAATTCTTGAGAAGAATTTCCACGACATGCTTGATATTGAATTCACAATTCAGGAAGGTAAATTATATATGTTACAATGTCGCGTTGGTAAACGTACCGGTACTGCTGCATTGAACATGGCAATGGATATGCTGAAAGAAAAACTCATCAATGAGGAAACAGTTGTATTACGCGTTGATCCTTCTCAGCTTGATGAATTGCTGCATCCTATTTGCGATCCGAATGAAGAAAAGAAAGTATCTGTTCTTGTAAAAGGATTGCCAGCTGGTCCTGGTGCAGCTGTTGGTAAATTAGTTTTTACAGCTGAAGATGCTGTTGCATGGGAACGTAAAGGAGAAAAAGTTATTCTTCTCCGCGAAGAAACCAATCCCGAAGATGTTGAAGGAATGCGCGCAGCGGTTGGTATTCTTACAGCACGTGGCGGTATGACTTCACATGCGGCACTTGTTGCACGCGGCTGGGGTAAATGCTGTATCGTTGGTGCTGGTAAATTACATGTTGAAGCTGCATCAAAAATTGCAAAGATTGAAGGAACAAATATTGTTTTAAAAGAAGGCGATATTGTAACCTTGAATGGAACCAAAGGTCATGTTTATCAGACAGGATTAAAATTAATGGATGCTTCAGAAAACCCAAGATTCAAAGCATTTATGACTATCGTTGATAAATTCCGCACAATGGGAGTCCGTACAAATGCTGACACACCTGCTGATGCAAAAGTTGCTCGTGATTATGGCGCCGAAGGAATCGGTCTTTTCCGTACGGAACACATGTTTTATGGTGTTGGTTCAGAAAAACCATTATTCTTATTACGTAAAATGATTTTGAGTGATGGTGTTGCAGAACGTGTAAAAGCCTTAAATGAATTATCTGTTTACGTTAAAAAAGATATTAAAAATACCTTGCTTGCAATGGATAAATTGCCAGTAACTTTTCGTTTATTAGATCCCCCTTTACATGAATTTGTTCCACAAAATCCCGAAAAACAAGCTGAATTAGCTAAGGCTTTAAAGATATCTGTTGCCGCTATTGCAAAACGTGGAGAAGCTTTGCATGAATCAAATCCAATGATGGGACATCGCGGCGTTCGTTTGGGTGTAACATTCCCTGAAATTTCTGAAATGCAATTCCGCGCAATTTTTGAAGCAACTGTTGAACTTCTTAAAGAAGGAAAAAAACCACGCCCCGAAATTATGGTTCCTGTTACATGCGAAGTAGCAGAACTTGATTTCACTAAAAAAATTGCAGATAAAGTTTATGATGAAGTATGCGCAAAATATAAAGTAAAATCTATAGATTACCTTTATGGTACTATGATTGAAATTCCCCGTGCTTGTCTTACTGCTGATACCATGGCAAAAACAGCCCAGTTCTTCTCTTTTGGAACAAACGACCTTACTCAAATGACTTTTGGTTTTAGTCGCGATGATATTGGCGGATTTATGAACGATTATCTCGACCATAAAATTCTTGCTGCTGATCCATTCCAGACAATTGATCAAACAGGCGTTGGTCAACTTATTGAAATGGCTGTTACAAAAGGACGCAGTACACGTAAAGATTTGAAAGTTGGCATCTGTGGCGAACAAGGTGGCGATCCTGCATCTGTTGAATTCTGTTTTAAAAACGGATTAAACTATGTGAGCTGCTCTCCATTCCGCGTTCCTATTGCTCGTCTGGCTGCTGCACAATCAGCAATCAAAGCAAAAAACAATGCAGCAAAAACAGGTGCGATTAAAAAAAACGTTGCTAAAAAGAAAACAAAAAAGTAGTCTCTCAATTTCACAATTATATTATTATTGTTTAACTTAAATTTAATCAAAGTCTATGGAACAAAAAAAAGCTCCCGCTGCAAAAAAAGTTGTAGCAAAAAAACCAGCTGTTAAGAAAGCTGTTGTTAAGAAAGCTGTTGTTAAGAAAGCTGTTGTTAAAAAAGCTGTAGCTAAAAAACCAGTTGCTAAAAAAGCTGTAGCAAAAAAACCAGT
>MEOG01000140.1:0-4394 GCA_001769125.1 Bacteroidetes bacterium GWF2_35_48 | reverse complement strand
AAAAAAACCAGTTGCTAAAAAAGCTGTAGCAAAAAAACCAGTTGCTAAAAAAGCTGTAGCAAAAAAACCAGTTGCTAAGAAAGCTGCTCCTAAAGCTGCTGTTAAAAAAACGGCTCCAGTTGCTGTTAAAAAATAACAAATGCAGTTTTACGCTGATAAAAAACCCCGAGATTTTTCGGGGTTTTTTATTTTTTTGTATTATTGTCTAACAAAATATTTATATGCGACTCAAAATTTACATTTTATGAAAAATATTATATTCTTTTTTGTTGTTATTTTTTTGTCATCTATATGCGTGGCACAACAAAAGAAAACAATTACGCCCTCTGTTTTTGATTCATGGAAAGACTTGGAAAATCAGACTATTTCTGATGACGGTAACTGGATTTCTTATGAAATTAATCCTCAGAAAGGAGATGGAATACTATACATTTATCATAGGCTGAATAGTAAAATAGATTCTGTGATGCGAGGCTATGATGCAAAATTTTCAAGCAATTCAGATTTTCTTGTTTTTAAAATTAAAGCTCCTTATGATACAATCAGAAAAGCAAAACTTGCTAAAAAGAAAGCAGACGATTTACCTAAAGATTCTATTGGGATATGGATTCTTAAAACAAATTCTATAACAAAATTTCCAAAACTCAAATCATTTAAATTTGCTAAAGAAAACTCTAAACACATTACTTTTCTTTTGGAGAAAGATGCTTTAATAAAAGACTCTTCAAACATCAAACCTAAAGACACTACTACTGTTTCAGACACATTAAAAAAACAAACGACTATTGAAAAAAGTAAAAAGAAAGACAAAAAAACAAAAGCAAAAAAGAAAAAAGAAGACAATGGAACACTCGTGATATTCAATCCTGCTTTGCAAAAAACTACACATTACGATGAAGTTTCTGAATATGAAATTTCAGAAAACGGAAATATTATAAGTTATATTTTGCATAAAAAAGATACGATTGCTGATTCATCTTTTGTTTTTATTTATAACACTCAAACAGAAATTTCAAAAAATATTTATAAAAATAAAGGAACAATAAAAAAAATTACACCTGATAAAAATGGAGAACAAATTTGCTTTATTTATTCATCAGATACAACGAAAGTAAAAGCTTACAATCTATTTTACTGGACTTCTAAATCAGAAGCAAAATGTATTATTGATACATTAAATTCTTCTATGAAAAAAAATTGGTGCGTAAGTGAAAATGGAGATTTTTATTTTTCTCAAAATAGAATGAAATTTTTTTTCTATACTGCTCCTTTTCCTGAAAAAGAATTTAAAGACAGCCTCACTGAAGATGAAAAATACAAACTGGATTTATGGAGTTGGACAGACACCTTGCTTCAACCGAATCAGTTAAAAAATATTGAAAAAGACAAAAAGAAATCTTTTCTCGCTGTTTATTTTTTAAAAAAACAAAAAATGGTTCAATTAGCTTCAGACGATATTCCATTTGTTACAACAACGCTGAAGGGAGATGGAAATATTGGAATAGGTTATAATTATAAACCATACAGTAAATATGTTTCATGGATTACTGATATTTTTAGAGATGTTTACATTGTTGATTTTCTTACCGGAAATGAAAAACTTTTTCTGAAAAAAGCACAAAGCATTGCATCAATATCTCCGAATGGAAATTTTGTCGCATGGTATAATAAAGCAGATAGTACTTGGAATTTATTTTCTATCAAAGAAAACACAAGCATGCCAGTAACAAAAAATCTGGGTGTAAATTTCTGGGATGAAGATCACGATGTGCCAAGCCTTCCCGACCCTTATGGTTTGGCAGGTTGGTCTAAAGATGATAAATCATTATTAATATACGACCGTTTTGATATATGGCAAATTTCAACAGATAATAAAACCAAACCCGAAAGAATTACTAAGAATTTTGGTCGAAAAAATAAAACAAAATTCAGGTATATTGAATTGGATAAAGAAGCATTATGGATTAATACAGATAAAAATCTTTTGCTAAAAACATACAATGAAGATTCAAAACAAGAAGGATTTTATTCTGTAAAAATAAAAAGTAAAGATGAACCCAAAAAACTTATAATTGGGGATTACAAATTTTCAACCCCACAGCTTTCAAAAAAATCAAATGTATTATTATGGAGAAAATGCAATTTTAATATTTATCCCAACCTTTGCATTAGCACAATTGATTTTAAAGATGAAATCTGTATTACAAATGCAAATCCACAACAGACAAACTATTTTTGGGGAAGCGTTGAATTAGTAAAATGGAAAACCAATAACAACGAAGAACTTGAGGGCTTACTTTATAAACCTGAGAATTTTAATTCTGCTCAAAAATGTCCAATGATTGTTTATTTTTACGAAAAAAATTCGCATACAATACACAATCATTACACTCCTAAACCAAGCAAGTCTGTAATTAATTTTCCTGAATACCTTAGTAATGGATATCTGATTTTTGTCCCAGATATTAAATATAAAGTTGGCTCCCCTGGGCAGGATGCGTATGACGCAATCATGAGTGGAACAGATTATATTGTTTCAAAAGGATTTGTTAATGAGAAAAAAATTGGCTTGCAAGGTCAGAGCTGGGGCGGCTATCAGGTGGCTTATCTTGTTACGCGTACCAATCGTTTTTGCGCAGCAATGGCTGGTGCTGCCGTTTCTAATATGATTAGTGCTTACGGTGGAATAAGATGGACATCCGGAAACAGCCGAATGATGCAATATGAAAACGGACAAAGCAGAATAGGAGGAACCTTATGGGAAAAGAAAGATCTTTACATCGAAAACTCACCCATTTTTTTCGCAGATAAAATTCAGACACCACTCCTTATGATGAATAATGATGCTGACGGAGCAGTTCCCTGGTATCAGGGAATAGAATTGTTTACTTCATTACGAAGACTTGAAAAACCTGTTTGGCTATTGAACTATAACGGCGATGATCACAATCTGAAACGTCGCGCTAACAGTATAGATCTAGACATCCGGATGAAACAATTTTTCGACCATTATCTTAAAGACGAACCTGCTCCAAAATGGATGATAGAAGGTATTCCTGCTATGAAAAAAGATAAAGAAAACGGGTATGATCTGGTAAAATAAAAGCAAAAAAAAATCGGCAAAATGCCGATTTTTTTTATATATTTTTTTTACCTGAAAGAAGCAAATTTTGTTAAATCTGTTCTGGGATTGACACAAATCACGGGTATTTTTGCTGCATTAGGGATTACTCTTTGTTCAGGTGCTCCAAACATATAATCATTCCATGCAATGTGTTTTGTTGTTGTTATTACGATAATATCTGCATTGATACTTTCTGCAACTTTAGTTACTGCATCAGCCATATCTCCCTTGTCGGCGCCAATGATAATTTCATATTCAAGTTCACGCTCTGTAAGGGCTTTATCAACGTGTATAAGATTATTTTTAATTTTACTTCTTAATATTTGATCTTTCAGATTCGGAGTAACAATATTAACTTTGAATTTGAAATAATGACTCAGATATTTAACAATAGTAAGCTTTTCTTTGCTCTCGAAAGTAAAATCTATAGGGAAAATAATATTTTTCAACTCAACATTTTTCGGTTTATCCTGAACAATCCAAAAAGGAATAGAACTGCCCACAATAACTTTTAATGCCTTACTTCCAAAAATTTTCTGCATTCCAGTCAAGCCATGCGTGCCCATCATAACAAGAATAGGTCTCGTTTGATTTGCATAATCGCTGATGGAAGTGTAAATGTTTCCTTCCTTTATAGTTATTTCAGGAAGAATTCCATATTTTTCATTTACATTTTTAGCTAATTCAGTAAGTTTGGTAAGTGCTTCCTGTTTTTGGGATTTGTTGTTTTCAATATGCAAAAATTCAATGGGTAAGTCAAGAATTTTTGCATAAGTCCCTGCGTTTTCAATTACTATTTCGGTAATATCCGAAATGTCTAATGCTACCAGCATTTTCCTCTGCTCTTCAGACATAAGAAATGTTTTTAATGAAGTTTACATTTTAAAAAAAAAGGAAATAATTGGTTGTTATATTTTTAACAAAATTAATAAATATCTTTCTGATTAACAAAAAATCTAGTGTTTATTTATATCTCTTCAAAATTAGTCTTACATTAATATTTCAACAACAACTGATATTCAACTCATTAACAGTCGAAACGAATCATGCAAAAAAACACGGAATTATTCTAAAACTGAAAGAATAGAAAAAACATGTTTATTTATTTTACAACGTAGAACTAATTTTCTAATAAACGAATCTGAAAAAAAATTGTATTTTTGTTATAATTATAACTAACATTTCTCACTTCAAAACTACAAAATTTAGCTGAGGAATTTGATGTGGGGTAAAAATATTTTTCAGCAATTCGATTGCTTCATCTTTTTTT
>MEOG01000139.1 GCA_001769125.1 Bacteroidetes bacterium GWF2_35_48 | reverse complement strand
AGCACAATTTTTTTTTAATGATAACGCTAGCCCTACGGGCATGCGCGATAGGTCTAAGGTAAAAAAAACTGTGCCAGCGCAGGTACCGTTATGGGTAATTGGCTGAAAAAATCTGTACATGAAAAAAACTGTGAAATAACTTGATGAAGAGCCAACGCACAAACACCACATTGCTTGTGGCGGATATTCCAACACACAAGCTGCCACAAGCAAAGAGGTGTTTTTTTGCCATCCCTCCCAAATTTTGTTACAATGATTAAAATCTTGAAAATTTTGTGTAATTTTGAAAAGTATAAATAAAGAATTATGAAATTAATAATAATTGCTCTTTTGCTTGTTATATCAGGGCTTAATGCACAAAGTCAGTCCTTATCTCCGGAGGTTATTACAACTGTTGGTGATTATTTTACTAATTCTTATGCTTCTTTATCTATTACAATTGGCGAGTTAGCAACGGAGACGGTTTCAAATTCCAATAATATTTTAACACAAGGATTCCAACAAAGCCAGTATTTTACTGTTGATATTGAAGAAAACAAAAAAAACGGCTTCGCCGTTACTGTTTTTCCCAATCCTACTAATGATATTTTGAATATTGATATTAAGACTGAACAGAACTTAAACACAAGAATACAATTATGTGATGAAAACGGAAAGATTTTGATTGATGAGAATATAAAAGTACTTGAAACAAGCAGAAAATATGATCTAAAAATTTTTGCTGCCGGGTTGTATTTCTTGAAAATTAAAACTGACAATGATTATTCAAAAACTGTAAAAATTATTAAACGATAATTTTATGAAAAAATTTACCCTTACCCTATTTGTAATATTTTTTGGCATTATTAGCATTTTCGCACAAGCTCCGCAGACTTTCAAATACCAAGCTGTTGCAAGAGATAATCTCGGAAAAATAATAGTAACCCAAATTGTAGGGTTACGAATAAGTATTCTGAAAGACTCGCCACTCGGAGCAACCATGTATATGGAAACACACTCACGGGGAACTAATGAATTTGGTATTGTAACATTAAATGTTGGTGGTGGTACAATTGTAACTGGGAGTTTTAATACAATAAACTGGAGTAATGGCGAGTATTTTATCAAAACAGAACTTGATATTGCAGGAACAGGAAACTATGAATTTATTGGAACAACTCAATTATTATCTGTTCCTTTTGCCCTTTATGCGAATGAAGCCGGAAAAGCTAAAAATGATAATGACACCAGTGCTACAAATGAATTGCAAATTATCGAAAAAACTGGAAATATATTTTCTCTTTCACAAGGCGGTGGCTCAGTTACAGACAGTGACAACCAAATTCTAAATTTAAATGGTTTTGACCTTAGCATTTCTGGAGGCAATACTATACAACTACCGCCTGATGCGGATCATGATACTCTAAATGAAATACAAGCAATATCTAAAACTGGAAATCAAATAACACTTTCTAAAAACGGTGGTTCAATAACTGATAGTGATAATCAGACTTTATCTTTAAACGGGAACCAACTCACAATTAGCGATGGAAATACTCTTACCTTATCTGGTGCAGTTGATTTAGATTCTGATCCGACTAATGAGTTACAATTATTAAACAAAAGCAACGATACGTTATATTTAAGCCAAGGTAATTTTGTTGTTTTTCCTCATGATGCTGATAGAGATAGCACGAATGAAATACAAGTTCTGCAATTAAATCAAAATGTACTTTCCTTGTCAAAAGCAAATGCCGTAAATATTGATGCTGATACTACAAATGAAATTCAAAATTTAATATTAGCTGGCGATACGTTAAAAATATCACAAAGCAATCAAGTTATTTTCCCTCATGATAACGATTTAGATAATTTAAATGAAATTCAACACTTGTCAATTTCAAATGACACATTAAATTTATCATTAGATGGAAATGTTAAATTACCTTATTATTCATTTCACGGCATAAATGGCTTTGAAAACGATACTACATGGGTCGTCCCATCAAATGTATATTCTGTAAATTTAAAAGTTATCGGAGGCGGTGGGGCTGGTGCATCTTTTTGGTCACCATATGGTACGGCATGGGGTGGTGCAGCAGGCGGCTATGCGGAGAATGTTGTTAAAACTAAGCCTGGCGATGTGTTTACAATAGTAGTTGGCACAGGTGGCACTTCTACATCTTCTGCTGGTAATAATGGTAATTCTTCAATAATTTTTCTTAATGGAACAAATATTATATATGCTACTGGAGGTCAAGGAGGACCTACTGGTGATACAACGTCTCCAATTGGTGGTATTGGGTATATAAATTTTCTTGGTGGCATAAAACTTCAAGGTGATAGTGGAGAAAAGCCAAGGCCAGAAGTTTCAGGTTCAAATTCTACATCTCAAGGTGCAAATGGTGGTAAGGGTTTCTTAAATAAAGGCTTTGGAGGGAATGGAGGATGGTCAACAGATTATTCCGGTCAAGGGACGAATGGAGGAGATGGCTATGTAATTATTTCTTGGTAAAACTGAATCTCGAATTTTAATGAAATTAAGTTGGTTTTATATAAAAAGTAGTTCAAAAATAGTAACAGCTATCTCTTTTGTTTCTATCTTATATATTTTATTTTATTTATGTTACTATAATTGTTTTATTGTTGATAATAAAATTCATCTTGATGTATTTTTGAATATATCAGTATCTATCTTAACAACATGTTTTTTCCATTTTATAGTTATTCAATTACCAAGGATTAAAATATTACGGTTCTTGCATGTTGATTTCATGAAACTTATTTCTATAAATAAAAGATTCATAAAGGAAATTAGAAAACATACCCAAAATATGGGTGAGAACGAATATCCGACCTATGAAGAACTTACTTTTATTTGTGAAAAATTAGAGTATAGCAAACCAATAAATATACCTAATCTTGATTATAAAACGTTAGGTGAATTGACTAGAAAAACTCAATTACGTATGCGAAATAAAATCGAAATTTTAAACTCCTATTTTTTATTTTTTGATTTTAAAATTATCAACTCTTTAACCAAATTGCGGAATTCTAAATTTCTATCCGATATTTATATTAATGAGTATAATTATCCTAATCAAGAAGAGCTAAAAGAATTTTTTATAATATTTGAAGAGTTTGAAAAATCAATAAAATCAATTCCTTATCAATTATTAAAATAAGTGAATCAAAAAAACCTTAATCGCATGAAAGCACAATTTATAAAATTCGATGGAACAAAACTTACAGCAGAATTATTTTACTCTGCATTTTTAAGTTTGCCGGAAACAGAACAAGAAAGCTTTAAGCCGTCTGTTAAATAGTATGAATAATAAAACAGTTGCTTTTACAGTAAGCGGGAAACCACTTACAGAAAAACAATATGTTCAGCATATTGAAAACATTAGTAAAAATGTAAAAAATGGGAATTTTATTTCTCATGAAGATGTGTTATAGAATTAGAAAATAAATTAATTAATAAAATATGTTTATATCAAAAATTAAACTAGAAAATTTTAAGCGATTTACTAATCTTGAAATTGATTTAACAGGGCTGAAAACACTACCTAAACTTGTTTTGCTCATAGGTGAAAATGGTAGTGGAAAATCTTGTATTTTTGATTTATTTGGATATACTCTGAATAAAGAGACTGGTAAATATTATGTTAAAGATAATTCTAAAGAAATAAATTTTAGAATAGAGTTTAATCATAATCAGTTTATTATTGATACTCTAATTAATTTAGCTGGTAAAAATTCTTTTTATGGGAGAAGTAGCCTACGTCAAATGCCAAAACTTACAAGAACTAGAAGCCGAAACTCACTTTTGGATATAAATGAAGATTTTGACCGCCCATTATTATACATTGACAAAGATGAACGCTTTGAAAATGATATAGATTATTTAACAAATATAATTTTAGAAGAAGTTTTTACAAATATAGGATTTGATGCTAAAAAATTAAATGATGAATATATAAAACCAATTAATGATGCATTGCACAGAATTTTTGGTACAAATCAGGATATAAGTTTATCCTTATATATGCTGAAACCCCCAATGAAAGATGAATTTGCTGATATCCGTTTTAAAAAGGGAAATTCAGAAATTCATTATGATTTATTGAGTAATGGAGAAAAGGCTATTGTAAATCTAATGTTTAATCTCTTTGTAAGAAATCGTGTTTTTAAAGATACAATTTATTTTATAGATGAGTTAGATTTGCATTTGAATACAAGTTTGCAGTATTCGTTAATCAAAGAAATTACTGAGAATTGGCTTCCTGAGAATTGTCAACTTTGGACTGCCAGCCATTCATTGGGTTTCATTCAATATGCTACAGAAGTTGAATATGCAACTATTTTAGATTTTGACCAACTGAATTTTGATATTCCACAAACATTGTTTCCTAAAAGAAAAGAATCATTAGATATTTTTGACGTTGCAGTTCCAAAAGAGATGATTTTTAAAATTTTTCAAAACAAAAAAGTTATAGTTTGTGAAAATCAAAATGATGAGTATTATAATTTGATAGGAATAGATGGCGTCGTCTTTATTGGTATTAAAAATGCACGAGAAATATTTTTAACAATTAAAAATGATTCAAAATATTTTGGAATTCGTGATAGAGATTTTTTGAGCGATAATGAAATATCTAAAATTAAAAAGGCATATCCGAATTATTTTATTTTACCGTATTACAATTTTGAAAACTTAATTTATCATCCTGATAATATTGAAGAACTGCGTTTACAAGGTTTTAATAAATTAGATTATATTAATGATATTACTCTACAGAAAAATGAGAAATACGATAATATTATTTCTGATATAAAATTGGCAAGGAACTCCTATGAAGAATTTAAAACTTCCGATTTAAAAGATAAAAATATTGATGAAATTATAAAAGCCCTGAAAAGTAAGGATTTTGAGTCATTCTATAAGTTTTTTGATATGAAAAAGAAATTCAATCGTACAAGTATCGAAAAGTTAAACATATCAGATAAAACTTTGTGTAAAACAAACTGGTTTAAAAATCAAATAACTACCTTGTTAAAATGAATATTAAAATTCCAGTCTTATTTTTATTCCTTTGTTTATCATTTTTTGCTTGCAAAAAGTTTGACAATGAACGGATAAATAAACTTTCATCAGACAATGTGAATGTAAATAAATCTCTTGTTACTGCAACATCCATAATTCTCGATATTGGCAAAGAGGGTATTACTGAATATGGTCATTGCTGGTCAGTAAATAATGAACCTACAATCAGCGATTTTAAATCAACAAAAACAACAGAAATAAAAACAGGTTATTTTACAGACACATTAAAAAATCTGCATCCAAATACAACATATAAAATCCGTTCGTATGCAAAAAATAATTCAACGGTTTTATATGGAGAAACAAAAACATTCACAACAATAACAACCGGAATCACAGTAACAGCAAGAAATGAAACAGCAGTAACAAATACAAGCGCAACAGTAAAAGGAATAATTAGTAATCTGAAATCCCTGAAAATACAAGATTACGGACATTGTTGGAGCAAAACTTCAAACCCAACAATCAATGATTTTAAAACTTCTTTTGGCGAATTATCACAAGACAATGAATTTACAAGTTCTTTAAGTAATCTGGAATTAGAAACACCCTTTTACATCCGTTCCTATGCCATTGCCGATAATTCCACAATACTATACAGCGACACGGTAATACTGGTTATTCCTCAATTGCAGGTTCAAACAATATCAGCACAAACTACCAGTGCGACTACAGCAACGCTCACCGGAAATATTCTAAAACTTGGTGTGAATACAGTTACAAATCATGGTTTTTGCTGGTCGTATTCGACTTCGTCTCCTGATATTAATTCTACAGTTGTTTCATTAAATAGTATAAATCATACAGGCAATTTTACAACAATTCTAAATAATATATCACAAGGAATCACTTATTATTACAGGGCTTTTGCAACTGAGGGTGCAGTTATTCGTTACGGGGAAATAAAAAGCTTCACAAACAATTAAGCAGATTATGTTAAAACAAATAATATTCACGAGTTTCTTTTTTGCACTCTTATTTACCCTGAGCTACTCGTATTCTCAGAGTAGGATTGTTCCGAAGAATACTAATTCTGAGAACAAAAATAAATCTGTAGTGCTTAGTAATTCTACACCAAAAATTTCCAATATCAATTGTGTAAACGATGGTAAATATGCAATAATTTATTACGACATAGAAAATGCAAATCCTACGGATGAGTATTTTGTAAACATTGAAATTTCTCATCAAAACGGAGCAAAAATAAATGCTAAAACATTTACAGGAGATATTAAAGTTGTAAAAGGCGGACTACAGAAAAAAGCCTATTGGGACTACAAAGCAGACAGCATTGCAATAAAAAAAGATATTCTCATTAAAATTAAATCTACACCCATTCCCAAAATTCCATTAACAAAACATCTTGCAAAATCTGTAATCTATCCCGGTTGGGGCGATTATAAACTAAGAGATAATAAATTATTCTTTGGCTTGGGTGCAATTGCTTATGGCTGTCTTGCTTCGTCTGTGGCTTTCAATTATGCGTCCTATAATACATACAACAGCTATAAATCAACCACGAATCTTGCCGAAGTAAATACACTGTTCAATAAATCTGTGTCGCAAAAGAATTTGTCTTATGCATTTTTAGGTGCAGCAATTGCAATATGGGCAGCCGATTTAGCAGGGATTATTATTAAATCTCATAAATTGAAAAACAAAACAACGCCTGTAGAGAACAATTTTTATTATAAGCAGGTTGAACAGCAATCAATTTTTGCAAGTAGCGATCCGATTTTTTTAAATACTTATGAAGCAGTTAAAGCTCCAAGACTTGAATTGCAGGAGGTAACTCAGAAATTTGAAGATACTGACGAAAACAAATGTTTAAATTACAAAGAAAAAGCAAAGTACAAATTTGGAATTAAAAATTTGGGAGAAGGAGTTGCAATCAATCTTGTAGCAAAAATTGAAGCATTAACAAATACAACAGGTGTGGTTTTTCCAAAAGAAATTGCTTTAGGCAAACTCAATCCGAATGAAGAAGGGCATTTTGAAATACCTTTTGAGGGAGAAGAAAATATTGGAACTGGCGAAGCTGAATTTCGTGTTACAGTAAAAGAGGCAAATCTCAATGATATGAAACCTTTCAGAATTGTATTTCAAACGCATACATTCATTTCTCCAGATGTTGTGATAGCAGACCATCAATTCACCATGGAAAAGACCGGAAAAGCTGAATTAGGAAAGGACATTACTTTGAAAATAATTGTTCAGAATGTTGGCCAGGGAATAGCAAGAAATATAAAAGCCGTATTTGAAATACCACCATTGGTTGATTACAAAAACAAACTTGATTTTGATAAAGAAGAATTACAACCCAATGAACGATGGGAAATATCTTTTCCATTTAGTGCAAAATTCACATATAAAGAGCTTGTTATTCCAGTCACAGTCAGACTTTCTGAAAGCTATGGTAAATATGCAAAAACACCAAATAAATTTGAACTTGAAATAAATCAAAGCTTAGAAACAAAATTTGAAGTTCAGGCAGACATTAAGAAAACGAATATTGAAAAAGCTTCTTTTACCTCCGAAGTTGATAAAAATATTCCTGTATCAAAATCAAAAAATCAAAATCGCTTTGCATTAATTATCGGAAATGAGGACTATTCATCGTTTCAGTCTGGTATTGATAAAGAATCAAATGTTGAATTTGCAGTAAACGATGCAAAAATATTCAAAGAGTATTGTATAAAAACTCTTGGTGTACCTGAAAGAAATACAACTTTACTTACAAATGCAACGGTTGGTAAAATGAATCAAGAAATAGAAATACTAAGTCGTTTAATAAATACAACGGACGGTAAAGCAGAAGTATTTTTCTATTATGCTGGTCATGGCTTCCCCGATGAAAACACAAAAGATGCTTATATAATGCCTGTTGATGTAAGCGGTGCAAATGTTTCTGATGGAATAAAATTATCTGATTTGTATCAAAAATTATCTACATATCCGGCAGCAAAAATCACAATATTTTTAGATGCTTGTTTCAGTGGAGCAGGGAGAAATAAATCATTAGCAGAATTACGAGGAGTAAAAATAAAACCAAAAACAGGAGTATTAAAAGGAAATATGCTTGTGTTTACTTCAAGTTCCGGCAATGAATCTTCTGCGCCATACAAAAACAAATTTCATGGACTTTTTACATATTTTCTGCTTAAAAAATTACAGGAATCAAATGGAGATATAAATTATAAAGAATTATCTGAATACCTTACAAAGACAATAAAACAGGAATCATTGTTGATTAATAAAAGGGAACAAAATCCGACAATATTAATAAGTCCAGATTTGAAAAATGATTGGGAAAATTGGAATTTAAAACCGTGAGTTATTGAGTGAATATGCCAACCCTAATTGTCAGCACATTTGGCATTCACACAAACCAACGCACAATCCAAAAATGCCAAAAGAGCTGCCAATTTCAACGCAAAGACTGACGATAAAATTACACAAAATGAAAAGGGTTGATTACAATGCCAACATACCCATAACATCGAACTAGCGCAATTTTCCATACATTTAAACCCGCAAGCCCTACGGGCATGGCGGTAGGTCTAAGGTATTCCAAACATGCGCCAGTTCG
>MEOG01000138.1 GCA_001769125.1 Bacteroidetes bacterium GWF2_35_48 | reverse complement strand
TTAAACCCGCAAGCCCTACGGGCATGGCGGTAGGTCTAAGGTAAATAAAACATGTGCCAGCGCAGGTACCGTTATCGTTCATGCTCCAAAAAATCCCGAACTAATAAAATAACAAGACTGATAAGCTCAAGATAAATAATATAGATTTGATTACTATATATTAAATGTATAAAGACAATTATAAAACAAATGATTATAAAGACAGCCGATACACGAGCCAACGCATGTTTTAATTTTTTTTGCCCACGCTCTTTATTAATCACACAAGCTCAACCCCAATCCGGCACACGGTCAAGTACATTTTATTTTTCCCGGATTTAATTGATTTCTTAAGGTATGGAAAAAATAAAAAGAACTTGCCCTTTAGCCACGCAAAGCCAGCAAGGTATTGCAACCGCACGGTTAGTCCATTTGTTGTTAATTTTCTTTTTGCGTATGAAAATTTACGCAAAAAAAAATTTGCTACGCATCACAATAAATGCACTGCCCTGCAACCGCTCTCATTTAATTACGGCTTTCAGCCGATTAATCACACGACCAACCCTATCAACACACTTCAAGCACATTTTGCTTTTTTATGAATCGATTAATTTTTAAGGTATAAAAAAGCAAAAAGAGCTTGATTTTGCCGACGCAAGAGCCAATAATGAATTGATTTAATAAGCGGCTTCGCCGCAACCTCTGAAAATATATTTCAGCTATTAAAATCAGATAAAAGGGGAGTAAATACTAATAATTCTTAAGATTTTTTTTAAAGTCTTATTCTTCAGGCTGCTTGAATAGAAAATAGTTCATATCCCTTGAAAGTAAAAGTTCCAGTAAGTTCAGGAAGTGTGTACCTGTTGAACAAATATGGTACTTATAGTTTTGCGGTAGTTCCTTTACTAATGCTTCACAGCATTTATAAGTATTTCGGATTTTTGCTGTAATCCGTTTTGATCCGTTCATGTATAATATTTCAATATGAAATTTTGAAATTTCCATATACATAACAGGTTGTAAATTATTTGTTCCGTTTATTGCCTGAACATCCAGTTCAAACAATTTATTTTTACAGCCTTTCATAATTGTAAATTATATTAGTTCTACATTTGCTTAATCCCAATCAGAAAATTCATTTGATGCCTTTTTAATAGTATATTTAATATTAAATCGGATTAGCAAATCAATAATTTCAGCATAATGCAAAGTCATTGCGGTAATAATACATCTGCAATTCCTTGGCAGGTCAAGTAGCAAATCCATACAGCCAAAATCATTGTTTATATATTTTTTGACTTTGGCTTTTGGAGAAAGATAGAAACGAGTTTTAATAAAATTTCTTGAAACAATAATTGAAACACTTTTTTGAAGATTGTTTAAAACAGGGCTTTGTGTTGTTTTAGAAGCTTTTTCTGCGGTATTTTCAAAAGTGGTTTTCATAACTCTTAAATTTAATACTAAGATACAAGCTTAATATAGCAAATCCAACAGCATTTTACGTAAAAAAAGATTTAAGAAAAATAAGCAATTTGTTTAATTATTCATGTTCGTAGAGAATAGTTGATTCGTCTCGTTTTTTATTAAGCCACTATAATTTTGAATACACCAGTCTTTTAGTTCATCTGTATTTTCATCTTTTAACCAGATAATAAATTTTCTCAATTCTTTTTTAAATAGGTTCTCGTCAAAGCTCATTCTGACAAGAATAAATTTTGCAAAATCTATCATAATTTTAAATTTCTATGTGTTATTTTGTAGAAAAATAAGCAGGGTGTTTTTGGCCATAAAAACACCCTACCTTGCAGTAGTTATATTTATAAAACAACTACTGAATTTTCAGAATATCCGACCCCTGAAGGCACGTATTTATCTGCGTTCAGGTCATTCAACCAGTGTGTGTGGTCAATCAGGTAGCGAAACTGGTATTCTTTTCCCGGTTCAAGTTCCAACTCAGTTAGAAATTTTCCATCTTTAGTTTTTTTCAGAGGAGTTTCTTTAACATTCCAGTTATTAAAATCCCCGAGAAGTTGCACAGTTGCAACTGATTTTACAACTCTTTTAGGTACACTAAAAGTAACCTTGCAAATAGATTTTGTTTTTAGATACTGCTTTTTTATACTCATAAAATTTAAATTGTTATATGTTCACATTGTTAATAATAAAATTCTCTAAATCCATGTTCATTGCTTACAGAAGCTCCACGTTTTAAATCGTTATGGTTTCCCTTCTGTTCTTCATGGTTTGCTTTCTCTGTAACGTAAGATGTACTGTTCGATTGATTTTTGTCTTTCGGCAAACAGAACATAGTCTTACTATCTTTTTCTGTTTTTGAAAACTGCTTTAACGAGTTCATGATTTAAAAATTATTGTTAATTGTATAGCAAAAATAGTTACAGAAACATCAATTTTTCTACGCATTTGTTTGAATTTTATTTTTATTTTATTTAATGCTTTACGCATTTTGCCTATAAATAGCAATAGAAATATTCATATATTTGTATTGATAATGTTAAAATTATATTTATGTGTGAATCCTGAATTTAAACCAACATAAACCAATAAACAATCTCATGAAATCAGGAAAAAAAATAGCCAAGATAAAAGAAGCCGAATTAAGCATAAATTATCAGGCAGTGTATAAATTACTGTTAGATAAAAATAAGCTACTGGATTCGATAATGGAGACAATGGGCGACGGGCTTAGCATTCAGGATTTGGATATGAGGATTGTTTATCAAAATAAATTTATGATTGACAACTTTGGAGATCATGCAGGAGAATATTGTTATTCCGTATATGAAAACCGGGATAAAGCATGCGAAGGCTGTCCGATACAGATGGCATATAAAGATGGAAAGGTTCATCAGGCCTTACGAATTGGCATTACCAGAAATGGCGTTCCTTTTCGGTTTGAAAATATCGCTTCGGTATTAAAAGACAAACATAATAATATTGTTGCAGGAATGGAACTATGCAGAATAGTTGAAGAAAGAGAAAAAGTCAAAGAGATGCTTCAGAAATCAGAAAATGAATTACAAAAACTTAATACAGATCTGGAAAATAAAGTGGCAGAACGAACTACTGAACTTGCCGATATCAATAGTGAATTACAAAAAGTAATTGCATCCAAGCAAACGGTAATTGAAAAAGAAAAAGAACTGAATATGCACAAATCATATTTTATTTCTGTCATTTCACATGAATTTAGAACACCTCTTTCCGGTATAAAATCGAGCATTGATCTATTTGAACGATACGAGCAAAATTGGGATTCAGAAAAGAAAAAACAATTATACAATAGTATTCATAGCGGTATTAATTACATAAAATTTTTATTAGATGATGTAACGCTCGCCGGAGAAGCTTTTCAGAATGAACTTTCTTTTATACCGCAACAGGTAAACATAGCAATTTTTTTAAAAGAAATCTTAAGTGAAACAAACAATTTATTTGAATTAAAAAGTAACATCAAATTTAAATCAGATATAAAAACAAATGAATTATTAATAGATAGTAATTTGTTACATCGTGTACTTTATAATCTTTTGTCAAATGCTGTTAAATTTTCCAATAATACAGAAGATGTCATATTTGATGTTACAGAACTTCCTGAAAAGAAACTGAAATTTATAATAACAGATAAAGGTATTGGTATTCCTGACAATGATAAAAAAAATATTTTTGAACCTTTTTACAGGGCAAAAAATGCTGAGACTATTAGAGGGTTAGGAATCGGTCTTTCAATAGTAAAACAATGTGTTAACTTGCACAACGGTTCAATTGATGTTGTAAGTAAAGAGAATTTCGGAACAACTGTAACCCTTATTATTCCATTTGATACCCATGTCATTTAACAAAACCTTTGTCATTTATTAAAATTATTTCGGCCTATATTAATGAAAAACAATTTATTGAATTAGTCTGTTTTAAACCCAATTTAAAATAATGGCTTATGAATAAATTTTTAAACAAATCCAAGGAAGAACTCATAAACGAATTGCAGAAACTGGAGCAGGAAGTAAATAATTTGAAAGAAAGCGAAGGACGGTATAAAACTTTTTTCAATTCTACTTCCGATTTTGCATTTATAAAAGATGAAAAATTTCGATATATTCTGGTGAATAAAGCGAATTTAGATTTTTTTGGTTTAACGGAGAATGAAGTTTATGGTAAAACCGATTGGGAACTCATGCCGGATATTGCAGTTATATGCCACAAAAGTGATCAGGAAGTAATACAAAAAAATGAAACAATTATTATTGAAGAAACTGTAGGGGGAAAAATCTTTGAAACACGCAAATTTCCTATTTTATTTAATAATGGCAAAATAGGTACAGGCGGATTTGTAAAAGATATTACCGCACAAAAGCAAGTTGAAAAAACATTAATTGAAAGTGAAAAGAAATTCCGTGCAACTTTCGAGCAGGCTGCTGTTGGTGTTGCTTTGTTAAACACTAGAACAGGTCAGTTTGTTAGTATTAATCAAAAGTATTGTGATTTTATCGGTTATTCAATGTCTGAAATGTTACAAAAAACATTCATGGATATTACCCACCCCGAAGATGTTCAAACCAATATTAATAAGAACAGTGAGTTAATAGATGGTCTGCTTTCTGAATTTTCATATGAAAAACGATATGTCTGTAAAGATGGGAAAATAATTTGGGGCAGACTAACTATTTCACCTTTATGGAAACAAGGGGAGAATCCCCATGAGTATTTTCATATTGCAATAGTCGAAAATATTACTGAGAGTAAGCTTACCGAGGAAGCATTAATTGAAAGCGAAGAAAAATACCGAAATCTTGTAGAGCTTGCCGCTGACGGCATCATTATTATCCAGAACGGTATTGTAGTATTTGCAAATGATGCAATGATTAAAATGGGAAAGTACCCCAAAGAAGAAGTCATAGGTTCGCCTTTTCTGAAATTTGTCGCCGAAGATAAAAAAGATGAAATTAAACAAATGCATATTACACGGGCAAAAGGAGAGCCAGTTCCTTCAAGATATGAGACTGTATTACATAACAGTGAAAACGAAAAGGTAGACGCAGAAATAAGTATTTCCGAAATTACTTTTCGTTCGGAAATGGCTTTTCTTGCCATTATACATGATATCACCGAAAACAAGTTTCATAAAGAAAATCTACAAAAATCAGAAGAAAAGTACCGTATGATTTCTGAAAATGCTTCTGATATTATTTGGACAATGGATATAAATACAGGGAAATTCACTTATTTCAGCCCTTCAGTAAAACAAATACGTGGCTATACGCCGGAAGAAGCCATCGAATTATCTTTAGAAAAAACAGTAACACCGGGTTCTTATCAAAAACTTATGAAAGTGTTTAATGAAGAAATGAGAAATAATAATATTTTATCTTTAGATTCCAATCGTACGATCTTACTTGAATATGAGCATATATGCAAAGATGGTTCTATAAATATAATGGAAACAAGAATCAGTGCCATCAAAGATATAAATGGAAAGCCTGTAGCAATACAAGGCATTTCAAGAGATATTACCGAACGCAGGAAAGCGGAGGATTCCCTGCGAACAAGCGAAAGACAACTGGCAAATGCAATGCATATTGCAAAATTAGGATATTGGGAATACAATGTAGCAAAAGACCTGTTTACTTTCAATGACCATTTCTATGCTATTTTTCGCACTACTGCGGAACAGGAAGGTGGGTACGAGATGACATCTGCCTGCTATGCCAGACGTTTTGTTCACCCCGATGACATGTCAGTGGTTGGCATTGAGATTCAAAAAGCCCTTGAATCCTCTGATCCAAATTACAACCGTCAGATTGAACATCGCATCATCTTTGCTGATGGTGAAATCGGCTACATCATTGTTCGCTTTTTTATCGAAAAAGATGAAAATGGCTGTACGGTCAAAACCTATGGTGCCAATCAGGATATCACCGAGCGCAAGCAGGTAGAAGAAGCTTTTCGGGAGAGCGAACAAAAATTTCGCAGCTATATAGAGGATGCACCCGATGGCATTTATGTTCTTGATAATACTGGTCAGTATATTGGAGCTAATCAGGCAGGCTGTAGTATTGTTGGTTATTCTGCTGAAGAACTTCAAAAATTATCAATCCGGAATTTGACTTCCGATGAATTTCTTGAAGAAGGTTTAGTTCATTTTAAAAAAATTATCGAAACAGGGAAAGCAGATTTTGAAATTTTGTACAAACACAAAGGCGGTTCAAAACGATGGTTATCTATTAGTGCTGTTAAACTTTCCGAAAGCACTATACTTAGCTTTGCAAAAGACATTACCGAACGCAAACAAACAGAAAAAGAATTGGCTAACTACAGAAATCATTTGGAAGAATTGGTAAAAGAACGTACCGCAGAATTAGAAATTGTCAACTCAACAAAAGATAAATTTTTCTCCATCATTGCACACGATTTAAAAAATCCATTTGCAGGGATACTATCCTCATGCGAATTATTAAAACGCAGCATAATAAAGCAGGATATGGTTAAAATCGAAAAGCATACAAACACTATTCAAACCTCGTCTAAAAATGCGTATGCTCTTCTCGATAACATTCTTAACTGGTCAAGGTTGCAGATGGGAAAATGTCAGGTTAACAAAGAAAAAAACAATATTCATTCATTAATCATTGATTCTATTGCGAGTTTGCAGGTTATCGCATCCATGAAAGAAATTAAACTTATTCTTTCAACTAATAAAAAAGTATACACATTATTCGACAAAGAAATGTTCAATACAATAATTAGGAATCTTATTACAAATGCCATTAAATTCAGCAATAAAGGACAAAATATTTATATAGGAGTATGCGAACTCAACGAAAAACAACTTAAAATTTCAGTCAAAGACGAAGGTGTTGGCATGAGCAAAGAAATTTTATCTAAACTTTTTAATGTAGATGTTTCAAATACAAATTATGGGACAAACAATGAAAAAGGCACAGGTTTAGGTTTGTTGTTATGCAAAGAATTTGCTGAAAAAAACAATTCCGAAATTATTGTCGAAAGCGAAGAAGGCAAAGGGAGTACATTTAGTTTTAATGTTGAAAAAGTTGAAGAATAAATTTACCTGATATTTTTTCATTTTCCAAAAATTCATTATTTTTGTATTCATAAACCATTAAAATTTATAATTATGGCAGTAAATACAGAATCTGGTAATGCAAAAAATGCAGCAAATGTCAGTAAATTATTAGTTGATGTAAAATCTTTTGGTTCTGCTTTCGACCCAAGCGCAGATGAAATCAAAATTGCTGCTTTAGAAGCATTAAATACAAATCTTAATGTTTCGTTAACTTTAGTCCGTGATACTTAATACTCCCTATAAAAATGCTACAAATGCTCGTCAGGATGTATTTAAAAAATTAAGCAAATACACTACCCGAATATTTAAAGCATTAAAAGCAAGTGGTGCAACAAAAAAAGAAATGACTGACGGCGCAGGTATGGAGAAAAAAATTCAGGGAAAAAGAATTACTCCAAAAAATGCTTTAGATTCTTTTATTGAAAGTACCCATAAAACAATGACAAGTACACAACCAACAGATAGTTCAACATCTGCTGATACTGTAAAAGAAATAGTAAATCATTCAGCTTCACAAATGGGATTTGATAACAGAATAGAAAATTTCAAAAAATTTACTTCTTTTCTGGCAGGGATTCCAAAATACAATCCAAATGAAGCAGATTTAAAAGTTACTGCATTAAATGCTCATGCTTCAAAATTAGATACATTAAACGATACTGCAAATACTGCTTTCGTTCCTTATGCTAATGCAAGGATTCAACGTGATAAATATTTATATGCAGACGTTACAGGCGCACATGATATAGTTCAACAAGTGAAAAATTATGTTGCAAGTGTATTTGGTGCAACTTCACCTGAATATAAACTTATTTCAAAAATCACAATCAAGAAACCAGGAAAGAAATAAACTGGTTCAAAAAAGGATTTACTATACTCAAAAAGGGAATAAGTATTAGTAATTTGGTAACAACCTTATGCAAAAAAGAAATCGCTTTCAGCAATAAGGAAATGCCAATATTCAAAAAGGGATTAAACCTATGAAATTTGGAAATAGGTTTTAGCAAAAAAGAAATAACCGCATGTAAAAAGGAAATAGACATGCGCAAAAAAGAAATAAGGGTGCGCAACTTGGAAACAGCCATGCGCAACCCTTTCTTTTTAAGGTACAACAGAATGATTATTAATTAAATACGTGAATTTTTAATCACACCGGCTGACCTTTCCACCAGCACAATTTCAACCACATTTTGTTTTTCGCTCCAAGCCACCCGATAAGCCGTAAAAAACAAAAAGAGGTTTCATTCTTTGCCGTACCCTTCGCCAAAAGCGGAATTTTATTTAATTATTTGCCCTCTCAAAAAAAAAAAAAACGCAATCACACTACCAATCCCTCAAAATAATATCGTCAAAAGATAAAATGACTATATTTGATTGATAATAAAACAAAAAAAATGATTGATGAAAGTCGCACGAAACGATAACACGGTGTTAGAATCATGCCATTTATATTGATATGCTAGGCTTCGCCATCGCAATAGGTCTAAGGTAAATGGCACGCTTCCAACACCCAACCGTTACCAACAAGCTGTGGTGAGGCTCTTTTGAGAGATTTGCACGATGCGAGAAATTAACGAATTTTTTGCCAACGCTATTGCCTGATA
>MEOG01000137.1 GCA_001769125.1 Bacteroidetes bacterium GWF2_35_48 | reverse complement strand
TTTCTCGAAGATAAAATATTACTTTTTAGAAGAATACTCTGAATGTCCCTTTTTATCAACAAAAGATAGTTTATGGACAGACACTATTTAGCAGCAGAGATAATCGTTCTATAAGTACAGAATTTTGGGTATAATTGTTTTCGGCAAGGTCAGAGAAAAGGTATTGTATAAAAGAATTTTCAACTTCATAATTCGGAAAATTAAGAACGATGTTATTTTCACTATCTTCTTTTTGTTTTATGGTCAGATAACCTGTTTGTAATAGAAGGACTGTAATATCTATCTTGTCAATATCATAACGATCAATAAGGTTTTTATTAATTTTTAAATTTGCTAATGATGTTACAGGGTAGTTATTGCTTTTTATTAATTTTATTAAAAAAGAAGGAGTTCCGGATCGAAACCAATAATCGCCAAAAACATTGCTACCAAATAAGTTAAGTACAGAAAAAGGATTGTAAACAAAATTTACCCCATCCCAGGAATAACCATTGTACCAATCCTTTCTTTTTTTTAAAATATTTTTCTCTGAATCTTTATGGTCGTTTTTTAAAATATCAATATATTCAGAAAAATATGCTAATAGTTCTTGTTGGGTATACCCAAGCATTGAAGAATAATCTTTATTATAAGAAATATCAAAGAGGTTGTTTAAATCAGAAAATACAGATACATGGCTGAACTTAGATACTCCTGTGATAAAAACAAATTTCAGATAAGAATCCAACGGCTTGATTGCAGAATAGAAATTTTTTAAAATCTGCCTGTTTTCATCTGCTTTTTCAAGATTATCTATGTAGTCAATTATTGGCTTATCATACTCATCTATTAAAATAACAACTTTTTCCAGTTTTGATAAATGTTTTATAAGTTCCACAAATTTATCTTTTGTGTCATCCTCTTTTAATAATGATTTATCAGCAGAATATAATTTAATGATTTTATTTAACTGCTTATTGATTGCAGTATCTAATGATTGATTTTGATAGCTGAGTTCAGAAAAGTCAATGTGAATTACCGGATGCTTTTTCCACTCAATTTTATCGTAAATCCAAAGTCCTTTAAATAGTTTTTTATTTCCAAGAAAAATTTCTTTTAAAGTAGAAATTAGCAATGATTTTCCAAAGCGGCGCGGACGGGATAAAAAATAATAAAAGCCTGTTGTAATAAGCTTATATAAATATTCTGATTTATCTACATAAATACAGTCCTCATTTATCAGACTGCTAAAATCCTGTTTGCCTATCGGTAGTTTTTTCATAAATATACTTCAAAAGTAATATTTCTTATTTTAAATAGTTCGTTACATTACGGCAAAAAACCACCATCGCTGTCGGCCTGAAATTTAAAGCCTAGCCTTTTGCCTGTCTGCAACCTGTGTTTGTTCATTTTTTCCTGCATCTGGGAAACGGTTAATATTTTTACAGTATCAAAAGGTGGAACGAGAAGGTCAAAATTTAAGGTGTATAAAATTGCAGATTCTATTATGGAACGCATGGTTTCTTTATCAATTACAGAACTGCCGAAATCATTGAATAGGTATCCCAGCTCGCGTTTTCCTTCAATAAAAAAGTGTTTGTCTTTATTTATGAAAATTCTTCCGATAAGATAACCCAAATCATCAAGCCTGTTGTATTGAAAAGAGTCGGAAAGAAAATTATATATATTGATAATTCCGCAATAACTTGCCATCTGATTATTTTTCATGTAGGATATTTTCCATACGCCGTGATCGCGGTTGAATTCAAAAATATTGGAATGCATATTGAAAAAGAGCAGATCGCCGGCAATTTTTATTTCTGCTTCAAAAGCTCCTTTGTCTTTATATCCCAGAAGAAGTCTGTTATCAACCGTTTTCAGATGTTTGTTGTAATCTTTTTCAATATCCTGAAGAATGGTTTTTATTATGTCAAAAGTTTCTTTGGTAACATCATACACCTTTTGCTTCATGGCTGATTTTTCTTTCAGCGCACTAAGGATTTTTTCTTTCGCATTTTGATTTTTCATTTTATTTTTTTTGGTTTTGTTGAGACGTTATTTTGAGACGTTGCATGCAACGTCTTTACACGCCTAATATGCCCGTGCGAATACCACTCGTTGTTTTGATGGTTTTCCTGTAACCATGCATTTTCCTTCTTCTTGCTTTCCATCTATAGGAATGCAGCGAATGGTAGCTTTTGTTTCTTCTTTTATTTTTTCTTCTGTTTCCTGTGTACCGTCCCAATGCGCTTTTATGAAGCCGGGTTTTTCATCAAGAAGCTTTTTAAATTCTTCATAATTATCGGTTTCAATCGTATTATCTTCTCTGAATTTAAGAGCTTTCTGATATATATTTGCCTGTATTTCTGTCATCAGATTTTTTACATGGTCTACAAGTACATCCTGTGAAATTGTTTGTTTTTCCCGTGTATCGCGACGTACAACTTCAATGGTGTTGTTCTGCATGTCTCTTGGGCCTAAAGCAAGTCTTACCGGAACTCCCTTCAGCTCGTGTTCCGCAAATTTGAATCCGGGTGAGCAATTGTCACGATCATCAAATTTCACGGAAATGCCCTGCGCTGTTAACATGTCTTTGATTTTATTTCCAGCTGCAAGCAACTCCTGCATTTGGTCTGTGCCTTTATAAATAGGTACAAGCACAACCTGAATGGGTGCAAGCTTCGGGGGAAGAATTAATCCATCGTCATCGCTGTGAGCCATAATCAAAGCTCCCATAAGTCTTGTGGATACGCCCCAGGATGTTGCCCATACATAGTCAAGATTTCCTTCACGGGAAGCAAATTTTACGTCAAATGCTTTGGCAAAATTCTGACCCAGAAAATGCGATGTACCACACTGCAAGGCTTTTCCGTCCTGCATAAGCGCCTCAATGCAATAGGTTTCAAGAGCTCCGGCGAAGCGTTCGTTTGGAGATTTTATTCCTTTTAAAACAGGTATAGCGAGCCAGTTTTCAGCAAAATCAGTATAAACATTTACCATTTTTTCGGTTTCTTCAATCGCCTCTTCTTTTGTAGCATGCGCTGTGTGCCCTTCTTGCCACAGAAATTCTGTAGTTCTTAAAAACAGGCGGGTACGCATTTCCCAACGCACCACATTTGCCCACTGATTTACTAAAAGGGGAAGGTCGCGGTACGATTGAATCCAGCTTTTATAGGTATTCCAAATTATGGTTTCAGAAGTGGGTCTCACAATCAATTCTTCTTCTAATTTTGCTTCCGGGTCAACAATAATGCCTTTTCCATTTGGATCATTTTTTAAACGGTAATGCGTTACAACCGCACATTCTTTTGCAAAACCTTCAACATGACTCGCTTCTTTGCTGAAAAACGATTTTGGAATAAAAAGCGGGAAATACGCGTTGACATGACCTGTGTCTTTAAACATTTTATCAAGAGTTGCCTGCATTTTTTCCCATATTGCATAACCATAAGGTTTAATTACCATACACCCTCTAACAGCAGAATTATCTGCCATATCTGCCTTTACAACAAGGTCGTTGTACCATTGTGAATAATTTTCTTTTCTGCCTGTTAAAACTTTTCCCATAAATTTTCGTATAAAATACTGACTATTTCAATAATTTGTATAATTTTTGTAGTTTGAAATTCGTTATAATAATTATTATGCAAATTAAATAAATAATTTGTATTAACTAAAATAGAAATCATCATGAAAACCATTTTATTCTTAATACCGCTGTTTGCAATTCTTGCAAGCTCCTGCATGACTAATCGCAATACTGCTGTTATTCAGGACGATATATATTATTCTCCCAAAGAGGATGTTTCTTCTGTGGTTGTGAAAAAAGATGAGAATAACCAAAACCAGAATCAAACTGTTTATAATAATCAGGAAAATTCAGGTGGACAGGAAGAAGAATATCAGAATCAGGAGACAGAATATTCCGGGAATTCTTATTATAATAGTGAAGAAGAATATTATGATGACAGTTATTATCATAGAATAAGAAGGTTTAATGATTCTTATTACTGGTACAACGATCCGTTTTATTATAATTCGTATTATAGCTGGAACAGTCCTTTTTATACCGGTTTCAGCGTTGGCTGGGGTTCTCCGTATTTTAGCTGGGGTTTAAGTTTTGGCTACAATTGGGGCTGGGGAGGTTATAATTCATGGTATTCGCCTTGGTCTTCTTATTATTCCTATTATTCACCCTGGTACAATCCGTGGTATAATCCGTGGTATAATCCTTATTATTCTGATTATTATCCATGGTCTTATGGTAATAATTCTTCGGGATATGTAGGCGGGCATAGAGGTTCTGTAGGCAATAGCCATGCAGGAACTGTTCCTAATAATGGCGGAGGTGGCGGAAACAGCGGTGGTGGAAATGTTAAACCAAATTCCATAACTCCTTATTATGATAAAAATATAATTATTAACACTACAAATAATGATAATAATGGAGGCGGAGGAAAAATAGGAATTACTCCGGATCCTATAAAAACCGGAAATCTGAATACAGGTGGTTCGGGTTCAGGCAATAATACAACTGGCGGCAAAACCGGAATTACTCCCGATCCGATAAAAACTCAAATTTTAAATGCAGGAGGAGCAGGTTCTGGGAATAATTCATCGGGTGGTACTATTGGCATTACTCCTGAAACTAAATCTGTTGTTATTAAGAATAAACCTGCAAATACAGGAGGAAACGATTCAGGAACAAGACCGGGCAGCTATTCAAATCAGAATTCTGATAAAAATAATAAAGATAAATTTTCAATAGGAAATTATACGTTTGAAACAGACAAACCTGCTATTAAAAACGAGAGTAATTACAACTCAAAACCTGCATCAAATAATGATTATGTTCCTTATTCGTCAGGGAATTCTAACAACAACAAACCTGCATCGAATTCCGGCAATGTTCAACAAGGAAGTTCTTCGAACGGTAATTCCTCAAATACCAATAGTGATAAGCCCCGGAAGACACATCATGAGAAAACAAAATCTTCAAATGATAATAAATCTTCAGGATTTGGTAGCGGAAACTCTAACCACAGCAGTGGTAGCTCAGGAAGCAGTAGTGGCAAAAGTTATAGCGGTGGTTCACGTTCAAGTGGTTCTTCGGGCTTCTCTGGCGGGAATTCTGGCGGATCAAGAAGCAGCGGTTCATCAGGCGGTTCTTCAGGCAATTCTGGTAGAAAGAGGTAATATAAGCTTAAGATGTTCCACATCTTAAGTATAGAGAAAGCATTTTATTGAAATAAAGATGTGGAACATCTTATTTATTATAATATTTTTACTATGAAACACATATTTTTATTCTCTGTTTTTATTTTGTTTTCTGGCATTCTATTTTCTCAAAATGAAGTAGATGCGCTTAGATATTCTCAATCGTATGTTGGCGGAACAGCGCGTTACACTTCCATGAGCGGGGCTTTCGGTGCATTGGGTGGCGATATGTCTGTATTAAATACAAATCCTGCCGGTATTGGCATTTACAGAAGCTCTGAAATTGCTATAACCCCTTCTTTCTTTTATAATAAAGCGCAAACGGATTACTACAGCTCGCCTGCTTCGGATTATAAATATTCGCTGAACCTCGGTAATATTGGATTTGTTTCAACCTATAAATCTGATAATCCTGATTCAGACTGGAAAACAACAAGTTTTGGTATCGTGTACAATAAAACCAACAAGTTCGATTACAATTATCTGGTTGAAGGCACGAACAATAACAGTTCCATGATAGATTTTTTTCTGAACCGCGCTAATGGCAACAAGCCTGAAAATCTCGATGATTATATGGAACGTTTGGCGTTTAATACCTGGTTGATTGATACCCTTGTTGGAAATCCTTTGTCGTATTTTACTTCTTATTCCGGTTATGGGGAAACCCAGCGCAAAGTAATTTCATCTTCCGGTTCGACAGGAGAGTATGCTTTTTCTTTGGGCTCAAATTATAAAGACATTTTATATCTGGGTGCAGCGCTTACAATCAACAGGATTGATTATGAGGAAAATTCCACGTATACCGAACTTGCGAAAGGCTCCATTCTTGGCGATCTGGAATCGTTTTCTTATTCGCAAAGTCTTGCAACTGCGGCAACAGGTTACAGTTTCAAGTTGGGAGCAATTCTTCGCCCGATAGACTGGCTGAGGGTAGGAGGGGCTATTCATACTCCGATTTTTTACAGCCTTGAAGATAAATTCAGCAGTAAAATGGATGCCAAGGTAAACAACGGAGATTATTACATATCCAGCTCAAAATCTTATTTGTCGGAATATGAGCTTACCACACCAGTAAAAGCTTTGGTTAGTGCGGGGTTTACAATCAGAAAAATGGCAATTATTGGAATAGATTATGAGTTTGTAGATTATTCAACAGCTCGTTTGCGTGATGCCAGCCTCGATTATTCTTATAACGATGAAAATAAAGCAATTTCTACAAATTACAAAGCAGCTTCAAACATAAGGGCAGGAGCAGAGTATATGATGGATAATTTCAGGGTTCGTTGCGGGATGGCTTATTATGGCTCGCCTTATAAATCGGGTCATTTGAATGCGAAATCGTATGGATTATCTTACAGTGGGGGCTTTGGCATCCGAAGTTATAATTTCTTCCTCGATTTTGCTTACGTGCATTTTGTAAAGCAAGAAAAATCATTTTTATATACAGTTCCCGAGCCAATGACGATTGAATCTGTAAAAGTAAAAACAAATTCAAGTCAGTTGCTGATTACGCTGGGATATAAGTTTTAGTAGGAATTGCGGTGGTTTCGACAATTTCAACCACCGCTAAACATTATTTCCCGAAAACAAAAGCCATTGAAACAGCAAAAAGCTTATTTTTAACAAAAGCTCCATGGTCTCTTGTTGGTGCTATATTTGAAAATGATGGAGTGTATGTAACTCCGAGTTGTATAACACCGTATTCAATTCCTGCTGTTAAGTTTAATCCAATATCTAACCTTCTGAGATCGCTGTCGTCTTCTTTACCCCAAACTATTTCTTTGTCGTCTGTTACTGACGCAAGAGGTGAAGTAATAGTCCAGTTATGAATACCGAAAACACCAACAGCAATATTTGGTCCTGCACCGGCAAATAATTTTACTGCGTTAAGGTCAAGTTTATAAAGCGCATTTATGGGAATATCCATATAAAATAAATAGGTGTTACTTTTATAATTGGTTTTATCAACTTTATAACCTCTTTGCGCAATGGTAAAGCCTGTTTGAACAACAATATCTTTATTTACCGGGATTTCCTGAACAAAGCCCAAATGCCCACCCAGCGCAGTTTTGTAATCATCGCTGTAAGTCCCGACAATGTCGTTTTTCCCAATCATATTTGAAAAATTTGCACCAACTCTGAATCCGAATCTCTGGCTGAAAGCATGCATTGAGCAAGTAATTATTAGAACGGATATAATGAAATTTTTTAGGTTCATAAAGACAGGTGGTTAAATAAAAAACGGTGGTTGTGCTTCGGCTTCGCTCAGCATACAAACCACCGTTTTTTATGATTTTAAAAATTATTTTGCTTTGTAATGATATTCAGTGGTTGTAGAGCCATCTACTTCTTTAAACCAAGCTTCGCTGTTTGTCAGTTTTAGTATTTCGGATTCATCCCAGGTGCTAGAATTATTTTCTTTAGTCATAAACTTAGTTTTGTCATCGTTAAATTTCCATTCGCCTTCAACTTTAAAAGGAATAGTCAATACTGTGTAACTATATGTGAATTTTCCCTCTTTAGTAACATCAAAGACGATACTTTTATAAAAATCATTTAAAGTAGCTTCGGTACCATTAACCGTAACTTTTTCAATAGTCCATGACCCAGTAATACGTTGTGTTTTTGTTCTCAAACTTATTGACGGTCCTTCGGGGTACTTTTTACATGAGGTTGAAAATATTAAACCTGCTGCCAGAAAAAAGAATAAAATTTTAATTTTTGTTTTCATAGTGATTCCATTTTAAATTAATATTAGATTTATTTTGATCCTAATTGATATTCCGTAATACTATTTCCTTCTGTTTTTTTTAGCCAGAGTTGGTCATTCCGTAATTTAATAATTTCATATTCAATCCAGGTTGAAACATTGTCAAATTTAGTCATAAGTTTTGACTTATCATCATTGAATTTCCATTCGCCGTCTTTTGATAAGGCTGAACTATAAGTCCATTTTGCTTTTCCATCTTTTGTAAATTCAACTTTTTCATTAGCGTATAAGCTTGTAAAATCATTTCCGCTAACCGTAACTTTGTCATAAGTCCATACTCCTGCGACTCGGGCATTTTTAAATCGTAAACTTAAAACTGGACCTTCTTCATATTTTTTGCAGGAAGAAATGCCAATGAGTTCTATTATTGCGAATAATAATAATATATTAATTTTTGTTTTCATAAAAATATTTAATATTCTTTTAAAATTAATTCTATTTGTTTTTTATTTTCAGGTAAATTGTTCAGAGCAACGTCCCAAATAATTTCATAATCTATTCCAAAATATTAATGAGATATTTTATTTCTCATTAAATACATTTCATCCCAAGGTATTTCAGGAAATTTTAATTTTATTTCATCCGGAGTATTTTTTGCTGCTTCGCCTATAATTTCAAAATTTCGGATTACCGCATCAACGGTTTTATAGTCCTGTATAAAATGTTCAAAGTCCATTCCTTCAATGTATTCATTGATTCTGTTGATTCCAGTCAAAATATCCTGCAGGTACATTGAAAAAATTCTGTCTTTTTTTTTCATTTATACATATTTAATATTTTGTAAAATGTGGTTGCGAATTTGATATTTGAGTGCGTTTTGTGTTACAAGATCAATTTTTTTATTAAAAATTTTCTCAAGATATAATTCAAGTGAAAAAAAACGCCATCCAATTGGTTTTTCTAATTCTATAATAATATCAATATCGCTATGTTCAGTATAAGTATTATCAGCGTAGGATCCGAACAAGCCGATTTTTTTTACGGAAAATTCTTTACTTAAAAAAGGTTTTAAATCATGAAGTTTAGATAAAATTTCTTCTTGTTTATTCATTTTTATTTTTTTTTCAAAGCTTCTGCAATAGTTTTTCCGATATGTGCGGGAGAATCAACAACTTTAATGCCACATTCGCGCATAATTTCCATTTTTGCGGCGGCTGTATCGTTTTTCCCTCCGATAATAGCGCCAGCATGCCCCATTCTTCTTCCTTTAGGAGCGGTTTGCCCGGCAATAAAACCCACAACAGGTTTGTCGCAATGTTCTTTAATCCAGTAAGCAGCTTCTGTTTCCATGTTTCCGCCAATTTCTCCAATCATTATAATTCCTTCGGTTTCGGGGTCTGCAGTAAAAAGCTTAATCGCATCTAATGTTGTTGTTCCGATAATAGGGTCGCCACCGATACCAATACAGGTTGATTGCCCCATTCCTGCTTTTGAAACCTGATCTACAGCTTCGTAGGTCAAAGTGCCCGAGCGGGAAACAATTCCTATTTTTCCTTTTTTATGAATAAAACCGGGCATGATACCGACTTTTGCTTCGCCGGGAGTAATAATTCCAGGGCAATTCGGACCAATAAGCCTGCAATCTTTTCCTCTGAGGTATTCGCGAACTTTTACCATGTCGTTGATTGGAATTCCTTCTGTTATGCATACAACAACTTTTACGCCACCATCAGCAGCTTCCATTATTGCATCGGCAGCAAAGGGCGGGGGAACAAAAATTACAGAAATTTCGGCGCCTGTTTCTTTAACAGCATCGTGAACCGTATTGAAAACCGGCTTGTCTAAATGATTTTGCCCGCCTTTTCCAGGAGTAACGCCTCCAACAACATTGGTGCCGTATTCTATCATCTGTCCGGCGTGAAAAGTCCCTTCAGAGCCTGTAAAGCCCTGCACGATTACTTTTGAGTTTTTGTTTAAAAGTATGCTCATTATTTTGAAAATTGATAAGAATTTGTTCTGTCAAAAATATCTGAAATTTTTAATAAAGAAAAACAAAATTTATATTTTATATGTAGTTTTGTGAAAAAAAAATTATAAATTTGTTACCTGATTGAACAATATTACATTAATTTTGATGTTGTTATTGAAAAAATAAATATCATGATGTTACGGTTTACTTTATGTCTGTTATTGTTATTGTGGCTTTCTACAGGGTTTTCTCAGAATTATTCTGAATATTATGTAAACCCTGATAACTCCACTTCAACTCCGAAAGTGGGAAATCCTGTAAAATCAAAAGCCGATGTGGAACCCGTGTATGATAAAAGACCTTTTACAAATGATAAAAGAGTGAAAGTTGCTTTTCAGACAGGAGCGAGTTTTTCAAGCTTTGGAAATTCTTCTCTTTTTAATACCTGGGTAGCTCCAGAAGTTCAGTTTCAGGTAAGCCCAAAATTTAAACTGAAAGTGGGAACGGTTGCTATGTACTCGATGGGTTCTGCATTGCAAGATTATTTATATAATGAAAACACAACTGATTTTTCCAATCGTTTGGCGCAATATTATTTGTATGCACAGGGAGAATATAAGATAAATGACCGCCTTCGTCTGCGCGCTGCTACCATTCAGGAAACTCCTAATAATGTTTTGTCTTCCCAGCGTTTTAGTATGAACCGTTTTGGAATTGACTGGAAAATTAAAGATAAGGTATTTTTAAGTGCGGATATTCAATTGGCGCAAGGTCGTTCTCCTTATGGAACAGGATATTATAATCCTTATTATTCGCAATTTAACAATGGTCCGTTTTCGGGAGTAGGTTCATCTTTCTCTTACGCGGGTTCTTCATTTGGCTCAGCTTTTGGATCCGGTTGGTAATACATCAATTAATCATAACTTTTTCAGACCTTTGGAATTCAATGGTCAGATAGACTATTCTACGCATGAGAGATTGGTTGATTCTGTGAAAGATTTATTTCAAACACATTTACTTCCTATTCCTTTAAAAAATAAAGCGATTCATGTTGTGATAGAATGTTTAGAAAATATGTATAAACATTCTGAAAATATTGAAAATCAAATTATTAATGATTCGTTTTCTGTTTCTTTAAAACCTGATACTATTTTTCTATCTTTTTCAAATCCGGTTACAAAAAAAAGAATGTTGTTTTTAAAAGAAAAGTTTGAAAATATTGAAAATCTTTCAGTTCCGGAAATTAAAGCGAAATACAACGAGCAGCTTCGCTCGCAAATTAATTTCAGCAAAAATGGGGCAGGGCTGGGTATTTTAAGAATAGGATTGTTGAGCAATAATAAAATAAAATATAATTTTGAGCCGATTTCTGAAAATTCGTATTATTTTCGGCTTTTTATAACAATTGATGCAGTTTAATATTTGAACAATATGGAAGCATACAGGTTTAACAAAACAAAAACAACTCCTCACATTTCATTTGATCCGGCAACAGGAATTTTTGAAATAAAAGGGGAAAGCAGACCCGAAAATGTTCGAACTTTCTTTGAGCCCATTCTTTTATGGATTGAAGATTTTTTTAACCATGTAAAAACAAATGGTATTAATAATATTAACCCGATAATATTAACGATTCAGCTTGGCTATTTTAATTCTTCTTCCGCAAAATTTATTTTTGATTATATTCTCAAAATGAAGCATATCAAGGAATTAGGTCTTTCTGTAACTATTATATGGGTTCATGACGAAGGAGACGATGACATGAAACTTGCAGGGATGGATCTCTCGGAGATGATTGAAATTAATTTTGAATTTCAGGAAGTTAGAGGGAAGTAATTTTATTTATGGTTTTTATTTTTTCAGAAAAGTCCGGATTTTTCGCGGGCTTTTTTTATATTACACACTCTTCGCTTTCGTGGCAAAGACTATACGTTACAGAGTTGATTCAAAGTTATTAAAAGTCATTTGATATATCATAGCATTTTTTATCTTATTAATTTTCAAAATATTTTAATTTTATTTTAATTTGCAATGAAGATTATCCATACCCTATTTAAATTAATGTTTATATGAAGAAAAGAGCTCTATTATTATCTGCTGTTAGTTTTTTACTTTTTTTTCCGTTCTATATTTTTAGTCAAAGCACACCCGGAACACTTAGCTTTTCTGTTACAACAGTTACATTAAATGGGACTTACAAACCCAAGCATATTATGGCTGTTTGGATTGAAAATGAAAGCGGTCAGTTTATTAAAACAAAAATTAAATATGGTTACAGCTATTTGCAGTACCTGAATGTATGGAAAACGAAATCCAACTCGAATGTTGTGGATGCAATAACAGGTGCAACCAAAACCTCTCACGGAACAAGAACTTTTATCTGGAATGGAACTGATGTTTCAGGAAATGTTGTATCGGATGGTACTTACAAAGTATGGCTGCAAATGACCGAATCTAATGCGAATGGTCCCACTTATTCTTGTTCTTTCATTAAAAGCACAACTCCGATAACAAATCAGACTTATTCAAATTCAGGAGCTTATACTAATTTGACTTTAAGCTGGACTCCGAGTACAACAGGAGCTTCAGAAAATACATTTAATGAAAGCAAGGTTTTAATTTCGCCTAACCCTTTTTCTACAGAAGTCAGAATAGAATACCAAACAGAAAAGACCGATTTTGTGGAGCTTGCTGTTTTTGATTTACAGGGAAAGAAAATAAAGGAACTTTTTTCCGGAACGCAAAATCAGGGGGAACATACAATTTCATGGAATGGGAAAAATAATGTAAATCAAAATCTTACTGCAGGAATTTATTTTTGCAGGATAATTATTGGAGATAATATTCTGATAAAGAGAATATTAAAACTGTAATTTAAAAAAACTTATTAAATTTAGTGTTAGCACGAAAACTTATGTTTTTTGCTAACAATGTGAGAGCCTGTTTGCTCTAAGTCAATGGTCTTTTTCATGAAATTTTGTTCAATATACAATATTGTTGAAAATTTGAAGTTTATTAGGACGAAACCAAATATCCTTTAATATCGTTTACTTTTTACCTTCACTGATTTGTCGTAAGATTTCAATAAATTCCTATTTTTGCCGGAATGTTTATTAAACGAATACTAATTATATTTTTATTTATTATTTATAGCGCACTGATTTCCAGCGCACAGGAGTTTGCTATAGTCTCTGGTTATGTACGCGATAAAATTGGTAATCCTATTGATTTTGTTAATGTTGCAATATTTGGAACACCAACAGGTACTTCAACAAATCAAAACGGGTATTATGAGTTGAAAATTCCTGCAAATAAAAATGTACATCTGGTTTTTTCATGTGTCGGATTTAAACCCAGAGAGAAAAAACTCGTTTTAAAAGGAGGTGAGCGGTTTGAATTGAATCAATTTTTAGAAATTTTTATTCAACAATTTGAAGATGTGAATGTTGAAGGAAAAAGAGAGCGTTCCACAACCTTGCAAAGACTCGATCCTAAACTTGCGATTCAAATACCGGGCATGTCTGGCAATATTGAAGCCATGCTAAAAACATTACCTGGAGTTTCTTCTAATAATGAGCTTAGTTCACAATATACGGTTCGCGGAGGAAATTTCGACGAAAATTTGGTGTATGTTAATGATATTGAGGTTTATAGACCTATTTTAGTTCGCTCCGGTCAGCAGGAAGGGCTTAGTTTTGTTAATCCCGACATGGTTTCATCCATACTTTTTTCTGCCGGTGGTTTTGATGCTAAATATGGTGATAAAATGTCTTCTGTGCTGGATATCAGATACAGAAAACCTACTGTTTTTGCTTCAACTCTTACTTTAAGTATGCTCGGTGGATCGGCTCATATAGAGGGTGTTTCAAAAAACAGAAATTTTACACATATTTCCGGTGTCCGATATCAGACCACTCAATACGTTTTAAATTCATTGGATGTTCAGGGAGATTATAAACCTTCATTTACCGATTTTCAAACTTTCTGGACTTATGATATTTCTGACCGGATCGAATTGAATTTTCTCGGAAATTTTGCTCAGAATAAATATTGGTTTGTCCCACAAAGCAGAGAAACTACTTTTGGCACTATCAATGAGGCTCTTAAACTTAAAATATATTTTGACGGTCAGGAGCTCGATCAATTTCAGACTTTTACCGGAGCTGTCTCCGCAAATTATCGTCCAAGAGAAAAGTTATCCCTTAAATTTATCGCATCAGCATATCAAACAAAAGAAACGGAAACCTTTGATATTCAAGGGCAATATTATCTAAATGAGTTAGATCGCCAAATGGGTTCCAATTCTTTAGGAGATAGTATTATGAACATCGGAGTGGGAACATTTTTAAACCATGCCCGCAATTATCTGAATGCCTTTGTGGTAAGTGCAAGTCATCTTGGAACTCTTGTAAGAAATGACGATAAATTGCAATGGGGGCTTACTGCTCAGCGCGAAATGATAAACAGTAAAATTCATGAATGGGAAATGATTGATTCAGCCGGATACTCGATTCCTTATTCAGACTCCTTGGTTTTACTTTATATGCTTGATACAGCTGATTTTAACATTAACTCTAACCGGATTAGTTCCTACGTTCAAAATACCCGGACTTTTTCTTTGGATAGCTCGGAAATGATGTTAACCTTTGGTTTAAGAGGCGTTTATTGGGATTTTAATAATCAGGTAGTTGTGAGTCCAAGGGTTTCTCTATCCTACAAGCCACAATGGTCAAAAGATTTGCTTTTCAGGTTTGCTTCCGGATATTATTTTCAGCCTCCTTTTTATAAAGAAATCCGTGATTTGGATGGGAATCTGAATAAAGATATTAAAGCGCAGCAATCAATTCATTTTGTGCTCGGTAGTGATTGGAATTTCAGGGCTTGGAATCGGCCATTCAAGTTTATTACGGAGATTTATTACAAACATTTGAATAACTTAATTCCTTATAATGTTGACAATGTGCGAATTCGTTACTTTGGAGCCAATATAGCGAAGGGGTATGCAACAGGAATTGACATGAAGGTAAATGGAGAATTTGTTCCCGGTGCTGAATCCTGGGCGAGTCTTTCGGTAATGAAATCAATGGAAAATATTGATAATGATGGGCATGGAGAAATTCCCCGACCTTCAGATCAACTTGTAAATTTTGGCTTGTTTTTTCAGGATTATCTTCCTAAAAATCCTACTTATAAAATGAGTCTCAGCTTATTATTTGGTACCGGTTTACCTTTTGGTCCCCCAAAATCGGATCGCTGGGAAGCAACGCACAGAATGACAGCTTACCGTAGAGTTGACATCGGTTTCTCAAAGATTTTAAAAAGTGAGGATAAAGAATTATCAGCAAAAAATCCTTTCCGTTATTTTAAAAGTGTCTGGATAACAGCAGAAGTATTTAATTTACTGGATATTAACAATACCATTTCGTACCAATGGATAGAGGACATCAGAGGCAGGCAATATGCTGTTCCTAACTATTTGACATCGAGGAGAATTAATTTGAAGCTGGTAATGAAAATGTAATTAGATTTGATTCGTTACAACTTTTTATATTAGTGTAATTGGTGTCATGTTTTTAAACGGGTTTTCGGAGTGGATACATTATTAATCTTCAGCATCCATAAACTCTTCTGCATCTTCATAAGCTTCTTTTTTGCGACCAAATAATGCTAATATTTTCCCGGTTAAAAAGCCGGAAATGAGAGCAATTCCAATTGTTATCAGAATTCCGATAAACTGGCTTCCCATACTTATTCCTTTTACTATTGGAAGGGCAGCTAGACCACCAAAGATACCCGGTAAGCCATGTAGATTTGTAACACCGCAAGTATCAACAAGTTTAAGCAATTTTTGTTGTTTCGCCTGAATAACTGCAAAACCAAATGTAGACAGTGTACCAGCCAAAATACCTATTACGATAGCAAAAGAGTAACTAGCAGAATCACATGTTGATCCAATTGCTACACCACCCGCAAGCGCTGCGTTTGCAATATCTGCAATATTTATTTTGCCCCTGAGAGAAACAGAAACAATATATGTAGCTAAAGTAGAACCACATAAAGCAAGTACGACATTTACAACGGTGTGAGGAACAGCTTCAGCAGGAACAAGGGCTGCGCAAAAACTTGGCCAGAATATCCATAAAATCATACTTCCTAACATTGAGTATCTATCACTGGTTGAGTCTGTTTGAATTGTTTTTTTATGTTCATCCTTTGTTGTCATTGTTAATGCTACCCCAAGTCCGAAAATAGCGCCAAATGCATGGATTACAATGGATCCTCCTGTATCTACAACACTCCCTTTAGCGATTATGTTTAAACCTCCTAAAACAACAATCCATTCATTTACCATATAAAAGAAAACAAACATTAATCCAAGTGCCAGATATTGAGGCATTTTTAATCTTCCCAAAACAGCACCGGCAGCAATTAAAAGACTGGCTCCAGCAAATTCTGCTAATATCAATCTCTCAATTTCATTGTGAATTTTAGGGAAAAAGAAGAAGTTATTAAATAACATATACGCCGGAAGTGAAATAGCAACTAGCAGAAAAGTAGCTGTAAGCGCAGAACGACCATATTTTTTAACAAAAACCATTAAAAAACCAAAGCCTGCTATCAGCATAGCCATAATGTGAATGGCTTTGTTATAACGTGCATCGTCTATCCCAGTGTCAAGAGTCTCATTTCCAAAGCAATTTATTACTGGAAGTAAAAACATGATCACTAGCAAAATTAATGCAGAATTCCATTTTAATGTTTTCATTTTGAATAATTTAATTTTTTGATAATTTACTTTCTGATACTTAGTATTAATAAAATTTGATACTGAGTATTATGTTGCAATATTAACAGGTTTTTGTAAAAAAAAATAAAAGTGAGATAAATTTTTCTTGATAATAATAAATGAAATTTTATGAGAAAATGAAAATCAAATCATTTTATTACAGAGAGTTATAAGTATTTTGAAGTTAAAAATTTAGATTTTTATATGTTTTTAATCATGTTTTTAATCATGAGTGTTGGAGTAATTTATCAATATTTAGTGCCTGCAAGAAAACGCCAATTTCATCGTTACGCTTAACCTGAAAAGTAGTCATGTACATTAGTACACCTGTCTGCCGACAAGGCAGGCTCCTAATTTTCAGGTCTTCGCAAGCCCTGCCTACCGGACAGGCAGGCTTGAACTTGACGTTTTCTTATCAGGCACATACATTGTGAGCAAAAAACATGAGTTTTCTTGCTGACACTATTTATCTTGAAAATATTTGAATAATACGATTGTGTTTGAAATCAATATTTCTTTTCCCAGATCAAGCCAATCCAAGCTATTTTATTATGCAAGTTATTGTAGGATAGTATTTTGATAATAATAATTGCCAGAGCAGTACGAATAATAAAAATATACCAGAAGTTTCCGCCTATTACCTAGAAAAGCAGAGAGTCTTCAATTATTGCATGGCAAAGGCAAAGAAAAACTGTAATCAGGCTGGCATCTTTTCTTGATAGTTCATTTTTTTCAACAAACCGAAATAATATTCCCGCACCATAAACAATTCCAAAAATCGAAACCGCAATCCAGAGAACAAAAGCGTTTTCAGAAAGACCGACAGAATTTGAAATAAACTTCAATTTTTACTTTAAATGGCTTGAATATATCCATTGTTTAGCAAGTGTATAAGAAATATTTAAAATTAAGATCAGCCCAACAATTCGCTTTTAAAAGCACACGAGCATGTACCAGAACAGGAATGAGCTTCCTTTCCTTTATTTTTCTCAATGTATCCCGAAAATAAAAATAGAAATATATTCCTCAATGCCAGAATGATGGCTATTGATACTATTATGTATGTTATTATTTCTTGTATCATATTTTTTTTGTACTGTGCAATCGCTCCATACTTCGACTTCGCTCAGCACAGGTGGAGCGATTCTACAGTACAATTCGTAATTCGTAATTCGTAATTTCTATAACAACACCCTTCCCACCTGATAAACCACAAAAGCAACCATCCAAGCCAAACCTGTTGTATAAAAAATTGTAAAAATTGCCCACTTCCAGCTTTCTGATTCTTTTTTCACTGCTGCAATTACTGCAATGCAAGGAAAATAAATCAGAATAAATATCATAAAAGCAAAAGCTGAAAGAGGTGTAATTTTTTGTATTTCAATATATTTTGAATTTTGTGTACGCTCATTTTGCATACGGTAAATAAGCGATTGAGAGTCGGGCTCTGTTGTGTTTCCGGTTTGATATAGTACCCCTAATGTGCTTACAACCAATTCTTTTCCGGCAATTCCCGCAAGAAGACTTATGCTCATTTTCCAGTTAATACCTAATGGAGTCATTACTGGTTCAATAAAATGACCAATTTGCCCTATATACGATTTTTCTAAAAATTCACTTTCTTTTTCAATTGAAATTTTTTGAATTTCTGCATCAAAAATAGCAAGCCGTTCTCTTTTCTTTTCTTCAGAAAATGCAGAAGATTTTTCTATGGAATTTTTTTCAATAGTTATCATTGAAATTGCCCGATCGTAATCTTTACTAAGGGCAACATTTCTAGGAAAATAGCCTAAAGCCCAGATAATTACTGATGCAATAAGGATAATACCTCCCATTTTCCGTAAATATTGCGAACCTTTGTGCCACATGTGACCAAGGCTTGCTTTTAATGTTGGAACCCTGTAGGGCGGAAGTTCCATCACAAAGGGAGCTTCTTCTTTTTTGAAAAATATTTTTTTAAGGATAATAGCCAGAATAATAGCGAGTAAAATTCCTATCAGGTAAATCGTAAAAAGCATTATTCCCGGATATTTGGGAAAGAAAGCACTGATTAACAGAATGTAAACTGGTAATCGGGCGCTGCACGACATGAAAGGTGTAATCAACATGGTAAGCAGTCGGTCGCTCCGGTTTTCAAGCGTGCGGGTTGCCATAACAGCTGGAACGGTACACCCAAAACCCATAATCATGGGAATGAACGACTTACCATGTAAACCAATTTTGTGCATAAGTTTATCCATGATAAAAGCAGCGCGAGCCATATAACCAGAATCTTCTAAAAATGAGATAAATAAGAAGAGAATCAATATGCTTGGAAGAAAAATGATAACGCCCCCCACACCTCCAATTATTCCGTTAATAATCAGGTCTTTCAATATTCCAGGTGTCATTAGTGAATCAACCGCATTGCCCAGCAAGCCTACTAACTGCTCAATCCATTCCTGTGGATATGCGCCTAATTTAAATGTTGTGTAAAACATGATAAACAGAAAAAACAAAAAAACCGGAAACCCCCATAACCTGTGCGTGATAAATGAATCAATGATTTCTGTTTTATCAATTCGTTCTTTCAGGCTTTCCTGATACGTTTCTTTCAGTGCTCCTGATATAAACCCGTATTTGGCATCTGCAATTATTGTCTCTGTATCTTCCCGAAACAGGGTTTCTAATTTTTGAATTTCCTGATTAACAGTAGATTGGAGTTCGGAAAAATAAGATTTTGCAGAAAAAAAGTTCAAAATATCCTTATCTTTTTCAAGAAGCTTAATAGATAAATACCGTGATGAATACACATTCATTAATGAAACATCCTGTTTTATAAGTGCTTGAATTACTTTAATTGATTTTTCAATATTATGCCCATAATTAACATGAATGTGCCTGATGATTTCATCTTTATCTTCAAAAACCAGAATTGCTTTTTCAAACAATTCTTTTATTCCTTTTCTTTTTGATGCTACAGTTGGAATAAAGGGTATACCGAGAAGTTTGCCAAGTTGTTCATAATCAAGTTTTTTATCTTTTCTCTCTAGATCATCGTACATATTCAGGGCAACTACAACCTTGATATCCATATCAATAAGCTGGGTTGTCAGATAAAGATTCCTTTTAAGGTTGGCAGCGTCCACAACATTTATAACAATGTCGGGCATTTTTTCAGAAATATAGTTTCTTACATATAATTCTTCCGGCGAATAGGCGGTTATCGAGTAAGTTCCCGGCAAATCGGCAAGCTCAAAAGTATATCCATCTTGTTCAAAACGAGCAGTTTTCGCTTCAACTGTAACCCCACTATAGTTTCCAACATGCTCTCTGGAACCCGATGCGTAATTAAAGAGGGTTGTCTTTCCTGAATTGGGATTTCCGACTAAAGCTACTGAGATGTTTTTACTTTCGGGTTTAAATTTTCGTTTAATTTCAGAAATCAGGTCAAAGTATTCATTTTCAAATATTAATGGAATCGCCTCCTCGTGCGAAGCTACGACTTCAATTAAATCAGCCTCACTTCGGCGTAGCGAAATTTTATATCCCAGCATTTCATACTCGATAGGATCTTTTAAAGGTGCGCTATGAAGAACTTTCACTTCATGCCCTTTTACAAATCCCATTTCCATGATTCGTTTTCTAAATGCACCTCTTCCCCTTATTTTTGAGATAATGGCTTTTTCATTAATATTTAATTCTGATAATTTCATATTCCGATTTGCTCCAAATTTAGAATGAATCTAAATAAGCTCCAAATATATTAAAATTTTCTTTCTATAGTTTGATGAAAATCATAAGAAGACATTTCACATAATAATTTCAGGGTTGTATTCGCATGTACTTGTTTGACAGTATTTTAAATTTTATTATTTTGGTAATCAATAAATTGAATACTAAAATACGTTTATTTAATTATTTTTTATACTAATATCAGGATATGATTATAATAACAAAGAAAATTGTACTTTTGGGATAAATATGGAAAAGCATTTTGATATTATCATAATTGGCGCCGGACCGGCTGGATTGATTGCCGCTGCAAGAGCTTCTCAATTGGGCAACCGTATTTTAGTGCTTGAGAAAATGGCACAGGCAGCACGAAAACTAAGGATAACAGGAAAGGGTCGTTGCAACATTACCAACACTGCTCCATTATCTGAATTTGTAAAGTGCATTCATCCGGAAGGGAAGAAGCTCAGGCCTGCGTTTTCACGATTTTTTTCAAAGAATCTTATTGATTTTTTTGCAGAAATTAATATTCCGACAAAAGAGGAGCGCGGATCTCGTATTTTTCCTTTAAGTGATGATGCAAATGTGGTAGCAGATGCTTTAATTTCCTATTGCAAAACGCAAAAGGTTGAATTCCTATTGAATGCTGAAGTTCAGGATATTAGTATTTCGGACGAACCTGCGAAGAACCTGCGTATAACCATTAACAACCCAAAACAACAATTCTCAGCACATTCAATAATTATTGCAACGGGAGGTTTATCGTATCCGGCAACAGGTTGCACCGGGGATGGATATAAATTTGCAAAACAAACAAATCATTTAATAATTCCAACAAGACCGGCTCTTGTTCCCTTACGGGTTAATCATCCTAAAGTGTCTGAATTAATGGGACTTAGTTTAAAAAACGTTACAGCCAGCCTTTGGGTTGAGGGGAAGAAAATGCAAAGCGAGTTTGGAGAAATGTTGTTCACGCATTTTGGGCTGTCTGGTCCTATTATTCTAACTTTAAGTCGCTTAGCTGTTGATTCATTAAATGAAAAGAAAAAAGTTCAAATTCAAATAGATTTAAAACCGGCTCTTGATGACCAGAAATTGGATCAAAGGCTTCTTCGTGAAATAGATGAACATGGAAAGATGAAAATCAGTTCTTATTTGAAATTGCTTTTGCCCGGTTTACTTGCTCCCTTTTGTGCGCAGGAATTAGGATTTGATTCTGAAAAACAGGCTAATACAATAAGCGCACTGGAACGGAAAAAACTGAGAGTATGGCTTAAGAATCTTGTTTTCAATGTGGTAGGTCACACAGGATTTAAGGAAGCTATCATTACAGCCGGCGGCGTGAGCATTTCAGATATAAATTTGGAAACTTTTGAATCAAAAAAAGTTGAAAACGTATACTTTGCCGGAGAAGTTCTTGATTTTGATGCAGATACAGGAGGATATAATTTGCAAATTGCTTTTACAACAGGTTGGCTTGCAGGAGAAGCAGCTGCTAAGCAGGTTTCAGGTAGCAGGTAATTTCGACAAGCTCAATTACCAGAACTCTATTACCAATAACGTGGCTGGTTTCAAAACCCTTTTAGTGGAGCAATACAAGAAATTTACACATAATAGAACAGAACTTGAATAGGAATGCTTATATAGTGTCCGTCCATAAAGTCAGTGTTTGGTTCAGAATGTTCGAGAGCAAGCCTGCCTTGCCGGTAGGCAGGGCTTTCGCAGTGTTGAAAACCAAGGAGTTTACTTTTGTAAATGACTGTTTTCAACACAAGAGTAACGCAGCTATCGGACATTATGGACAAACACTATATAGAGTGTTCAAAAATATTATAATAATATTTCAAAAAAGGTTATATTTGTGAATACAAAATTTATTATTAATTCTATAATAACAATTTAAAAATGCGTAAACTTCATAAATACAATGTAATCATTGAACTTGGTACAGATGGTTATCTTATTTCTAATGTAATTGAATTACAAGGCTGTCATACTCAAGCCAAAACGTATGACGAATTATTAAAAAGGACAAAAGAAGCAATTCTGCTTTATGTTGAATCGAATAAATCATTTAAACCAATTAGTAAATTTGTAAGTTTACAACAAGTAGAAGTTTAAATTATGTCGAAACTACCTTTATTAACTGCAAAAGAATTAATCCGTATTCTTAGTATTTTAGATTTTGAATGTAAAAGACAGAAAGGAAGTCATATGTTTTTTCAACATAAAGATGGAAGAACCACTGTTATCCCTTTCCATAAAGGTGAGCAAATTGATAGAGGTTTGCTGAATAAAATAATTAAACAAGATTTACAGATGACAGTTGAAGAGTTTGTTAAATTGTAAAACAGAAATATTCTCACACACAAATTAAGCACGACTTGTCCCTGCTTTTTATCGGGATGGAAAGTGGCACAAAGTCAACCTCACAGACAAAATCGCTTTCTAAAAGCTTAATTTTTTCAACGCTGATAATCCCACAATAAAACCACAATCTGCATACAAACTGTTATATGATAATTGATGTTTGGCATAAAAAAAAATACAGTGGAAACTAAAACTCAGAAATTAAGAATTTTATTCGAGAAATGGGCAGGTGAAGATGTTGAAAGTATTTCAATATTACCTCAGTCTGGCTCATACAGAGAATATTACCGAATTATAGGTGAAACAAGAAATGTTTTGGGAGTTTACAATGCAGATAAAAAAGAAAATCGGGCATTTTATAAATTTACAGAACATTTTTTATCTCAGAAACTTCCTGTTCCTCAGGTATATATTCGTGATGATGCCCATGATTTGTATCTTATTGAAGATTTTGGCGATGAGACGCTGTTTTCTTTTCTAACTAAAACAAGAATAGGTAGTGAATTTCCTGAAAATTTGATAGTTACTTATAAAAAAGTGCTTGAAGCCCTGCCCTTGTTTCAAATTCAAGCAGGTAAAAATCTTGAATACTCGGTATGTTATCCCCGCGCAGAATTTGACAAGCAATCCATGATGTGGGATTTGAATTATTTCAAATATTATTTTCTGAAACTGGCAAAAATTTCATTTGATGAGCAGCATCTTGAAGATGATTTTCAAACGTTTAGCAATTATTTATTGCAGTCAGATTGCAAATATTTTTTGTATCGCGATTTTCAGTCGAGAAACATCATGGTAAAAGATGACAATGTTTACTTTATTGATTATCAGGGAGGAAGAAAAGGAGCTTTGCAATACGATCTGGCTTCACTTCTTTATGATGCAAAAGCAGATATTCCTCAAAACCTGCGTGAGGAATTGCTTGATTATTACATAGATGTTACAGATAAGATTCTTCCTCTTGACCGAAAAAAATTCAAAGAATATTATTATGGTTACGTATTGATTCGTATCATGCAGGCAATGGGAGCTTATGGATTCAGAGGCTTTTATGAGAAAAAAGAGCACTTTTTAAAAAGTATTCCTTATGCAGTGTCAAATCTGGAATTTTTGTTGAAGAATGTAAAACTTCCTGTTGAAATTCCTGCATTATGGAATGCGTTGGAGCAGATTGTACTTTCGGAAGAGTTGAAAAAATATGCAAATCAGGAGCACGAGCAGAAAATTATACTTACAGTTTCTGTAACCAGTTTTTCATTTAAAAAAGGAATTCCGGAAGATACTTCTGGAAATGGAGGCGGTTTTGTATTTGATTGCCGCATTATACATAATCCCGGAAGGTACGATGAATACAAGAATCTTAATGGGATGGATGCTCCTGTAATTGCTTTTTTAGATAAGGAAGAGGAAATGAAAAGATTTTTAAAATCTGTTTTTGCGCTTGCAGAGCAGAGTGTGGAGAAATACATGAAGCGAAATTTTACACATCTTATGTTTAATTTTGGATGCACAGGAGGGCAGCACAGATCTGTTTACTCTGCTGAAAAACTGGCAAAGCATTTGCGTGAAAAATATGATGTTAATGTTGTGTTAAAGCATAGAGAGCATGTTTACGACAGTGCTTGAAAAAAATATCATAATACATAAAAAGATCTATTTTTGAATACTTTTTGTGTATTAAGATAGAAGTTCGATTTATTATTGTAACTTTAGAAATATATTATTCGCTCACTTCAGGGTTTTAATGCTACGGCAGTAAAATCAATAATTTGTAGTCTGCGTACATTTCATCGCAATCCTCTATAATAGCGTTTTACCACGATTTAAAATAAGCTCAAAAAATTAAAGCCATATAATTTAAACGTGCGGAGTCAGCACTATAATCACTGACAAAAAAAGATGAAAAAAATAATACTATTATTATTTAGCGTTTTTGCATTAACGCAAATAAATGCGCAGTCTTGGCAAACTCTTTATTTTGATGATTTCAACAGAGCTGATGGTACACTGGGAAGCAACTACACTGTAAGCCCATCACCGGGAATGACACAGTCAAATATTTTCAACAATGAATTTATAATTGCCAATGAAGCTGTAGCGCCTGCTTATTGTATGGCATCTTACGTGAATGCAATAAATTACGACAGTATCAGAATTAGCTGTAAATTCAGAGCGCCCTATTCAGGCTATGGATTTTCAATAGGGGCAAGAGACAACGGACAATTTGTTTACAGAGCAGGTATAATGTCAAATTCTGACACAATTGGAATTTATCTATATGACTATACAGGGGGCTCTACTACGCTTGCAGCAGAAAAAGCATATCTTGATATTTCTAAAACTTATGTAATGGATTTTTCATTAAAAAGTAATGCCATCTCTTTTAAATTTGTTGAATTTGGTACAACAGATACGATTGCGCTATTTGCAACAGCTAACACTGTTGCCGGGAATAATATTAATTTTGGCAGCTACCATTTTACACCAAATGTTTCGATATTTATTGATGATTTCAAAATTGAAGCATATACCAGTTTAACAAGTATTGATGATTTAATTAAAGATCGTTCATTAATTTATCCAAACCCTGCTTTTAACACAGAAACAATAACTATTGACTATAATTTTAATAATGCTGTAACATTAAATATTTACAATATTCTTGGTAAATTAGTTAGAACAGAAATTCTTCAGAAAGATCAGAATATTTTCAATCTTGACTATTTATATAATGGAATTTATATAGTTGAAATCAAGTCAAAAGAATGGTCTGCAAAACAAAAACTTATTGTGAAAAAATAGTAAGAGTAAAACCAAAACAAAAATGAGAAAAGTGGGGATGGTTTCATTATAAATAAATTTTGAAATTATGAAAATAGCATATATAGGAACATATCCGCCGCGTGAATGTGGTATTGGTACTTTTACCATGAATTTATATAAATCAATGGTATCAGGTAATAACTCAACAACAGATCTGATTGAAGGGTTTATTGTAGCCATGGACGATCACGAACAAACTTTTAATTATCCAGAAGAAGTAAAACTTACAATCCGGCAGGAACATCAGCGCGACTACCTGAAGGCCGTGAAGTTTATCAATCTCAGTGGCGCAGATATATGTGTACTGGAACATGAATTTGGAATATATGGCGGTCAAAATGGCATATATATTCTTCCATTGCTTCACCGGCTTGAAATACCATTGATAGTCACACTTCATACAATTGTAAAAACACCTTCTTACAATGAAAAGGCTGTGTTGCAGGAAATATGTAAAATGGCTCACAAGGTTGTTGTAATGAGTCACAAAGCTATTGAATTTCTTACAAGTGTTTATAATGTGGATAAAGAGAAAATTGCTTTTATAGAACATGGTGTGCCGGATATTCAGTATAACCAGGAACAATCTAAAAAGGAATTTAAACTTGAAAATAAAAAAATACTACTTACTTTTGGAATTATCAGCAGGAATAAAGGGATTGAAACAGTAATTAAAGCATTGCCCAAAGTTATTGAAAAATACCCTGAAGTTTTGTATATGGTTCTGGGTAAAACCCACCCGAATGTTCTTCGTCATTCAGGCGAAGAATATCGTAATTATCTTCAACGTTTGATTAAAAGTTTGAATTTAGACAATCATGTTTTTTTCATGAATGAATTTGTTAATCAAAAAGAATTATTCAAATATTTATCAGCATCTGATATATATATCACGCCCTATTTGAACGAAGCCCAGATTACCAGTGGTACACTTTCTTATGCAATAGGTGTAGGTTCTGCTGTTATTTCAACACCCTACTGGCATGCTTCCGAGTTATTGGCCGATGGAAGAGGAAGGCTGTTTAATTTTAATGATTCAGAGGAGCTTTCAATGATTTTTATGGACTTGCTGGATCATCCTGAAGCACTGAAAAATTTGCGAAAAAAAGCTTATGACTATGGAAAAACAATAACATGGCCTAAATCCGGTGGAAAATATATTGAACTTGTCGAACAAATTCTTGCTACAAAACCCGAAGTACTGGTAAAAAAAGAAACCTCTTTAGATCCACTGATTCTACCACCATTTTCATTAGATCATATTAAGCGAATGACCGATGATACAGGAATTATACAGCATGCGAAATTTGGTATCCCAAACCTGAAAGAAGGTTACTGTCTCGATGATAATGCAAGGGCTTTGCTTATGGCACTTATGGCTTACCGGCAAAAAAAAGATAAGCTTGCATTGAATTTAGCTCCGATATATCTGAGCTATATTCATTATATGCAAAACAAAGACGGAACATTCCGGAATTTTTTAAGCTTCAGCAGAAATTTTCTAGACGAAGTTGGATCTGAAGATTCGTTTGGAAGAACTATTTGGGCTCTCGGATACCTGTTGGGCAATGCACCCAACGATGCTTATTATCAAACCGGTAAATTAGTTTTTTTTGATGCATCTCCAAATTTTGAAAAGCTTCAATCAATCAGGGCTATTGCCAATTCAATGGTAGGAATAAGTTATTACCTCAGGAGTAATCCTTCTGACGAATCAATGACCGAAAGATTAAGAAATCTTGCCGGTAAATTAATTAAAAATTATGAAGAAAACAGCTCTCCTGATTGGAAATGGTTTGAGCCTTTACTTGCTTATGATAATGGGATATTACCACTTGCGCTTTTACATTCTGCAGAGATTCTTTATGATGATAAAATATCGAAAATTGCGTTGGAAACTATGAATTTCCTTACTGAAATTACACTTAAGGATGGTTATTTATCAATCATTGGTAATGAAAAATGGTATAAAAAAGAAGGTGAGCGATCCATGTTTGCACAACAACCTGTGGATGCTCTGGCAATGGTTTTAATGTATCATCAGGCTTTTCATTTAACAAAAGATAAAGAATATCTTACAAAATTATTTTCCAGCTTCATGTGGTTCATGGGTGAAAATGATCTTAGAATGAATTTATTCGATTTTGAGACAAAAGGGTGTTGTGATGGGTTTGAGAAATATGGTGTTAATCGTAACCAAGGAGCTGAAAGTTCGCTATCATATTTAATTTCTCATTTGATCGTTCTGCAGGCATTTGAAGAATTAGAAGAAATATCATAATCTTAATTCGTATTTTATGTTAATTAAAAGATACCACAATAATCCTATTCTTACAAAAAATGATGTGCCCTACCCTGTTGCTACAGTGCATAATGCAGGTGTTGTTAAGTTCAAAGACAGATATATAATGATTTTTCGTTCTCATAAAATGAATGGAAGAAGTATTCTTGGCAAAGCAGAAAGCGATGATGGGTTTAATTTTATTGTAGATAAAGAACCTTTTATGATTCCTGCTACCGAAGGGGCTTTTAAAGAATATGAGGAATATGGAGTGGAAGATCCTCGGATTGTATTTCTTGAAGGTGAATATCTTATTACCTACAGCGCCTATTCCCGGCATGGTGTTCGTGTTGGTCTTGCAAAAACAAAAGATTTTATATCCGTTGAACGATTCTCACTTATTACTGAAGCCGATTATCGTAATGTTGTTATTTTTCCTGAAAAATTTAATGGCTTGTATGCTCGACTTGACCGTCCTCATTCAGAAATATCACCCTGGTCTATCTGGATTTCTTATTCTCCGGATTTGAAATATTGGGGAGAATCAAAACTTATAATGAAACCCATGCAATATCATTGGGATGAAATGAAAATTGGCCCCGGAGCACCACCGGTAAAAACAGATCGTGGCTGGTTAAGCATTTATCACGGTGTATTTCCAACCATGGATGGAAGTGTTTACAGATTAGGAATTGCTTTACATGAGCTTGAAAATCCTTCTAAGATAATTGCCGTGTGTGATGAATGGATTTTACAGCCGGAAAAAGTTTATGAAATAACAGGATATGTACATAATGTAGTATTTACCTGCGGTGCTGTTCCTGAAGAAGATGGCAGCATTAAAATATACTGGGGTGGTGCAGATAGTGTAATGTGTGTTGGTACAGCAAATATTGAAAATCTGGTTGATCATTGTTTAAACATACCAAGAAAAGCTATATGAAAATAGCAATTTTATCTCCTATTGCATGGAGAACCCCACCGCTGAAATACGGACCATGGGAACAGGTTGCGTCAAACATTGCAGAAGGGTTAGTCGAGAAAGGCATTGAGGTAACTTTATTTGCAACCGGAAATTCAATTACAAAAGGAAAACTACAATATGTTTCAAAAGACTCTTACTGTGAAAATCCCGAGATAGATCCGAAAGTATGGGAATGTCTTCATATCAGTAATCTTATGGAGCAGGCAAATCAATTTGATTTGATTCATAATAATTTCGATTTTCTTCCACTCACTTATTCTTCTCTTATCAAAACGCCCATGCTTACAACCATTCATGGTTTTTCATCTCCGAAAATAATTCCTGTTTATAAAAAATATAACAAAAATAATTTTTACGTTTCAATCAGCAATTCAGACCGCAGTCCTGAACTTGAATACATAGCGACTGTTTACAATGGAATAAAAACAAACGAGTTTACATTTAGGGAACATTCAAAAAAATATTTGCTTTTTTTTGGCAGGATACATCCTGAAAAAGGTACATACGAGGCAATTCAGATAGCAGGGAAATCAGGAAGAAAGCTGATAATTTCAGGTTTAATTCAAGACCAAGAATATTTTAACAACAAGGTTAAACCTTTTATAAATAATGATGATATTATTTATGTTGGAAATTCAAACCCTGTAGAAAGAGACATCTTGTTGGGGGAAGCTTACGCACTTCTGCATCCTGTAAGTTTTGAAGAACCTTTCGGATTAAGTGTTGCAGAATCTTTATTTTGCGGTACGCCGGTTATCGCTTTTAACAAAGGCTCAATGCCTGAATTAATAAATGATGGGAAGACAGGCTTTTTAACAAACACGATTGAAGAAGCTGTTAATGCGGTACACAAGATTAATACAATTGATAGAAAATTTTGCAGAGATCAAGCTTTTTCAAAATTCAGCCGGGAGAAAATGATTGAAGGATATCTCGAAGTTTATAACAAGATTTTAAATGTTCAATGAATACAATATAATTGATAAAAAAATGGATGATAAAGCATTAAAAAATCCTTTGGTTAAACGAAGAAAAACAAAAATAGTACGCGATACATCGAGAGTGATAACCCGCTTAAATATACCGAGTAATTTTTTGCGCATCCCGAAAATAGTTGACAGGGTAATCAGGTTGACGGAAAATGAAGCCACCGACTTATTATTTTCTGTTAATCTGAATTTCTCTGACAGGCACAAAAAAATCGATACCATTTTCACAGATAATTTCAATAAAGTTTCTGAATATTTCCCATGCGACACGGAGATAAGTGAAACAAAAAAACTTCTGATAGGAGCCTTTTTCACGATGGAGTATTCTGTTGAATCTGCTGCCCTTTTTAATCCGTCTATTGTACCGCACCCTGATCAGAGCGGTGTTGAACCGGGCAACCTCAGGTTCATAATGAGCCTCAGGGCTACAGGGGAGGGGCATATTTCTTCCATTGTTTTCCGAAGCGGTATTATTTCGGAAAATTGTTCCATTCTTTTTGATTCTTTGAGCGAATTTGCAGAAACTCCAAAAATCAGAAATGATCAGTTTTACGACCGTCATTTATTTCAAATGAAAATAAAAGACATGAATGCATGGAACGAAAGGAGTGAAAGTGTATTTAAACCTTTACCTGAAATGTTCACTTTTGCTGAATTAAAATCAAGCATTGACGCTCTGCATCTGAATCTGAAAACCTTAAGCAAAAATGAAGCGATTAAAAATATATTGTGGCTTGCTAACTCTAATTATTTTATCAAATTCAGATTAGAAAATAATATTTCAGAACGGGTCATTTTTCCAGTTTCGGAAAATGAAAGCAGGGGTATTGAAGACGCTAGGTTTGTTGAATTTTTTGATGATAATGGCGAGTTTACCTATTATGCTACTTATACTGCGTACAATGGGGTTTGCATTCTTCCTCAACTTTTAGAGACCCGGGATTTTTTGAATTTTAATATAATAACCTTGAATGGAAAAGCTGTTCAAAATAAAGGAATGGCTTTGTTTCCCCGTAAAATAAAAGGCAAATATGCAATGCTTTCACGATTGGATGGTGAAAATAATCATATTATGTTTTCTGATCATCTTCATTTCTGGCATGAATCAAAAATTATTCAGCAGCCTATGATGCCATGGGAATTTGTGCAGGTTGGTAATTGTGGTTCACCGCTTGAAACCAGCGAAGGCTGGATTGTTCTTACACATGGTGTCGGAGCAATGAGGCAATATTCTATTGGTGCTATTTTACTTGATCTTGAAGACCCGTCAAAAATTATTGCACGGCTTGAAGAACCTCTTCTTACACCAAATGAAGAAGAAAGGGAAGGGTATGTGCCTAATGTTGTTTATTCATGCGGTTCTTTAATACATAATAATGTTCTTGTTATTCCTTATGCAATGTCAGATATTACTTCCGGTATTGCAAACGTGGGTGTAAAAAATTTGATTGCGCGTATGAAACCTTGTAGTTAAGGAACACAATTACCGGAAATTTAAAAAAAGTAAATTTTATTTTTACTATCATAAATTTAATTTCCACTTTTTTTGTCGAGTAAGTATTTTTTTTTATTTTTAAAAATTATTCCGACAACAAGCAACAACACGTGAATGGAACGTTATACATTGCAGGGAAGCAATAAGAAATAAGCTTTTATTTATTTTGTTGAAATGTTAGTTAAAATGTTAAAATTTGTTTTTCTATCACTGATTTTTTGCTGTGCATTTAATGTTGCATATTGCCAGATTCCCAATGATGATATGCCTTCTGACGATCCTCTTATTATAAAGAAATCTGTTTTTCGCTTGAGCATTTTATCTCCCGGTGTATCGTACGAACGGCAAGTGGTTGGGGATAATACTTTTGTGGTTGGCGTGTATGCAAGTCTTGTTATTGATACATTGGAAAATCAGTATTCCTTTCATTTTTATCCGAATTTTTTCGGAGAGTTCAGGCATTATTACAATTTTGCGCGAAGAATAAAAGAAGGTAAAAGTATCAATCGTTTTTCCGGAAATTATATTGGTGGCAGATACGAGCATTTTTTTGGCGATTCAAATTTTGCGATATATGACAAAGCCGGTTTGATATGGGGTATTCAGCGCAATTGGCCAAGTCATTTTTATATTAATTTTAACATCGGACTGGGAGTTCAGTTTTCGCATGACCCTCGTGAAATGCCCATGTCTTTTGCATTTCTTGGGGATTTGCATTTGGGATTTGCGTTTTAAAATATTGTTTGATAAATTTTTTTGATACGAATTTCGCGAATTGTATAATGTTAAGAGCCTTATAATAATATTATGCAGTCTATGCATCAAGGAAGTCTTTTTTAAGGACTTAAATCACGAATACCCCAGCTATCTCGGATTTGCAATCCGAGATAATAAGATTGTTAAACTTGCTGTTGCTTCATAAAAACAAGATTATTGCTTCCGTTAATTTCAATCTTATACAAATCACCGGATTTAATACAATTCAAAATCTTTTTATAAAGGTAGGCTTTCGATTCATCGTTTATATTTTCAGCTCCCAGCGAACCAGTTTTAGGATGAACAAACATAAGATATAAACGATCATCTTTCATTATCAAAAGAAAATATACCCTGAAACCGCCACGTCCGCTTAATCTTTTTTTAATATAAGGAGTTTCATCACTATTGTTTAGTCGTGTACCGGAGCAAAGTTCTTAAAAAGACTTATTGAAAAAATAATCGATAATTTCCTGAGTGAGGGTACTGTAAGATTTTTTTAAAATTAATTTTTCAAATTCAACTTTAAAATCCTCTATACAAAAAATTTCCATTAAACAAGAGAAAGTTGTTTCGTTGTGTCAACAAATGCAGTAATTTTTGGAAGAAAAAAGAAGACAGATTCCAAGTCTTCATACGCTTCTTTTAATTCATCAATGGAATTTTTAAAATCTTTTATTTCTTCTTTAGCAATGCCTTTTTTTCTGAGATCATTCATTGAAACATATTGGCGGATCAGAGAAGAACGCAAGTCTTTTGCAGAAGAAATCAGGTCATTTAAAATCATCAAACAATCTTCGTCTAAATCACTAAACCAAGTCAGTTTTTCAATACGCTCATTTATGTTATTAATAATTTGAGTTTTTTCAACCAGTATCTTTTTAAATTCAATCATTGCATCTAAAAAAGCATTTACTTTTTCTTCATCTAAAAGAGGGCTTTTTTTCTCTCTGAAAGAAATTGTTCTGACACGTGAAAAAGTGTTTTCAATTTCTGTTTTATGTGATATGGTTTCCATAATATTTTTATTCGAATTATATTGATGCAAAAATACGAAATTTTTATTGTTTTATAACAAATGTAGGAAAAGGTATTCAAAAATACTGCACACACAGCAAGGCACATTCACACCCCACACAAATCAGCCTTCAATCCAAAGGCTGAAAATGGGTAATTCTAAATGAATCAAATTCGTGTAACCTGTCCTGATTTAGGTAATTCGTGTTAAAAGAAAATTCATTTATCAGATTAGATTTTTTTCACGAATACATAGTAAGCACAATTTTTCTATCGCCACCAAAATCTCTGAATTCACAAAAATAAATTCCCTGCCATGTTCCTAAATTCATTCGGTAATTTGTAATCGGGATTGTTATGTTTTGTCCTATTATAGAGGCTTTCAGATGCGAAGGCATATCATCGCTTCCTTCGCTGGTGTGTTTAAAATAATTTGAATTTTCAGGAATAAGTTTATTGAAAAATGTTTCAAAATCAAGGCGTACTGTAGGGTCGGCATTCTCATTTATGGTAATACCTGCTGATGTGTGTTTGATGTGAATGTGAAGCAAGCCTTTTTCCGGTAAAGATTCCAGTTTTTTTTCAATAAGCGATGTTATGAGGTGAAAACCTCTTTTGCAGGGAGGCAAAGAAAATTCAATTTGTTGAATCATTTGCAGGGGTTTTAGTTTTAACCGTACTGATTATTTTTCCATTTGCAAGAATATTTTCCAATGTGTCTCCCTCGTTAATATCTGCAATGCTTTTCAGAATTTTACCGTTTTTTCTTGTGATGGAATATCCTTTTTTCAATATCACATACGGATCGTGGCTTTTGTTTTTTATTTCGAGCATTTCTATTTTGTGTTTTCCTGAATTGATATAATTTTCACAGCTTCGGAAGCACATTTTTCTGTAAGTTTCTATTTTTTGATTGTTGATTGTTTTGTAAAAAGCTATGTTTTGATACAGACTAGCAGAAATACCTGTAAGTTTCGCTTTCGAGTTTTCAATAACATTCTGAACATTGCTGATAAAGCGCAATTGCAGAATATCCTGTTTGTTCTTTTTCTGAAATATCAGATTTTGAACAAGAGGTAAGAACGAATAAGACAAACTCTCAATTTTTTGTTTATGATCCTTGATTTGCTCTGTAATTGTTTCCGTAAATAAATTTTTTAGTTCTTCGAGCTGCATCTCAAATTCCGTAACTTCATTAATCAGAAATTCGGCTACAGCAGTAGGTGTTTTACATTTTGTGTGCGCCACCATATCTGTAATTGTATCATCGCGTTCGTGTCCAATTCCTGTAATTACCGGCAACGGAAACTGAGTTATATGATAAGCAAGGTTGTATGTGTCGAACGAATTGAGATCAGCTTTAGCACCTCCGCCACGGATAATGACCACCACATCGAAAAAATATTCATACGCATAAATTTTTTCAAGTGCCGCAATAATGCTGGTTTCAGTTTCATCGCCCTGCATTGTGGCGGGAAAAAGTTTTGTATAAAATTTATATGCTGATGGATTGTTGTGGAGCTGCTTGATAAAATCTTCGTAGCCCGCAGCAGTAGGAGAGGAGATGATGGCAATTTTTTGTGGAACAGCCGGAAATTCCAGCTCCTTATTCATGTTGAAAATGCCTTCTGCCTGAAGCTTTGCAATGATTTCTTTTTTCTTTTTTTCAATATCGCCCAAAGTGTAGGTAGGATCAATATCTAAAATATTTAAACTGAATCCATAAACCTCATGAAATTCAACTGAACAAAGAACCATTATTTTAAGTCCGGCTGAAATCTCACGTCCTGTGCTGCTTTCAAAAAAAGGGCGCAGGGAACGAAAGGTATAGCTCCAGATTGTAGCCCGTGAGCGGGCAATGGTTTGATTCGAAATAGTATCTTTTTGAATAAGGTCAAGATAACAGTGACCGTTCCGGTTCAGAGTAAGATCGCTGATTTCTGCAACAATCCATACTTTTTCAGGAAAAGCCTGTGAGATTTTTCCTTTTATCAGCAGGTTCAGTTCATAGAGCGATATTGGGGTTTTTTCTTTCATCATAAATTATACAAATGTAAGATGAAAAATGAAAACGGCAAAAAGAGTTTTTAGAGTTAAACAAGAGTCGTAAACATGTATGCCACTGCTATATTAATGACTTGAGTGTATTTGTTACCAATTTAATGCTAAAGGTTTCTGCGTTGGCGCAGTTTCGCTAACCTTAGACTTAATGCGCATGCCGTCAGGATAGCATTTATCAGCAAAGAATGGTCGCTACACGCAATGTTATAGATAGTATGGATTGTAATCAATTTATTTTAATGCCAAAAACTGTAATATCATCTGTCTGTTCATATTTAATTTCATAACCAGTTTTCCAGTTTTCAATAGTATTATCGAGAACTTCTTTTTGTTCGTTCATAGATTTGATGCAATGTTCACATAGTAATTGTTTAAGATTATTTGATAAGAATTTTTTACCTTTTGAACCTCCAAATTGGTCTTTGTAACCATCACTCATTAAATAAAAAATATCTCCTTTTTGTAATTGTATAATTTGATTAGTAAAATTATTCATACTATCGTGAATTGCTACAGGCATTTTATCTCCTTTGATTTCAGTTAATTCATTATTAGTGTTTGTATGTATAAGATATATAGGATTGTTTGCACCTGCAAACTGGAGTTCATTTGTATTAATATTTAAAGCAACAAAAGCTATATCCATTCCATCTTTCTGTTCACCCATAATTCCTTTTTGTTGTAATGAATGAATTACATAATTTCTTAATTCATCTAAAACATGGCTTGCAGATTGTACTCCTTCTTTAGCAATTATTTCATTTAAAAATGAAATCCCTAACATACTCATAAAAGCCCCGGGGACTCCATGACCCGTGCAATCTGCTACTGCAATTAATAACTTATTTTTCCGCTGTTCTACAAAATAAAAATCTCCAGAAACAATATCTTTTGGTTTAAATAAGATAAAAAAATCATTTTGAATTCTGTTTTTAATATATTGTTCATCGGGTAGTACAGCTTTTTGTATCCGTTCAGCATACCGGATACTTTCAGTAATATTTTCATGTATTTGTGCAATATAATCTCTTTGTGCCGCTAATTCAGCATTTTGCTGATTGAGTTCTTCGTTCTTTTCTTCTATTTCGTGTTTCTGTTCAGTTAACAGGATATTTGCTTTTTTCTTGTCCCTGTAACTTTTAAAAATCACTACTGATAATATCAACATTAAAATAAAACTACCTATAAATGCAAATTTTTGAGTTTTTTGTTGTTTAACTTCAACTTCTTTTTTGGCAAGTTGTGTATTTTTAAGTTCGATTTCTTTTTGTTTTTTCTCTGTCTGGTATATAGCTTCCATTTTAGTAATTTGTTTATGCTTTTCTTCATTGAACAAGCTGTCTTTTGCCATAGTAAACAGTTTATAATAAATCAGTTCTTTTTTTGTATTGCCCAAACTGTCGTATGCTTCTGCCAAATTTTCAAAAGCAATCATTTCATCATCAAGCGAGCCTATTTCTTTAGCAATTTTCAGACTTTTTTCTGCATATTCAATAGCATTGTTATATTTTTTTAGTTTATTATATGATGATGCAATATTCCCCAATGTGATAGTAATTCCCCCTTTATTCCCTAACTCTTCAAAAATTGCTAACGCTTGTTGGTAGTATTTAAGGGCATTGGGGTAATTACCTTGTGCGTAATAAGCAATTCCGAAATTGCCATAACATTGGGCTATCCCTTTTTTATCCCCAGACTTTTCACTGATTTTTAGGGACATTTGATAATATTCCAAAGCTTTTGAATATTTTTTTTGTTCAATATATATAACCCCTAAATTATTATAGCATGATGCCATCCCTTTATTATCTCTTAGTTCTTCAGCTATTTCCATATCCTTCTGCATGTATTCTATCGCTTTGGAAAAATTACCCTGATTATAATAGACAATTCCTATATTGCCAAAACATTGAGCCATGCCCTTCTTGTCACCGAGTTCTTCATCTTTTTTTAGAGATTGTTGATAATATTCTATTGCTTTGGGGTAATTACCCTGTTCTTTATAAATAATTCCTATATTACCGTAACAGTGTGCTACACTTTTTTTATCCCCGAGTTCTTCATTGATATCTATTGACTTTTGATAGTATTCTATCGCATCAAGATAACTACCCTGAATGTTGTGAACATTCCCGATATTATTATAACAAATAGCTGTTCCTCTTTTATAAGCTATTTTTTGTGCAAGGAACAAACCTTGTTTCCCGTATTGCATGGCTTTTTCAGGGTCATTGTTACGGTACTCATCACATAACAAAGCAAATGTTCTGACTTTTATGGTATCATGACTGGCACAATGCAGAATATTTAAGAGTGAATCAATCTTTCGGGTGTGTTTTTCTTTAATTATTTTATTTTGAGCATTAATAATGAAACTTATCATTATTAAAATAATAGTCAATCCTGTTTTAGAATTATTGGATATCATAATTTAGTTTTTGTTACATTTTTTTTGTCATATTACCTCCAACGGTACCTGCGCTAGCACAGTTTCGCTTACCTTAGACCTATGCGCATGCACGTAGGGCTTTAGCGTTATCATGGGGGGGGGGAAATGTGCTACGCCCTTTGTTAGCGTTCTGGGCGTTTTACTATTACCCTTTTCATAATATTACTTTATAATCATTCCTGTTTATCAACCACTGCTGTTGAATCGAAGCACAATTTATTTTGTTTTTTTGTGCGGTGGACAAATTGCCCCATAGGGCAAAATAGGGCTGTGCAGGCACACTCTTTGGCAGGCTTTGGTTTGTGAGATTGCCTGTGTGGCTTGACAATGTGTGTGCCTGCTGCGATGGTTCAACTATTTTTACTTCTTCGTAAGTGAGTTCATAGAGTTTGTAAACCATTATGTCTATTTCTTTTTCTAAGTCTTATTTTAATTTTTTGTTTTCTTTTTTGGGTGGTAAAAAATTTTCGCCTGTTACAACACTTTTACCTGTTTTGCTTTCTAATTCTTTACGAGCATTTTTGGCTACTGCTCCTCCTTTTTTACTCGCTTTGGCATTTTGTTGCAAGCCTTTTGCTTCTTCGGTTTCTGCTATTTGTCTTGTCGAAAGTTCTGCAAGGGCAGTAAAAATCAACTCAGCTTCACTCATGTGGTCTCTTAGGTTTTGTGATTTTAACCCTTTTAAATCTTTGTGTTTTTTTACGGTAAGCCCTGTCCATTCCTGATGAATAATATTTGTGAGTAATGCAAATTCATCATTTTCTTTTATACCTGCATCTTTCCAATAATCGGTAAGTTTATTTCGGGTTTCCTGCCCTGTCATGCGCTGTTGTACCCATTTTTCGCTGCGCCCGAGTTTTTGCCAGTTTTCACGTGCTCTATCAAGGCTTTGTTCCGGATTGGCTATTTCCTGCATACGTTCGTAACCAACTTTGGCAAGCCATTGTTTAAAGGGTTCGGCTTTGGGCGATGGAATAGATTGGATTAAACGAAAAAGTTGTTCAACATCTCCAACATCTGTTTCTCGTAACTTGCCATCTTCTGCTACCAATTTCAACTGGTTACAATTTGTAACCGTTTCATTTCCCTCCTTTGACAGCCGGTGTTTCAGCACCTTCCAATAATTTCTTGGATCTGGACTGCCGGTAAGTATAGCTACTACATCTATAATGGAAAAATACCATTTTTCTTCTGCTTCGTCCCATACAGAACGGATTTGCCTGTTCTCAAATAGTTTTATATTGCTCATAAAGGCATGTATTTGAATATGTTGTTTTATTTGCCATCTTCGGCTTGCATTTTCAACTGTCCCAATTTGAGGGACACTTCACTTCCCTCTGCTAGTAATTTTGATTTTAAGGCACTCCAGTACTTTCGTGGTCGAGGACTTTCCGTGAGTATTTCTATTACATCTATTACTGAAAAAAACCATTGTTCATTTTAAACATCCCAATGAGTACGAACTTTTTTACTTTCAAATAATTTAATATTACTCATAATATTTGTTTTTTTATTTTGTCTCAAATTTCTTATACTCCTCCTCACTCAACGCAAATTCCGGTTTACCTGCCGGAGGTTTATTGAATTTTGTACTCATTGTATTCTTTTTCTGATAAACCGAAGGCAGGCTCTACTATTTTTACCTCTTCGTAAGTGAGTTCATAGAGTTTGTAAACCATAATATCTATTTTAGTAATTCGTTAAGTTTCTCCAAATTTTCGATAGCTTCTTTTATTTCATTTGCGTGAATGGTCTTAGGATTGGAGTGGCAAAGCGGATTCAACAAATGTTTCCGATTACTGTTTAATGATTTCAAGATTTGTAAAGTATCGTCAAAAGAACAAATAAAAATAGCTTTTCCTATTAAGCCTGATAAATCCAGTTCATTAAAATTTTTGTCGAGTTGCTCTCTCCGTGGTAAATAATTTTTTAAAAGTTTTTCAAAGCCTTTTCTTAAAAATAAAGCACATGCTTCATATTCTTTTTGTGCAAAAAATTCTTTCGCTCTATCAATTTCAGAAGCACCTTTTTTAATTATAGGTTTGGGTATATTATCAATTTCATGAAGGTAAAGTTCAAATTTTTCCCAGTCCATTTTATCTCTGAATAGATCAAATGATTCTTTGTCGTGGGTAAAAAAGAAAATTTGAAAATTGTTAAATTTATTTTTAAGTATTTCCAGTAATTTCAAACGATTACTCATATCTAGACTAATGAGCAAATCATCAAGTACAAGTATTTTCAGGCATTCTTTGTTTAAAGTATCCAACAAACGAAGAATAGCGGAAAAATATATGGAAATGGCTAATGATGTAAGTCTGGCCTCGTTGAGAAAATTATGATAGCTCGTTAATTCATTATCTTTAAATTCAACTTTAATATTAATTACAGGTTCAACTCCACGACCATCTGATGCAAATTTTTGTTGAAACCCAAACGACAGGATTTTAACATCTGCCTCAAAAAAATTCAGAATTTCGTTAGAATTTACAATTAATTCAGAATTAACAATACTTTTTAAAGTGTCAAAATATTCAATTGGATCAGTAATCTCTGAAAGGGTTTGTTTTTCTTTACATGGGTAATCTTTAAAAAGAATACGGAGCATATCATAAATATTGATGTTTTCATCTTTCTCATTCATTGAAAAATGCACTTTCAATAATTTTTTGTAATCGAGCATGGGGGAGAAAACCGATAAACCTTCAATAAATTCCATTCCTTTGGGTAATTCATCAAGATCGCTATGTATTATAAGGTCTCTTCCATTGGAAAAACTAAACTCAACTAAAGGCGACTTACCTTCAGAAAATATATTTACGTGTTCGGTAATTTCGCTATACTTTTTACTTGCAAGCAAGCCCAGCGCTTTATAAACAGAACTTTTCCCACTGCCATTCTCGCCATACATCAGCACATTTTTCCCATTGAAATCGAATTCGTATTCGCCACAGAAAAAACGGTAATCCGATATTTTAATTTTTGTTATCCGAATTTGTCCGTAGTTACTTTCCGGATCAGAAACAATATTTTTCAGAGTGTTTAACCTTTCGTCAGTCATGTTTAGTTTGATTTATAATTTTTACTATTTTTACTGTACGGCTGTGAATATGGGCATGATAAACCACTTTGTCATTTTTACAAAAATTGTATAAACTTTTCACATATTCTCTTTTAAAATCATCTGTATCGTCGGCCTTAAATGGCTTTAAAACTTCTGTCATACGAGTGGTAATATAACAATGCATTTGCTTCATTTCTTCTTCAAAATAAAGGTCATATACCAAGCCATCAACCACAGACTCCAATAATTCAGCCTCTGTTTCCATGTTTTGCTCTTTGGCAAAAAGAATACAGTCAACTAATATTTCAAAGGGGTGTTGACTTTCAAAAGAGATCTTTGGAATAGGTATTTTCTCAACATAAATACTGAACATTCTGACTGCTTTTTTACCTAATTGTACAGATAATGTTCTGTAATACCAATCTATAGTATTTGAGTTTAACAGAGCCAGCAAAAATTTTATATATTTATTATTAGATATAAAATATACGGTATTATTAAAATATACACCTGCATCACTTTTTGCAAAAGTTAATTTTTGACAAATATCGTTATAAACAATTTTCTCTTTTTCAAACTCTTCAATATATGCACAGTTTCTGAGGTTTGTCCAATGGTCGCCCTGATCTGCGCGAGGTTCAAGCTTGTCTTTATATGTGAGCAAATGTTTATAAATTTCAGGATAATTTTTTTCAACATCAATACGGTTAATTTTTACGCCATTTTTTGTTTTATATCCGTTATGTGTATTTATCAACCATAAATTAGCAAACTCTGCTTTATATTTTTTTATATCCCTACCCCGCAGAACAGGTTTAATAACCTCAGCATTTTTTGGGTCAAGTGCAATAAGTTCGTCTTTCTTTTTTCCATCAATAATAAAGGCTTCGTTCAAACCGGTTAAGATGCCTCTGTAAATTGAAATATCCCAATCTTTAATTGGAATTCCCATTTCTTCTATGCGCTTTTTAATATGGTATTCATCGTTAGAAGAAACCACCCAGCTTTCCTGAGAGAGGTTGTTTAGATTAATTCCGTTTTTAATTAGGTAAGCTGCAATATCAGTGGTTTCGGTAAAACCTTTTCCAACCGTACAGGCTTTTAAATTTTTATTGTTGATTATCGTTTTTGAAAAAAATAAAATATTTGTGTCCACTGTAACAGCATCAAATACTTCGTATCCGCCAAAGTCTATAAGCACGAGCGGATTTGTTTTTGCAGAGAAAAAGCTACGTAGTTTTTCTCCATATTTGGCGCGCATCCATTTATTTGAAGTTATAAAAACAAGAGTGCCATTAGTTTTTAATAATTGGTAAGCACGTTCGTAAAACAGACAATAAAGGTCTCCTGTTTTATTAAAACTCTCAAAGTTTTGCTCTTCTAATAATTTCTGAATAGCTTGTCCGCTAAAATTCTGTATTTGCACATACGGCGGATTTCCAATCACCACATCAAAACCTTTATCAATACCAAACATCCATGTGGGGCTGAAAAATGGTGAGGTAAAACTGTCGTCAAAAGGATTCCAGTTTTTAATTTTTTCTGCTATGATTTTTAAAACAGGCTCGCTATCGGCTTCAATATTTTTTACTACTTTATCTCTTTGTTGCAGGTATTGTTTTTTTAGCTCTGCTTTATCGTTTTGCGAAACATCGGGCAGAAAAAATTGTTTGCGCAGATCTTCCAATTCTTTAAGACTATTAATTAGTGTCGTGTAAAATTTCGCATGATTAGTTTGAATAAAAGCATCAAGTCCTAAATCAATTAAGCTGTTTGCACACACAAATTTAAAATCAAGATTGGGCAGTGCATCAATACCAAAATTATTGTTTCGTGCTTCGGGTTTATAATCGGAATCCAATACAAGGCTAAGCCACGACCTGAGCCTAGCAATTTCTGTAGCCATAGGCATTATGTCAACGCCATAAATATTATTGCTCAGTATATTTAATTTCAGTTGATATGCGCTGGGGTAAAATCCCAGCATTTCCCGCAGTTCTTTTAATTTCAGCAACACGCCCATCGGGAAAGCGCCGGAACCACAGGCAGGGTCTAATATTTTTATTTCTGAAAGAAATTTATCCAACAATACTTTATCATCTTTTTTTAATCCATCGGCATTGAGTTGTGATGCAAAAAGAGGGGCAAGTGCTTTTTCAATTTTGTGTTTTTCTTCTTCTTTTATTTTTTCATTTTTTGCTTGTTCAATATGCTTCTCCCACGATGTTTGCAAATAGGCTTTAATGCTTTCATTTACCATGTAGTCTACAATCTCGCGAGGTGTATAGAATGCACCAAAAGCTTTACGCTGGTTTGCAATTTTTTCGGTTTCTTCGTTCTGGCTTGCCAATAAATTTTCAAAAATCCGGCCTAACATTTCAGGGTCAACCGCAATTTGCTGATAATTTCCTGAACTTTCATCTACAGTAAAATCATAGTTTTCCAAAACGTCAACAAATGGAATTAGCCAATCGTCGAGTTCTAAATAACAGAATAACCTATCTTCTTCATTTTCGTCGAATAAACCGCCATTCAGGTAAGGAATTTTTTCAAATAATTTTTCATTTTCCAATTCACCGTTATTACCTAATATTACTGGTCTTTCCTGTACTTTTGTATTTAGTGTATTAAAAAATAATTTCAATAAAAACCGATGAAAATAATTTGATTCTTTTTTTATTGTACTGCTACAAATTAATCGTAATGGGATAATCCCTTTTTCTTTCAAAAACCAGCAAAAAATATAACGTCCAATCAAACGAACTGCAAATTGTTTTACCTGATTTTCGCTTGCTTCAACTTTTGCGGCTTTTGCAATTCCTACCAATGCATCAAAGCGTTCTTTAACCTGTTTGTAAAACTCTTTATTTACTTCTTTAATGTCGAGGCTTTTCCAAAATATGTCCGTTATTTCAGCTTTTGATTTTGAAGCAATACATGACCATTGCTCGATAATTTTATTATATTGTGTATTGGTTAATCTGTTGCGAAAATTAAGTATTCGCTTTTGCTCTCCATTATTAAAAACTAAAACAAGTTTGTTAAATTCAGGTGTGGTAACAAAATGTAAAAAATAAGGAGCCTTTGTTATCGCCTTTATTGCATCGGGGGTATTTTGAAAACTTTCAGCGCCGGGGTCATTGTCCACCAATTGGCTGATAGTTTCTTTTTTTATTTTTTTCAAAACAGCAAAACGAACACGAATATTTTGATTTTCCGCATTCAATCTGTATAACTGGGGTTGCACAGTTTGAGGCGCAGGCAGTAAATAGTCTTTTAATTTTTGTGTTTTAGGCGCAAGCAACTGAGGTGTTTTATTAGTGGTCGGTTCAATGCCAATCCATTCTAATAAAGTATATGCAAACTCAATTACATTTTCCCTGCTCTGCGATTGAGCCAGTTGGTCTAATTTATTATTGAGGTCTTGTATATTCATTTATTTCTTTGTTACTTTTTATTATGGGGCTAAAGCCCATTTTACTATTATTTATTAATTACCATCGGCTTAAGCCGATGGTAATTAAGGTTAAAAAATTTAAAGGCTTTAGCCGCATTGCGATAACAGCTTTTTAACAAATCAGATTCTACTCTATATCCTGTGTGTAAACTTTATTTCCCAGTATTTTACTTTGATTAAAAAAATACAGGTATTTATTGTTTGACATTATTTTACTGTTATTTTTAAACTTCAAAAAATTGTACCCTGCTAATAATTTTGATTTATTTTCATTTTTAAAACCAAAAGAAACACCACCTGTAATATAAAATTCAGGAAAAGGAATTAACCTTGTAAATACAAGCATCCCAATCTTTCCGGTTTGAGAAAAACCAATATCTATAAATTGATAAATATTATCAGATTCCAAAATATCTTGTATTTCAATTTTACATTCATCGGGATAAATATTTATAACTTCAAATAAAGAAGTGAAGGCTTCAAGTTTAGCCTCTAATATTAAATTTTCATCGGTTGTTTCAGGCAAATCAAGTTCATAATATCGCTCAACAAAGTTTTTATTTTCAATGTAAATTTCATACATAGCATAATCCATTAAGACATCCATATCTTGTTCTTCATCAAAAACAAGAGTATTCCCTTCAAGCATATTTAATTTTTTGCCTGCGCCTTTTACATCTAAATTTAATTCCTCACATTTAAGCAATTTCGTATTATGGTCTTTCCCTAATGCCCGAATTTGCTTGTATTGATTAATTATATTTACTTCAGGTATATATGGCTTAATTGTATTTTTTTTCGACAAATTACTGAACATAATAGATTAATTAAAAATTTGTACTAATTCATTCAATGGAGCCTTTTCTGTCTTTTCATCAGGTTTGTACTGATGTGCCAAACTGATAAATTGTTTTATAATTTCATCGCTAACATGTTTTTGCTGTCGGACTAATCTGTTAACTGTCCTTACTAATTTCATGCTTTGCTTGTTGATATAAGCATTTTGAGAGTATATTATACAATTATATATTTTTTCAATTTCTTCAACAGGATAACCATATTCTTGCATTTTAGCCGCTAAAAAATTAATTGCATTTCGTTGCGGTTCATTATACCTGTTGCTGTGTTCATCTTCAGCAAATTGATATTGTGCCATAAAATCTAAAATGTAATCTTCTGTTTCAGGCTTGTTTTTAAATTCATCTTTAAATCGTTTATTTTGTTCGCTTGTTGCTTTGATAGATAACAAACCCTCAGTAGTTGTAAGCAGTTCCCCAATTCTATTTTTATCGAAAGCAACAAAATAACCAGCCTCGTTTTTATCGTCGGTTAAATGAGCTAAATGAATAAATTCTTCATCTTCTTTTCTCATTTGAATTTTACCCCACTTGCCCTTTGGAAGATTTTTAATTTTTTCTTTGTAAATTAATTCAAGGATTTCATTGCGGTCAAATTCTCTCAGGTCGTCCATAAATAAATCTTCGGCAGCCAAAAGTTCAGATTTTTCATATATTTTCTGAAAAGCTTCCATACGCTTCTTTTCATCACGGCTATACAAATCTTCCGTGAAATCCTGTGGTATGGGTTCTTCATCTAAAACAGACTGGTCAGAGCCAATTGTATAACGAATTAGATTTATTTTATCTTCTAATTTTCTAATTAATTGCAGATAACTTTCTAATTGTTCTGTTGGTCGGAAATTGTAAACAAAAATCTCATCATGCAACGAGCCTAAACGATTTATACGCCCATTACGTTGTATCATGCGTACAGGGTTCCAATGTAAATCGTAATTTATAATTATCCCACAATCTTGTAAATTTTGTCCTTCGGAAAGTTTATCGGTTGCTATTAAAAAATCAATTTCTTTTTCGGCTGGCTTTAAATCATATTTTTTTGATATAGGCGCAAATCTTTTAGCAAAATTTTCTATTTCATTTTTTGTACCTAAAGCAAATTCAATGTTTCTATTTTGCACATGTATTGGTAAATTATCTTTGAGATATTTAAGCGTGTCTGCAAAATAAGTAAAAACCAGTACTTTTTTATCATTATTTTTATACAGCTCTTTTGCAAGTACCAAAATTTTATCATCTTTCTTAATCAGCAAATCAATTTGTTCTTTTAAAACGCTGATAACAGAAAGGTCTTTTTCAATATCTGCTTTCATTTGCGGAATATTGAACACTCCTGCATCTGCATTTATAGAAATAAAATCATCATTTCCCTGTTCAAAATTATCAATATCAAAATCAAGTTCGTCCTCATTTGCCAGTTGTTCATTATATTCATCAATGGCTTTATTTAAAGCTGTTAAATTTTTAACTGAAACTATTTTATTAAACTTCTCTAATTTTTCTTTAAAGTCTTTAAGTTTTCTTTCATAACTGTTAACCGAAAGGCTGATTGAGTAAAGCGAAGACTCTAATCGCTTTAAAAAGATAGTTCTGAAAATTCCATAAATACCAATTTGTCTTGACAATTCACGGTTATCATCCACATTTAATTTAAAATCATCTGCCCCTCTTTTTCTTCCATAATAAGCCCAGCGATATATATTGTAGCGATAGCATGGAAAACCAAATGAAAGCAAGCTTGTATATAAAATTTCTAATGACGATTGAATAGGCTTTTCCCGCTCGATATAATGAGAAAGTAAGTCTAAAGGATGTGCTAAATATTCCAAATCTGCTAAACTTGAAATGGTGTAATTGTAAGCCTTTGTTAATAAAATATCTTTTGCTGCAAAGTTTAGTAATTTGGTTTTGTATTGATTGGAAACATCATATTCTAAATTGTCAGGATATGACTTTGGAAACTTTTGTAATTTACCATTAATTTCAAGTCCTTCGGGATATTCTTTTTCAATGCCCTGTCTTGTGCGCCTTACGATAAATCTGTTTAACAGTGGCGTTAATTGTTCTTTAATTTGTTGAAAATTTATTACTCCGGTTTCTCGTATTTGCCTACGCATTTCCGTTTGCAAAAGTTCAAGTCTTTCTTTGAGTGTAAAATATTTTTGTTTATCTCTGTCATAAAATCTGCCCAATTTATAAATATTACCACCAGAGCCAAGCATAATCTGATTTGTTAAATCTGATAATTGATTATTGATAGGCGTAGCTGTGAGCATCAAGGTTTTTGCATTTTCGTTTTCTTGTCTCCATTTAATAAAAACATCAAAACGTGAACCTCCGGCAGAACGTAAATTGTGGCTTTCATCAAATACAAATAAACCTACAGGAATATCTTTTAAATCGTCTCTTATCTGATTTATTTTATTTACATCTTGTAAACTGTAAATTCTTGGAGGGTTTTCAATTTTAAAATCTGCAAATGCTTTTTCCCATTGAGAAATTAAACCAGCAGGGCAAATAACAACAACCCGTTGATTTTTAATTTTGAAAAAATATTCAACAACTTTAATAGCAGTGTATGTTTTTCCTAAACCCACCGAATCAGAAAGCATTGCAACACCCTGAGGTCTTTCTAATTTTTTAATTATGCTGTTTGCATTTTGAATTTGAAATTTCAATAATTGCGGTTTCCCTGAATTTGGGTCATCTATTCCAACTTTATCTTCTTTTTCATCTTGCAAGTCTTGTCCGTATATACGATACAAGGCATGAATATACATTTCATAAGGACTGAAACATAAATTTCCATGCTTACTTAATTGTAATATTTCTTCTTTAAAAATACCTGACCAATCTTCGCTTTCATTCCACAATTCCTCAAACCAAATACGATGTGAAGGATGTTGAGAAATATTTTTTCTAACAAAATTTACAGTTGCATTATTGTCTTCTAATTGATTTAATTCAAGATTTCCAAATAAACCCTGTTTTGTAAAATTTGAACTTCCTATAATTCCAACAGCGTTTTCTTCATCGCATCCAAAAATGTAACATTTTGCATGAAGAAAATTTTTACGATAAACTTTAATTTGCAGTTTTGAATCGTTGTTCACATTAAGATATTTACCTAATAAGTCAGCAACTTTTTGAAATTCTTCTCTTAATTTTAAGTCCTCCAAATCTCTTTTTAAATATTTTTCAGGAAAGTCAGGGTCTTGTATTGCTGGGTTTTTAACTTGATAAGCTTTTACTGATGGTTCTTCGCCCAAAAGTAATCTTAACGTAATATTTTCTCTTTCTAAATATGTTTTAAGTTCTGCGTATATTTCAACCATTCCTGGCAAATCCCAATAGCCTGTTGCAATAGAAATTTGAGTATATGATTTATCACTAATTAAACTTTTTAAAACATTACCAAGTTGATATTCATTTGAAGAATTATCAATTAATTTTAAACCTTGTTTCATCCGAAAATAATTTGTTTTTTAAAGGTCGGATGGAACTCGCATATAAAATTTTCATCCATTGGTTTATTTAACGAATATGCTCGGTTCATTTTTTCATTTTTCTTTTTACAAAACTCATTGCATCAGGTGCTAGCCTTTTTTCTTCGCCAATCGCAGTTTCAATTTTATCAGCAAGCCATAAAATGAGCAAATCATCTACATTTGTATCCAAAAATTCAGCAATTCTGAGTATTTGCTCTTTACTGGCTTTTCTTTCGCCTGTTTCTATTTTACTTGTTAATGCAGTATCAACTTCAAGATGAGCTGCAACCTGCCTGAGAAGAAGTTTTTTTTTCTCCCTTATTTCCCTTATTTTTTTTCCTAAATGAGTCATGTCATTTTTATATAGCTTGTCAATAATTGTCAAATGTAAAATTTAAATTTGTTTGTTTTATAAAAAGTAATGAACATTTAATTAACCACGAATTTGAGCAATGGCAAAATTACTCGCTCAATTATTTTTATTTTCATAGGTGCTCGTGAGCTCCCTTCGGTCGGTTGCACTCTTCCCAGAAGCTTAGATTTAGCGGTTGGTTATGTGGCTTTTGAGACCCGCCTGCCGGACGGGTAGGTGTGTGCAACGTGTGTAAGCGGCTGTTAATCCTAATTGCCCATCAGGGCAAAAAGAGGGAAGAAAAAAACAAAATAAATTCCTCGCAAATCACTGAAGCATCAACGATGCACTAAAGAAATATTGTTATCTGATTCTTAATTTTCATGTCAGTATCTATCTACTCGGGATTTCCAGATGCCTTGACGCTAACGGCCTGCAGCTATGCCGACGTTTCGAACACCTTAGACCTACGCGCATGGCGTCAGCCTAGCGTTTTCAATAAGTGAGATATGCGACTTAGGTGCTGTTAGTACCTGGGCATTTATACTTATCATTTTTATCACAATTCACTTTATGATTAAACTCATTTCTATTTATTTTTCAAACGAGGAAGAAAAAAATAAAAAAGACAGGGAAAACAGGAAAACTTATTTCGTAGCTTTGGATATAACGAATAGGTCGTGTGGCTACGAAATGTGTTTAACTGTGTGTGCTGAATTTTGCCTGTTAAAACTTATATTATTATTACATCAACTACATCCAAAAACTTTTAAAATAATTTTATAAAAAAATCATAATACTTTAGAGTAATCAATTCTTGATAAATTTAAAACATTAATAATATCATCTTTATAGATTAAAGCAATTTCTTCATTAGCATTAACGAATGTTTTTAATTCACTATACCAAATTCGATAATCTCCCCTTCCATTTGATCGATATAAAGAAATTTCTGTTTGTATGTCTTTATCTCTATTACAGAATTTGCCGATTAATTTAACCTTATTGTCTGGACCAAATTTTTGGCTATCATAATCATGAATATTGTTAATTCTTAAAAATTCACGGACTCCTGAAACAGCATCCATAATGCCTTTATTTAATCCCGTTTCAGTTGGAATTAAAATAGAATACGAAATATTTTTCTCTTTTAATACAGCTAAATTTATTTTTTCATTGCCAATAACTTGCTTAACTGTTTTTGTAGTCAATGACTCATCAATTATTTGCTTGATCATTTGCCCTCTATGTTCTCTTGCTGCCAATTCATGACTTCCTTGTCTAGCAAATTCAAAGTATTATCTTTCATTATCTGTTATCATACTTATATCTTCATATGTAAAATAAATATCAACTTTTTTCTCTAATTCAAGCAACTTAGATTCCAGCAAATCTAAATTTATACTTTTAACATCTAACTTATAAAATTCAATTAGAAGTGAAAATAAATTTGCTTTATTAAACCAATAACTATTTGAAGAAAATTTAAGGCTATTTATAATATCAATAGAATTTATCAAACCATTTAAACACCTGCTCCAATTTTATCTATAAATGGAATAAAAATACCTATTTAAAATCTTTCGTCGGGAAAAATCTGTTATTCGTCAGGTGTGGAAACTTTTTTATCGAAAAAGTTTTCATATTGAAATATTCGGATATATATTCGCAGCATGAAAGAAAAAACAGAATCTGTAATCCGGAAAGTCCGTAACCTTTATGTTAAAAAAGGTATAAAAAATGTTACAATGGATGATGTTGCTTCTCATCTAGGCATCTCTAAAAAAACATTGTATACTTTTTTTTCAGACAAAGATAAACTCGTTGAGGATGTTTTATTTTTTCATATTTCAGAATTTAATACCCTTTTTATGGGGCTGGCAGCGCAAAAAATGAATGCCATTGAAAAATTATATAAAGTAAGCGAGTTAGTTGGTAAGTTAATAAGTAGCGTACCTCAGGTAATATTGAACGACCTTCAGAAATATCATCCGGAAGTGTTAACCCGTTTTATTGAATTTAAAAGATCTCATATTCTTTTGCAGGTTAAAAAAAATATTGAAGAAGGACTAAAAGAAGGTCTTTACAGGAAAAATATTGATCCTGAAATAGCCTCCCGTTCGTATCTTGCGCTTTCTGAAACTTTATTTGATAAAGCATTTTTTCCAGATGGAAAATATAATTCAGGAGAAGTTTTTAACGAACTTTTTATGTACCATATCCGTGGAATTGCATCAGAAAAGGGGATGGCATATATTGATCTCGGCATGTAAATACGTTGCATGCTTCGACAAGCTCAGCACAGGCGCAACGTATCATACACGATCGGCAAGTAAATACGTTGCACGCAACGTATCATATTATAATACTAAAAAATAATCATTATGAGACTCACACTAGTTGTATTTGTTCTAATTTTTTCAATTGTTTCCTGTACACAGGATAAGAAAGCAAGGCTTGATTCGCTGAAGAAAGAACAAGAAAAAATTCTTGCTGAAATAAAATCCATTGAGGCAGAACTGGGAACAGAAACAAAGCATAAATTTGTAAAACAGGTTTCTGTTGTAGATGTCAAAAAACAGGATTTTAATCATTTTGTAGATGTGCAGGGCAGGGTAGATGGTGAAGAAAATGTAACAGTAACCGCACAAACAATGGGCATTGTTACTCATATTTATGTTACAGAGGGTGCAACTGTAAGGCAGGGACAGGTTCTTGCAGAACTTGATGCTGCTGTTATGAAGCAAGGCATTGAAGAATTAAAATCTACTCTTGTTTTTTTAACAGATATTTACAATAAACAAAAGGATTTATGGGATCAGAAAATTGGCTCTGAAGTTCAGTATCTGACTGCAAAAAATAATAAAGAGAGTTTGGAAAATAAATTAAAAACGATTGAAGAGCAATTGCAGATGAGTAAAATTAAGTCTCCGATTTCTGGCACTGTTGAAGATATTCCTATTAAAGTAGGTCAGTCGCTAGTCCCAGGTTTTCCAGCTTTCAGAGTTGTTAATTTTTCTACTGTAAAAATTATTGCAGATGTTGCCGAAGCCTATACTGCAAAAATAAAAGAAGGAAATAATGTGAAAGTTTTGTTCCCCGATTTTGAGAAGGAAATTGATGCCAAAGTTCGTTTTGCCAGTAAATATATAAATCCAATAAATCGTACTTTTCTTGTTGAAGCACGACCTTCTGAAGCAGGTGTAGAGTACCGCGCTAACATGGTTGCTGTTCTTAAAATTAATGATTACACTTCAAAAGATGCTTTTGTTTTGCCAATTAATTATGTCCAATCTGAAAGCAAAGGAAAATATTTATGGGTTGTAAAATCAGAAAATGGAAAAATGCTTACACAAAAACTTTTTGTTACAACAGGGCAATCATATAATGGGCAAATAGAGATTCTGACAGGTTTGCAGGAAGGTGAAAAAGTTGTTTCTTCAGGATTTCAGGAGCTTGATGAAGCTATGGAAGTTACGATATAATTAGTGTTGTATTTGTTTAAAGTTTCAGGTTTCAACCGCTGACTGAGCGCCTGCCTGTCCGGTAGGCAGGGAGTCGAAGTCAAGGTTTCTTGTTTAAAGTTTCAGATTATAGGTTTACAAAATGAAAAAATTAAAAGAAGTTTTTAAAGAATTCAAACCTACCAGTTGGGCTATTGATAATAAAACAAGCATGTATGTGTTGGTTCTGATTCTTGCCATTTTTGGTATTCAGAGCTATAATTCTATACCGAAAGAACAGATGCCGGATATTGTTATTCCTACAATACTTATAAGTACAATATATCCCGGAACATCTCCTACAGATATGGAAAATCTGATTACACGACCTCTGGAGAAAAATATAAAATCTATTAATGGCGTTAAAAAAATTACCAGTAATTCCGTTCAGGATTTTTCATCAATTGCTGTTGAGTTTACCACAGGTATTGAGGTTGCAGATGCAAAGCAAAAAGTTAAAGATGCTGTTGATAAAACAAAGAGCGATCTTCCAAATAATCTTCCCAAAGACCCTAATGTAGCAGAAGTAGACCTTTCTGAAATTCCCATAATGGTTATTCATTTGTCGGGAAATATTGATTTGAGCACACTGAAAAAATATGCTGAAATGGCTCAGGATAAAATAGAATCCTTTAAAGAAATTACAAGGGTTGATATTGTCGGAGCGTTGGACAGAGAAATTCATATTGATGTGGATATGTATAAAATGCAGGCTGTAAGCGCTTCTTTTTATGATATTGAAACCGCTGTAACGCGCGAAAATGTTGTGATTTCGGGAGGTACTATTGATATGCAAAAGATGCGCAGATCTATCAGAGTTGTTGGAGAATTTAAAAATACAGAGGTTATTGAAAATATAATTTTTAAAACATCAAGTGGCGCTATTGTTAAACTGAAAGATATTGCGAAAGTTCGAGACAGTTTCAAGGAGCAGGAAAGTTATGCGCGCTTAAACGGAAAAAATGTAATATCATTAAATATAATTAAGAAAAGTGGTGAAAATTTATTGAATGCTGCCGATAAAATTAAAGAAACCCTTGACGAGTTGAAAAGTAAAAAATATCCCTCGAAGCTCACGGTTACAGTTACCGGCGATCAATCTTATTTTACTCGGACAACGCTGAATGAGCTGAATAATACAATTATTATTGGTTTTATTCTCGTAACGATTGTCCTCATGTTTTTTATGGGATTGACCAACGCTATCTTTGTGGGTTTAGCTGTTCCTCTGTCTATGGCTATTGCTTATATTGTTCTTCCGGGCATTGATTTTACAATGAACATGCTCGTGATGTTTGCATTTATTTTTTCTTTGGGTATTGTTGTAGACGATGCGATTGTAGTTATTGAAAATACGCATCGCATTTTTAAATCAAACAAAGGTCGTTTGGATATAGTACAAGCATCGAAATACGCCGCGGGTGAGGTTTTTTTACCTATTTTTTCTGGTACATTGACAACCCTTGCTCCATTTTTCCCATTAATATTCTGGCCGGGAACTGTTGGCGAATTTATGCATTTCATTCCCATTGTATTAATCATAACCCTCTTTGCATCTCTCATTGTTGCATATACTATCAATCCTGTTTTTGCCATCACATTTATGAAACATGATGACGATAGCGCACATAAATTTAATAAGAAAAAATTATTGTTCATTGGCGGTGCTCTCACTGGTATTGGCATCATCACTAATTTTGCAGGGCATCCGGGAATTGGAAATTTTTTAATTTTTATTGCGCTGTTTTTTATTTTTCATAATCTGATCGGGTATAAAATATTAAGAGTATTTCAATATCGTTTTATTCCTGCCGTGATGAGGCGCTATGAAAGAATGATTCGCTGGACTGTTCAAAAAAATCGCTCATGGATGTTATTGACAGGTACTGTTGTTTTGTTCTTTATTACATTTATTATGATGAGTATTGTCAAACCAAAGGTTGTATTTTTTCCAAAAAGCGATCCCCAGTATATTTATGTTTATATCAGTATGCCCGTTGGGACAGATGTTCTTGCTACGGACTCTATCACAAAATTAATGGAACAAAAGGTTATTGAAGCCGTTGGTAAAGAAAATCCCGATGTTGAGTCTATTATTGCTAATGTTGCATTGGGAGCTTCCGAAAATATGTTTGATCGTTCTGTTACATCTCATAAAGGTAAAGTTACAATTTCATTTGTAGCGTTCTCAAAAAGGAAACAAGGTTCTACAATGGATTATATTGATAAAATCAGGGAAAAAGCAAAGGATATTAAAGGTGCAGAAATCACTGTTGACCAAAATACGATGGGACCTCCTACTTCCGGAAAACCTATCAATATTGAAATAAGCGGAGAAGATATTGAAGAATTAATTGTAACATCAAATAAATTTAAAAAATATATTGATTCTCTTGACATCACAGGTATAGAACAATTACGTTCTGATTTTGACAACAGCAAACCTGAAATTATTATTGAAATAGACCGCGAGCGGGCAAACAGAGAAGGTATAACAACTGGTCAGATTGGCTCTGAAATAAGAACGGCAGTACTTGGTAAAGAAATATCAAAGTATCGCGATGGTGAAGAACAATACCCAATTCAATTAAGGTATACAGAAACTGTAAGGAAAAATATTGATAAATTGATGAATTTGAAAATTACCTATAGGGATATGAATTCAGGGCTATTACGACAAATTCCACTTTCTGCTGTTGCTAAAGTTGATTACACCAATACGTATGGAGGAATAAAAAGAAAAAATGTTAAAAGGGTTATTACGTTGACGTCAAATGTACTTTCCGGTTATAATGCAAATGAAATTAATGCGCGCATATTGAAATCTGTTCCTGCTTTCCCTCATAATGAAAGCACTGAAATTAAACTTACCGGCGAGCAGGAAGATCAACAGGAAACTATGGGTTTTTTAAGTAAGGCAATGATGCTGGCACTGTTCCTTATTCTTTTTATCATGATAACGCAGTTTAATTCCATCGGAAAACCTTTTATCATTATAATAGAAGTAATATTTAGCATAATAGGGGTTTTGCTGGGTATAATGATTTTTGGTATGCCTTTTTCAATAGTTATGACAGGAATGGGTGTTGTCGCGCTTGCCGGAATTGTTGTGAGAAACGGAATTTTACTTGTTGAATTTACGGATGAATTAATTAAGCAGGGAATGAAAACAAGAGAAGCTATTGTTCAAGCCGGGAAAACGCGTATTACTCCGGTGCTTTTAACGGCAACATCAACCATACTGGGACTTATTCCTCTTGCAATTGGATTTAATATAGATTTTGAAGGTTTATTTGTAAGCTTTTCTCCCAACATTCATTTGGGTAGCGATATTTCTCAATTCTTTGCGCCTCTTGCTTGGACAATCATTTTCGGATTGACATTCGCAACATTTTTAACACTTCTGCTCCTTCCTTCTATGTACCTGATCATGTACAAGGGAAAACTAAAATTAAAAAGAAAATTAAGAAGAAAGTGATTCCAAGCTACAAAACAATCAGCCTTTTATTAATTATTTTTCCATCAACATATATTCGTACATTGTAAGACCCTTTTGCTATATCTGATACATCAAGAATCTGGCTGCCGTTTCTCTGTATTGTCATGCGAATTGTTTTTACATGATTTCCTAAAATATTATACAACTCAATATTTATGCTTTCTTTTGAAAAGTTATTGAAAAATATTTTTGTGAAATCATTACAGGGATTAGGGAAAATCATAAGGTCGTTATTCATTTCTGATTTAAAAATTCCTGTTCCGATAGTAACATGCACCAATACAAAAGAAGTATCATTGCCACAGGAATTGCCGGCAATCAGCGAAACTAAATAATCGCCGGGATTCTGATACAAGTGATAGGGATTCGCATCAATACTGTTTGAATAATCACCAAAGTCCCAGAAAAAATTTTCAGCTTCCTGCGAAGTATTTGTAAACAATGCGACAAAAGGAGCATCTGCTGTATCGGCATTGATTGTAAAACTTGCAACAGGAAGTGGATTAAACTGTACTGAAATGGTTTGTTCTGTTGTATCAGCACCTCCCGGACCGGATGCAATTAATTGAACCGTATGATTGCCCGTGCTTGTATAAATTACAGAGGGATTTGCCAACTGACTTGTTGAAGGGTTTCCTCCGGGAAATGACCAGAAAAAAACATTTGCATCTGTAGATGTATTGCTGAATTGAACAGACTGACCCTCGCAAATAGTATCTTCGTTGAAAATAAAAGAAGCAACAGGTACTGCAAAAGGTTGTTTGACCCAAACACCATCTGAAATAGTAATGTCTGAATATAATCCCGCGCCATTTTTAGATTTTACAGAAACAAAATAAATTTGATCATAGATTAAGGAAAGACCATTCAGCGTGAAGTCTGTTGCTGTTCCCGCGTTTGTCCAGTCTGCAATATCATTATTTCCTGCGCTTGTTCCAATGCAATAATAATAATTTGTTACACCCGAATTCGCATCTGTAGCTGCATTCCAGTTTGCAGATAACTCATTCGTAACATATATGGTATCTATGTCGTTTCCTGTTCCGTCTTCTACGTTCAGTAATTGTGAAGGCGGCGTCCAGTCTACATTCATATCATAATATGCAATAGACGAAATATTGCCGGCAGAATCAGTTGCAAGCGATTTTATTTTTGCACTAATGATTGAAGGGTGTGAATTCTGATAACGTACGTCGCTGTTTGCAGTTCCTACAGTTACATTTACCGTTGGGTAGCGTGACCGGAAAACTTTTAATTCACCAAAAGAAACTTTTGCATGACCGGTTCTGAAGGATACAAAATTTCCGGGTGTTGTGTGCGGAGAAGGGTCTGTCCACGTGCCAATCAAGGCATCATTCCTGTAAACGTCTATTTTTCCTGTGATGCGGTCGTGTATTATTTTTACATCATACCACTGTCCGATATTTATTGTAATACTATTTACAACTTTCATCAGAACAGCATTGCTATTTGTAACTTTATAAAATTCGAGCTGGCTTGATTCCTGCCGGAAAAAAATAAAATAGGAATTCCCTCTTTGCGGAACATCTCCTGTATCACAATGAAAATGGAAGCCATATCTGCGCTGATTCGCTCCGTATGCCTGCGATTCCAATCTTGATGTGAAATGGTAAATATACCGGTTCGATAAATTCTGATTCAGCGAAGCATATATATTTGTATTATTTATAGTACTGTCTCCCTGATACAAATTTCCTGTAACAGCGCTCCAGGAGCCGGTTCCGGCAGGACTCGCCCATATTGATGAATTTAAAACATCAAAATTATCACCAAAGAACCCACGCTCGGCATTTGCGCCCCAATATTGTCCGTCATAATCGAGCACCTGATAATATGATTTTTCGAGTCCGCTGCCTCCCACATTGTCTGCATCAGAAAAACTTGCGCTAAAATCACCTGTAACCCAGTTTGCAGGTACTGAAATGGATGTGGATGGGGGCGTAACATCCGTCTGTCCGATTTTTTTGAAATGCATCGCATCAAATGCAATACTTTCACTCGATATTCCTGTCGAATCGCCAAGATATACATAACCTGATTGTCCCTGTGCGAAATTAAATGTGCCAAGTGAAACCCATTGCGCTGTATATTGAGATTGATTGATTACAACATTCGTAATACCACCGTTGTGATGTACTTTATATTTTGCGCCTACAGCATTTGAATTAATTCCTCCGGGAATGTAGGCAAGTACTTCATAATTGCCGGCCGTTGGTATATTCGGCTTCCATGTTACATAGCAAATATCAGAATTGCTGCTTTCTGTTAATGTGTACCAGTAATGTCCGTTGTAACCTCCGAGTATATCACGGAAATAGCGCTGGTGCGATGAATTCGTGCTGTTGTTCATGTAAAATCCATGATTGTAAAATACATCGTCTATGATTGTATCATTGTAAGTAACTTCTGTTCCTCTTGCTTTTGTAGTCCATGCAACGCCTCCATTTGTACCGGCAGCATCAAGATTTGCATAACCATTGCTGTAACCCGGCCAGTCGTAATACGCATCAATCCCGTTATAGTTTGGCCATGGACTGTTATTTTTATTTCCATAAGGATCATTAAAAATCAAGGTATGCTGATTCTGAACATAACCAATAGCAAGTGTGAGATGCCCCGATGAAGTCAGATAATTACATATAGGATGCGGGTATCCAAGATCTATTTCCGTAATTGTATTTGTGTATGTGCATTGATATGTCCACAATTGGTTAGATGTTAATCCATGATTTTCAATATATATTTTCTGTCTTGAATTAGGTCCATAAGATCCCGTCCACATAAAGCCATAGCCCCCATAAGATGTTTCTCCACCACCAGTAGTTGCAGTTGTTTCATAATAAATTTCTCTGTACCTGTAGCGGTCGGCAACATAAGCACCGTATAAACTCGTGTGTGTCCCATAACCATTACTTGTAGTAATTGGCCATTCGGGTAAAAGATTGTAATAAGCAAAAGCCATAACACAGGTAGTAGGAGCGCAGGAACCATAGCCATAGTGCCATTCAGGAGTGTCGTACACCTGATGAACATAAGGTACTATTCCTGGAATTTTTGTAATAGCATTTACATTTCTCGTGAAATTAATATTTTCTGCTAATTGACCAGAATGCTGATAATAATTTACAGCTTGTGATAAAGATTTTTGCGCAATATTTAAACTTGTTTTTAGAATTCCTTTTCGATTATAATTATGAAAATAAACATCAGAACCATCAATGCAGGGTGCCATTTCATGTATTGATTCTGTATTCGTCAGCGCAATATTTTCTGTACTTAGTGCATTTGTCAGAAAAATATCAGAACCAATAAATTGAAATTCTTCGGAAGTTGTACGGCTGTAAACAATGTTATAAGAATTATCAAGCCAACGTGCTCCGCCACCTTTACCAATTTTATTAATCTTTTCAGAAGATAAATTCCATGTAAATAAGTTTCCGTCTAAGCTTGAAAAGAGCAGATAATTCCCATCGGGCGACCATTGCGGATAAACGTATCCATTTTTATCATCGCTTATTTTTTTCTTTGCTCCGGTTTCAATGCTGATAAGAAAAAATTGATCGTTGTTATCATTGTAAACAAAATATTTCCCATTCGGTGATATTGCTATGATGTTTGAATACGTGCCAATATTTATTTTTTTATCGGATGTTGCATTTTTTATATGAACTTCATTTTCTATAGAAAACAGAATTGTTCCCGAATTGCTGAAAGATACTTGCCCGCACAGCGAAACAGGAGCGTGTAGCAGGGAATAAGAACCCGTGTTCAAATCATAAATTGCAGGCGACTGCATTCCATTTTGATTAATGAATTTGAATCCTATTTTTGTTTTGTCGGGAGAGAGCGTATAGTATCTACCACAGCCGGGAGCGGTAATTATTTTTTTTAATTTTCCATCTTTAATCAGATAAATGGAATTTGCTGTATTATCGGTTGCAATTAAGCCATAAGCAGACATTTTCATATCGGCAAAATATCCCTCTGCTTCGGCTTTATAAGCAAAATCAAAATTTTCTTTTTGCGCAAAAATGGCAAATGAAATCAATTGCAAACACAAAAATGCAATGGCTGTTTTATTAAAACTTTTTTTCATGACAAACGGGTTGTGGATTATTAATACAAATGTAGCATTTTTTTCAACCAAGCTAAAAAAAAGCGATGTAATCTGTGATAAAACAAACAAACAAATTCTCTGCCCAACAACATTTTTTCATTTCACAATTTTGTGTTTTCTTTGTAAGAGAAACAATTAATAATAGTGCAATCTAACGTTTTCTCAATATCACAGTTTTGTGTTTGCAAAAGTTTAATGCAAACTTACCTGTTTCACAGCTTATGTAGTTTACGTTATACTCTTTTTAATGTTAAATTTGGCAAAGCATCTCTTTATACGCTGAACGAATTCAAAGGGTCTCCTTGCCCCGAGCTTGCCTGTTTCACATTCGGCAGGTTCAAAGGGTCTCCTTGCCCCGAGCGAAGTCGAGGGGTCTCTTTCTCTCTCTCTCTCTCTCTCTCTCTCTCTCTGTAAACACTACGTTTCACGATATTTCTACGTATTAATGGGTTTGTATTTTTCATATAAGCCACCTTAATCGTACTCTGTACAAAATAATCCATTTTAATACTAACATAAAAATTTATACAATGAGATATAATATAAAATTTATAACTGTAATTACAGTAGCATTCATACTTCACTTTTCGTGCATTGCACAAGAAAACAGCAATGCGCCTACTTATTATATGCAGTACCAGTTTTCTGGTAATGTTTTAAATAGTACTGATTCTGTTTACAATATAATTTATCACATTTCAGTAAATGAAATTATTAATGTGAAAAAAGTACATGTTCAGATTGGAACAACAGAGGGAGGGCATCAAATTTTATCGCAGGTTATTAATGCCACCGGAGTCTCTCAAACTTTCCCTGATGGGCTTAGTTACAACAAGACTGGAAATAAAATAGAGCTGGGACTTGGCAACAGATGCCCAAACCAACAATTTATTTCTGTAAAATTAGAAGACAATCAGGGAAATATTATTGAACCTGAATTTTTATTAAACAATTAAAATCTATTACAATGAAATACTTTTATTTATTAATAATTCTGTTGGCTTTCTGTATAACAGGCAGCGGACAAGTGAATACCACAAATTACACAGTAACAATAAAGCCAGACAAAGATGCTCTTGTTACCAATGGTGCCCCAACAACAAATTATGGAAATTATACTTTGTTTAAATCTTTTGCAGGTAGTGCCTACGGACAGGGTATTCCAAATCTTTATTACAGGTCTTTAATAGAGTTTAACTTATCTGCTATACCGCAAAATGCGGTTATTAAATCGGCAGTTTTAACTTTATACGGGATAGCTCATGAACAACTTACACAGCCAAATGCAAGTTATTTACAAAGGGTTTCAGCTACATGGAGCGAAAGTACTGTAACTTGGAATAACCAGCCTGCCAGCGTTACTGATAACAGAATTGGTTTGCCTTCGTCAACTTCTGCCACTCAAAATTATACTGTAGATGTTTCTTATTTTGTTCAAAATTGGATAAACGGAACACTTGCTAATTATGGTTTTTTGTTTAAATTGCAAAATGAAGTAAAATACACAAGTATGTCTTTTGGATCAAGTGATAATAGCGATACAACAAAAAGACCGGTGCTGGTAATAACTTATTCAACACCCGGAACAATCACAGATTATTATCCATCTAACGATTCTTATGTGAACAATATTTTAACAACAAGCAATTACGGATTGGAAGATAATATAAATGCTGCATTTATTAGCAGAAGCAACGGCTATTTCAGAGGCTTGATAGGTTTTAATATTTCCAATATTTTGACAAGCGCTGTTGTAAATTCTGCCAGCCTGAAACTAACCGGAAAAGAATTTTCAGGAACAAATAATGCCGTATATTTAAGAAAAGCTACTTCATCATGGGCAGAGTGCGGAGTAACCTGGAATAATCAACCCACAACCACTACAACAGGGCAAATCAGTCTTGCTCATAGTGGATCTCTGATTGATAATATTGTTGATGTTACTACTTTTGCGCAAAGTTGGGTTACTACACCTGCAACTAATTACGGACTGCAAATGATATTGCAGACAGAAAGTACGTATAATGTGAGCAAAAGAAGTTATTATTCTAAAGATGATTTAACGGTTTCTAAAAGACCTGTTCTAACAGTTAATTACACTGAGAAAGCAAACACTGCCTGCGATGCTATTGGAATACCTTACGGTACAAATTGCTTTTATCTTACCGATACCGTAATATGGTTGAAATTTGTGGCAGAACATAAAAATTATTCTATATCGCTTGGCAAGCTGAATTCTAACGTAACACCTGTTGTTACATCTGCTGCCTTTTATAGTGGTGATTGCTCTTCTCTTACTTTAATGAAATCATTAAACATTTCTGTTTTTAATGATTCTGTTTCATTGGCTGATACTAATTTCACTGCTGGAAACATGTATTTCATTAAGATTAAAAGAAGCATAAATACAGTTATTTGTAAAAATTTTGTAAATATTGGGTTTGGTGGTTATGATATTCCTCAATTGAGCACAAATTCATTTATTGTTTGTGAAGATGCTTTAGCTAATTATAATGGTAATTTTAATTCAGACCAACAAACTTTTCAAACATCTTATACATATTTGCCTACACTTATCGGAACAACATCCTCAAATGGACCTAATGGGCAAGTTGCAATTCATACTGATAATGACGACCCAATTAATAATTATTGCAGTATGTGGCAGCTTCCTAATGGCTGTGGAAATGTGTTATTATGTGATGATTTTTTTGTTGGTGATGGTACTTATTTGTCAATGCCAACAAGCAGGGTTAGTTGGAAAGTTACAAATGTTTCTGTAAGACAAAATACGCATTATGTTTTTAGATTTAAAGCTAAAAATCTTATTTCTTTTGGCTCTGCTTCTGATTCTGACCCTGTTTTGAGGTTTTTAATTAATGGAATACCACAAACATTTCGAAACATAAATCCACAAACAACAGAAGCACCTTTGCCACCTAGTTCTGATTTTACTACTTATTATGGATATTGGTGTTCTAATAATACTCAAACTATAGATATTGCAATTGCTAATGTATCTGCACATATTTATCAAACAGGCAATGATTATGCAATAGATGACATATCATTTTTTGTTGATAAGCCTCCTGTAAGCCTTTTTAACAATATTTCCCCTGTTTGCAGTGGAGTTGATGTCCCTTTGATAATTACTAATACAGATTGTTATCAATATAGTTGGTTTAATGGAGCTAACTCAACCTCTACTTCTTTTTATGCTACAACAAATTTAGCTTCTGAAACATTACCTTGCAATGTAACTGTAACCAATACAATACCAACTTGTACTATTGGGGCTGAAACTGCCTTTGTTACTGTTTACGGTAACCCTACTTTTACATTAAATGATGGGCTTTATTGCTTTCCTGATCCAGCAATTCTTACTCCTGATAATTTAACACCAGATGACCCGTTAAATGGTACGTTTACCTTTATATGGTATCCAACCACAGGACTTTACACGGATGTTGATTGTTTGATACCTTATACAGGTGGTTCATCGAAGATTGTGTATGCTAAACCATCAACTCAAACAGATTACACATTAACCGTTTCAAATCATCAATGCAGCCATTCTGAAACCGCTACTGTTTTTGTTGGTGCTAACCCAACCAATGCAATCACTTATTATGGTTTACCAATTATTTGTATTGGTGGCTCACTTGAACTGTATGCAACACCCGGCTATTCTTACCAATGGCAGTATTCTACAAGTGCATTAGGTCCTTGGAATAATGTAGGAATTGACAATTATATGTACACAGCGACAACTGCTGGTTATTATCATGTTATAATAACTTCAGGAAATTGTTCCGTAACAACAAACCCACCAGTGCACATTAGTTATACTCCTTACAATTATCCTACTGCTACCATAACGGCACCTTCGACCCCCGCTTGCTCTCCTGTTATTTTAACAGCTAATAGTGGTTCAGGTTACAACTATCAGTGGTATCAAAATACTACTCCTATTGCTACTCTGATTACAGGTGCTACATCAATGTCTTATAATGCACAACAAGCCAATAGTTATTTTGCAGTTGTAACAAATCCCTATGGTTGTTCCACCGAATCAAATGTAATAACAACATTGTTGTCTCCAATTATAAGCGCTGGAGCCGACCAATGTATTGCACCCGGGGAATCTGCGCAATTAGTGGTTACAGGTTTTCCGGTTAATTCAGGAATTCAATGGTCTCCAACCGGCTCCTTAAGTTGTACAACATGCGCCAACCCTGTTGCTACTCCAACTGCAACAACAATCTACACCGCTACTATTACTGCGCCAAATGGTTGTTCTGTTAGTGATGCCGTTAAAATTTCGGTAAGTACCTGGGCTAAGTTCCCATCAGGGGCTGGTACAGAAAAAAATATTGGCTTAGTGCAAGATTGTAACAATAATGTTTATGTAGGTGGGACTATTAGAAATAGCGGTTTACAATTGGAACCAGGAATATTTATAGATGTTCCTAATTATTGTTATGTTGCAAAATATAATTTCTGCGGCGAAGTTGTTTGGTGGAAGGGCATTTCTGCCTCTGACCCATCAAATATAACAATAACGGCGGTTGGTAGCCATAGTAATAATAGTATCATCATTGGTGGTAATTTTAATGGGCAAGTTAATTTTGGAAATGGTAAAATTTTAAATACCAGTGTTGAAAATGCATATATAGCAAGTTATGCATCTGATGGTTATTGTCAATGGGCTATTCCAATATCAGGAATTGCAACTATCAAAGATATTTCTAATATTGATAATTGTTATTACAATGATAATTATTTTTATGTTTTAGGAGAGTATACTTCACCTACTTTAACTTGTGGCTCAATTACATTGAATAATACGGGAGGCAGCAATTACACTAGTGACGTTTTTTTGTTGAAAAAGTTTTCAAATGAACTGCCTAGTATTAGTGCGATGTCGAATATTTATGATTGTACAAGCGCTCCTGATTATGGGTATTCGGTAGCAATTGGTACGATTATTTATATTGGTGTACGTGTAGGAAATGTTGACAAAATACAGGTTTATAATGCTTCTAATTTTTCTTATGTAACATCTTCCTGGATTAATGCTAAAGTATATGATTTAGCAGTAAAATTACCACCGTATGGTGAGAAGATATACTGGACTGGCACAACAGATGCCGGGCAAATGATGTATGGCGTAAAAACAAGCTCCTCTTTTCCTTATCCATCATACGATCCTGTCTTTCCTTCACCCATCAACGGCGAAGGCGAAGCCAAAAAAGTTAGCTTCGACGATAATGGCAACTTCTTTGTGGCTGGGAATTTCTGGTCAGATTTTGTTAAAATACCTCTTACTCAGTCAAACCAGTTAGATAAATTAAGCAACCAAGACCTCTTCCTCTACAAATTAAACAGCGGTGGTGGCTATGAGTGGGGAAAAAATTATGGGACGTATAATAGTGGTTACAATTTTTTAAACGGATTTGCAAACCATAATGACTTGATGTTTATTACAGGTTGGTATACCGGAACTCTGGAATTTAATAATTATGCTACAGCAACTGGGGCAGGAGATATTTATGTAGCAAGAATACGCGACAACGGAACTGAGCCACAGGCATTCAGATATGTGAACAATGAAGAGCAAAACGAAGAGTATATTCCTGTAGAACCTATTGCACCTGCTCTAATAGCTGAAAATAATTATAAGGTTTACCCCGTACCTGCTAATAAAATGCTTAATGTAGAAATTTCATTGGCAGAATTATGTAATGTAGCAAGTATAGACTTGTTTGACCTTGCTGGAAAAAAAGTTGCATCTGTAACTAAAACATCAGTATTGAATGAAAAGGTTTCGATAGATGTTGCTTCCCTACCGGATGGTATTTATTTATGCCGCATAAACACCGGCAACGATATGGTAAGTTATAAAATTGTAATTCAAAAATAATCAAAAAAAAGCAGAGTGGGCAAAGTGTTTGCCCATTCTGCTTTTTTAAAATGTTTCTATTTATGAAAAAAGAAATTGCCTTTTTATTAATAATGTTTTTAATAGCCGCTAAATCATACACTCAGGTAAATGTGAACGATTCACTTGCACTTGTTGATATATACGATAATATGAATGGCACGAATTGGCCAAACTCTTCTAATTGGTTAACAGGGAATGTTTCAACATGGTATGGAATTACAGTTCAAAATCATCGTGTAATAAGATTTATAGCGGGCTCCAATAAAATTCTCGGAACATTACCTTCAAGTATTGAAAATTTGACTGACTTGAGAACGCTAGTCTTAATAAGTAACACTAGTTCTTACTACGAGAACCACATAGGCCCATTACCCCCCGAAATAGGTAATCTGCAAAATTTAGATACTTTGCGCATAGAGTACTGTTATGTCCCCGGCGAAATCCCCCAAACCATAGGCAACCTCACAAATTTAAAAGTGCTTAACCTTTCAAATAATAATTTAACAGGTAGTATCCCCGCCAGTATTGGGAATTTGGTGAATTTAAAATACTTAAACCTAAGTGTAAATAATATAACTGGCTTTATCCCTGTAGAAATTGAAAATTTAATGAATATAAAATATCTTCAATTGGGAGTAAATTTATTAACAGGTACTATTCCTTCAGAGTTGGGATCTTTGAATAATTTAAAAGAATTAGGATTAGCCGGAAATCAACTTACAGGAATAATTCCTCCACAAATAGGTAACATAGATAGTTTGGAGCTTTTTAGTGTGTTAAATAATCAAATAATCAAATATATTCCTTCTGAATTTTGTAATTGTACAAAACTAAAGTGGTTGGTGCTTTCAAATAACCAGATGAGCGGTACAATTCCTCCCTGTTTAGGTTTAAAACCAGAGATAACAATTGGGTTAGATAACAATCATTTCTCGGGAGCCATTCCTGAAACATTTGCAAGTAATAACTATTATCAAACTGTAAGCGCTTACAACAATGATTTAGATAGTATGCCCGATTTTTCAGCATTTTGCCAAACGCCAATAAAAGGTATAGATGTGCGCTCTAACAAAATGACCTTTGAAGATTTTGAGATGCAGGCTTGCTTTGTGCACCCGATTTACTGGCCACAAGACAGTGTGCATTGCCCAATTGATACCATGATTACAATAAATACACAAGCAAGCTTTACCGCACAAGTTGGAGGCACAGCCAATTATTACAGTTGGAGAAAAAACGGAGCAGCCTACACAAGCAATGCAAGCGGTGAATTAAATTTCAGTAATTTCACAGCCGCCGATACGGGCGTTTATACCTGCACTATAACAAATCCTATTGTGCCCAATTTAACACTTTACCGTTATCCCATACACATTGGTTTAGACACCAACGGCGTAGGCATACCCTATACGCAAAAAGAAGAATTTGAATTTAGCATTGCGCCCAACCCTGTAAATTCAAGTGCTGTAATAAAAACTCAGATTCCAAAAAGAATTAGGAATTACGAATTAGGAATTACGAATTGGGAATTACAAATTACGAATTCATTGGGTGTGCTTGTAAAAACATATCAGTTGAGTTATGATGTTACTGAAATAAGTGTTACGGATTTTAGCTCCGGTATTTATAGCGTACAATTAAAAGCAAATGGTCATGTTTTGCAAACAAAGAAAATGGTGGTGGTGCGGTAGTGTTGGCTACCAAGACCTCTTCCTCTACAAGCTATACTCAAACTTAACAGGTTTGAAAACCAGTGTCGTGTTTTTTGAAAGAAATGCAAACATGTTTAGGTTGAGTTATACTGAGCGTCTCTGTTTACAAGGAAGAAGTTTTGTAAATTTGTGTAGTCGAAGTATAAACAGCAATGGTGGGTATTTGTGGGGTGGTAGATATGGAGAAACACAAGAAACGCCAGTCCGCCAAAAGTCGGATTGGCGTTTTGCTATTAAATAAACGGATTAATAATTTTCAATGATTTTTCAATAATTTGGTTATGTTGCAGGTCTTCTGTATAAAGTATTTTGCAATTACATTGTAGAGCAGCAGAAATAATCAAACTATCATAAAAAGTAAATTTATATTTTTCGGCAATAGTGCAAGCATATTCAATAGTGCTTTGTTCATTAATGTGTAGTCTGTTGTTTTTACAGCTTTCAGCAATAGTTTGTAATGCTTCTTTCCATGATTTAGAAAACTTTTTTGTAAGAATATTTGACAGTTCCTGTATAACTTGAGTACTGATAAAAGAATTGCATTCAGTTATTAGTTTGCGAGCAATAGTTTGTTTTTCAATTTCAGTATCAGAGTAAGCATAAACAAGAATATTGGTATCAAAAAAAACTTTATCTTTCATTAGCTTCGTCTCTGTTAAATTTAAAACCTCTGGTATCAATGCTTACAGCGTCAAAGCTGACTTCTTTTTTTTTAGCCTGTATTTCGTCTTTTTCTTCATCAACAGGAAAAGCAATAATCTCAATGACTCTACCTATATAATTTTTAGGTATAGGAAAAGAGAGAATATTTCTATCGGCGGTAATTAATGTTCGTATCATAAATTATAGTTTGATATGGATTAAATATACACTTTAGTTTAAGTATTAAAATACCATGGACACAATATAATAAATACAAAGATAATATACTTTATGTTAATAATGCGAATTAAGGGTTGATATTACTTAAACCAAAATAGTTATAAACATCAGATTGTCAATAACTTATGTGAATTTATATTGCATAAGGCATTGATAATCAGTATATTAAATGCGTAAATCAAAACGCGTTAATATCATGATTACCAATGC
>MEOG01000136.1 GCA_001769125.1 Bacteroidetes bacterium GWF2_35_48 | reverse complement strand
GGTTGTTGTACCCTGCAACAAAAGAAGTGAAAGCAAAATCGGTGGCTACATCTATAAGATAATAGGTTGCTCCTGTGGAAGCAGTCCAGTTTGCTGTGAACGAGGTGCAGTTTATATCAGTTGCAGCGTTGGCAGTGGGTGCAGCAGGCGGTGTGCAGGCAGCAGGGCACGATACTGAGTTCCATGCTCCATTTACGAATGCCTCGAAACATTTTGTTGTGGTGTTGAAAATGAGCAAACTCTCAGGAATGGTTGCTGTTATTGCATCTCTCTGGGCAGTGGTGAGCCGAGGAATAAGTAAGCCCTGATTTGTGAAATCAATATCTAAACCTGCTTTGGGATTGGCGGCATTGCCTGTTGAGTTGATTCCTACGCCTTGGGAAAATACTGATATGCTGAAAACTTGATGTGCTAATGTAATAATTAGCATTGTTAAAAATTTGGTAACTCTTCTCATGATTTTAATTTTTTAGAAGTTTATTTATAATATTGTATTTTGATTTCAATCTATTTTATTTTTTACAGCGAACTTTTCTATTTCGGTTGTGTTTTTTTATTTGAGCTTTTCGATGTTATAATCATTATTATTTATAAGCGTTAACAACGTTCCATAGTAATAAATACTTTTGAGTTTAGTTGCTACTATTTCATAATACAAAATAAGATAATATAACAGGACGAATCAATCAGTTAAATAACCGAAAACGAGTAAGTGATTTCACTGAGTCGCTACGACTCTAAACTGTCTATACAAAAAAATATACTTTGGATCAAAATAAGATAATAAAATACGGCTAATCAATAAGGTAAATAACTGAAAAATTATGAGTGATTTCACATAGATAGAAAAACTCCTCTAAGTCTATAGGTGTTTGTCTATAATGTCTGATAAAGCGTTATTCTTGCAGGCTAATTATTTAGTGTCAGCAAGAAAACGCCAACTACTGCGTTCCTCTCGTCATGAAAACAGTCGTTTCGGCTTAGCTCAACGCATCGCATTTACAAAAGTAAACTCCTTGGTTTTCATGACTTCGAAAGCCTTGTATTTGACGTTTTCTTATCTGACACTAGCACTGTCAAGCAAAAAAGAGTAGTTTTCTTGCTGACACTATTTAGGGTCTGCTGAAAATCACAAAACGTATTTGATATTAAATGATTAGAATATGTTATTCTTATAACAAGTGCAAGATAAAATAAATGATTCATTAAAAATCCTTGCACCTTCTTTTTATAATTTTATATTTTTGTTTTGTTAGTCTGTCGCATACCATCTTCTTTGTTGCCTGCGACCATGCCTATGCGGCAGGCAAGCTCGAAGTATTATTATACATCTTCGTCTTGTCGCCTCGAATCTGGCATACGACAGACTTTTTCAGCAGACCCTATTTAATACACATTCCTGAAAATTGAAATTCGGTAAGCATTGTGTATTTATACTATCAAAATTTCAGCCCAACTGTTCCCAGTATAAATCTGCCATCTCCAATTGTACCTTTTGTAAGTTGAGCATCTAAGTGGGTTGTAGGATAACGAAATTTAGTATCTAATAAATTTGAGCATCTGATATTAAAATAGAGTCCTTTATAAATATCGTTAATTTTTAAATTAGCACCTAAAAGATAATAACTATCTACTTTATCCCCTAATCTTTGAGCGTCAACTCCGGTGATAGGATTTTTTGCAACCCAATATGTTTCCATTGCATCAACATAATAACCTGTTATACCAAACACAAATTTTTTAAATATATATGAGGCTTTGAACTGACCTAAAAAGTTTGGTGAATACGTATTTTTAATATCCACATTATTTTTATCTTTGGTTTCCTGATAAGTCAAACCAAGTTCAAACATTAGATTTCTAATTGGGTGAACTGATAAAGTCAATTCGCTTCCAATAGTTTCCATTTTTCCCGAATTTGAATATTTTTCAGTATATGTCTGTGTTGATTGGTTGTAATAATATTCACTTAGAACCAGATCTTTGAATGAATTAAGAAAAATGTTTAAACCAGATGAAAATATACTTGAAGTAAATAAATAATTAAACTCAAAAGTTTGAACTTTTTCAGGAATTACTCCTACATACTTTTCACGTTTTGTTGCTGCACCATAAAGCAATTTTGCAATATTATTTTTGTTGATTGAATAAACAACACCGAAGCGTGGAATAAAAACCGGGTTTTGTTTTTCAAAAATCAAATATGTTGTATCAGCATTAGCTGTAGCATTGTTGCTTGTATTAATCTGAGTATAAGAATTATTCTGTTCAAGTCGCAAACCAGCAATTATTTTTAATTTATTATCCAATAAATCGTAGATTCCCTGTGTAAAAAAAGAAATTAAATCGTTATGGTTATTCGGTTTGTACTCATTGAAGCTATTAATGATTGAAGAGTCTCCGGCTGAAGGAACATTGAGAAAATTGGCATAATTAAAATATGAAGAATAATTTAACCCTGTAACAATAGTTAAATTTTTTATTGGATTGATTACGTTATTTATTTCTGCATCTAAATTATTTTGGGTTAATAAATCATTTCCATAAAAATTTATGGATAACACATCATAATTTTGTTTAAGATACAAAAAATTATAATTTATTCTAACATTTAATGATATTTTATCTGTAAATTTATTTTGCCAACCAACTGTTATCCCTGAATTCAAATTAGCAGATCTAGTCCCATCTTTAATTGATGGATACATAAAAAATCGTTCATAAGTGTTTTGATTGAATAATAAATTTACATTAAATTTATGAAAATTTCCATTAAAATTAAAATATAGATTATTAGTTTCATATTGTTTTTTTGAAATTGTATTTGCGGGATAGTCGACTCCAAAATGTTTTTCCATTTGTTGAAATGCTATAAAATCTGTTTCACGCATTAAATCTGAATATTGTACATCGCGACCGTCCGATTTATCAAAACAAACATTAAACGAATATTTAAAATCATCTATTTTTCCCGTTGATCTGCCAAAAACATTATAAGAATTCATACTTCCATAGGAGAAGGAAAGTAAATTTTTATTAATGTCTCCAATTTCATTAGTAATAATATTAATTGCGCCAAACATTGAACCGCTACCATATATTACAGATAAAGGACCACGCACGATTTCAATTCTGTCAATTGCCTGAATCGGAACAAACAATTTATTAAAAATCTGAGGAATATTATTTACCAAAATGGCAATATTCGGATTATCTCCTTCTTCCGCAAAAAAACCACGAACTCCAAATTTTCCTGTATTCTTAATATAATCATCAATATTATAAAAACCTGATACATGTTCAATAACTTCTGTCAGTGTTTTAAAACCGTAGCTTTCTATCTCCTCTCTTGTTAAAATTACGACACTAGCAGGAACAGTTCCTGCTTTTTCTTTAGTTTTGCCTGCTGAAATTACTTCAATTTTCATCAATTCTTCAAAACTCAAATCATAGAAATTTACAGTGCCCGAAGTATCTTGCTGCGCCTTAATATTTTGTAATAAAAAAATATTGGCAAATAGTAATATCAAAACAATTTTAAGAAATAATTTATTTTTCATTTTTCACAAAGTTGCTTTAGTTTTTTGAGCTATGAATAGTAAATTTGTTTGACAAAATAAAAATTATGGATTTTGCTTCTGTTGTATTAAATTTAAAAATAAACAATTTTTCTATCTCCACAAATTTTTGAAATTCATTTTCTATCTTTGTTCTTTAACTAGTGTTTGTCCATAATGTCCGATAGCTGCGTTACTCTCGAATTGAAAACAGTCATTTACATAAGTAAACTCCTTGGTTTTCAATTCTTCGAAAGCCTTGCTCTCTAACATTCTGAACGAAACACTGACTTTATGGACAGACACTAACTAATCACTTTTCATGTTTTTAACCAAGTATCTGGCTCAACTATAAAATGACTCATATGAACACTATTTTAAAATATTTTCTGTTTTTGTTTTTATTTATTTCCGGTTTATCCGGGGCTTTGGCTCAGGTTGATAAGGCACAGATAACAACCGCCTACATCAACAATTTTGCACGCTATACAACATGGCCAAACGAAAACCAATTGGATAGTTTTCGAATTGCTGTTTTTACTGAAAATTCAGATATCATAACAGCATTACAAAAATTCTCAAAAAACCGTAAGATAAAAAATAAACCTATCAGCTTGACGGTGTATAAATCTTTTCATTTACCCAAAAATATGCAAATCATTCTTCTTATGAACGATAAATCGGATTATCTTTCTGATTTATACGATTCATTTGAAGGAAAGCCTGTTTTACTCATAAGTGAGGAATATCAAAACAAACGGAACATAATGATCAACCTGCATGAAACATCAAAAAAACAATTAAAATTCGAGGTTAACAAAACTAATGTTGTTAATCAGGGTTTGATTATTGATCCTGAAATTTTGCTTGCCGGTGGAACCGAAATAGATGTTTCTGGTTTGTACCGTGAATCGCAGATTAACCTCAGAAATATTCAAAAAAAAATAGATAAAATGAAAGATTCGCTCGCATATTTATCTACAAATATAAAATCATCTGAAAATTTAATTATAAAACAACAATCTGAATTATCGAAACAGTTACTGGAATCTTCTAAACAAAAAGGTTTAATAACAGAGAGTGAGAAAAAAATAGAAACATATCAGACTGAAATACTTTTACAGAAAGTAATAATGAATTTATTGAAAGATTCTATAAGTGGGAAAAACAATATACTATTGAAACAAACCAAAGAAATAAAAAAACAGCGGCATGAAACAGATAAAATGGATAGTATTTTACACATCAGGCAAAAACAAATTGAAGGACTGAACTCCGAAATAAAAGATAAAAACATTACATTGGGTAGTCAATCAAAAACTATTGTTCGTCAAAAACAGACCCTGCTTTTTTCCCTGATCATAGTGCTACTTGTAATTATTTTAGTGGTAATCTTTTTTATTGGTTACCGAATGAAGAAGAGATCCGAAATGAATTTAATGATATTGAATCAAACTAAAAATAAATTTTTTTCAATTATTTCTCATGATCTCAGAGGTCCTATAAATGCATTGTTCGCAATTACTGACCAGATGACAAAAAGATTTGATGAGCTTAGTAAGGAAGAGATGTTCACCTGTTCTCAAAAACTATTAAAATCAACAGAAAATATTAGCATTTTGCTTGAAAATTTGCTGCAATGGTCATTATCCCAAACGGGGAGAATTGATTTTAAACCCATGAAACTTAACTTGTACAATATTGTTGTAAGACAAATTTCATCAAGAATTACAACAGAAAAACAAATTAATTTTCTTTGTCATATCCCCACTGATATTTTTGTTTACACAGATGTGAATGTATTAAAAACGGTATTACGAAATTTGTTAAATAATGCTTGTAAATTTTCGTATGTCGGTGGAACTGTTGAGATTTTTTGTGAAAACAAAGACACCTATTATGAAGTACATGTTTCTGATACAGGTGTTGGAATTTCACCAGAAGATATTTTAAAACTTTTTAGATTAGATATAAAATATTCAACAATAGGAACAGCAAATGAAAATGGTTCAGGACTTGGACTCATTTTGTGTAAAGAGTTGCTTGATAAAAATGGTGAAAAAATTTGGGTAGAAAGTGTTATAGGTAAAGGTAGTATTTTTAAATTCACCTTAAAAAAAGCTGATATTTCTTAATCGAAATAAACATTAATTAAAAATTTAACCACGCAAATAAAAACACCAGAAATAAAATGCATATGCCATCTATCATTTTATTTTACCACTCATCACAATTTCTTATTTTAATATGTTCCATATAAATAATTTTGATGCATAATTAAAATTTATTTTATATGAAAAAGAAAACTTTTTTTTTAGTATTGATGCTTGCAGCAATAGGGTTACAAGCACAAGTTATTACAGGCGATTGGTTCGGACTTCTAAACGTTCAGGGGACACAGTTAAAAATTATTTTCCATGTTGAGCAAAAGTCCGGGGTTCTAACTGCAACGATGGACAGTCCTAACCAAAATGCAATAGGGTTACCAATCGAGGAGGCATCATTTATGAATAATGAATTATTTTTGAATGCTAAATCAATGGGTGTTTCTTATAAGGGGATTGCAAACAAAGCAATGGATTCTATTGATGGCACATTTATGCAAGGATCTGCAAAATTAAAATTAATGCTTGCAAGAAAAGAGAAAGAAAAAAAGATAGTAAGCAGGCCTCAAGACCCTAAAGATTTTCCATATTACAATGAAGATATTATGTTCAAAAATAACAGTGCAGGTATTGAACTTGCAGGAACTTTGACCTTGCCAAAAGATAAAAAAGCGAGTAAAATTGCAATTTTAATTTCGGGTTCCGGACCACAAAACCGCAATGAAGAAGTGGTTAATCACCGACCTTTTTTAGTCTGGTCTGACTGGTTAACAAAACAAGGAATAGGAGTTTTAAGATACGATGACAGAGGGGTTGGTAAATCAACAGGTAGTTTTAGTGATGCAACTTCGGCTGATTTTGCAGACGATGCAGAAGCCGCTGTTAACTACATTTTATCAAGAAACGATTTGAAAAATATTTCAATAGGTTTAATGGGACATAGCGAAGGAGGCATGATCGCACCAATGGTTGCAGCAAAGAATAAAAAAGTTGAATTTATCATTTTACTGGCAGGGCCAGGTGTGCCAATAGACCAGCTACTTGTCCAACAAATGAAAGATAATGCAATTCTGGAAATGATTCCTGATGATATATTAAAATTAAATATTGAGACTACAAAAAAAACACTTGTATATTTGAAAAAAAATAACAATCAAAACAAAGAGGAATTAACAAAAGGGTTAAGCGATTTATTAAAAATTGAATTGGAAAAATATCCAAAAGAAGCTTTAAACGGAACTTCCACAGACGATATTATTAAAAGTGAGGTTAAAAAATATACAGGAAAATGGTATCGTTTTTTTGGGACTTATGACCCGGGTAAAATGTTAGAAAAAATGACTTGTCCCGTTTTAGCAATCAATGGAATCCTCGATTGCCAGGTGAATTGTAAAAATAATTTGGGTGCGATTAAAGAGGCATTACAAAAAGCAAAAAATAAACATTTTGAAATTGTACCAATGGATGGATTGAACCATCTTTTTCAAAAAGCAGAAACAGGCGCAGTGACAGAATATAATAAAATTGAAGAAACAGTTAATCCAGCAGCATTAACAAAAGTATCAGGGTGGATTAATAATCTCAAATAAAATGGAAGGGATTAAAAAGAAATATTTCTGGTTATTTCAGCTCTCCGGATGGGGACTGATTGGGGTACTTAATTTAATTGTTCAAAATCTTAACAAGGTATCATCAGTACTAATTACTTTTAATGTGTTAGGTCTCTCTATCGGAGGCTTCCTTATCAGCACCTGTTTTCGATTCTATTTAAAAAAAAGAAATTGGCTTATCTGGAATAAAAGAAAGCTAATGCTATTTATTTTTATTTCGGTAACTACGCTTTCAATAATTTGGTTATTGTTGCTTTATGTTGTTTTTGGCTTACTTTTTTCAGACGACTTACCGCTGGTTAAGTTTATGACCAATATAATTCCTATTGGAATGATGATGATGATATGGTGTTTGTTTTATTTTGGATACCATTTAATTATGCACTATCATTTGTCGGAGGTGGAAAAATGGAAGTTGAAATCTGAAATACAGAAAGCTCAATTAGATATTCTTAAATTACAAATCAATCCGCATTTCTTATTTAACACTCTAAATAATATTCGTGCGTTGATTCTTGAAGATAAAAATCGTGCAAGACAAATGATAACCAATTTTTCAGATTTATTTCGTTACTCATTACAATATACAGACAAAAGAGAAGTTTTCCTTTCCGATGAATTAGATATTGTCAACCAATTTTTGGAACTTGTAAAAATTCAATATGAAGAAAAATTAGAATATAAAATCACAATTGAAGATGGCTTGGAAAGGGAATATATTCCACCGATGCTCATACAAATATTGGTCGAAAATGCAATAAAACATGGTATTGCTTTGTCAGTAAAAAAAGAAAATTGTATTTTTATTGATATTCGAAAAAGTGAAAACAACTTATTGATCAAAATCAAAAATACAGGGACATTAGACGATAAAAATAAATTAGAAACATCACATGGTTTAGGATTAAAAAACATTAAAGAACGGTTGCAGTTTCTTTATGGTAAAGATGCTATATTTAATTTAAAAAGCGAACAGGGATTTGTTGAAGCTACAATTCAAATTACAAAATAATGATAAGAAGTATAATAATTGAAGATTCAAGGTTGGTGAGAAAAGAGTTAATAGAAATGCTTAAAATATTTCCTCAGGTTCATATTATTTCTGAAACAGGAAATCCGGAAGATGCCATTAAAATTATTCAAAAAGAGAAGCCCGATCTGCTATTTCTTGATATCCATTTGCCAGGTAAAAATGGGTTTGAACTTTTAGAAGAATTAGATGCTGTTCCTGCGGTAATTTTCACGACTGCTTTTGATCAATATGCTATTCGTTCTTTTGAATTCAATACTATTGATTACCTTTTAAAGCCCATTTCAAACGATAGATTAAGTCTGGCAATTGAACGAGTTGAAGCACGTCTGCAAAGTACAAAAAATATTTTTACTGAAATAAATCAGGTTTTTATTAAAGATGGAGATCATTGTTGGTTTGTTAAAATAAAAGATATTTTTTTGCTTGAATCAAAAGGAAATTATACTCAGGTATATTTTGAAAATAACAAATCATTAGTGTTAAAATCACTAAATCATTTCGAATCAGTTTTAGACAATGCTGTTTTTTTTCGAACAAATCGACAACAAATAGTAAATTTAAAATACATTGAAAATGTTATTTCATGGTTTAATGGTAAATTAAAATTAAAACTTAAATCAGGTATAGAAATTGAAGTTTCCCGCAGACAAACAGATAAAATAAAAGAGATGTTCAGTTTTTAACAATGCTCCGGCTCTGGCATATGTGCAGCATATTTACAGTCTTAAACCATACATGACGTCAGCCTAACAGACCCGTGGAACCCAATCATATTTCATAATTCATTGTATCTATTTTAAATACATTTTTTATTTTTTACTTGTTTTGTTCACCTTCATCCATGGACAATCTTCTTTTATTTCACAATTTTTACATCCTACAAACTTTGATATTAATGGAATAACAACGAATCCTATCAAACTAAATGCAATTGTTAAAATAAATAGTTCATTAGTATATTGGGTTACTAATAAATATATTGCTATTGAAAATGGTACAATCCAATTTGGAAATACAATCCCAATATTTTGTTTGAATACTTTTTTAAATGTTTTATCATTTCGTTTTTTAAATAATTTAGCTGAAATTACACCATATCCACATGGGCAGGCTAAAGTATTGTAATGATGACAAAATGGACATATTTTTGCCCAGAAAAAAACTACACTAAATAATGAATAGGCACCAAAAATCACAGCGCCAATCGTTGAAATTTGACATACAAGGATAGTTCCCAGAACAAATAGAATTAAAGTTGGAATATTATCTAAAAGTACTAACCATAATGGAATTCCCTTTTTATGACAAGGAGATTCTGTAACATTTTTTATTTCATTCAATTGGACTGATTCCAATTTTGTTGTAGAATATTTATCGTTTTTCATTTTTCATTTTTTATAAAGCCAAATATAATCTTTTTTTGAGTTCACAAACGATTCATTGCACCAATCAATCATTGTATTTTTTAGACATTTTTTTTCGAATTATAAAATTATCAATGCATCAATAAATCTTTATATCTGATATTACGTTCCATCGGTTTTGAAACACCCCGAAAATTGACGTTAACACCCAAATAAAAACACAAGAAATAAGATGCGTTTGCCATCTGTCATTTTATTTTACTACCCGTCACAATCTTTTTGTAGTTTCTAAGATGCTTTAGAAAAGTTT
>MEOG01000135.1 GCA_001769125.1 Bacteroidetes bacterium GWF2_35_48 | reverse complement strand
TTATACAGAAAAGAAAGATACAACAAATCAGAATACAGGAATAAAGTATTAATGAGTTTATTGATTTATCAGGCATTGCACCCCACAGAAATAGAACAAATTACTTTAAACGATATTAATTTACAACAAGGAACAATCTATATAAAACCAACAGCAAAGAGCAACAGCAGAGAATTACAATTAAAACCAAATCAAATAATGTTGTTTTATCAATACATTTATGAAATAAGACCAAAACTACTAAAAAACAAAAAAGAAGAACCACAAAATTTATTACTTGGCATCACTGGAAACCCCATGCAATCGGAAGACATAACAAAACACGTTACAAAAAGTTATAGAAATAAATTACCTGGTAGAAAAATAAATGCAACCACAATCCGACAAAGTGTAATATCAAATTTATTAAAACAAGGACACGATTTAAGAATAGTACAAAGCTTTGCAGGACACAAATACACAAGCACTACAGAACAATACAAACAAACCAATGTAGAACAATTAAAACAAGCAATCAATTTACACCATCCAATAAAGTAACACGAAAATATAAAAAAGTAACACCACCACACGAAGCACCGACAACAGACAAGGGCAGTTAAAATGAGCAATATAGGCACGTCAGACCCTTCGCAAAAAAATCCAGTCGTTTTGCAGAATGATAATAAATTGTTTAATAATGACTACTGCAAAACTTTCTCTGTCTTTTTTTGCACGACACACGCCACCAGCAAACGCCCACATATAAAGACACACAGCAAACACGCCCAACCCTTCTGCATAAAATTTTCTGTCATGCTTTTTGCAAATCCATTGCGCCACACCGCAAAAAATCACGCCATAAAATTTTAAGCCCAAAGCTATTTAACATAAGACGGTGTTATAGAAGCAGCCTACTTTTTAGCGGTATAAATGAATTTAATTCGGCAGTCCTATAACTGCTCCTATGTCTCCACTTCGTTACGGGATAAACCTAAATAGCCACACCCAAACACACGCCAACACAGGCAACCAGCATTTTATTTTTTTTCAATTGAAAAGAAAAAAAACAAAAAACTGTTTACCGCCGAATAAGGTAGCAAGAGCAACAAAGAAAGATTGTTGCACTTGCTGAATTTAATAAATCCACCAACAAAACCCCGACCACCACCCCTAAAGACAAAAAAGAAAAATGCCATTAAAACGAGAATAACCAAGCGACACACGAAAAATCTTTTGATGGTTATTGCCCGTTTTAACAGCACATCATTATCATAATCATCATAAAATATAAAATTATTTTTTCCCTTTTGTCTTCAATTTTAAAAGGGAAAAAATCTTTAAAAAAACATTACAACCGGAATGCGTGCAAGGAGCGGACTGTAAGGAGAACTTGCTTAACATAATGTCATTATAGGACAGGAAACACTTTTTTTTTGTTCTTGCTTTGTGGGTGCAGGATTGGGAAAAAAGCAAGACAAAAGGGAAAAAATAAATCTTGTGGATTGCTCCTATAATACCACATTATGTTAAAGTCATGAAGGGTGTAATATTTTTTTTTCATCTGAAAATTTTTCAATTGAAAAGAAAAATAATCACATCTAAATAATTTGTTTACATAGAATATTATTGATAGTTTTACACCAGTAAATAAGAAAAAAATGTTCTTTGAAAAAGGCTGATTGATGTAGTGAGAGGCGAAAAAAAGTAGAGCAGATTATCAAGTCTTCGGTATGTTGATGCCTGGTAGAAATTACAACTCTACAGAGTACAGGTTCGGCTTTAATGGTCAGGAAAAGGATGATGAGATTGCTGGGGTAACTGGAGCGAATTTAGACTTCGGTGCTAGAGAATATGATTGCAGAATTGGTAGATGGTGGGCTATTGACCCTTTGGCTGGTAAATATCCTAGTTTAAGCCCGTATAATTTTTGTGCTAATAATCCAATTGTTTTTAAAGATGCTGGTGGTAGGGAAATTGTTGATGCGAATGGTAATCGTATTACATTTGAGAAAAGAAATGGAAAGATTGTTTGGTCAGCAAATGCGACAGATGAGGTTAAAAGAGTAGGGAATGCCATGTTGAAAACGTCTCAAGGAGAAGAAGCTTTTATGGCAATGGACAATATGTATACAAAAATTAAATTTACATTTAATGACCTTAATGATAATTCGACTGGTCATACTGATGAAACAAGTGATAAAGGAAATCGAAAAAATGGTTTTTATGACGGAGCAACAATAAATTTTACACCATATAAAAAATCTGTTAACGATGGGGATGGTTATTTGAATGAGGAAGAATATTTAAATGCAGTCGGAGTTCATGAGTCTTGGCATCTTGACCCGAAGCAAATAGCTCTTGATGAAAATCCATTTTTGACCTATTGGTTTGCAGAGAAGCAGACATATAATGCCCATTATTCTGCAAGAGAAGAGTATCGAAGTAAATTTGGTAAAAAAGTTGGATTACCTTCTTTAGTACCTTGGTTAAGTAAAGGAGAAGTAAATATTGAATCTAATAGTTGGAAAGAATCTTTTGAGTCAAAAAGCTATAAAGGAGAGTCAAAACCATCATTTAAAGGTTTAAATTCTAAATCTTTTGGACGCTCAAAATCACCTGTAAGAACAGAATCACAAGAGCAAGTTACTTTTGAAAAACCTCTAATTATGGGTACTGAGGGGAGATAGCTAGTGATAAATTTATTATACTTAACTCTTTATGTATTGCAAGTATATTGTCTATATTGTTTTATTTAGTTCAATTACCTTTTTTAGTTCAGGTTGTTTTCCTGTTTCAAAACTAAAAAAAAAATACACTATAAATAATACAATTGTAATAAATAAACCTATATCTATTGCAATTACAACAAAATATGATAGTCTGACATTTATTATAGATGGATTAAGTTTATATACTAAAGTTATCAATGAATTTTTTCTATTAAAGCATTATTATCGTATTAACAATTCTCTAAATATTTACCTAAAAGAATATTTTGATGAATCATTATTAAAATACCAATATTATTTGGAATTTATCTATAAAAATGACTCAAATAATATTCAGGAAAAATTGGTTTTCACCAATAATGATTTTATTAAAAAAACAGGTGAAGATTTAGCTGTATTTGATAAAACGCTTAGAGAATATTTAATTAAATATATTATTGCAGGTGAAAGAATTAAAATTTATAATAATTTGACCAATTTATTTATGAATAATGTAATAGAAGACACTCCAAAAAAATTGTTAACTAATAGTTTGTTTTTTAGAGTAGATGGTACAAAATTTTATATGCTAATTGAATCTGATATAAATCCATTGGATTTAAAAAAAGAATTTCATGGCCAATGAAAATATTTTGCCCAGCTAGCGCTCATTTGTAATGCGGTGCACATTCTACGACATTCCAGGATAAACTTTCCCCGCTAGCGCGGATTTGCAATCCGTGCGATAAGCTGCAAATAAAAACAAACATAAACGCTAGGTAAACTTTAACGAAAACAAAAAGTGTTACGAAAATAAATGTTAAACTAAAATAAATGCTTATGTCAAATTATGTTTTATCTTATGATAGAATTAAAGAAGAAGTAGATCCAATTGAAAAAATAATTGAAATACTTCATGTAAATGGCGCAAAAAATATACAAAGAGTTTTAGGTTCAACCTTAATTTTTCATCATGAAGGTCTTCCGCCAGAAGTACAAACAAAATTAAGTAAATTGTTAAAAGGCATGTGTTATTATGTAATTTTAGGTGGTTTTGAAGTTACGAAACAAGTTAATCCAGATACGGTTTATAATGGAAATGAACTAATTCAAAAGGTGATAAAAGGGCTTTCAAAAAAGAAATAATAGTTAAGTGCATAGTTAAGAAAACAAACAAAAAACGCCCTGCACCATCCACGATAAAACGGGATAGATTTTCCGGCTTGTCCCGCATTAGCGGAGATATCCGGAAAGATCGTAAAGATAAAAGCCAGTCTTACAGCTTGGCGTTTTTAGTTTTCTGCAAGTACAAGTAATTATTTCTGCGTGCGAAAAATTAATTATTTTTAACTGAAAAAAAATAACAAACTGCAATGAAATTACAGTATAATTTTTTATCTTTGGATTTTAGTTGGTGGAGCATCAGTAGTTTATATATGGTATTCGTAATATTCAGGCAAGGGTGCAAAACCAACCAGCGGTATAGAATATTCGTTTAACAAATAAAAACAAACCAAAATTTTAATTTTTAGAAGTCCACTAAATTTTTTTTATTTAAATATTTATTGTTTAGTTCTGTATATCTAATAACAAAATCTATGAAAAATCTGATACTATCCTTAACCTTTCTGATTTTAATTTTAATTGCCTTTGATACTAATGCCCAAACCACATTGGTTACACAGGGATTTAACGGAACAACTAACCCTTCGAGTTGGGCTACTACTGTTGTGAATGATCCTGGTACCGATCCAACTATCACCTATGTAACAAGTAGCACTAACCCAACAGTATCAGCACCTGATGAAGGTACCCGATTTGTAAACTTTAATTCTTATTATTGCGCTAATCTTGCAGAAATAAGGCTACAACAAAGCACAAGTTTTTCTACAATCAATTATTATACAATTACTGTTAATTTTGCGTGGTACGAAAGTCCCTCAGGGGGCGTATACACCGGCGAAGGAGTTACTCTTCAATGGTCGACTGACGGTACTACATGGACAAATGCCGCATTCTACCAACGCAACACTCCAACTGCAGGATGGAAAGACAAAACTTTTGTATTGCCTTCAGGTGCAGCAAGTCAGGAAACACTTTACATCGCTTTCCTTTTCAATTCTGAATATGGCTATAATTGTCACATTGATGACGTTGTTGTTACCGGTTTGCCGGCACAAAACAATGAGCTTACTTTTTCAGGTTCAGGAGCAAGTACAACTGTTGATAGTATAAGGGTTGATAATTTGACCCAATGTACCAGCACGGTTCTTAACGGTGGAGATATTCTTGTTCTTGATGGTATTGTAGGAATAAATAATATAGCTTCTGGCAGCAATAGTAGATTATTAATTTATCCCAACCCTGTAACAGAAAATTGTTTTGTTGAATTTGAATCAAAGGTTTCGGGCTTGGTGAGTCTTGTGATTTCTGATATCACGGGGAAAGTAATTATTAAAACGCGAAATAACCTGTCTCAGGGGTATCACCGATATCAGGTTAAAGGGCTAGGCAGCGGGGCTTATGCTGTGCAGGTATATTCCGATGCTTTTTCGTATACCGGAAAAATAATTAGCAACCGCAGGATGCCTGGAACTGCGGATATTACGTATGAAACCTTGAACACAAAAAGTGAGAAACAAAGTAACACAGATATCTGGAATACTAAAAAGCAGCATGACGTTAAAGGCACGTCTTCAATTATACATATGCAGTATAACATGGGAGATTTACTTAAGTTTACCGGATTTTCAGGTGTACATAGCACGGTACGCACATTAATTCCCACGGCAAACCAGAACATTAACTTTACCTTTGTTTCATGTATTGATGGAGATAATAACAGTTACCCGGTTGTACAGATAGGCTCACAAACCTGGATGGCAGAAAACCTGAAAACTACAAAATATTGCACGGGAGGCAGCATAAATTTTGTACCAGACCAGAATTCATGGAGCTATTTAACGATTGCTGCATATTGTGACCCAAAAAATATTCCAGCGAATGCTGATACCTTTGGCCAGTTATATAATTGGTGGGCAGCATCCAGCTCTTCGGGTATTTGTCCTACAGGCTGGCATGTCCCAAGTAATACAGAATGGCACACTTTGGTTTTGACTTTAGACCCATCCGCGCAACTGGCTACAATCGAAAGTACTACTGCCGGTGAATTAATGAGAGAAGCCTGTTCCCCCTATTGGGATAACCTTTTTTCCGAAGCAACTAACAGCAGTGGTTTTACCGCTATTCCTAGTGGTGGTCGCGATTCTGGTGGAGGCTGGTCCTATTATTTAAATTCGTGTTATATGTGGTCGTCAACAGAGTATAGCGGTGATTGCACCAATGGCTGGGGGCGTTCTCTGGGCGGATCTATACACAGGGAATACTATAATAAAGAATGCGGCTTTACAGTCCGTTGCATTAAGAACTAAGTGTACCAAGAAGCAAAGAGAAACACTTGCGTTTTACTTTGCATGCTGTTTTCAAGATGGTGGGCTTTGAGGGTATCTTAGAGATTGAAACGAAACGAGATTTATCCCTATAAAAATGGGCAAATAAGGAAGCCTCACAGACATCAGTAAGTAAGGAGGAATCAAAGAATTGAACCACCGACAGGGAGTATCAGGAAAACCTGTCAAATCGCCCTACGGTGCTTTATCCTAAGGGATAAGGTGTTGAGCGGAATAGGGGAAAGGTTCTGCATGACAGGATCAGATGAGCGTATAAGAGCTGAACACGGTAAATGTCCGGTGGACATTTAAGCGAGAATGTGTGGGAGCAAACTGTTGAAGAGGTGTCGAAATGATAAAGACAGCATTAGAAACCCGGATACCTTAGTCTATTCGGAGACAAGCAAGGGGGTAACCTGAGAGAAATATTGAATCAAACCCCCATCAGCCAGCCTAAAAATCAAAAAATATTTTCATTAATTCATTCAAATTGTATTTTATTCTGTATTTTTGTGTATTCATTAAAAAAGGAGGGTTCAGCATATATATAAGCATTAGAATATAAAAAATAGAAAGCTATAGCTTTTTATTCTTGTAACTGGAAACTGGAAATTTTAAGTGAAACAAAGAATATTAAGTTAATGCTCACGATTGGCGTGGGCTTAATTTATTTTGTTTCATGGGTGTTCCAGTACCTCAGTTGCAAATAAGTTAAGTCCACGCTTTTTTTGTATGAAGCGAGAGGATCATTTGCTAAAAGAGGTCAACAAAAAAATTATTAATAGCTATGAAAAAATCCGATTTCATTTTAATAGAAAAATATATTAACAATGACATGTCGCTTCAGAAAAAGGCAGAATTTGAAGCACGTTTACTTGTCGAGGAGGACTTGGCAAGAGAATTAAGGATCAGTATGGAATTGGATGTTTTTTTTAAACAATGTTATACGAATATACAATTAAGGGAAATGCTTAAAAAATATAAGACCGAATGGGATGATACTATCTCACAGCAATCTCATTGATTATCCCTATTGAGGCTTTAATATATCGAAGAACTCAACTGGAATAGCGGCAGGTACATTGAAACCAAAATAGTGCCTACAAGCACGCCTACAAGTATAATCATCAGGGGTTCCAGAAGGCTTGCCATAATGCTTATCTGGTGCTCCAGTTCTTCGGAGTATTGTTTGTTGAGTCGTTCAAAAATTTTATCAAGCTGGTTTACTTCTTCTGCCACACGAATGAGGGATATCATTCGTTTATCAAAAAGTGCAAATTGCTTCATGCTTTGGTGCAGGTCTTTCCCATGAAGTATATCTTGATCTATTTTTTCAAGCGCTTTTTCAAAAGGATAAAATCCAATCATATTTTTTACAAGCTGAATGGCTTTTAACATGGGAGTGCGCGAGCCAATAAGCAAAGCCATTGCCTGGCAAAAACGAACGATATATACCTTTTTTACAATTGGTCCGGCCAGAGGGAGTCGCATCAGCAGTGAAGAAAAAATTTTACGAAACCATAGTTTTTTTTTCTGACTGTAAAGCAGGAAAAGCATACCAGCGAAACAAAGAAAAGCATACCAGAAATAAGAAGAGAACCATTCAGAAATTTGAATAATCAGTTCTGTTATATATGGCAATTTCCCTTGAAAACGTGCAAACACATCTTTAAACATGGGAACCACAAATTTCATCATGAAGGTTACAGCGGTTATTGCTGTTAAAAGTACAAGCACAGGGTAGGAGAAGGCATTGACAAGTTGTCGTTTCTGTTTTATTTTCCGGGTAAAAAATGCAGCAAGTTCCAGTAGTACCTCATTTATTTTCCCGCTTTCTTCACCGATTTTAAGGCTGAAATATTCATAAGCGGTTATTTTTCCTGTGTCTTGTAAGGCATCAGAAAGACTGTTGCCTCCTATCACTTTTTTACTTACTGTGTCAAAAAGAATTTTGTCTTTTTTTTTCTTTTGGTCTTCTACAATCAGCTCCAAAGCCGTTTTAATATCTATGCCGGAAGAAAGCAGTATATGAAGATCTGAATACAATCGTTCCTTTGTTTTATCTGAAAGACCGGAACCAAAAAGAGCAATGTCGCGGTTCATAAAATCGAGCACGGACTTTCCTGCAGGCTTTGCCTTTTCTTTCTTCTTTGTTTTTTTAATATTTTTAATATCTATGCTCATTTCTTTTTCAGGGATAAATTAAAATATACCTCGCTTGCGTATTTTTTTTTAAGCGTAAAAGGATATTGCTCTTTTTCTTTTTCAGCAATAAATGTTACTTGCCCGGAAAGATCAGAGTATGGGTCTATCTTTTCATCTTGCAGGTTTGTAACAATAATAAAAAATGTGTCTGTTGAAAATTGTTGTTCTCTGACTATGTATTCATTGTAAAATTTGTAGCAAATAGAAGTGTTTATTCCTGCAAAATTGATTCTGTCTGATAGTACATACATTTCTCTGGCATTTTCCATATCCGTATTCATAAGAGAATAGAGGCTTATTACTTCATTCACTTCAGTAAATTTGGAATGACCTTTTAAATAGTAATTATTCAGATGAAAATACACTCCCAGGGCAAAACCAATAACAAGGGAGCTGATAACAATGGTAACAAGCAGCTCCATCATGGTAAAAGCTTTTATTTTTTTTCCTGTTATTATTTTGAGATTATTAACCATTCTGAAAGATTTCCGGATGTTTTTTAATGTGTATTCTTTTTTAAGGGACACGATGTTTATTAGCGATTGATCTTATGCGAATAAGTTCTTTTCTTTCAAGAATTATTTTTCCTTCTGCATCGAGTACCTCAAAGTTGAGTTGACGTAATTCTTCAGCTTTATTATAATTGCTTACTTTTTTAATAATTGTAAAGCGATCCAGTTTGTATTCTTCATCCATGTATGTAAAATTCCTGTGTGTTTCTGCTGCTATTTTGTCAAGCTCAAGGCTTGCTGCTATTTTAATTCCGGTATTTGTTGATTTTTGAATATTCAGAAATATCATGTTTGCAATACCGAAAACCACAACAATAATTACCATGGCAATAAGCACTTCAATGAGTGTGGATGCATGCAGCTTTTTATTCAGTTCAACCATTTGATGATGTTTTTGGATTTATGTTCGTTCATAATACTCGATCCTGTGTAGTAAGGAGATAGTTCAGATACATCAATTGTGGCATTCAGCAGATGATTTTCATAAACAGACGAAGGAGTTGACAGAATAAATTTTTCGCAAAAGAGGCTGCCATGAATAGTTCCTTTATGTTCCATGAGATCGTTGCAGTAAACCTGTCCATGAACAAGAGCATCCGTCTCTATCTTCAATACTGCCCGACTGTTTTGCGTGGATGTTTCTTTATACAGGAGAACAAGCCCGAATATTTCAGAATCTTTATCAATACGAATGAATGATTTTTTAGAATCCTTTTTTTTGTCAAAAAGTACAACCGCGCTTGGAAAATTTAATTTACAATCTTCTTCTATGATGAGAGAATCCTGCGCAAACAATTGTGCATTTCCATTAAATCCTTTTTTAACACAAATAGACTGACCATAAATAAGAATATTATCTATTCGGGCATGGGGGAGGAGTGTTACGTTTCCGTTACACCTCAGGATAATATTTCCGCTGATAATTTTATTGTCAATGTGGATATCTTCCTGAGCAAAGAGAATCAGTGTGCGTTCGTTGAAGGAACAAATGATGCTGTCTTTTCTTAAAAAATCACTGAAAAGGCGCAGGCTGTCTTTATTGTTTACATTGCCATTCATGTATGCTGTGTTATCATCTATTATTTTTTTGTTGAGAGGAGGTAGATTGTTTTGCGCTGTTTTGATTTCTCCATCAACCAGTTTGTTTCCGATAAAGCTTTGCCCTTCAATATAAGCTCTGCGAGGACCAAGAGCAGGCAGATAGCATGTGCCTTTGATTTTTGTTTTACCGCAAAGTGACAGGTAATTATTATGATCTGCCAAAAATAGAGCGGTTTTCTCATCAGGTGGCATTTGTTCTCCTGTAAGAGCTGTTTTAGAAAAGCTAAAAAAATTTCTATTTGATGTAGCATGGATAATTTCATAAAGGCCCCAGGTACGCTTATCAATAGTAACAATAGAAACACCATCGTCATACAAATCAATCGTTTTTTTTCCATCTGCACCCAAAGGCTGAGCGCTACAAAGTTCAAGTTCAAGAGCAGAATGAACATCCCTGATTAAGCCTTCTTTAATTTCTGCATCGTCTGCATAGCGTTTGAAATGGAAAGCAGAAAGCATCATAAATCCACTGATCATTGAAATGATGAATACCAGAAAAACTGCATATAAGAGTGCGCCGGCTCGTAGCATTGTTTTTCGATTTTAGGAATGGTTTGTTGATTTGGAATCTGTTTCAGTTTTTTTCCGGAATAGTTTTTCTTTCAGTTTTTTTAGAAAACCAGGATTGTTTTTTTCTTTTTTTTCCGGAGCATCTTGTTTTTTTGTTTTGATTTTAGTTATCAGTTTTTTGAAACAATTTGTCTTTTTTTGTTTTGGAGCAGGTTCGTAAATTTTGTCATGACGGTATATTTTTTTAATAATAGAATCATTCTGGAAATAAGTTGCTGTGCCATGCCTGAGTCCGTTTTTATATTGAACCTTACTTACGATTTTACCCTCATTAGAAAATGTAGTGGTGTATCCATTTTTTTTTCCGTTTTTCCAGTTTTCAGAAATACAGTATCCCGTTTTTGGATTCCATTTTTTCCAATTTCCGTTTTTTACGCCTTTATGAAAACAGCCTTCTGTGATTAGTTTTTTATCTAATGAAAAAACCTGATAATTTCCGTATAAAAGATTTCCTGTATAGCTTCCAAGATTTTTATGAATCTGGTCTGAAAAAAACCAGTAATATTCAACAGCATCTTTACAGGATATTCTTTTTTTCTTAGTACGGATTTCTGCTTTAACGGTTGAATCAGGATAGGTAACCGTAACCTCTCTTTTGTTTTTGGAGAAAAGATTTTTTTGCGCAATTCCCTCTATATTCATCAGGATAAGTATTCCCAGAATGAAAGCTGTATATCTCATATATAATTTTAATTGATTCATTTGTATTATTTTTTCGGACTAACTGAGTTTTTCAAGACATTTCTGTAGCCGTCATTTAATTTCAGGATTAAGGAATCCGGATATATTTTTTCGATTTTCATATCATCAATAATTTCACCTTCGGAAACCATTTTTTCTTTATTATTTATTTTCAGAAGTGCTGTTTTCTTTGAATTTTTTTGATTGATAATGATTCCGGAATAAATAACCGTTGGCCAATTATTTGTTTTTGTTATCGCTTTATTCTCCTGCTTAATTTTAAGATTTTCTTTTTCTCCGCCTGAGGAGGATTTTTTTTCATAAATTCTATTTGTTACTTCGTTACTGGTTTCGAAAGAAATCTGATGGATTATCTTTCCCAGAAATGGATCCCGGTAATCAGCAACAAGAAGTATCGTGTCCCTTGTGTTCAAATGGGTTTTTTTACTGTTTTTTTTTATTTGTTCATTTATTGGCAGAGGGTCTTCTTTCACATATTCATAAACTTTGTAGAATACGAGTCCCCAAACGATAAGCACTAAGGGTAGTAAAATATACCGAAGTTTTTTATTTTTCATTTTTGTCAGGGTTTTACATAGGTAAACCTTCTGGTGCTTGTGTATGCGCTTTTATTACCCGCAGCATCTATGGATCGTATTTTCCAATAATAGGTTCCCGATGTTGTCATTACATAAGAAAAAGAAGTATCCGTAAGGTATGCAGTAGTTTTGATACCGGTAGGGGTAAACAGGGAGTCGCTTGCCAGATACAAACTGTCTTTAACAGGAGAGCCATTAGTGGTTTCTCTTTGCCAGGTGAAAATCAGCGTTGAGTTGCTAAGTACAGAGTCCTGAATGCTTGCATTTACGGAGGGATAAAGCAGCACAGGAAGAGATGGGGCAGTAAGGTCAATGTATAATTTTCTTGTAACAAAAGAAGAGTTGGATACAGCATTATGCCCTTGAACACCCCATTCGTAAACGCCTTCATCAAGAGTAAATGTGATTGTGTCGTGTTGCGTAATCTGAGGGTTAATAACTAATCCGCCTGCCCAGTCCGGATTTCTAATTTCAAACCGGTAGTCATCTGCATTGTACAATTTGTACCAATGGAATAATATCTTTTGGGTTGTTGTGGCATAATTATTTGCCGGAGATACAAGTGCTATTTGCTGACCGGCTAAGCTTGCAGTACTGTCAATAGTAAGAGTATATGTAACATAGTTTGTACTGCTTGAATTGTTGAAAGCTTTTACACGCCATTGGTAAGTTCCGGGGCTTAGTGTGAGTTGAATTTTTGTTCCTGTAAGGTTGCTGTCTGCCACCAGAATTTCTGCATTGCTGAAATCAGGGCTTATCATTTGAAAATGATATTTAATAGCTTGATCAACTTTATCCCAACTGAACGTATGTGCCAGCAGATTTGTGTGCAGATTGTTTGATGGAACAATGATGTTGATGCGTTCCTCCGTCAGATCGGTTTCGATAATGTCTTTGCAACCTGCAATAATAGATAAAGCTGTAATCGTAACAGCCAGTAACGGATTAATAAATTTAGCTTTCATGTTTTTTGTTATTTTTAATATTTTGTAAATAAATAGTAGCTGTAAGTTTTGTTATGTTGGATATGTAATCCTTTTGTGATTCGAATTTCACAGAGGTAATTTTTCCATAGTGTTCAGATTCCAGCATGTTTAAAAGTTTTAGTAGTTTAATATAGCTTCCTTCCAGAACCACGGTGTATGTTTCTACTGTGTAGTCTTGTTGTTCGTACCAGTGGGTTTGCGGAAATTCCCTAAGAATTATTTTTTGTTCCTGGCAGTAAGAGCTTATTTTTCCGAGAAGTTTTTCCTGAAATCCTGCGTCGTTTTTTGCATTGCTGCCTATTGATTGTTCTATTGTTCCGAGTCGGTTCATGATGCTTTGAATTTTTTCAGGAGCATTACTTACAGAAATGAGAATTTCTTTTTTTTCAGCACAGGAGAACATGAGGTCAATAGTTTTATTCAGCGAAATAAAATAGCTGAGAAACAGAAACAATACAGACCCGAACAAAAGGTACTTTATTTTCTTTTTGTATGTAAGATTTTTAAACATTTTCAGGGTATGTTTTTATTTCTATTTTAAATTTTCCGGGACTGTTTGCATTTTCCTGATTGTAATTCAGGACAAGAATTTTTTGCACCCATTTTTCTTTATTCAGCGTTTTAACCCAATCGTTTAACAAAGTACTGTTGGAAGAATAGCCTGATACATGAATTGTTTGCAACAGGAATTCGGGAGCGGTTTCATTTTTTAGTTTTTTTTCAAGACCGTTAATATTAAGTTGTGTAAGTATTATTTTTTCCGGAAGGTTCAATGCGATTCTGTCTGCGAAATATGAAAGCCGGGATGGACTTAATAAGCCGCTTTCCAAGAGAAATGCTTCTTTTTGTTTCAGTTCCCGGGTAAGAGTATCAAGTCTGTTTAGTAATTCAGCGTTTTGTGAAGCGCGGGCAGAATACTCATTGTGCTTTTTATCAAAATGGCTGTAGAGTAAAAAATTAATCAGAAACAAGAGAAAGAAAAAAGCTAGAATGGTTTTTCCGGCGAGCAGAAATATTTTTTTATGATAATATTCATTTGCCGTTTCGAGGAGCAGGGGATGTGTTGCGGGTTTGTTCTCATCTGGAAAAAGATATGCAAAGCCACCGGCAAAAGAAACAAGATATTTTTCATCGAGTTTTTCATTACCGATTAAATATTCATGATTGGTATTTCTGTTTTCTTTTTTCAGAAAATCTGAAACAGAACCATTCTCGAAAAATAGTTGGTATCCACCGGCATCAATGAGGTTTTTATTTTCAAGAAAAAGGTAAATCCTGTTAATCCCAAATGGTCCCAGACTTACATCCACAATTTGAAAATTACATTCTTTCAATAATGCTATTAATTCTGAAATAATTTTAATGCGAACCAGCGAAACAAATTTGAGCGATCCTGCGTGTGTAAGTTGAAGAAAGAATTCGTCAGGGTTTGCATTGGGTAAAATTTGGCTGAGTATAGAGCTTTCATTTTCTTTATTAAGCAAATTTATTTTTTTATGAATTACTCCTTTTCCGTCAATGATAAGATAAACGGGAATACCTGTGGGGATTTGTGAAAGGGCATTCTTCAGGTCTGTAATTCCGGATGCTTTTTTATCAATGATTAATTTGTTTTTTTTCTTTTTAAGCAATACAAAATCATATTCATAATTACCATCTGGTAATGAATAAGCCTGTAATCCCAGTATCTGTGATCCCCTGATTAATCTTGTATTTTTCAGACTTTCAAACATTGAATAGAATTTAATAAATAATGGTTGGTTTAATAAAAATGTTGAGTCTTGAATTTTTTTTCTCCTTCGTTCTGCTGCTAAACAGCCATTTGATTACAGGAATTCTTGATAAAAAGGGAACACCCGATCCTGTGTCTGAATTGGATTGTTCTTCAAGTCCGCCGAGCAAAACCATTTCTTCATTTTTTACCCGTATGAGTGATTCAAAATTTCGTGTAACCTGTCCGGGAGGAGCGCTTTCTGATATTCTAGCGGTGAAACTTGATTGTGTAACTTTTATGTCGAGGGTTACCTGCTGATCGCCGGAAACATAAGGTTTTATTGTAACAGAAAGATTAGCCTGTACTGGCTTATATGTTCGTGTAGTAATATTTTGTGGGTTTTGAGTGCCTACAACATTGTTTTGTTCTTCAACGTAATATTCTGTATTCCCAATTGTGAGTTTTGCTTCGTGACCGTTTAATGTAGCAAGTTTAGGAGTTGAACGTAATCGGAGAATTCCATTTTCTTCAAGTGCTTTTATGCTAAGATAGAAACCGGGGGTTACTTTGCCTATGTTGAACCAGCCAAAACCATTAAAAGAATTTATAAGATTGTTGATGGTATTTGTGCTGAATCTCATATCAAGAGTAGGGAATAATGATCCCTGTGTTTTCTGAGAACTGTTATCACCCAAGCCGAAATTAACACCTGCTGAAAAAGTTTTTTTCTTAGTAACATCTGCAATCATTACTTCAATTAAGACTACAGGAACAACCTTGTCTATATTTCTGATAAAATCTTCTACTCCAGCAATTTTTGTTGCCTGTCCGGTCACGAGAAGGCTATTTAATTCTACAAATTCTTTTACTTCAACATCTTTTTTGTATTCTGCAGGTATAACTTCTGCTATTTTATCTACCATACGGTTTTGCAATTGTATTACTTTGAAAGATTTTAGTGCGAAAGCTTTTGTTTCTCCAATAAGGTAAATATCATTTTGTTTTTTAAAAGTATAATCTGTTCCGCTAAACAAATTATTCAGAATATCCTCATAAGTTATTCCGCTAAAATTGATATTTGTTTTTCCTTTAATTTCAGAAATTAAACAAAAATTCACTCCTTGTTTTTCAGAAACTTCTTTAACTACATCTGCTATCTGTACACTTTGCCCTTTAACCAAAATGCTGTCTGGTCCTTGCATTATGACAGTCAGAGCAGTGTCCTTACTTTTTGTTTCTTTTTTTGTGGTTTTAAAATTTTGATTAGCATTATTTCCCTGATTATTATTTTTTGTTGGTTCCGGTTTATCAAGCATGTATATGCCTTCTTCATTTTTTATAAAAAGCAGGTCGTTCGAATAGGCAAGCATTTCAATTCCTTTTTCAAAACTCATATTTTGCGCAAAACCATTGACTGTTTTTCCTGTTATAGAAGTCCCTAATACAATGTTTTTATCAGACTGTTTTGTTATTTCCCGTGTAACTTTCGATAAGCTATCATTGTTCAGTTCGTAGCTGAGAAGGTCTTTATCTTTGTTATAATTAATAATTAATTCCCGGGGTTTTTGTATCGGGGTTTCTTTTACAGGAGGATTGTATTTGCTGACTGAAATAATATTTCCCGTGATGGAGAGTTCGAGGTCGTGTTCTTTTGCAAGAAACAGAAGCATATCAATTATCATTACATCAGAAAAATTGTTCACTACTGTAATTTGCAGCGATGGATCAACGCTGATGTTCACTTTCACATTGCTGGCAACACCTCTGAGAAACTCCTGTATTGAAACGCCGCTAACAGAGACGTCAACCATTTCTAAAAGGGAGGGGTTTGTTTTTGCCAGATTTTTAAGTTCCTTGTCTAATTTTATGATGCGATCCTGCGTAAACGCAACATTTGTAATTAAAAACACGAAAGTCAGAAAAAGAAAAATTATTTTTATTTTATATTTTGTCATAATTTTAAATTGTGTTAATCAATATCGGGTATATTTCATCCATGCTTGTCATTCCTGTTTTAAATAAGTCAAAAGCCCGGTCAGACAATCGTTTTATTCCTTTATTTTTTAATAATTCCTGAACATCCATTTCTGCATTTTTTATTTTTTCAGATAAAGTATAATCAATGGGAATGACCTCGTAAACAGCCTTTCTTCCTTTATATCCTGTGTAAAAACATTCTTCGCAGCCTGTTGCGGTATGGTGGTGTGTTAAGGATTCAGGAGGAAGAAACGTTTTAGGATAAATATCGTTACTGAGTTCTTCCTTTTTTTTACATGCAGGACAAAGCAGGCGCAGAAGTCTTTGTGCAACCGTAAGATTTAGTGTGCCTGAAAGCAGGAATGGAGGCACTTCCATATCTATGAGGCGGGATACAGTACCCCAGGCAGAATTTGTGTGTATTGTTGAGAGAACAAGATGCCCTGTGAGTGCGGCACGTATAGCCATGCGGGCAGTTTCATTGTCTCTTATTTCACCGAGCATAATGATATCGGGGTCTTGTCTTAAAAATGTACGTAATGCGCTGGCAAAGGTAAGTCCGATCGCTTCTTTTAATTGAACCTGATTAACCCCTTCAAGTGTGTATTCAATAGGATCTTCAATTGTGAGAATATTGGTGTTGGGATTGTTAAGTATTTTGAGTGTGGCGTACAAGCTTGTTGTTTTTCCGGAACCGGTGGGTCCGCTGATTAGTATAATACCATGTGGTTTTTTAATACCCTCAAAATAATCACCCAGTTGTTCTTCCGAAAACCCCAGTTCATGTATATCAATGGAAGTAGCATCTTTGCTGAGCAGGCGCAATACTATTTTTTCTCCGTATAGTGAAGGCAATATAGAAACTCTGATATCGAATTTTTCATCTTCAGATGCAAAAAATATTCTGCCATCCTGAGGTAGTCTTTTTTCTGCAATGTCGAGATTAGCTTGAATTTTTATTTTATTTACAAGCGCAGGATAATCTTCTTTTTTTAATTTATATTTTTCTATCAGCTTCCCATCAATACGGAGTCTTACGCGACATTCTTCTTCGTAAATTTCAATGTGAATATCACTGCTTTTAAACGAAGCAGCTTCACGAATCAAGTTATATACAAAGTCTTCGGATTTGTAACCTGAAAGTGTTTTTTTCTGATTTTCTCCATTGGTTTTGTTTTTTCGATAATAGATTCCCAATGTTTTCTGAATAATTGCAGAAGGACATTTTTCCAGAAGAATATTTTTTCCAAGAAGAATTTCGAGTTCTTCTTTAACGTCTTCAGGATTTTTATTTTCATCAATAAGCAGGCAAACTGTCCCATTGATAATGTTTTTGGGAATAATAGAATAATGCCAGGCTTGTGCCGTGCTGACAAGCTGTTGTATGTCTCCGTTTAAAACAATATAATCTTTATCCTCCATACAATTGTAAAATCATGTTTTCTAAAAATGTATTATTAAATAGCGACACATTACTCAGTACAAATTTTTCAATCAGTATCATGGGAATCAGTATCAGTGAAAATATTCCGGCGAGTGGTATCTGAATATTTTTATGACTTTTAAAGAAATAAAAAATAAAATATCCAAGCAGGCTTATCAGCGAGCTTCCAGTTATAAAAACGATGAACAAAACAGGAGAAAAAACAACAGCAATTGCAAAGAAAAATAAAATATCTCCTGCTCCGATTTTGTTGTTTATTATTCGGGTATTTTTTTTATTTTTTAAAGAATAAAACAGGAACAAGGAACAAATCAGGAAGCATATAAAAAGGACATTGTAAGCAAAATTAATTAAGATTGATGCAATGGGCAATGTGTGATAGGAATACAAGAACAGCAGCGCAACCAGGAGCGGACATGTCCACCATGAAATCGCCTTTATTCTGAAATCCTGATAGGATATAAAGAGTAAAACAAATAATAATAAAATTGTAGTTACCATTGTATCTAATCTTTGGTTACTTCTGTTAGTTTTTGTGAATGATCAATTTCCCAGACATTAAAAATGCCATCTCCATCAAAGTCTGTAACAGCAGTTGCCCTTGCTTTAAAACTTGTTGCGCTTGCTTCAATCACTTCAACTTTATAGTTTGCATTTCCTCCTTCTGAAGTCAGCTTTGCGTGTTCGAATCCTATTTCATCAAAACTGGTAGAATATTTTGATTTCAGATAAAAATAGGATTTTTCAAGTGTATAGAGATGGTTTAACTGAACCTGTGCCTCCGTGCTTTTAGCCTTAGAAATTAATGGCATTAGGACGGGTAGGGCAAGTAGAATTAAAATACCCATGATTACAAGAACAACTAATAGTTCTGTCAGTGAAAACGCTTTCATTTTCATAATTAGAAATTTTCTTTTTTTCATAGCTGCTATTTATTATTTTTTAAATCTTTTGGGGGTTCAAAATCTTCCCATCTTAGTTTTATTTCTCCTTTTTCAGAATAATAATACGTTTGTATTATTTCATTGTATTTGATTGGAGCCTTCAATTCTTTACGCAGAAAATCTATGCATTGATAAAGTCTTCTTTCAGACATATCAAGTTTTTCTGCTAATTGTTTAGGATTACCAGTTGCACGACGCCGAATCAGCAAGTTTAACCGGTCAATTTTTTCTAAGTAAGTTTTAAACATGTTCATAATTTTCAAAATAAAATTTTTATACTGAAATAAAATTACAGTTTGGTTTTTTTACCTCCCCCATCACTATATTAATAACATAAGTGGTCAAAAGGTATATAATTATTTTCTAAATTACTGATTATCAGAAAAAAAGAAAATATGATTTTTATAGGATTAGGCGGTTATTTATCACGAAATTTGCAGAAAGAAGTGTAAATTTCTATAAAAATGAACAATCAGGAAAAATTATGTGATGGAAAAATTACTATTTTACTGAATATCTATTAGGGGCGGTTTCATAAATAAGGGTTGTTTTGATTTTTTTTTGTACTTAAGTCTTTTATTTTTTTAACAACAAAAATGCTGCAATAATGCATTATATCATATTTTAACTATTTTAACAGTTTTTTAATATTTTAACTCATTGTAAATAGTATTTTTGCAATACTTATTATTAACCGAATGCATCAAATATCTTTATATTTTAAACGTATCATCAAACTTGATGAACTGATTCGCTCTGAAAAGACAGGCACACCGTCTAAATTGGCAAAACGTTTTAAGATTTCAGAAAGAAGTATTTTTAATTATCTGAAATTTATGAAAGACGAAATGAAATCTCCAATTATTTGGGACGATGAAAAGAAATCCTATGTATATAGTCGCAAAGGCGTTTTAAATATTGGCTGGGTAAAAAATACACCTAAGAAAAAGTAAGGAAATACTATTCTTTATTTTGTCGTTGTATTTTTCAGGAAGTATTTGATAATTCTTTTTAAGAGCAATGCATTTAATTTAATTTTTCTTCAATCATCAAAACACTCCATTTTACTTAGGTAAGCAAATATTTTTGTTTGTGTATTCTTTGTTTTTCCTGTAAGATTTTTTGATTCGATTTTCTAAAATGTGAAGTAAATCTCTTCATACATTGAAGAAATTTACTTCACATTTTATGGCATTCATTTTTATTATAGGTAAATTTGCAATATAGGAGCTTAGGATTGTTGTTAACCTTGTGAAATTTTGTTATTTGTTTTGATTTGGAGATGTAAAATCGAAAAATTAGAATTTAGAATGTGGTACTATTTCCTTAATGAAAAGGAATGATTTTTTATTATTGTAATTGAGCTTATAGATTTTTTAATAAAAATAAAATTAACAAATATAAAAAATGAATACTATAGCATCTGAGAATAATTGTTCAGTAAAGTTTTCAAAATTGAATTACATTATTGTTTTTACTGTATTTATTATTTCATTATTCAATTTGATTCAATGGTTTTTTGCAGCCATTCATATCATTGAGCTTTCTCAGTCGTATATGCCTATGGCTCCTTTGACGGCAATATTCTTTATTCTGATTTGTATATACCTTATTTTTTTGAGATTGGTATTGCATAAAAAGGGAGTTTATTATTTGGCTAAAGGGATATTAGTTTTAATTATTTTATTTTGTTCAATAAATGTCTCAAATTATGTATTTACACTTAATTTAGATTTTGAAAAATTATTGATTTCAACAAAGGAAGTACTGAATAACCAGCCTGTAGGAAAAATGTCTCCTGTAACCGGAGGTATTTTTATATTGATATGTGTATTTTTATTATTATATTCAAATGGTTTAAGTCCCAGACACAATTTTTTTTTAGGGAATCTGAGTTTAATTATTGTACTTTCTGGTTTTGTTTTATTGCTGGGCTATTTGTATAATGCTCCATTATTATACGCAAGCAATGTTATTCCTGTATCATTCCTTGCATCATTCCTTTTCTTTTTAACAGGTATTGTCATTTTTTCTTTGATGAAATTGGATTTTTACCCTTTTAGTCTTTTTACAAAAACAAAAGTGGGTATTCAGTTGATGTGTACAATTCTACCCATTGTAATTACATATATTGCCTTAAATGGGATATTAACTGCAAATATTTTTTTAAGTTTTCGTAATCCTACATTAATTTCAGCATTGCTATTAATTTTTGTTATGATCGCATTAAGTTATATCATTCTGAGTTTTTCAAATAAATTTGGCGTTTCAATTGAACAGGCAGAAAAAAAACTAATTACGAAAAATGATGAATATGCAAAACTTAACGATAAATTAACAGAAAAAAACGAGCAATATTTTGCTTTAAACGAAGAATATCAAGCTCTCAACGAAGAATTAGAGAGAAAAGTAATTATGCGTACCCGGGAATTAAAAGAAACAAATTATTTGTTAGAAGTTGAAATTACCAATAAGCAAAATGTTATTGAGAAAGAAAAAGAATTAAACAGAGTGAAATCACAATTTATTACAGTTGTGTCTCATGAATTCAGAACACCACTAGCGGGTATTTCGTCAAGTGTTCAGCTTTTGCAAAAATTTGGGAGTAAATGGGATGAAATAAAACGAATAGAAATGTATAATCGAATACATAGCTCTTTACGTTATGCAAATATATTAATAGATGGTGTTTCGCTTATTGGTAAAGATGATTTAGGTAAGATTCCCATAAATCGTGTCCCTATAAATTTTCAAGCATTATGTAATCAGGTTATAAGTGATGTAATAGCTGTAAATGATTTTAATGTTGATATTCGTGTACGATTCGAAAATATTATTTCAGATGGCTTTACAGATGAAAGTTTATTGCGTCATATTTTGACAAATTTAATTTCAAATGGAGTCAAATATTCTGATAGAAATCCTATTGACTTATTAGTCGAAAAGAAGAAAGAAGATTTTATTAAATTTTCAATTAAAGATAATGGTATAGGTATTCCAGAAGAAGATCTTAAATATATTTTTACTCCTTTTCACAGAGCCGGAAATGTCAATGATATAAAAGGGTCAGGGCTTGGCTTGTCAATTACAAAACGTTGTGTTGACCTTTTAAAAGGAGAAATCAGCATTGAAAGCGAGCTGGGAAAAGGAACAACGGTCGTATTTGAAATTCCTATTATGGAAAGGGAAAGTAAAAAGGAAGAATAGAAACAATTACAGATTGTATGTTATAAATTATTTAATTTTACGTATTAGTAAAAACAATCAAAATGAAATGCGATTAAAATTAGAATTACAAAAAATAAACGGTACAGCACTACCCATAAATTACCAGTATGAGTTATCAGCCTGGATTTACAAGATGTTGCATTTTGGCAATGCTGAGTTTGCTGAGTGGCTGCATACGCACGGTTATTCTTTTCAGAATAAAAAGTTCAAGCTGTTTACTTTTTCACGTTTGAATTTTAGTAAATTTAAAATTATTGAAGATCGTCTGCAACTGCTCGAAGACAAAGCTTCGCTGGTAATAAGTTTTTATATTGACAAAGCGGTACAGCATTTTATTGAGGGCGTTTTTCGAAATCAGAAATTTGGCTTGGGAGATAAAAAGAGCAATGTTGATTTTTTGATAAGTTCTGTAGAGTGTTTGCCTGAACCTGTTTTTACAGGCAATGACATTTTTCGGTGTATTTCTCCAATTTGTATTTCTGAACCTGTCAGCTCTGGCACTAAATTAAGTGCACGATTTGTTTCTCCCGATGAAAAAGAATATGGTCAGTTGGTATTAAATAACCTGCTTAATAAATACCTCGCAGCAACAGATGGAACAGAAGAAAAAAGGGTAATAGATTTATCAGGCAAGCCTCCTGCAATTCAAATAGTAAGCGAAGCAAAATCAAAATTAATTACCATAAAAGCAAACACCCAACAACAAACCAAAGTAAGAGGTTATGAGTTTGACTTTAAAATTACAGCACCGGTAGAGCTTATTAAATTTGGCTATGCTACAGGGTTTGGAGAGAAAAACAGTTTGGGATTTGGTTGTGTGGAGAAGCGGTAAGGGGGATTGGGGGGATTGAGGGGATTGGGGGGATTGAGGGGATTGGGGGGATTGAGGGGATTGGGGGGATTGAGGGATTGAGGGATTGAGGGATTGAGGGATTGAGGGGATTGAAGAGATTGAGGGGATTGAGGGGATTGAGGGGTGAAATTTGTAAGAAGAGAAATAAAAAGCAATAAAATATTTATGAGAAAAAATGAAATGCTAAAACTTCCTCCTAAGCATAATTTCTGGTTAAATCCTTATGATGAATATGCATTTACCAAATGCCCGAAATGCGAAGGGAAAACTAAAGTAAAAAAAATAGTGCTGGTCATGCACACAGGAACAAAAGATGGTAATTTTCTAAATATAAACAAGGAAGTTAAATATTGCCCTGCCTGTGATCTGATTATCGCAAAAGAAAGCGAACTCCGTAACTTAGCCGGCACTATAACAGGGAAGACTGTAAGCAAAGAACATTTTCTGATTTTAGGAACTATGGAGCGAAAACATTGGTTGCAATTTAAAAATGCAAAACTTTTTACCAGCGATCTTTTTGATTATGTCATACCATTTAAAGAACAACTTGCCTTTACGATAAGGCCTGCGGGTTGGTATAAGGAGTAGTCTTTTTATTTTGTTCGCATGTTGACCTAACATTAAAATACTTTGCTTTTTTACAAAAAAAAATAATAAAGGCATAAAAAATATAGTTGAATGATAACAAGAATAAATGGAAAAGCAACCGATGAAATCCGAATGAAGGGTTTTAACAAGCCTGATAATATCAGTATTGCGTTTCCAAAGCATCGTGTAACCGTTCAAGAGAGGACAGAAACAGGCATTGTCCTTAAAATGCCACAGCCCCTTGTTATTCAAATGCTGTGGGATGGGGTAATTGTTCCTGACCCAAATCGGAAAATAAAACTTGAAATTACCGGAATAACAAGCAGGTATTATTTTCTTCGTAAAATTACTTTTTCTGATGGATTTACTGAAGCATATCCTGTTTATTTGCATTTTGAAGTATAAAATAGAAAAGATTAAAATGGCGCAATCAAGAAAAGAATTTGAAAAGTAAAGTGCGGAAGACGTATGTAAGTTTAACCCTTTGTAATAGTTGGGGATTTGTGTGGGTTGAGTTCGACTTTTTAAGGGGAGGTGTGAAAAATATTGAAATTTAAAAAATATTCTATGAGTTTAGACACAGTACTTCAAATAGGCAAAGTTCTCCGAAGTTCGGAGAATAGTCTGAAATATTTCAAATATGTCGAGCCTTGTCCAAAAGATAATAAAACAGGAGAGTGGCCAATTTGTATTACGATTCCGGTTAATCCAGATTTTACTTTTAATTGGAAAGAAGTTAGGATTACACCAGAAAAAGAGAGAGAAAGGTTATACTATTTAAAGTATACAACATCTGACAATGATTCAAGTCCAAAAAAATATCTTTTCGGTGATATTTGCTACACGAGGAAAAGTGAAGTTGATAAAACTGGAAAAATCAAAGGAGTCAAGGATTTCGGAAATTTCACTTTCGAAAAAGGACAAGGAAATGCATTCATTAACGGTCTAAAAGCTTACGAAGAGATCATTGACATTTATTATTCGAGTACAATTCTACCGTTTTTAGGTACTGTGAAAAAAAATCAAGAAGCTGTTTTAAAGACCATTATATCTGGACACAAAAGTGAAAAAACGATTGATATCCCTAAGAAATTGACTGAATATTCGTCAATTATTGAAGCATCAATCCAAAGGCTAAAAGAGCATGAAAAGGAATTTGAACTAATACAGTTACACATTGCTTTTGAAAAAGAAATTGAAAAGTTCAACAGCTTGCTACTTTTCGCTCCTGCTATCGAATATATTATTATGAATGAGAAGGAAGAATTGGAACCCGTTCTAACAAACACTGAGGCATTACGAGAAAAATATTTAGATGTAATTCAAAAGAAGAATCCAACTATCCTAAAGCGACTTCTTGAAAAAGATGAAAGCTTAGACTTATTATCAGTGGAAACAAAAAATAAAATGCTGCAATTTGCTGACTTTACCGTTTTTATTCATTTTGAATTTATTCGGGATGATAACACTGTAAGTTGGCATCAATTTGATGAAGCTTTTAAACTCATAAAAGACAAGTTAAATTCAGAAATTACAAATACTTCAGAGAATGGATTGGTTCCAAGCAAAAGTATTTATCGTACACTTTGTTCTGGTAATGATAAAAATGACATTCAGTTTCCTTTTTTTGATTTAGGAAAAAGTTTCAGATCTTTTTCATTTAAAAATAACGATCAGTTTGAAGACTTTCTATATACTGGAAGTATTCTTAACAAATCATTTAGGCGATTGCGATACACAGATATTGATATGTTTGTTTATCCCGTAGCTTTTAATGGAGAACAAATTAGTGCAAAAGACTATGATGCATTCTTTTTTGATAAAAAAGATGAGACAAGATTAGTCGCAGAACCCATTTTTTCCATATTTCAAAATGAAGGTACTGAAAGGTTCACTCGATTTGACTTTGTATTTTCTGATAGTAGTGGGAATACAACAAATGATCTAATTGAAATTTCCGGAATAGAGAAAAGTACACTCCGGAATATTCAAAAATGTATCGAAACAATATCAAGGGAAATCAATCAAGAGAAAATGAGTGTTCTCAATTTTGAAAATGGATTCAATAACCTTCAAATTGAAATTTCATTTCGAAATATATTAGGGAATGCTTTTGTTAATAGTAATGGAAAGATTGATTATAAAACAAGTTCGAAATATGAATCTCATTTATTGAAAACTCTGCCACTGATTTATAATTCGAACTATTTTCATGACGATTTATTGCTATCGTCTTTTATTCAAGTCGCCGAATACATAGTTCGGAATATTGAGAAAAATTCGATCTGGTTTAATTACGCCGATTTAAAATACCATTTGAAATTTCTTTATAAAATACAAAACACAAAAATTGATAAATTTATGGAAATTACATCATCCGAAAGTTACCAGGTTGGGCTCATACTTGGTGGATTGGCTAAGAATTTAAGCCAAGAAATTAATTCATTCGAGAAAAACTTCGTGGGTAATCTTACCCGAAGAATTGGAAACATGGCAGATTTTATTAAACTAAAAAATGAAATCGAGCAAAAACTAATCATGCACGATAAAACAAAGTACACCTTTCAGGCTTCGTATGACTTGGCACAGAAAGTCAAAGAATTCAAATCAAGGTATGATAAAGAAGAATGTGCATTTGGCTTTATGGAAAGCTACTTTAAACCTTTCCCTAAAAAGGAAACAATTGTGCAAGAAATAACTGAGAATTTATAATCTTTTAAATTGAAAATCAAATGAAAAACGAATTAAAAAAAGCAGAAATTTTGTTTTTATACGAGACCTCGTATAATATTCCTAATGGCGATCCTTTTACAGGGGAACAGCGCTATGATGAGGAAACTAAAAAGATATTAGTAAGTGATGTACGAATGAAACGATACATACGAACTTATTTTGAAGAAAAAGGATTACCAATTTATGTAAGTGAAAAAACCGGAGCAGGTAAAAGTGATTCAAAAGGTGTCCTTACTTGGATTGCAGAAAATCGTAATCCTAATAAATTATTGGACATTGCAGAATTGCTGAAAGAACAAATTGATGTAAAGTTATTTGGCGGAATTTCAACATTAGGAGATGATGCGAAAAAAATTAAAGTCGATGGAAAAGAAATGAAAAATGGGCACACTCAATTTACTGGGCCGGTTCAATTTGCGTTGCTAAACCCGTCGCTTAATGAAGTAAATTTGAGAATGCACCAGAACACAACACATTTCACTTCAAAGGCAGAGAATACACAGGGTTCTATTGGAACAACAACTTTAGTCCCATATTCCTTAATGCAAATTCATGGTTGGGTAAATCCCAAAGTTGCTGAAAAAACAGGATTATCGCCAGCTGATTTGAAATTGATGTATGAAGGACTTTGGTATGGAACCAGTGGAGACGGAAGTTCTCACTCTCGCAGTAAAGTTGGTCAGAATTCAGTTCTATTACTTGAAATTGAATACGCTAAAACCAATCAAAAAATCTATGGTGTAGATCGTTTGATCAAATTAGAACCAAAAGACGAAAAAAAAGGGGAGCAACTTCGCAGTATGGATGATTACAACCTTGATTTTTCAAAATTAGTTGAAGCTGCAAGTTCAGAAAAAATTGAAAAAATCAAATTCTACACAGAGATTGAGTCAATAAAATCTAAACTTTCAGGGAATTCAAAATTTGAAGCGATTGAATTATGAAAGGTTTCCAACTTATCATAGAAGGTAATTGGGGGCATTTCAAAAAGCCGGAAACGAATAATAACCCTCTGTCTCACGATTTAATTACTAAAACAGCTCTGATTGGACTAATCGGGGCTGTGCTGGGAATTGAACGTGAAGATATGAAGAGCAAATTTCCTCAATTGTCGGAAGATTTACTTTATGGAGTTCAGTTACTAAATCCGGTAAAAAAGATTTCATGGGGCTTTACCAGTCGAACTGCCATAAGCCCGACTGCTGAAGGAACACCAAAGTATTTTGAGTTTTTGAAAGACCCCAGGTTTTTGGTTTCAATAGCATTAAAGGATGAGCATTCGAAATCCGATTTCGAAGATTTCAAAAAGGCAATAAAACAGGAAGAAGCTATTTATCCACCGGTATTAGGCTGGCATAATTGTCCCGCAAACCTTCAATGGAAATCAGAAGGTGAATTTTCGGAAATCAGAAATGGAACATTTGAAACCAAAGGATTTGTACTTGCCGGAGAACATACCCCCAAGGATATTTCGGGCGGATTTCGTATAGGCTTTGACAAGATGCCCACTTTCCAGAACGATGATTTCTGGAATCTGCCGGATAAATACAAGAATGTCATTTATCCTGATTCTCCTCACTCAATTACAGTTGAAGGAAAGTACTACGAATATCAATCATCGAAAGAATTAGAAAAATGGTGTCTGATATAAACACACTCCTATCTCACCCGGATAAGTTATTATTAACTCATGTTCAGGGTGTAAGAGATAATACAAAAAAGCTATCCAGCTCCAAGATAGCGGAGTTGGTAGCTCTTTTTCATGATCTGGGAAAGATAAATCCTAATTTTCAAAGCAAGCTTGACCCTGATAAAACAGTAAATGGCTATGCAAATCATTCTTATTTATCGGCTTATGCTTTTTTCTGTACCTTCGGTTGTTCCATACAAAACATGGAAGCATTGAAGCAGTTTTTAGATGTTGACAATTTCAGTCAAAATGATCTAATTGCATTGACAGTATCAATTGCTAAACATCACGGAAACCTTCCTGATTTTTCACCTACCGATCACACTGGAACAGGAGCAAGCATTTTATCAAAAGATGAAAACTCTGCGTTGTATTATTTCCTTAATCAGGAGAAGAACCTGCCGGTTTATGAATTTATCAATCATTTTATAAGTATCAATGATTTTCGGCAATTCCTTACTACACAAAATGTGCAACGAGGATATTCTGAACAACTTGTTTTCAAGGGAGAAAATAATAAGTCGGCTTTAGATTTCTTTTTAGATAACCAGTTTGCGTTTGCAAGTGTGATACAGGCAGACAAAGCCGATGCTGGAAAAATCGGGAATATCATCGATGATCAACTTGAAACTATACAAACATTCTCAAAGTGCTTTAATCCTCAGCTTGATTTATATTTGGGAAAACTGAATCAGTATTCCGAACTTAACAAATTGAGGACAACAATCAGAAATAATGCTGTTCTGAATATCCGTGAAGGATTAAGGAGCGATGAACATGTGTTCGAGCTAACAGCTCCCACTGGTTCAGGAAAAACCTTGATGATGCTTTCATTAGCTTCGGAAATAATCAAAGAAAAGGGAGCTAAACGAATTATATACGGATTGCCTTTTCTTTCCATCACAGAGCAAGTTGAGGCTGAGGTTTTGAAAATATTTGAAGGTAACGAAGAGTTTATCCAACGAATAGATTCAAAATCGGAAAACCACCGATTTGAAACGATTCAGGCAGAATTGGATGATAGCCCAACCGAAGAAAAGATTTTAGAAGCAAATATTCTTGAGTTTCAGGAGAATACTTTTGCCTATCCTTTTGTCATTACAACTTTCGTTCGCTTTTTCGAAACACTATTAAGTAATCGGAATGCTGAATTACTAAAGTTGCCGAATTTCTCGAAGTGCATATTTTTATTGGACGAAATACAGGCATTACCTCCAAGGTTATATGGATTCTTTGTGGCCTACATCAAAAAATTTTGTACTAAATTCAATAGTTACGCAATTATTTCATCAGCCACCCAGCCCAACTTTGAACTACCTGTAAACAATTCAGACGCAAAGAATTTCTTTTCCGATTACGAAAAACCAATCTCCTTGTTGCCTTTAAGTTATTTCGAAAATGACTTGTTTAATCGTTATCAGATCGAATTCGAAAAAGAACCGATAGATATTGAAACATTGAAGGATTCTGTTCTTTCAGAAAATCAATCCGTATTGGTCATTCTTAATACCATTGATGACACGAAGGAACTTTTTAAAAAGCTTCAAGATAAATTGGAAACTGATGAGCTACTACTTTTAAATACCCATTTCACTCCTCAGCACCGAAAGCTGAAGATTTATTTAGCTAAACGAAGTTTACGTCAAGACAAACGAATAGTAGTTGTTTCTACACAGCTTATCGAAGCTGGAGTTGATATTGATTTCCCTGTTTTGTACCGAGATTTTGGAACTGTTGCCAGTATTGTTCAATCCGCAGGAAGGTGTAATCGAAATGGAAAACTTAATTCATTCGGGAGAGTTAAACTCTTTAAATTACAGAATAGAGGGAAAATTCGTTCAGAACTTATTTATCAGGGCAAAGACAAAGAAATCTTGCGATTTACCAAAGAATCATTCTCCGAAAAGCAATATCAGGAAAAGGAGCTACTTGCAGTTCAGAAAGAATTTTTTAACCGTATTCAATCGGAGTTAAACTTTGCACGGCATTCTCAAAATGGGATTAAGCCAGATTTTGATTTTATAAAAGATATTGTAGAATGTCAATTTGATAGAATTGGTAAGTTTCAGTTGATTGATAAGCAATTATTCGGAGAGGAGATTCAGTACTTTGTTTCCAGAAAACTGGATGATGTGAAATTCGAAGATCTTTTAACGATGCAAGGTGAACTTATTAATTTGATAAAGAAAAATGCAGATAGGAATATCATTCGACAAAAAAAGAAATCGATTAAAATACAATTGAAAAAAATGTCTAGTCAAATTGTTCAGGTTCGTTTAAATCGCAACCAAATAAAACCATTACAAGGTAGTGAAAAGAATTATTTCGGCCTTTATAAAATTGCACCAATTTCTTATTCATTTAATCAGGGAATTGATTTGCAAGGAGCTGAATGTTTAATTTAATTTTTTATGTCCACCACCCAAATCATCTCAACCGCCCTCAATTCAGTTACTCGACACGATGATGAACGACAGTGTTGCCTGGCTTGGGATAAATATTTATCAGAGCATTTGATTTTTCCCTTCGATGCCATTATTGAAAATATGGAAGACAGCGAAGTTTTTTCTGATGGCGATTTGGTAAGTGTAAAAAAAATAGATGGCTATGCGGATATGTACGGACTTATAGTTGAAGTAAGAAAAGGAAGAAAAAAATATTTTACTGAATTGTGTTTGTTAAAAGTGCTGGATAAAAAATCATCCAACCATAAGTATGTGGAGGCATACAAGGAATGGTTTGATAACCGATGATCACAATACAGAATTGTAAAAACAATAGAATGGAATGGAAATTAATGTGCGCCTGTTTTTTATGCAAAATATAAGTTTGCGCCCATTTTTAGCAATTTGCACTTATTTTTAATATCTTGCGCCCATAAATATTGAAATATGACAAAAAGCACTCATTTTTCACAATCTGCGCTTGTTTTTCAAGGAAAGCAGCTACCGGAAGAAGCTACTGTAGTTGGCTATGGTGCGATTATTCAAAGCTTACAGCTTGAAATTCCCTTGCCTGCTACAATAGCTGTAGTAAGTAAGCAGAATAAAAAGTATCAACAGGAAAATTGGATGGTATTCCCTAAATCTTATTTACCCGAAGATTCAAAGAAATTATCAGAAATTGAAGCATTGCACAAGCAATTGGTTTTTGCACTGAAATATGAAGGCATTAACCTTTTGCTGTTTAAAAAAATCACAACTCATTATACCCTTAAACAGCTTAATGAATTAGTTGCGATTGAACCAACAGGGCAATATACCCGAAGAATATGGTTTTTAATTGAATGGCTAAGTGGAACTAAATTAAAATCAAAAAAAGATTTATTAAAAAAGAGTTATGTTAAGCTAATTGATGAATCGTTACAATTTGCTGTAGAGGGAGTAAAATCACCCCGACATTTGGTAATAAATAATCTTCCCGGAACTATTGATTTTTGCCCATTGGTTTCAAAAACCTCGAAATTGGAGAAATATATTGAAGAAAATCTTGCAACGAAACAAGAAATTTTTTTACAAGGCATTCGCAAAGATATATTACAAAGGGCATCTGCTTTTTTACTGCTAAAAGATTCCAAAGCTTCATTTTCTATAGAGGGGGAAAATCCTAAAAGTAAGCGGGCAGCAAGATGGGGGCAGGCTATCGGACAGGCAGGGATGAAAGATCTATCCCATAATGAGCTGTTCAGGTTGCAGCAATTAGTTATTGAAAACCCGCGATTTATACAGATGGAGTATCGCAAGAAAGGAGGCTTTGTTGGCGAACATGATCGAAATACAGGAGAACCAATTCCTGCACACATTTCAGCAAAATGGCAGGATATTGTTAAATTGATGAATGGTTTTTTAGAAACCTATCAACTTATATTAAAAAATAATACAGATGCTGTAATAAGTGCAGCAACTATTGCTTTTGGTTTTGTTTTCATACATCCTTTTGAAGATGGAAATGGTCGTATTCATCGTTATTTGATACATCATATTCTTATAAAGAAAAAATTTTCACAACAAGGAATAATATTTCCGGTATCAGCAGCCATGCTCGATAAAATAAACGAATACAGAGAAGTTCTGGAATCGTATGCAACACCTTTGCTTGATTTCATTCAATGGAAAGAAACCAAAGATCATAATGTGGAAATAACCAATGATACCATTGATTTTTACAGATATTTTGATGCAACAAAGCAGGCTGAGTTTTTATACGATTGTGTTAAAGAAACAATAGCGCATATTATTCCAAAAGAAGTAGAATATTTAATCCAGTACGACACTTTTAAAAATTTTATTGAGGACGAATATGAAATGCCGGATAAATTGATTGCGCTGCTGGCAAGATTTTTAGAACAGAACAATGGATTATTATCAAGAAGAGCCAGAGAAAAAGAATTTGAAAGTCTTAATGATAATGAAATTCGAACTATTGAAAAAGCATACAGGGAAATTTTTATGAATAATAAACAATGAACATCACCGGAACCCATATTCACTATTACTTCCTATGTAGGCGTAAGCTCTGGCTTTTCGCAACAGGGATAAATATGGAACATACAAGTGATTTGGTATATGAAGGTAAACTTATTCACGAGACAAGCTATCCGCAACGATCGGAGAAATACGAAGAGATAGAAATTGAGGGAATAAAAATAGATTTTTATGATGCAAAGAACAAAATAATACATGAAACAAAAAAATCCGATAAAGTAGAAATTGCTCATGAATGGCAGTTGAAATATTACATCTATGTTTTACTAAAAAATGGGGTGGAGGGAGTAACAGGAATACTGGAATATCCGGCATTGCGAAAGACAGATAAAATAGTATTAAGCAGCCCTGATATTGAAGAAATAGAAACGATAAAACAAAAAATTACTGAAATAATAAATTCAGAGATATGTCCTGTTGCCACGCATCAAAAAATTTGTAATAAATGTTCATATCATGACTTTTGCTGGAGTGCGGAATTTTGAGGGGATTGAGGGGATTGAGGAGATTGAGGGGATTGAGGGGATTGAGGGGATTGAGGGGATTGATTGATGAGGGTTGATGAGATAGATTGAGGGGATTGAGGGGATTGAGGGGGATTGAAGGAGGTTGAGGGGGATTGAAGGAGGTTGATGGGATTGTTGGAGGAAAAATAATTATATAAACTTAAAAAGATGAAAAAAAAATATTTGATTTTATATGTTGTAATAGCATCGTATCTATTGACATCTTGTGCTTTCTATACTGGTGGTTTGAATGGTAGCGCAGCAATTAGTTCTAATAATTTTAAATATCTACGACCAGCTAAAGGCACAGCAAAAGCAATATATTTATTGGGATTAGGAGGATTAGGAAGACAAGCTTTAGTAGCGGAGGCAAAAAAAGATTTACTTGATAATAACAAATTAGAAAATGGACAAGTATTAGCAAATATTTGTGTGGATTTTAAATACACTATTATATTGATTTATTTTGAAGTCACAGTAACCGTTTCAGCTGATATAATTGAGTATAATAGCAATATTACAAATACAACGGGTTATTCTGAAAATCAAAATCAGATTATAATAGAGAATAAAACATTAGAAAATAAGAATAATGAAGTTAAGAAAAATAACAAACCAATTACAGTAATTACAGGTAATTTCACAGATGAAAGAGACAATAAAATATATAAAACTATAAAAATTGAAAATCAAACATGGATGGCTGAAAATTTAAATTATGAAATAAATAATTCTTATTGCTTCAATAAAGATATTCATAACTGTGAAATTTATGGTAGGCTTTATAAATGGGATGATGCGCAAAATATTTGTCCACAAGGGTGGCAATTACCATCGAAAAAAGACTTTGAAATTTTATTAGAAACAATAAAGAAAAAAGAATTCATGAGATATACTGACATATTTGAATATTATGGAGGCATAAAAGTGGATAATAATTTTTCAGAACTTGATAATATTGGATTATATTGGAGTTCGACATCAAGTGGTTCAAATGCTTGGTCTTTGTTAACAAATAAAACTAATAATGAAAATACGATAATAGATTACTATAAAAATATTGCTTTTTCTGTAAGATGTTTAAAAAATGAATAAATACAACAAAACGCTAACAGCACAAAACCATAAGCTATTGCGAGCCCGATGGGGTTGAAAAATATAGTAGATGTAAAAAAAGTTTAGAGCGTATAAAAGATTTTAGACCCGATTAATCTTGACTAAGAATGAAAAAGACGTATTATCTTTTTAACCCAGGCCGTTTATCTCGTCAGGATAATACATTGAAGTTTACACCCGTGGACGAGAAGGGAGGGGAGGGGCAGCCGAAATTTATTCCTGTAGAAGGAATAGAAGAACTTTATGTTTTTGGCTCCCTTGATGCCAACAGTGCATTGTATAATTTTTTAGGGAAGCACAATATTATAGTTAACTTTTTTGATTATTTTGAAAACTATACCGGATCTTTTATGCCAAAAGAGCATTTGCTTTCCGGTAAATTATTATTAGCACAGGTTTCAACGTATCAAAACAAGATCAGGCGTGTAGGAATTGCCCGAAAATTTATTGAAGGAGCAGCATCTAACATGCTGAAAAATCTGAAGTATTATAACAATCGCGGGAAGGATTTGGAATATATAATAAAAAATATAGAAAAGCATCTGGAGCATTTCCCTGAGATGAAAGAAGTAGATGAAATAATGGGTTTGGAGGGGAATATAAGAATGAATTATTACGAAGCATTTAATTTAATTCTGAGTGATTTTGAAATGGGCAACAGAACAAAACAGCCGCCTTTAAACGAAGTAAATGCGCTTATTTCTTTTGGAAACATGATGTGTTATTCTCAGTGTTTGCGGGCGATTCATCAGACACAGTTGAATCCGACGATTAGTTTTTTGCATGCACCCGGAGAACGTCGTTACAGTCTTGCGCTTGATATTGCTGAGATATTTAAGCCTTTGTTGGTAGATCGTGTAATTTTTAAAGTGATGAATAAAAAAGAAATACAGGAAAAGCATTTTGACAAAAATCTTAACAGTTGTTTGTTGAATGAGTCGGGAAAAAAAATATTTGTACAATCCTTTGAAGACAGGCTTAACGAAACAATTCAGCACAGGAGTTTGAAAAGAAATGTCAGCTATAAATATTTGATACGATTAGAATGTTACAAGCTGATAAAACATATTATGAATATTGAGGAGTATAAGCCTTTTAAAATGTGGTGGTAGGAGGGGGGAGGAGATTGATGAGATAGATTGATGAGATAGATTGATAGTAGATTGAGGATAGATTGAGGATAGATTGAGGATAGATTGAGGATAGATTGAGGATAGATTGAGGATAGATTGATGAGATAGATTGATTGAGGAGATTGATTGAGGAGATAGATTGATGGGATAGATTGATGGGATTGATGAGGTAGATTGAGGGTAGATTGAGGGTAGATTGATGAGGTAGATTGATGGGAGATTGAGGGGAGATTGATGAGGTTATAAACAAATGTGTAAAAAAATAAAATTAAAGTTATGAATGGATGGATTGAGTTTAAAGTAAGAGTTAGAGAACGGTTGAGAATTTTTGCATTGGATATTTTGAAATTGTCAGAATTACTACCGGACACAAAGAGGGGGAATGTTATAAATTATCAGGTAACAAAATCGGGAACATCGTCTTATGCGAATTACAGGGCAGCTATGCGTGCCAGATCAAAGGCTGAGTTTTACAGCAAGCTTTGTATTGTGGTAGAAGAAGTGGATGAAACAGAAATGTGGTTGGAACTTATTATTACATCTGATATTTTAAATAATGATTTAACTCAAAAACTTCACTGCGAAAGTTTAGAATTGCTGAAAATATTGGCAAGTATGCGAAAAAATATTTCAAAAACCCACAGCCCTGACTCCCTTCAATCCCCTCAACCCTCTCAATCCCCTCAACCCTCTCAATCCCTTCAATCCCCTCAATCCCCTCAACCCCTTCAATCAAATAATTAAAACCATGTACATAATATTAGTTTACGACATAGGAGAAAAAAGGGTAGGTAAAATGCTTAAATTATGCAGAAGGTATTTGCATTGGATTCAGAATTCTGTTTTTGAAGGAGAGATTACAGAGGTAAAGCTAAAGGAATTGTTGCATCAGGCAGAGGAAAAGATGGAGAAAGAGGAGGGAGACAGTATCATTGTATTTAAGAGCCAAAATGAAAATTGGTTAGAAAAAATGGTAATAGGAAAAGAAAAAAATGTATTGGATAATATTATTTGAATTGTCGAAGAGTCTTTTATTGGATACTGATTTTTGTTAAATGTGCCAGCAAGTTCTTTGACGTATTGAAAATGAAAAGCTTAAGAGGATTGTCGAACCTCGGGGTATTTTATATGAATGCAGACAGACAACTTTTCATGCATTTTTTTAATAGATTTGTAAAATTAATTACTTGATAGTTAATCTTTTTTTTTGAGTCGTCGAACGACTTTTAATCGTCCCATAGTGGAATTGAAATAGCGCACCCGTTACGGTGCTTATCTCTCCGCTCGCTTTTAATCGTCCCATAGTGGAATTGAAATTAAATAAACCTGTTCTGTCTTTTGAAGCCTTTACAACTTTTAATCGTCCCATAGTGGAATTGAAATAAGGACAGTCCCGTCTGCCTTTTTGCCTCCATAACTTTTAATCGTCCCATAGTGGAATTGAAATTGCGAGATTGGTGACAAAATTAGTACCTCCCTCGCTTTTAATCGTCCCATAGTGGAATTGAAATAGAGGGATTGTTAATGCTCAATACACAGCCGATGCTTTTAATCGTCCCATAGTGGAATTGAAATACTGCTTATGACCGAAGAAAAAGAAAAAGAAAAACACTTTTAATCGTCCCATAGTGGAATTGAAATTAGGATTGAGGTAAAAGACAAAGATGGTAAAGAAACTTTTAATCGTCCCATAGTGGAATTGAAATAAAAAAAAATACAGCCATGCAGCCTCTAATGAATTCTTTTAATCGTCCCATAGTGGAATTGAAATACGTAAGGCGTGCCGTTATAATCCATTGAAACATGACTTTTAATCGTCCCATAGTGGAATTGAAATACCCGATTGCAGAAGTTGCTGCTGCTGCTGGTGCACTTTTAATCGTCCCATAGTGGAATTGAAATTTTGAATACTGCTCACTGCATGAATTTAAAAGTAGCTTTTAATCGTCCCATAGTGGAATTGAAATGGCTGAGCTGCAAGGTACAGATCCCTGATAATTTTGCTTTTAATCGTCCCATAGTGGAATTGAAATCGCCAACCCGATAATTCAGATTTTCGATAAACGACTTTTAATCGTCCCATAGTGGAATTGAAATTATAAAAATGGTCAGGTTATAGGCTCTTTAAGGCTCTTTTAATCGTCCCATAGTGGAATTGAAATACGTTAGGCACAACTGCTACTTTTCTGCTCCGAAATCTTTTAATCGTCCCATAGTGGAATTGAAATTCAGAAGAAAGTTGCTCTTATATTGATGATTTTTTACTTTTAATCGTCCCATAGTGGAATTGAAATTTCGTTAGGCACAAGGCTACATTTGTGTTTCAATTCTTTTAATCGTCCCATAGTGGAATTGAAATAACAAAAAAGACAGTTGAAAGCTGAAAAATTAGAAACTTTTAATCGTCCCATAGTGGAATTGAAATTTGTGTTTTTTGCTATCTTACCAAGCTGCGACCCTACTTTTAATCGTCCCATAGTGGAATTGAAATTTCGGCAATCGTAACAACAACTTTAGAATCATCTCTTTTAATCGTCCCATAGTGGAATTGAAATAAACAACAGATTTCATAAATAAATTTTAGTTGTTCTTTTAATCGTCCCATAGTGGAATTGAAATATTATGAAAGCTTTGCGGTTTTTGATGCTGTCGAACTTTTAATCGTCCCATAGTGGAATTGAAATTTTCAAAAATACGAACACCCTTAGGCAGCGTGCGACTTTTAATCGTCCCATAGTGGAATTGAAATGGAAGGAGTAAAAACTGAAATTGCAAAATGGGGCGCTTTTAATCGTCCCATAGTGGAATTGAAATTCCCTTGCGACTTCCCAAATTAAATCCACATAACTCTTTTAATCGTCCCATAGTGGAATTGAAATAACAACAGCAAGGCATACAACAGCCAACACAGCCCTTTTAATCGTCCCATAGTGGAATTGAAATACCATCTAAGAAATTCAGAACAAAAACCACTTGACACTTTTAATCGTCCCATAGTGGAATTGAAATACCGAATAACGCCCGATGAGTTACAATTTTTAAGACTTTTAATCGTCCCATAGTGGAATTGAAATCATAGATTCAGGAGGAGACGAGCTACAGGGATATGCCTTTTAATCGTCCCATAGTGGAATTGAAATGATGTTGTTGCCAGCGATTCCGCCTTGGTTCTAACTTTTAATCGTCCCATAGTGGAATTGAAATGACGCAAATGGGAGCTGTTTAATAAACGGAATTGCTTTTAATCGTCCCATAGTGGAATTGAAATGATAAAAAAACGAATCTGCCTCTTTCATGGAATTCTTTTAATCGTCCCATAGTGGAATTGAAATATTAAAAAAGAAACTGAATTTACAGTTAAATATTATCTTTTAATCGTCCCATAGTGGAATTGAAATGATTTATCAGAGGCTTTGCTTGGCTTCGGTTCTGTCTTTTAATCGTCCCATAGTGGAATTGAAATGCTCTAATCTCCTTTTTTCGAGAGTTGATTTTACCTTTTAATCGTCCCATAGTGGAATTGAAATATATAAACACCCGAACGGTGTATATTGAACCGATGCTTTTAATCGTCCCATAGTGGAATTGAAATGTAAATAATGTAAAAGTTATTGAGGCGGTTGTTTTTACTTTTAATCGTCCCATAGTGGAATTGAAATAAAGATATTTCAAATTCAATTATTGACAAAATAACTTTTAATCGTCCCATAGTGGAATTGAAATAATGGATGTTACAACAAAGAGGTATTGATTTAGGTACTTTTAATCGTCCCATAGTGGAATTGAAATAATCGTTTCTCAATCTGACTTACAGGCAGGTTTCCTTTTAATCGTCCCATAGTGGAATTGAAATAAAGAAAAAAAGCCACCGCTCTCTTAAAGTTTTCTTTCTTTTAATCGTCCCATAGTGGAATTGAAATTAAATTCCGGTTGTTGAAACAATACAGCATTGTTCAACTTTTAATCGTCCCATAGTGGAATTGAAATTCCAGACTTGTCAAATAAAGCATTAATCATCTTACTTTTAATCGTCCCATAGTGGAATTGAAATTTGCAACTTGCAATAATGTTTTTTCAATCTCTTCCGGCTTTTAATCGTCCCATAGTGGAATTGAAATTAAAATAAACAAGCTGCATAAGGCTGTACGTCTTCTTTTAATCGTCCCATAGTGGAATTGAAATAGAATTAAACAACTCTTGATGCGCTGGCATCTGACTTTTAATCGTCCCATAGTGGAATTGAAATTTGAGTAATATTTTCAGGGGTAAACACAATTATTGGCTCTTTTAATCGTCCCATAGTGGAATTGAAATACTTGTACCTGTCTAAATCAAGTTGCCTCATTCGTGCTTTTAATCGTCCCATAGTGGAATTGAAATCACCTGCCCTAAACTCGCACCCTGATTTTTCAGGCTTTTAATCGTCCCATAGTGGAATTGAAATAAATGAAATGTAGGAAAAAACATTGAATGATATATCTTTTAATCGTCCCATAGTGGAATTGAAATTGAATAATATTAAGACGTTCACAAACATGGTCTATCTTTTAATCGTCCCATAGTGGAATTGAAATCTCGTACTCATCACAGTCAGAAGCCACGCCACAAACTTTTAATCGTCCCATAGTGGAATTGAAATGGCGAGTCGTTATCGGTGGCAATAATTATTTTTGCTTTTAATCGTCCCATAGTGGAATTGAAATTTCTGTGCGAACATCATAGAACGTTGCCGCTCCGTTGTCTTTTAATCGTCCCATAGTGGAATTGAAATTGCGAGATTGGTGACAAAATTAGTACCTCCCTCGCTTTTAATCGTCCCATAGTGGAATTGAAATAAACTCATGGGTCGGGTTGTAGTCTGCATAAATACCTTTTAATCGTCCCATAGTGGAATTGAAATCAAGTCCGGCTGCTGCGACATCGGAAGCTCCATCCTTTTAATCGTCCCATAGTGGAATTGAAATAGAATTAAACAACTCTTGATGCGCTGGCATCTGACTTTTAATCGTCCCATAGTGGAATTGAAATGGAGCAGCATGCCGCGGCTCCCGATGGGAAGAAAAGCCTTTTAATCGTCCCATAGTGGAATTGAAATCTGCTGCTGGTGCAGCGGATTCTGCTGACATTACATTCTTTTAATCGTCCCATAGTGGAATTGAAATTAAAAACCAAGTCCAAAACTCCGCCTTTTTTTCCGCTTTTAATCGTCCCATAGTGGAATTGAAATTAAAATAAACAAGCTGCATAAGGCTGTACGTCTTCTTTTAATCGTCCCATAGTGGAATTGAAATAACTGTTACCGACTTTGTTACCACATGGGGTGCTTCTTTTAATCGTCCCATAGTGGAATTGAAATGGCTCATACATTTCGTTTGAAGAAAGAAAATGGACTTTTAATCGTCCCATAGTGGAATTGAAATTATAATAAATTTGAACATAACATTCCTACTGGGCACTTTTAATCGTCCCATAGTGGAATTGAAATTGCGAGATTGGTGACAAAATTAGTACCTCCCTCGTCTTTTAATCGTCCCATAGTGGAATTGAAATACCGCTTTCATACCCGCAACCGTTAGCGTTCATTACTTTTAATCGTCCCATAGTGGAATTGAAATGATTTAGCTTTCTCTTTGCATTTACCCGCAAATTCTCTTTTAATCGTCCCATAGTGGAATTGAAATATACAAACGACATACAGAAGAATGGGTAGAATGGACTTTTAATCGTCCCATAGTGGAATTGAAATGTGTATTTATCGACATAACTGTTTTGTTTTCCTGTCTTTTAATCGTCCCATAGTGGAATTGAAATAAGGACAGTCCCGTCTGCCTTTTTGCCTCCATAAACTTTTAATCGTCCCATAGTGGAATTGAAATTGATTACGCTCCCTGTGTATTTTGCGAACAAAACGCTTTTAATCGTCCCATAGTGGAATTGAAATCGCAAAAGGAATTTATTGCACGCAAAACTGCAAACTTTTAATCGTCCCATAGTGGAATTGAAATTGCCAAGTCCTGTCCGTGAAATGGCAGACCAACTCCTTTTAATCGTCCCATAGTGGAATTGAAATTATAAAAATGGTCAGGTTATAGGCTCTTTAAGGCTGCTTTTAATCGTCCCATAGTGGAATTGAAATAGTTATAACCAAGTTATAGGCAGGTTATAACCAAGTCTTTTAATCGTCCCATAGTGGAATTGAAATAACCTTTGGGAAGTGTTTAATACAGACGTTTCCGGCTTTTAATCGTCCCATAGTGGAATTGAAATTTGAGCATCCGTATTGTGTGCTTATGGTTATTACCCTTTTAATCGTCCCATAGTGGAATTGAAATAGCGGAGCTGCAAGGTACAGATCCCTGATAATTTCTTTTAATCGTCCCATAGTGGAATTGAAATAGTTATAACTACCTTAGTTTTGGTTTTTCCGAAATCTTTTAATCGTCCCATAGTGGAATTGAAATTACAAACGACATACAGAAGAATGGGTAGAATGGAAACTTTTAATCGTCCCATAGTGGAATTGAAATTACAAACGACATACAGAAGAATGGGTAGAATGGACTTTTAATCGTCCCATAGTGGAATTGAAATCAGGACAGCGAGATTGCAACTTTGAAAGCTGAAGTCTTTTAATCGTCCCATAGTGGAATTGAAATTTGACGAACGCCTGAATCACAAGCACCAGTTAATAAACTTTTAATCGTCCCATAGTGGAATTGAAATCAACCCCGACAAACTACGAATCAGTAGTCGCTGTCTTTTAATCGTCCCATAGTGGAATTGAAATACTAAAACGGGAGTATGGGCTGTCCATAATAATTTTCCTTTTAATCGTCCCATAGTGGAATTGAAATGATAAAATGTTCAAGCAAGCCTCTTTATTTTTTTCTTTTAATCGTCCCATAGTGGAATTGAAATGAGGAAAACAAAAATCTTGAAACGAATGTTTGTACTTTTAATCGTCCCATAGTGGAATTGAAATAAAATTAGACAATATGCTTAATACTTTTAAAATTACTTTTAATCGTCCCATAGTGGAATTGAAATTCCGGAGTGGCATCCATAATTTTACGGATTTCAGCTTTTAATCGTCCCATAGTGGAATTGAAATTGGTATTGTCGCAGTCCAGTTATCACCAGAACCAAACTTTTAATCGTCCCATAGTGGAATTGAAATCAGCAAATCATTGAAAAGGTTCGTAAGCTGGAAGCTTTTAATCGTCCCATAGTGGAATTGAAATTAAGGTCAGCTTTCCCTTCAGTGCCTTTGTCTTTTCTTTTAATCGTCCCATAGTGGAATTGAAATTCAGGTCATAAAGTTTGTTTTATTGATGGGGACTCTTTTAATCGTCCCATAGTGGAATTGAAATTCCAGATGTCAGCCATGTTGGAAGCTTTAAAAGAAGACTTTTAATCGTCCCATAGTGGAATTGAAATCCATTTACATGACCAGATAATCTTGTAAGAGCATCTTTTAATCGTCCCATAGTGGAATTGAAATGAAAAAAGGGAATTTCATTGCCCTTTTGAACCCTCTTTTAATCGTCCCATAGTGGAATTGAAATGGCGTTTTCGTTAAAAGATTTATAACCCCTTCCAACGCCTTTTAATCGTCCCATAGTGGAATTGAAATGGATAAATCAATTGTATTTATATCAAATTTCAGAACTTTTAATCGTCCCATAGTGGAATTGAAATAATGGAGTAAGTTCATTAGGGGTTAGCAAAGTTTCTTTTAATCGTCCCATAGTGGAATTGAAATTATTTTATTGTAGAAAAAGCCGCAAATGATTTCCCTTTTAATCGTCCCATAGTGGAATTGAAATGGGACAACAGTACATATACCTACAGATAGAATTAATCTTTTAATCGTCCCATAGTGGAATTGAAATTTCTCACTGGAACAATTAAGAGAACAGGTAAAAGCTTTTAATCGTCCCATAGTGGAATTGAAATGGCAAATCTAAAACTATTAATGGTACTGAGGCTCGTCTTTTAATCGTCCCATAGTGGAATTGAAATATAAATAAACTTCATACCTACCTGTTTTTATCTCTCTTTTAATCGTCCCATAGTGGAATTGAAATGGCTTACCAGGTTGATTCCATCCGATGGTCCGGAACTCTTTTAATCGTCCCATAGTGGAATTGAAATGGCAGACCCTAAAGCTGTTTTCAGTATAGAAGACTTCTTTTAATCGTCCCATAGTGGAATTGAAATGAAAAATGCGTTTTGCCTCTTGTTGATCACATTGACACTTTTAATCGTCCCATAGTGGAATTGAAATATAAATAAACTTCATACCTACCTGTTTTTATCTCCTTTTAATCGTCCCATAGTGGAATTGAAATGCAGTAACTCAATATTTTTATATAAGATTGTCTGCTTCCTTTTAATCGTCCCATAGTGGAATTGAAATTTATGTTTTTCCCAGATATATCTTGCATAGGCATTTCTTTTAATCGTCCCATAGTGGAATTGAAATTGACAAAGTAAATCTATCATCTGAAGATTCTTACTCTTTTAATCGTCCCATAGTGGAATTGAAATAGAGGAGATCGGAGAAGTATTGATATTACAGATATACTTTTAATCGTCCCATAGTGGAATTGAAATACGGGAGAGGAGTATGAGAAAGAAGAGGACTTCGCACTTTTAATCGTCCCATAGTGGAATTGAAATAATGCAAAACCTGTTGGTGCAGATTTTCTTAAATCCCTTTTAATCGTCCCATAGTGGAATTGAAATTCATTATTAGATACACCATCAATTGCAATGTGTGCTTTTAATCGTCCCATAGTGGAATTGAAATAGCTTTACCTAATCCACTTACTAACCTCTCAAGACTTTTAATCGTCCCATAGTGGAATTGAAATGGAGCAGGTTATACTGATTTAATGATGGCAAAAGACTTTTAATCGTCCCATAGTGGAATTGAAATAACATATACAATTAACAGCATTTAGTAATATGGTAGCTTTTAATCGTCCCATAGTGGAATTGAAATAAAGAATGTAACGTATTACACTGTATATGATGAGGCTTTTAATCGTCCCATAGTGGAATTGAAATGGGGGTGGTATAGATATAGATGAATCTAAAAGTGCACTTTTAATCGTCCCATAGTGGAATTGAAATTTTTTTATATCTTTCAGGGTCAAAGCCAATATCTAACTTTTAATCGTCCCATAGTGGAATTGAAATAAAATAAACCTATTTATTGGAGCTATATATTTCAACTTTTAATCGTCCCATAGTGGAATTGAAATATAATGATCGAAGAGGGTTGCTCAGCGTTTGATCCTTTTAATCGTCCCATAGTGGAATTGAAATTTAGAATTTTGGTTAACATCTTTAAAGTTTGCAAACTTTTAATCGTCCCATAGTGGAATTGAAATAGCGCAGGGCGGGGAGCAATAATAAAAGCGATACCTTTTAATCGTCCCATAGTGGAATTGAAATCACCATCTACAAGAAGATCTCCTGTTGTTGATTTCTTTTAATCGTCCCATAGTGGAATTGAAATCAAAAACCAACAAGTTCTTTAGGGTGTTTGTCTTTCTTTTAATCGTCCCATAGTGGAATTGAAATTATCAAAGAAATGATTTACTAAATAGGTTTTATAACTTTTAATCGTCCCATAGTGGAATTGAAATTTGTATATTTGGACAAATGAAGGGTAGAATCCATTTACTTTTAATCGTCCCATAGTGGAATTGAAATCAACTAACAAAGAAGAATACGCTTGGAGTTTTGACTTTTAATCGTCCCATAGTGGAATTGAAATTACGTTGGGGAGATTAAAGCGCCGGTACTGCCGGCTTTTAATCGTCCCATAGTGGAATTGAAATCAATCAGCACCATATCCAAAAGCTTTTCTTTTAACTTTTAATCGTCCCATAGTGGAATTGAAATATCGTTGCATACTTCTTTAATCTTTCGTGGAGTCTTACTTTTAATCGTCCCATAGTGGAATTGAAATACTCTTTATGAGTATGCAAACCGCTGTAACGTTGCTTTTAATCGTCCCATAGTGGAATTGAAATGGTTAAGACATATTCGTAATCAATAGGCTCAACACTTTTAATCGTCCCATAGTGGAATTGAAATAGAGGTGACTTATCGTCAACATCTCTTTCAGCAGGCTTTTAATCGTCCCATAGTGGAATTGAAATCATTCAATAGTTGTATTCTCAATCCTATTAACAAATCTTTTAATCGTCCCATAGTGGAATTGAAATATGCAAAGAAAGAAGTTAATGAGATTGAAAAGAAACCTTTTAATCGTCCCATAGTGGAATTGAAATGATGAACCTGATTTTGTCAATCTGTCAATTTCTCCTTTTAATCGTCCCATAGTGGAATTGAAATAGTGCAGGACAGGGAGCAATAATAAAAGCGATACACTTTTAATCGTCCCATAGTGGAATTGAAATACGGAAAGTATTATTTATTGTGACCCACCTTATGCTTTTAATCGTCCCATAGTGGAATTGAAATAACTGTATTAAACATTGTTGTATTGATGTTTCCTCTTTTAATCGTCCCATAGTGGAATTGAAATTACCCAAAGGCTTTTCTTTTAAATGCTGTAACTTTACTTTTAATCGTCCCATAGTGGAATTGAAATAGAATAAAGTCTTTTATAATGAGAGATGCAAATGCTTTTAATCGTCCCATAGTGGAATTGAAATTTGCTCTTCCTGCAAACTGCATACTTCTCATAGATGCTTTTAATCGTCCCATAGTGGAATTGAAATCAAGCACCAGCACCCATTGTAAAATCTAATACAGTCTTTTAATCGTCCCATAGTGGAATTGAAATTGTAGTATCAAATCCATTTAAACATTCTTTTTTACTTTTAATCGTCCCATAGTGGAATTGAAATTAATTATTCAGTATCAACTTCAGGCATTGATAGACTTTTAATCGTCCCATAGTGGAATTGAAATACAGGAGAAGAGTATGAGAAAGAAGAGGACTTCGCATCTTTTAATCGTCCCATAGTGGAATTGAAATGAAGTAGTTGGGTGGAATGTTGGAAGATCCTCTCCTTTTAATCGTCCCATAGTGGAATTGAAATAGACAAATAAAGAAAGTATTTGTTGAAGTTGATGGCTTTTAATCGTCCCATAGTGGAATTGAAATAACGTATGGTTGTATGTGTTCGGTTTTGCCACGCACTTTTAATCGTCCCATAGTGGAATTGAAATGGGAGTTAATTATCACAATGTATCTGCAACTATTTACTTTTAATCGTCCCATAGTGGAATTGAAATTTTTAAACCCTTTACACCTTCTCCGCCATTTGTACTTTTAATCGTCCCATAGTGGAATTGAAATTACTTTTTGAGCTAATGGACTCTCTGAATAAAGTTCTTTTAATCGTCCCATAGTGGAATTGAAATAAAGCAAAGATAGATAAGTTGTCAGTAATAAGATTAGCTTTTAATCGTCCCATAGTGGAATTGAAATAATAAAACAATAGAATGGTTCAAAAAACACAATCCTTTTAATCGTCCCATAGTGGAATTGAAATACAGAACCAACTCTTCCACTCCCCATTCCACCCTTCCTTTTAATCGTCCCATAGTGGAATTGAAATGATGATGAACAAGCAGTATTAGAAGCTGACATTAAGACTTTTAATCGTCCCATAGTGGAATTGAAATTGCACAAGAACCTGTTATAGTAACAAGCACATTACCTTTTAATCGTCCCATAGTGGAATTGAAATATGCTATTCAAACAACATAGACCCTGCCAACACGCTTTTAATCGTCCCATAGTGGAATTGAAATGGGAGTGGAAAAACAACGGTATTATTAGAATTATTCTTTTAATCGTCCCATAGTGGAATTGAAATTAATTTATAGTCTTCACGGTTCCAAGCATTCTCTCTTTTAATCGTCCCATAGTGGAATTGAAATCAGTCAACAAAGAAGAATACGCTTGGAGTTTTGACTTTTAATCGTCCCATAGTGGAATTGAAATTCCCTCCGCTCGGATAGTATCGGTAGCCATAAAACTTTTAATCGTCCCATAGTGGAATTGAAATTAGATTAGGAAACTGTCTTATTTGACCATCTGCAACTTTTAATCGTCCCATAGTGGAATTGAAATAACACAAGTGCATGATTTGTAACATTGTAAATATTCTTTTAATCGTCCCATAGTGGAATTGAAATACGGGAGCAGCATTAATGGCATATACTGAATAATCTTTTAATCGTCCCATAGTGGAATTGAAATAGTTGCAGGGTTTTCGGGGACAAAAGGACTTGCACTTTTAATCGTCCCATAGTGGAATTGAAATAAAAAAGCAGCTACAATCAATAAAATTGGTTGTATCTTTTAATCGTCCCATAGTGGAATTGAAATATTGTTTCGGGTATTATGTCGGCGTTAATAGGAGCTTTTAATCGTCCCATAGTGGAATTGAAATTGCGCAGGGCTTGTACGATTGATGTATGCAATCTCTTTTAATCGTCCCATAGTGGAATTGAAATTTAAAATAGACTTAAAGCCCATCGGTTCTGATACTCCTTTTAATCGTCCCATAGTGGAATTGAAATCGCTGTTGGTGTTGCATAAACTACAACCTTTCCAACTCTTTTAATCGTCCCATAGTGGAATTGAAATCGAAGAAGCGGAAGCAAACGCAAGACTTATTGCAGCTTTTAATCGTCCCATAGTGGAATTGAAATATTGTTCTTTTTGGAACAGCTCAAGCAGAGGCAGCTTTTAATCGTCCCATAGTGGAATTGAAATAAAGAAAATTTGAATATAATTTACAAAAAGGGACCTTTTAATCGTCCCATAGTGGAATTGAAATAACCTGAATGGTCTTATGACCGCTGCGCAAGCTTCTTTTAATCGTCCCATAGTGGAATTGAAATCGCCGAAGGAGGAACAATGCAAAAGTCAATATTACTTTTAATCGTCCCATAGTGGAATTGAAATCAGCCAACAAGCGAATTTAACATTATTGCAATATCTTTTAATCGTCCCATAGTGGAATTGAAATTTAATTATTTTTAACTCATTCCCGCAATTATAAAAGACTTTTAATCGTCCCATAGTGGAATTGAAATACGTTTGAAAGCGACCCAGTAACCGCGTCAAAGTCCCTTTTAATCGTCCCATAGTGGAATTGAAATACAGTTCCCAATCCCATTCCCCACCGGAAACATTACTTTTAATCGTCCCATAGTGGAATTGAAATTATCCTTGTATTCGTACAAGCGGTTCTGATTGAGCTTTTAATCGTCCCATAGTGGAATTGAAATCACGTATTAAATCAGGTGCTAATTAGTGTCTGTCCATACAGTCAGCCAAATTTTTTATTTGGCGTAAAAATTTTTTCTTATCAGAATTTTTTTTTGAATTTTCAAGTGCAAAAT
>MEOG01000134.1 GCA_001769125.1 Bacteroidetes bacterium GWF2_35_48 | reverse complement strand
CTCGTTTTTTTCTCGAAGATAAAATATTACTTTTTAGAAGAATACTCTGAATGTCCCTTTTTATCAACAAAAGATAGTTTATGGACAGACACTAAATAGTTCAACAGAAGGAGGAGGAATTACCTACCAGTGGCAGTCAAGCCCTGCAGGAATTGGCAGCTGGTCGAATATTACCGGAGCTACCAATGTTTCAGTTTCTACAGGAACTATTGCTGCCAGTACTGATTATAGATGTTTAGTTTCCTGTACCTACAGCTCTTTATCTGACATTTCCAGCACTGCTACTGTTACTGTAAATACAAATATTCTTGGTTCTGCTTCAGCCAGCCTTACTCCTGTGTGTCCAGGCACCTCAACAACCCTTTCTTTATCCGGCTCGACAATTGCTAACAGCACGTATCAGTGGCAGTCATCATCGGACAACACAAACTGGAGTAATATCAGTGGTGCTACTTCTGCCACATATTTAGCTACACCGGCAGTTTCTACTTATTATCGGTGTGCAGTAACCTGTACAGCCGCTGCAACGACATTATATTCTTCTTCAGTTCAGGTGGTTGTTACAATTCTGGGTTATGCAAGCGTTCCTTTTTCTGAAGGTTTTGAAGGACCATGGATCAACAGTTGTAATACTCGTGATGTACCTTCTTCAAACTGGGTTAATGCTCCGAATACAGGCAATAATTCATGGAGAAGAAATGATGATGGAGCCACTGCTGCATGGAGTTCTGCCACATCAGGAGCATATTCTCCGACTTTTTCTGCAGGGGCTTATTCTGCCCGGTTTCATTCATACATTACATCTTCGGTCGGTTCAATGGATTTATACATCAATCTTAGCAGCGCAGGAACAAAAACGCTTTCTTTTGATTATATTAATACCAGCGGTTCTGATGTTCTGGATGTTTTACTTTCTACAGACGGTGGTTTAACCTTCCCAACTACATTACTTTCTCTTACTCCTGCATCAGTCTGGACAGTACAACAAATTTGTATCTCCGCTGTGAGCAGCACTGCAGTAATTAGATTCAAAGCAGATGGCGATGCTGGAAGCACAGATATCGGAATTGATAATTTATCGGTTAATCCGGCTTGCTCTGGAACTCCTGCCGCAGGAACAGCCAATGCCTCTTCTTCTTCAATATGTCTTGGAGAAAGTTCAACCATTTCACTTTCCGGAAATGCCACTGGCTGCGGTATTTCATACCAATGGCAATCTTCTTTCGATAATTCAGCGTGGGCAAATATCAGTGGAGCAACTTCGCTTACCTACAATGCCACACCTACTGGATCCACATATTACCGTTGTGTTGTAACCTGCTCCAACAGCGGTTTGTCTGAAAATTCTGTAAGTGCACTTGTTTCAATAAATAACTGTATGCTTATTGGAAACGGAACATTAACAACGAGTTCTTTTCCATATAAAGGTTCTTATGATGATGAAAGAACCCAGATTATTTATACTGCAGCAGAACTTTCTGCTCTTGGGGTGCTTCCGGGAACAACTTTAAATTCTCTAGCTTTTAATGTATCTACCAAGTATAGTTCGCAGGCTTATAAAGGATTTACAGTGAAAATCGCACATACGTCCTCCTCAACTTTTGGTTCAGTAGCATGGCTTACTCCAACTTTTACAGAAGTTTTTAATACGAATTATTCCACCGCAACAGGCTGGAATACGCATAGTTTTTCTCCGGGTTTTACCTGGGACGGGTTCAGTAACATTGTAATTGAAGCCTGTTATAATAACAACAACACCACGGATTATGATATGGTTTATTATACATCGGTAACAAATTCTGTATGCTATAATTACGCAAACAGTGAAACCGGTTGCACTATGAGTGCGGCTTATACTTCAAGTTACAGGCCGAATGCAAAGGTTACCTATACTCCTCCATCTGCTTGTTCAGGCACTCCCACTGGAGGTACAGCACTTGCAAACCCTGCTACTGCCTGCTCAGGTGGACAGGTCGTACTTTCGGTATCTGGTGGAACATTTGCAACTGGTTTAACATATCAGTGGCAGAGTTCTTCGGACAATTCATCCTGGTCTAACATTTCAGGAGCAACATCTCTCTCTTGTAGTGCTTCTATTTCGGTCAATACATATTACCGGAGGGCTACTACCTGCACCAGTAGCGGGCTGTCCGCAAATTCAGCATCTGTTTTTGTTCCTGTCGTAGGTTGTTATCCAATGGACAATAATCCGATATCAACATGTACTGGTTATTTTTATGATTCAGGTGGGTCTACAGGGCAGTATTCAAATAGCCAGAACCTGACAAAAACTTTTACCTCAGATGATCCTGCTAGTGTTTTGCAGTTTGTGTTTACTTCTTTTGCTACGGAATCCGGAAATGATTTTCTTTACATTTATGACGGACCCAATACATCCTCTCCTCAGGTAACAGGAAGTCCTTTTAGTGGATCAACTTCCCCCGGTACAATCGTTGCCAGTGGAAGCAGTCTGACATTCAAATTTACTTCAGACGTTAGTGTGCTTTATGATGGCTGGGCAGCAGCAATTTCCTGTGTACCCATGACTCCTCCGAATTGCGCAACATTTACCTCCCCCGCAGATGCATCTGTAGATTTATGCCCCGGAACAGGTGTCCCTCTCACATGGAGCGCGGGTTCAGGCGGTTTTGCACCTAGTGGTTATTCCCTATATTTTGGCACAAACAATCCTCCTACAAATGTACTGAATGGTTCGGATCTGGGCAATGTTACAACATATAACACCGGCCCTCTTCTTTCCAATACAACCTATTACTGGAAAATTTTGCCGTACAATAACGCGGGAGAAAATTCTTCCTGCACCACGGTTCGTTCATTTACCACTACCAATGTGTCAGTTACCGGAACAAATTCCCCGATTAGTACTTGTCAGAATACCTATGCACTTACAGCAACTGGAAGTGGAACACTGAACTGGTATAATGTTGCTACCGGTGGAGCACCTATTGGAACAGGAAGCCCATACAATGCAACTTTCAGCGGTAATACTACTTATTATGTTGGAGCAACCGTAGGTTCTACTTCAGATTATACAACCGGACATCCGGGACCAAACAATAGTACTGCATCTTCATCTTCCATGGGTATACGTTTTACAACTTATGCTGCATTGACAATAAAAACGGTAAATGTATATATTACAAATGCAGGAACAAACCTTACAGTAAGGCTTGAGAATACTTCTTATACTGATTTGGAAACAAAATCCTTTACAAATCTTCCATCGGGTTTAAATACACTTACCCTTAATTTTACCATATCTACCCCCGGCAATTATATTTTAATGTCGGAAGACGGTGTCAGCATGGGTTATACAGATCCTTTTTCTAGCTATCCCTATACGGTTTCTGGAATTATTTCACTCACATCGGGTGAATGGTGGGGTTCCGATGCAACAATTTACGGATATTTTTATAACTGGATTGTTTCATCTGGATCAAACTGTGAGAGTGCAAGGACTCCTGTAATAATTACACACACAGCTTCTCCTATAACTATTACTCCAAATGGTCCTACCACATTTTTGTCTGGAGGATCGGTCGGTCTAACTGCCTCCAGTGCTGCTTCTCCTGCTTACACCTATACATGGTCTCCTGCTACCGGATTGAACACAACTATCGGCACCACTGTAACTGCCAGCCCAACCGATAATATTGTATATACTGTAACCGGAACAAACGGTTCCTGCACCAACACTCAAACCATTGCTATAACTGTAACACAGCCCTGCACCGGCTTAGGAACAGGTGTATCAAATCTTACAACTTTGCCTTTTACACACAGTGGACAAACCACCTGTGGGGATGTGGATGACATAACATCGGCAAACGCTATTATTGGCGGTAGCTCCAGTTACTATACAGGAGAGGATTATGTGTATACATTTACTCCTTCTGTTTCAGGGTCCGTAACAATTTCATTAACTAGCACCGGCTCCTATACAGGACTGATGCTTTATCAGGGATGCCCTATGAATGGACAGGGAGGTATCTGTATAGCATACAATCAAAGCTCCACGGGTTCCAAAAGTATGTGCGTTTCGGTTAATGCTGATAATCCGTATTATTTAATTCTTGACTCCTACGATTCACCTGATTGTAATCCCTACAGCATTACTATAAGTGAACCGGATCCATCCGGCACTCCCAATGATTTGCCCTGTTATGCCACAACTCTTTCAGTTGGAGGGATTGAACTCGGGGACAATACCTGCGCCACGGGAGGTGGAGAACCCGTTGTCCCTTCATGCTGGACAGCCGGAAATGTAAATACGCTTTGGTATAAAATTGTTGCTCCTGCTTCGGGTAGTCTGAAAATAAAAACCATTCTGGGTTCCCTTACTAATACTCAAATTGCAGTTTATCAGGGAAATTGTTCCGGACTTAGTCTGGTTGCAAATGCCTGCAACGATGATTACACAGATTGTTCCAATGATTACACAGAATCCAGTTTAAGTTTAACTGGTTTAACCGCTGGCAATACGTATTACATTGCGGTGGATGGATACAGCAGCCTTGTTGGTACTTTTTCTATTACAGCCATAAATGGGACAAGCAGCTGGCCGGGAATTCCGCAGCAGGACTGTAGCTCTACGACTGCTGTATGCGGGGCGCAAACCGTTGTAGGGAATCCTGGGTTTACAGGATCCGGAAGCAACTGTGATTTTTCATCAGGTTATGGCTGTTTGTCTTCCGGTGAGCTAAATTCTGCATGGTATATGGTAACTACCGATGGCGCTGCCGGGAATTTTACCTTTTCAATAACGCCGACAGCATCTACAGATTACGACTGGGGAGTGTGGGATGTTACAGGTATTACGGATCCGTGCTCAGGAATCAACGGAGACGATGAAACCAATCTTATACGCTGTAGTTATTCTGCAATAAGCGGTGCAACAGGACTGAATACAACTGCTTTAGATAATTCCGAGGGATCCGGTGGTGATGGCTGGTGTGCACAGATTCCTATTCCTGCCTCTGTAAAGGTGTTTTTAATAAATATTCAGAATTATTCATCCAACAATAATGGTTTTACTCTTGATTTGGAATCAACCCCCGGAAATTACAATATACCTACAACACTAACATGGTCAGGAGCGTCAGGTACTGCATGGAACAATGCTGCAAACTGGGGAGGGTGTACCGTTCCTTTAGCGACAACAAATGTTATTATTGTTAATGGCCCTGCAAACCAGCCAATAATTAATGCTGCTGGGGCAATTTGCAAGAGTGTTCAGATTATTAATGGAGCAAGCTTGACAATAAATTCAGGATATCAACTGGAAGTGAAAGGTGATTTTGAAAATCTGGGAACACTCAACCTGAACAGCAGCTCATCGATTTTAATGAGCAATGCCTCCGTAGTTCAGAATCTCAATGGCATGATAACCGGAGCCAATAAATTCGGGAACTTTACCATCACAAAAACAGGTGGAAGTGTTTCTGCTAATCAGGATTTTGAAATAGGAGGAACTTTTACTACTTCAAACAGTACAAGTATTTTGTCCTCTACAACTTCGACAATAAAAATAGGTGGAAATGTCAGTTTGGGAGGAAGCGGCACCCTGAATTGTTCGAATATTGAATTTAATGGCACCGGTACTCAGACTTTAACAAACAGCAGCGGTTCACTGACACTAACAAACGGGACAATAAATAACACTGGAGGAGGGTTATCAATAGGAACATCGGCAAACAACAGTATTTACATTAATGGAATTTTGACGCTTACCCAGGGAATTATTACACCAACTGCTCCGGCTCTTCTTGTAATGAATGTAGGTTCAAGTGTTTCAGGAGGGAGTGTTCTCAGCTACGTAAACGGACCGATGCAGAAAATAGGGAATACTGCATTTACTTTTCCTCTTGGGAAAAGTTTGTGGTATGCGCAACTTGGTGTTGCAGCTTCTACAAATGCCGCAAATACTTTCACTGCAGAATATTTTAGAAGTGCTTGCACTAATAACAGTTCATCTTATATGAATAGCTTAGATCATGTGAGTTATCTTGAATACTGGAATCTTACCCGTGACGCAGGGACAGAGTACCCAGCTGTTACGCTTTACTGGGAAGATGCATCGACTGTGGTGGAAAAGGCTGCCCCTTACGATTCAATTTCTGATTTGTGTGTTGCTCATTGGAACACATCTACCAGTAAATGGGATGATATGGCTGGTAACGGAACAGGTACATGGCCATCCGGACAAATTACATCCACAGTTGCTTTCAGTTCGTATAGCCCTATTTCGTTTGGCTCAAAAACCGGAAAAAATCCGCTACCTGTTGAGCTTAAAGGTTTTTATGGAATTTGTAATGATAAAGGCATAACTCTTCTCTGGTCAACAGCAAGTGAAACTAATTGCGATTATTTTGCAGTTGAAAAAAGCGATGATGGTAATAATTGGACTTATCTTGGAAAAGCAAATTGTGAAATAAATTCTAATGAAACACGCGAATATCATTTTAAAGATTCGGATGTTCAGGATGCTTCGTACTACCGCTTAACTCAGTTTGATATTGATGGGAAACAGGGGCTGGAAAAAGTAATTTATGTCAATTGCAATAATTCTGAAAATATTGTTGCCTATTGCTCTGTTTACCCGAATCCGGCTTCTGATATGCTTACTGTTGAAATAGGTTCACAAACAGAGCAGGACATAACATTCATTTTAAATGATCCTGTTGGGAAAAAAATTAAAGAATTCAAATTCCATCTCATGCCCGGTTTCAATAAACTGCAATTGATATTGCCGGATATAGCAGACGGCGTTTATTACCTGAAACATCCTTTTGTTAATGATATTCCAAAAATTCATAAAATTGTTATCAGGAGGGATTAAAAAAATTTAATTTTTGTTGCAGGTTGCACAAGTTGCCAAGGTAAGCGTACATCCTCTCTCCAACGTGCCTTCATTGAGACGAAACTATCACAACCTGCAACCTGCAACCACAAACAACCTGCAACTATTTAGGGCTAAAATCCGACCTCACAATACATCTTTTGTTTTCCCATTTGTTCATGTATTCTTCTTTGGGAATAATATTTCCCTCACAGTCGAGCGATTGCATGTTTTTATTTTTTACTATTTTCCAAACATTTCCCTCTGATATTGCTTTTTTCACTTCAAGAATTAACCTCGAATCATTATATGATTTATTCGCTTTCCCAAGGTCAATTCCGAATTTATTATTGCGCAAATCCATTTCTTTCGCTGCGGCATCGTGAATACTGTTTTCAGAATTTTTTCCTTTTTTAAAAGCAATCCAACCTGCTTTTTCGTGTGCAAGTCCGAGCTTCCAGGCTTTTCGCGGATGAATGTTTTGTGCAAGCTTCGCCATCCAGAAAGTATGACGAAATGCGTCTACCTGACCTCCGTCTTCATCTCCGTCAAAAAGTGTGTCATTTTTTATCTGCACGGTTACAGAAAGTGCTTGCTTGCTTATTCTCCAAGCTTTCATTGCAACAAACGGATGGGTTATTGCCCACATTTTTTCAGGAAAACTGACTTTGCAAAAACCACGGATGAGCCCTTCTTTTTCTTGACAGAAGGAGTTAGAAATACTTAAAGAGAAAAAAAATAGCATGAATAAAAGTCGCATAAAAAAGTAAAACTAATAGTGATATTTGTTTTAAGAGCAAAAATTATATTGTGTTTCATTTTTACTCTTATCGGTCATATTTTCTCAATCGCTTAAACCCTTGAGGTCTCAATGCGCCTATCCAAGGGAGACCTCAAGGGTTTTTCAAATGCGCTATTAATGACCGCTCGAGGAATAGATAATTTCTTTTTAGAATATGCAACAAATTCTTCTCCGGTAAAATGCACAAGGTTTTTATTCTCTTTAACCTCTATTGCATCTAAAAGATCTTTTTTTTTATTTGCAGAATTATTTATAAGATATTCTGTTTCATCTGTAATTTGCTTTACGGAAATTTCAACAGTTTTATTATTAAAGAGTTTTTTCAGTGTTTCTATTAAACCTACTTCCAGCTCTGAATTGTTTAATCTAAATATCGTTTCCATGTTTCACGTTATTTTTTTTACAAAAATATAATTTATTCCACACGCTTCTATTTAATTGTCATTATCTGCGTCCTTATCATCTGTTTTCCCCTTGACTACAATCACAAATTCACCTTTAACCGTATGATTTAAAAAATAGCTTAAGACTTCTTCTATTGTACCCCTTACGGTTTCTTCATGGATTTTTGTAAGTTCACGTGAGACGCTAATCCCTCTGTCTTTTCCAAATATTTCAGCAAACTGCTCTAATGCTTTAATTACCCGATACGGTGATTCGTAAAAAATCATAGTGCGTGTTTCATCTTTCAGCATTTCTATTTTTTTCAACCTTCCTTTTTTTTGAGGAAGAAAGCCTTCAAAGCAAAAACGGTCGCTGGGGAATCCGGAATTAACAAGTGCTGGAATTAGTGCTGTCGAACCAGGCAGGCATTCTACTTCAATACCATTTTCAATACAAGATCGGGCAATTAAAAATCCGGGATCTGAAATAGAAGGCGTACCCGCATCTGAAACTAAAACAATTTTTTCGCCAGCTTTTATTCTTTCAATAATTGTATGAATTGCCTTATGTTCATTGAATTTATGATACGGCATCAAACGCGAAGAAATTTCGAAATGCTTTAGCAGATTCCCGCTCGTGCGTGTATCCTCGGCAAGAATCGTATCAGCTTCTTTAAGTATCCTTAAAGCGCGCAGTGTGATGTCTTCAAGGTTTCCAATGGGCGTGGGAACAATTGTTAGTTTCATGTGGGATAATTCTTATATATTTTAAAAACAGTCTACAGTCTACAGTCTACAGTCTACAGTCTACAGTCTACAGTCTACAGTCTACAGTCTACAGTCTACAGTCTACAGTCTACAGTCTACAGTCTACAGTCCTCAGTCCTCAGTCTACAGTCTGCATTCTGTCTGACTGCCGACTTTTTCGACTGCCGACTGCTGACTGCTGACTGCCGACTTTTTCGACTGCCGACTGCCGACTATACCTCCATCATTACTTTGTAAAAATACATTAAAATTTCAAAATGCATGTTAGTCCTAATTCATTTTGGTTGCATTGCGTTATTTTATTTTCAAATTATCATTGACTTTCATCATATTCTTAGTTCACTTAAATTTGAATAATTACATTTGCTTCGGATATTAATAAACCTTAATTTATATTATTATGAAACATGTAAGAATTATTGCATTATCGCTGGCTATTGCATTTAGCGCAAATTTTTTAGTGTCATGCTATGGCTCATTTAGCCTTGTAAAAAAAGTTCACAAATGGAATGGTTCACTTGGCAACAAATGGGTAAAAACTCTTGTTATGTGGGTGTTGATAATTGTTCCGGTATATGAAGTGGCAGGACTTATTGACTGGTGGATTTTAAATACTATTGAATTCTGGACAGGATCAAACCCTATGGCAATGAATGAAGGCGATGAAGAAATTCAAAAGGTAAAAAAAGATGGAAACTGGTTTGAAATCAAAGCAACAAAAAATCGTTTTTATGTAACACAATTAACAGGAAAAGAAGCAGGCAAAAAATCTGCATTAATTTTCAATGAAGAAGACAACACCTGGAGTGCTGAAAGCAATGGTAAAACCACGAAGCTTCTTACCCTTTTACAAAAAGATGGAAAAGCACAGGTTCAATTACATCTTCCTAACAATGAAACAGCAGTATTGGATTTCAATGCTGCCTCTTCGATTGTAAGTCCCAAAAGTATTTACAATTATACCAACAGTAATATGGCTGTAAAATAATTTTTTTCAAAACACAAATAAAAAAGAGCATTCTGCTTATGCGTAGAATGCTCTTTTTTATTTTCAGAAAATCAAAATTCGACAAAAAAATATTATGTAGTGTCAGCAAGAAAACTCATGTTTTTTTCTTGCAAGCACTATGCAGAAAGCTCTTCCAATAATCGTTTTTTATCAATACTTACTACGCCCACTTTTTCACAAACAAGACCACCGGCTAAATTAGATATTCGGGCAGTTTGTTGTATGGGCAAGCCTGCTGCCATGCAAAGTGTAGCAACACTTATTACCGTATCTCCGGCGCCTGATACATCTGCAATGTCTCTTATCTCAGCAGGAATTTTATAATGTTCTTTTCTATTACTGATAAAAACACCGTGTTCAGACAATGTAACCAAAACGTTCTGAATATTGCTTGTTTCGTGCAATCTGCCCACAGCCTGTAAAAGACTTTTGGTATCACTTTTTTCAAATTCAAGTTTTAACCCCTCGAGTAATTCTTTAAAATTAGGTTTAAAAAGTGTTACGTTTTTATACGAATTAAAATTTCGTTTTTTGGGGTCTACTGTTGTAGGAATACCTCTTTGATTTGCGATACCTGTTACTTTTTCAATAACATAAGGAGTAATCACACCCTTGTCATAATCCTGAAAAATTATTGCATTTACCGGCTTGCTTTCTATAACAGAAAAGATTTTTGAAATGAACAATTCTTCTGTTTCTGTATCTAATGGAGCTGTCAGTTCCTCGTCCACGCGAAGCAGGTGTTGACCATCGCTGATAACTCTTGTTTTAACCGTTGTTTTTCTTTTGCTGACAGAAAAAATTCCTTCGCTGCTTAAATTGTTGATTCGCATTATTTCGTAAAATAAATCTTCGCCAGAATCTTTTCCAATGACAGAACAGAGTATCGGTTCTGCGCCCATAGCTTGTACATTTAATGCAACATTACCTGCGCCGCCCAGCCTGTTCTCTTTTTTTGTTACTGCTACAACTGGAATAGGGGCTTCGGGAGAAATCCGTTCAACCTTTCCCCACATATAGGAATCAATCATTACATCTCCAATGATAAGAATTTTCATCGAAAAAAAGGATTGAAATACTTCTATTATTTTTTCTTTTCCCAAGGGCTTATAAATTTCTTGATTTTTATGAATTTCTTAATTTTTGTATCGTCTTGTACAGACGTTGCACCGCAACGTCTCTTTATTCCCTATTTCCATTCCCTATTTTTTCTCTAATCTTCTATCCCGCTCAATCAATTTTTCCAAAAACTCTTCAATCTGCTCAGGAGCTAAACGCTTTCCAATAATTTTTTTATCTTTATCCAAAACAAAAATTACCGGCGTACTTGATATGTCATACAAATCTTTGTACTTGTATTCATAGGGATTCCAGCAATTAATCCAATCAAGCAGGTCGTGATCATTTATAAATTTTATCCATTTCTTCTTTCCTTCAATCCCTCCTATCATGTGTACGGCCATTACTTCTACCCCTTTTGGTTTTAATTTTTTATACACTTCATGTAATTGAGGAATTTGTTTTTTGCAATGCCCGCAATCGCTTTCCCAGAAACAAAGAATGGTATATTTTGCTTTGATGCTTGTATATAAATCAATAAATGTTCCTGCATGAGGATTGTTGGCTGCGGCAGTATCTGTTTTTGCCTGAATAAAATGTTCTTTTGGGACCCAAAGCATTTTAAAATTCGGCGCCTGCTTTCCTAACAATAGCGGTTTTAACTTTTTTATTCTGTCCTTTAACTTGTTTACAAAAGCAGTATCGCTCCATGTTGCTTCTGAAATATAATATTTTTCTCCAAGATGAATGTAAATAGCATCAAAACCCATAATCTGGCTGCTGGCATAATGATTGAACAGGGTTAACAGCATATATTTAAATAAATCCTTATCTTTCCTTGTACTTTCAATAAGCTTATCGCATTCTTTGATGATTGTATCAGGAATTTGTGGTATTACTTTTTCGATATACGTTTTTATTTTTTCTTCATAAATGGGAGTGTAAAGCAAACGGGGATTTGTGAAGTCAAAATTATCGAAGTAATGCGATCTGTAAAAACGGTACTGGAATAAAGAGTCCGTAATATTACCATTTGCATCTTTAGGCGGATCAGGAATTTTCACTTCCTGTGTGGCTTTTAAAAACTGACCAAAAATATTACCTTTATTTTCTTCAATTAATTTCCAAGCAAAATCTTTTACCTCTTTACCCAGGTCATCTAATTTTTTATTGATTTCTGTTTTTTCTTTGTCATCCTTTGCTTCTTTTCTTTTTGCATCCAGCTCTTTACCAATTTTTTGCCTTTCAATAATAAAATTCTGATACTGGTAGAATGCATCGTTTTCAGGAGAATTTTTGAATTTTGTGTTTTTACCGTAATCAAGAGTATCTGTTTCAAAAGAGAATGTCTGATTGTCGCCAATCATAAGATCAAAATAAGTTTTGTTGGGCATAAAAACAAAATACATACCTCCATGCAGAGGTGTTTTTCCTTTAAATATGCCCTGCCCTTTTTTGTCAAGTTTAATCGTGTCATCGGGGTATAATTTATCATTCCAGTGATGACCCAGCATAATTTCCTGTCCGGGAAGATTGCTGATTTTAACTTTTATCTCATATCCCTGCGCAAAAACAAATGTTTTTGAAATCATAGCAAGGATCGCAAAAACAATAATACTTTTCATAACATTAGAAATTAAATTGTTCAATTATTAACGGTGCAAATATAAAACTATTATATAGTGCATGCAAGAAAAGTCTAAATTCTGTTTTAATGGAAAAATTTTCATTATGAAGTGAAAAACATTTTGCACAACAAAAACATTTGCTTATTTTCGCAGTCCCAATTTCATAAAAAGCCCGGGTGGCGGAATTGGTAGACGCGCTGGTCTCAAACACCAGTGGGGTCACACCCGTGCCGGTTCGATCCCGGCCCCGGGTACCAAAAAATGAAGAAACACCCAAATTGGGTGTTTTTTCATTTCCCGCCGAAACCATTCCCCAAAAAAAACAAATTCCAAATTATGAATCCGGTTCATTGGACGTAATAATCAATCAATTTAAACGGGCGGTAACAATGGAAATTAAATAAACCACAATATTCCCGAATGGGGTTGGCAATCCCGATTTTATGATGAAATTATTAAAAAAGATGAACGGTTACATGTTGTCAGAAAATACATTCAAAATAATTCCGGAAATTGGGAAAAAGACCAACAAAAAACATAAACAAATTCTTTTTTAATAACATTTTTAATATATGGTTTTTTTAAAATTATTACATAAATAATTTTACAAAAAACCATATATTAAAATTTATTTTATCTTCGCATTAATTTTTGAATGTTAAACACAAACCAATATGAAACACAATTCTTTATGCCTGTATGCATTTTGCATGTTCTTGCTGATTGCTGCTTCTCTCAATGCTCAAATCCCCACTAATGGTCTTGTTGCCCATTACCCTTTTAACGGCAATGCCAACGATGAAAGCGGCAATGTCAACCATGGCACTGTGAATGGACCAACCCTTACTACGGATAGGTTTGGAAATACAAATAAGGCATATATTTTTGATGGAGTGGATGATTACATTTTAGTTCCTGATGCAGATATGCTTGACTTAACACAGAATCTCTCTTTTTCTTGCTGGATAAAAGCAGACACAGGCGGTGTTATTCTGGCAAAGCATATTCCAGGTGTAGACGATGACGGCAGTTTTTATTTTGTTATTCACTCTGACAGACGGCTATTATATTCTGCAACCCCGCATTGGGATCCTACAAGCCCGAGGTCAGATTCTTTATTGTGGAATCAATGGGAACATGCTGTTTTTACCTATGATATCAACACGCAGAGCTGGAAGTATTATTTGAACGGAGTTTTGACCAATTCAGGAACAAATAATTATGCAATTCTGAATACCACCCATAATCTTATTATCGGCAAAGAAAGTGCTACTTCATTTAATTTCCCACCATTCAAAGGAAAAATCGACGACATCCGCATCTACAACCGCGCCCTCACCCCTGCTGAAATTTCTGTATTATACAATGAAGGTCTGTGCGAACAGAATATTACAGTAACCGATACAATAAACAAAATCATTATTGACGGTCGCGACTGCCAAACCTATCCAATTGTTAAAATCGGTAGCCAGTGGTGGATGGCGGAGAATATTAATGCACATAAATACAATGATGGAACTTTAATCCCGAATGATACAAGTGCGGCATCATTATTAAACAGAACAACTGGAGCCCTGTGTTATTATAATAATGACTCTATTCAATATGCTGAAACGTATGGCGCACTTTTTAACTGGTACGCTGTTAATGATTCGAGAAAGATATGTCCGAACGGGTGGAAAATTCCAACAGAATCGGATTGGAATATTTTAGAAAAAGGTATAGATATATTAACAGACACAACAGCCATGGAGTGGGTTGGAACAGATATTGGCAATAAATTAAAAGATATTTCATTTCCAAATGGAACAAACGAAAGTGGATTTGCGGCTTTAGCAAGTGGAGCCTTTGGAGAGGATGGTCAATTTCATGATGTTACAAGAATAGCTGTTTGGTGGACAAATAATGCTTATGATTCTGATAATGCATGGCATAGGCATTTGCATGACTTGTATTCAGGTATTTATAGATATTATGCACCGAAGGTAAGCGGCTTCTCAGTCCGCTGCATTAAAAGTCCCTGCGAAGATGTGGCTTTTATATTTGATACTACTATCTGTTTCGGCGAGTCTCTAACGGTTGGTATACATAATTATTTTACCAGTGGTACTTTTTATGACACGCTGCTGACCGTAGGTGGTTGTGATAGTATTATTACCACAAATCTTACTGTGGCAGGGCAGGGAGAAACAATTACCGACACCATTAATAAATTTATTTTAGATGGAAGAGATTGTCAATATTACCCTATTGTGAAAATCGGTAACCAGTGGTGGATGGCAGAAAATATTTCCACGAAAAAATACCGTAACGGCGATGCTATTCCTGATGGTACTGCAGCCGGTGATATCAGTGGTGTTAATGAACCGAAATACTGGTTTTATTATGACAACAACGCTTCGAATGAAGCTACTTATGGTCTTTTATATACATGGAATGTTTTGAACGACTCGCGTCATCTTTGCCCTCTGGGCTGGAGCGAACCCTTTGGAAATGAATTGTTGGACCTGACTCAATCTCTTGGAGATTCAGCTGGTGGCAAAATGAAAGAAACAGGAATAGTGCATTGGTCTGCACCCAATACTGGTGCTACAAATAGTACGGGTTTTAATATGCTTCCTGGTGGGGAAAGGCAAACAGATGGTACTTTTGTCAACAGGAATAACAAAGGATATTTATGGAGAGGGTCAGCCAATTCCACAAGTGCTTGGTTTTACTCCTATTCTTATGATAGTAAAGATATTATCGGAGGGTTTACTAGCAAAAAAAAGGCTTACTCTGCACGCTGTGTTAAAAATGACCCTCTGGTTATCACACTAAACCCGCAACCCAAAACAACTTGCGAGGGGGAAAGTGTAATAATTACAGTTAATGCAACAGGCACAGATCTTACCTACCAGTGGCAATTCTTTGATGGTAATTTCTGGGCAAATACCGAAGAAGGCATTTATTCGGGAACGACCAATGATACACTTGAAATTTTAAATGCATTAATAGCGTATAATGGTTTTCAGTACCGCTGTTATGTAACCGATGGTGTTGACTCTGATACCAGTAATGTTGCGAATCTTACAGTATTAGTCCTAGGTATAACAGTTACAGATACCATAAACAAATTTATTCATGATGGACGTGATTGCCAGAATTATCCGATTGTAAAAATTGGCACACAATGGTGGATGAAAGAAAATCTGGCTGCAACTAAATATCAGAATGGCACAACTATTCCAAATGACACAAGCAGCACTTCTTGGACAGGACTCACTAACGGAGCATTATGTTATTATAATAACGATTCTGTTCAATATGCTGAAACTTATGGACCATTATATAATTGGTTTGCAGTAAATGATTCTATAAAAATTTGTCCGAATGGCTGGCATGTACCAAGTGATGACGAATGGAAGGTATTGGAAATGGGGCTTGGTATGGATCAATCATCAGCAGATGGTTTTGACTGGAGGGGCACTGATGAGGGCTCTCAGCTTAAAGAATCAGGAACAATTCATTGGGCAACTGGAAACAGTGGAACGAATAGTACTGAGTTTACTGCTCTGCCTGGAGGTTTTCGTAATGTTTTTGGCACTTATGCAGCATTGAATACATCAAGCTTTTTTGCAACTCAGACACTGTATGATCCTTTCAGCTTTCTTACGCGTTCTTTACAATCTGGTTATTCGCAAATCAGCAGAAGCTGGGGTAATCTTGAAAATGGCATTTCAGTCCGATGCATTAAAAACAATCCGCCAGAAATAGCACAACATCCGCAAACAAAACCCACCTGCGAAAGCAGCAACACAAGCTTCACGGTTAGTGCTACTGGATCAGGACTCAGTTACCAATGGCAGAAAAAAACAACAGGTCTCTGGTCGAATGTAACCAACACAGGAGTTTATAGTGGCGCTACCAACGATACCCTCTCAATTACTGCTGCAACAGTTTCAATGAACAACACTCAGTTCCGCTGTTTTGTTACAGATGGTGCAGACACTGATACCTCCGAAGCAGCTTTTCTTTTTGTTCTAGCTACAGGTGTGACAATTACCGACACTATAAACAAATTTATTCACGATGGACGCGATTGCCAAAATTATCCGATTGTAAAAATAAGTAATCAGTGGTGGATGAAGGAGAACCTGAATTCACATAAATATGCTGATGGTTCAGCGATTTATGGAGTAACTCTAGATATAGAATGGAGCAGTCTTGTCAGCGGTGCCTGCAGTTATTACAGCAATGACTCTGCACAGTATGCAGAAACTTATGGAGCTTTATACAACTGGTATGCAGTAGATGATTCGAGGGGAATTTGTTCAAACGGCTGGCATGTACCTACACATGATGAATGGACAATTTTAGAAAGAGCTCTTTGTGATGGGGCAAATTGTGAGACAGATTTTCCGTTTGATAATACTACTAACGCGTGGTGCGGAAACAATGAAGGGGGAAAGATGAAAGAAGCAGGAACAACGCATTGGACAGACCCAAATAATGGAGCAACCAATTCGAGCGGCTTTTCTGGTTTGCCTGCAGGATACAGGAATGATACCGGGCAATTTTGGAACATTGGAATGGGGGGATTATGGTGGACAAAAAATGAGTCAAGTGAAACTATGGCATGGGTAAGATATTTAAGCTACTATTACAGTACTGTTTCAAGAACAACTTTTGGAAAATCGTATGGCTATTCTGTACGTTGTGTAAAAAACGATCCGCCTGAAATAGTTGAAAATCCACACCCCAAAATCGTTTGTGAAGGAAGCAGCACAATTTTTATAGTAAGCGCTACAGGTTCAGGACTTACCTACCAGTGGCAGTCTCATGATGGTAATTCATGGGCGAATACGAATGAAGGAATTTATTCGGGAACGACAAATGATACATTGGAAATTTTAAATGCATCAATCGGGTTTAATGGCTTTCAATACCGTTGCGTTGTTACCGATGGCATTGATTCAGATACTTCAGATGCTGCAAGTCTTTTTGTTTTTGCTGCAGGGGTTACATATACTGATACCATCAATAAATTCATCCATGATGGTAGAGATTGCCAAAATTATCCAATCGTGAAAATTGGTACACAATGGTGGATGAAAGAGAATCTGGCTGCAACTAAATATCAGAATGGTTCAGCTATTCCGAATGTAACAAATAATACTGAATGGAGTAATTTAACTACCGGGGCATTGAGTTATTATAACAACGACTCTTTGCAATATGCAGAAACTTATGGTTCCCTTTATAACTGGTATGCAGTAAATGATTCTAGAAAAATTTGTCCGACAGGATGGCATACATCAAGTAGTATTGAATGGAATATATTAGAACTATTTTTAGATAATACCGTTGATACAAATATTATAGGTTGGTTGGGAACAGACATAGGAGGTAAATTAAAAGAAATAGACACATTGCATTGGAATAATCCAAACACAGGAGCAACGAACAGTAGTGGCTTTACTGCGTTACCTGGGAGTGGTCGTGGTAATGATGGTTCATATACTGATATTGAAAATGGTGGTTGCTGGTGGCTGAAAACTGAGTATGATATTGAGTATGCATGGATACGACACCTTTCATATAATAAATCACAGATAGGTATTGGGACAAACTTTAAAAATTTTGGTTTCTCCGTCCGCTGTATCAAAAACATCTTCGAAGATGTTGCAGTTACTGTTGATACTGCTATCTGTCAAGGGGAATCATACATCGTTGGAACTCACACTTACTTAAACAGTGGCATCTACCATGATACAATCCCCTTTGCCGATGGTTGCGACAGTATAATTACAACCAACTTAACAGTTATTCCACTACCAATAATTACAGTCACTCCACAGACTGAAACTATTTGCAGCGGCGATACAACTAATATTATGATTACATCTGATCAACCTGGTACAGTTTTTAATTGGACATATTCTGCCAGTGGTGTTTCAATTGTAGGTAATCTGAATAATGACATACCAATTCGAAATGTTTTAGTAGGTTCAGGTATGATTACATATACAATTAGTGCTTCATATAATGGTTGTTTTGGTGCACCACTTGATGCTGTCGTTTATGTTAATCCAAATATTTCTAGTAGTTCATCAATATTAATTTGTCAGGGTCAATCTTATGCAGTTGGAACACATTCTTACACAACTGCTGGAACCTATATTGATACAATTCCAATGGTCAGTGGCTGCGATAGTATCATTACAACTCATCTGGTTGTTGCTGCATCTGGTCAGACAATCACCGATACTATTAACAAATTTATTCTCGACGGAAGAGACTGCCGGAATTATCCTATTGTAAAAATTGGTACACAATGGTGGATGAAAGAGAATCTGGCTGCAACTAAATATCAGAATGGTTCTGCTATACCGAATGTAGCAAATAATACCAATTGGAGTAATTTAACTACCGGGGCATTGAGTTATTATAACAACGATTCTACCCAGTATGCAGAAACTTATGGTCCGCTTTATAACTGGTACGCGGTAAATGATTCAAGAGGTGTTTGTCCGACAGGGTGGCAGGTGGCAAGTGATGCGGAATGGACTCAGTTAACATCTGCTCTTGGTGGAGAAAGTGTCGCCAGTGGTAAAATGAAAGAAATAGGATTAACACATTGGAGCAGTCCGAATACAGCAGCAACAAACGAGAGTGGCTTTACAGCGCTTCCTGGTGGCAATCGTATTCCTGGTGGCTCTTCATATAATATCAATACGAATGCCTTTTTCTGGACATCCTCAGAATATAATGCTACAGACACGTGGTACAGGGTTCTTTATCACAACAGCGGAATTATTGGAAAAGCAAGCCTGAGTAAAAATTATGGATATTCTATTCGCTGTATCAAAAGCATTTGCTCTGCTGTTGCTGTTACTATTGACACCACTGTCTGCGGTGGTCCATTTATAGTTGGTACAAGCTCTTATACAAGCAGTGGTACTTATCACGATACAATACAAATGGCTAGTGGTTGCGACAGTATAATTACAACAAATTTAACCGTGCTGTCATTACCAACAACAGCAAACGCGGGAGCTGATCAACAAATAAATTTAGGAGAATTAGCCACTCTTGCTGCAAACGCACCTGTAATTGGCACAGGAATATGGACACTAATAAGCGGAACAGGTGGAGCAATTCTTGATGCGAATAATCCTTCCAGTTCATTTTCTGGTATAGCATCAGAAACATACACGCTGGTATGGACTATTTCTAATTTATGCGGCACTTCTGCCGATACAGTAATCATTTCATTTGGCTGCCAGCCACCTGTGGTTACACTTGGCAATGATACAACAATTTGCGGCGGTCCATTAACACTGAATGTCAGCGTAAGCAGCGGCACCGGACCATATTCTTATTCATGGAATTCGGCTTGTACAGACGATTCATGCATCGTCTCCGAGTCCGGATTCTATTCCATTACCGTAACAGATGCCGAAAATTGCTCTGCTGCTGACACTATTCACGTAACTATTCATGCGCTTCCCACGCCTGTAATTACAGGAGCAAGCAGCTTCTGCGAAGGAAGCAGCGCAACGCTCAGCACAGGAAATTTCTCAAGCTATCAATGGGTTTCGGGCTGTACAGACGTTGCATGCAACGTCTCCATGCCCGGAACATATTACGTAACCGTAATGGACAACAACGGCTGCTCCGGAACTTCATCTCCCTTCATCGTATCTCAGGCTCAAAATCCTGTTGTTAATCTCGGAAACGATACCACCATTTGCGCCAATGCCTCAATTACCCTGAATGCATTTGCTGGAGCTGGCTGCACCTACATCTGGAGCAATGGACAAACAATGCCTTCGATTACGGTAAGTAATTCCGGTTATTATTCCGTAACAGCCACCAACAGTGCCGGGTGTACAGACAGAGATACAATTCAGGTAACAAAATATTTGCCGATACAAATAATGATAAATGCAGCGAATACACTATGCGGACAAGCAATGGGAAGCGCCACAGCGCTTGTAACCGGAGGAACGCAGCCGTATGATTATTTGTGGTCAAACGGCGATACTACAGATGTAGCCACGGGTCTTGAATCCGGAATTTTTATGCTATATATTACAGATGCAAATGGATGCCAAAATACAGCCACCGCGCTTATCAGTTCTTCAAACGGACCGAATATTACTTCACAAACAGCTACGAATGTAAGCTGCTATGGCGGAACAAACGGCACTATAACCATCAATGTTTCCGGAGGCACACTGCCTTATCACTTTGAATGGAGCAACGGCGACAGTATTCAAAATATTAGCAATCTTGCTGCCGGTCCGTATGAAGTAATTATTACCGACCATGCAGGATGCCAGGCTGTACAAAGTATTAACATTACACAACCACCACAGCTTAATGTTACGATTACTTCAAACAATGCAAGCTGTGGGAATCAGGATGGCTCTGCTACTGCAAGCGTTAGTGGCGGAACAGTTCCTTATCTGTACGTCTGGTCAAACACAAATACTTCAGCTACCGCAGCTAATCTTGGTTACGGAACATACACGCTGACCGTTCAGGATGCGAATTCGTGTATCATTACAGCCACAACCGCTATTACAGAAACCGATGCGCCGATTATTCTGATTGATTCTGTTAAAAATGCAACATGCAGCGGATTCGATGGCGCTATTTATATAAGCGTACCAGCAATTGGAACTTATTCTTATCAGTGGACAGGTGGTTCAACAGATGAAGATCTTGTAAATACCGAAGCAGGAATTTACAGCGTAACGGTTACCGGCGGAGGTTGCACGGCCATTGCTCAGGCAGAAATTGAAGTTACAGCCCCTGCAATACAGTCTCTCTGTATTGTTTCTGTTGACAACACGCTTTCATCTCCTAAAAACATGCTGGTATGGGAAAAAGCGCAGACAACGGGAATTTCGCATTACAAAATTTATAAAGAATCATCTGCAGCAGGAGTTTATCTTCATGCTGCAAGTGTTCCGTATAATGCCATGAGCAAATGGATTGATGTAAATTCAAATCCCAAAACACGCGCATACCGTTATAAAATTTCGCAGGTTGACAGTTGTGGAAACGAAAGTCCGCAAAGCGATTTTCATAAAACCATACATCTCACAATAAATCTGGGACAGGGTGACGATATGAACTTGATATGGAATCATTATTATGGTTATGAATATTTAACGTACTTTATTTACCGTTATCATTCTTCAACAGGGTGGGTCGCATTAGACAGTATTCCGGGAGACCTGAATACTTATACCGATGATGAAGCCCCTGTAACTGGAAATTTAAAATATCAGGTAAGCGCTTTACGTGAAAATGAATGCTGGGCAGAAGGCGATGCAAAAGATATGTCAGGTCCATTCAGCCAATCACTTTCGAATATTGAAGATAATGGTATAATTGATGTAGGAATTTCTTCTCAAATTTATGAATCTGATGAAATAAAAATTTATCCGAACCCAGTGAAAGAAGAGCTGACGATTGAAATAAATTCTGATGAAATTAAAAATTTAAAAATTCTGAATATCATCGGGAAAACTATTTCTGTACATACAATTGAGGGGAAAACAACTCTCAATACAATGAATTTGCCTGCCGGTGTGTATTTGGTTAAAATTTATACTGAAAAAACAAGCCTGATAAGGCGCTTTGTAAAACAGTAACAAAAAACGGTTTGCATTTTTGCAGACCGTTTTTTTGTGAAAATATTTCATCTTTTTCTTTTCATTGATTTGTTTATCTTTGCAATCCTTTTTCTTTTAAAAATTGGAATACAAGCTCAGTGATATAGCAAAGGCGATTCAGGGAACATTAAGCAATCCCGTAAATCCTGTTATCAACCATTTGCTGATTGACAGCCGTAACCTTTTATCGCCCGGCGACTCACTTTTTTTTGCGCTTAAAGGCGATCGCCACGACGGTCATAATTTTATTTCTGAACTTGCAGGAAACGGAGTGCTGAACTTTGTTGTTAATTATATACCTCAACCCAACGATGAACTTTCAAATTGTAACTTTATTGTTGTTAAAGACACGCTCAAAGCTTTGCAAACACTTTGTTCCCTTCACAGGAAAAAATTTAACATTCCTGTTATCGGTATAACCGGCAGTAATGGCAAAACTATTGTAAAAGAATGGTTGTTTCAGTTATTGAATCAAAAATACAACATTACAAGAAGCCCGAAAAGTTACAATTCTCAAGTGGGTGTTCCTCTTTCTGTGTGGCTGATGGATGAAAAAACAGAAATGGGAATTTTTGAAGCAGGCATATCCCGCGATGATGAGATGCAAAATCTGCAAAATATAATTAGTCCGACAATCGGAATTTTTACAAATATTGGAGAAGCGCATCAGGAGAACTTCATCAGCCAGAAACAAAAAGCAAAAGAAAAACTTCGGCTTTTTTCAAAATGCGAAGCACTGATTTATAACCGGGATTATTTGATTATAGACACGATTGTAACATCTGACCTTGCCCAAAAAATAAAAACATTTACATGGTCGCAAAAATTTCCGGCAGATCTTAATATATCAAACATTGAGAAAAAAGAAGCAAGTACAAAAATTGCTGCAAAATACAAAAGAAAAACAACACAGATTGCAATTCCGTTTACAGATGATGCTTCCATAGAAAACGCCATTCATTGCTGGGCTACCCTTTTGTATCTCGGGTTTAAAGAGGAAGAAATTCAGTTAAAAATGGAAGGGCTAAGCCCCGTGGCAATGAGGCTTGAGCTGAAAGCAGGCATCCATAATTGCACATTGATAAACGATTATTATAATTCCGATATACAATCCCTGAACATCGCCCTTGATTTTTTGAATCATCAAAAACAACATGATAAGCGAACCATTATCCTTTCTGATATTTTACAAAGCGGAATGGATGAAAAAAAATTATACAGCGCTGTTGCAAATCTTCTTTTAAAGAAAAATGTTCATCGGCTTATTGGAATCGGACCGGCAATATCGCACCAGGCAGGGCTATTTAAAATTAAAAAGAAATTTTTTTCCGGAACAGAAGAATTTTTAGAGCATATATCAGAAATTGTTTTCAGCGATGAGGCTATTTTGCTCAAAGGAGCGCGCGCATTCAGATTTGAAGAAATTTCAAAATTTCTTCAACAAAAAACACACGATACGGTACTGGAGATAAATCTCAATGCTGTTGTTCATAACCTGAATTATTTCAAATCGCTTTTAAAGCCTGAAACAAAAGTTATGGCAATGGTCAAAGCGTTTTCTTATGGAAGCGGACTTTTTGAAATTGCAAACGTTCTTCAATATCAGAAAGTAGATTATCTTGCTGTTGCCTATGTTGACGAAGGAATTGAACTGAGGCGCGCAGGTATTACGATTCCGGTTATGGTTATGGATCCGGAAATGAATAATTTTGAACTGATGCTTGAAAACCGGCTTGAACCGGAAATTTATAGTTTCAGGCTGCTCGAAGCATTTTTAAGCGTTCTGCAAAAAAACGGAATCCGTAATTATCCTGTTCATATTAAACTTGATACAGGAATGCGCCGACTGGGATTTGAAAGCGCTGAAATAGAAAAGCTTATTTCGTTTTTATTATCACAAAATTGCATGATGGTAAAATCCGTTTTTTCACATCTTGCAGCAAGTGATGAAACAGTTCACGATGATTTTACCCTCTCGCAGTTTCTGGTATTCGAAGAAATGAGTAAAAAAATCACAGATGCGTTGAAGTACCCAGTGCTGCGCCATATTTTAAACTCATCAGGGATAGAACGTTTCCCCGAAGTTAATTATGATATGGTGCGATTAGGAATCGGTCTTTATGGAATAAGCAGCATTAATCAAAATAAATTAGAACAAATAAGCAGTCTGAAATGTATCATTTCGCAGATAAAAAACGTTTCTGCAAAGGAAACGGTTGGTTACAGCAGAAAAGGTCAGGTACGGAAAAATTCAGTAATAGCAACAGTGCCAATTGGTTACGCAGATGGTCTTGATCGCAGGCTTGGAAACGGTGTTGGCTATGTCCTTGTTAAAGGAGAAAAAGCGCCGATTATCGGAAATATCTGCATGGATATGTGCATGATAGATATAACAGGCATTAACGCCAAAGAAGGAGACGAAATTATTGTTTTCGGAAAAGGAATCAGTGTTTCAGAACTTGCTGAAAAAACAGGAACAATTCCCTATGAAATTTTAACCGGAATTTCGCGAAGGGTAAAAAGGGTTTATTATCATGAATAGATTGAGACTGTTTGCAACCATATTTTTTTTAATACGTCTTTGAGGAGTTGGAAGTCAGAAGCCGGAAGCCGGAAGCTGGAAGCCGGAAGCCGGAAGCTGGAAGCCGGAAGTCAGCAGTCAAAAAGTCGGCAGTCAGTCAGACTGTAGACTGTAGAGCAAGATCGCTTCGGACTTCCGACAAAAAATCATTTTGCGTAACATTAGATATTAAAAGACAATGAACATTTATTCAAAAAAACAAACATGGAAACTTGTGCTTTTTATTACCGCTGTAATAATAGGCATTTCCTCTTTGTGGTATACCAATGTTCTTGTGAAAAAATTATCGGACGAAGAACGAAAAAAAGCTGAGCTATGGGCCGAGGGGATGAAGCAGCTTTCATCACTTGAGAATACAGATCAGGATGTCAGTTTTGTTTTTGAAGTTGTAAGAAACAATGAAACCGTTCCGGTTATTTTAACAGACGATAAAGACAGTGTTATTTGTTTCAGAAATCTTGATTCGTTAAAATCATTAAAGCCGGAATTTCTTAAAGTCCAGTTGCAAATAATGAAACAGCAACACGAGCGAATTGAAATAAAATTTAGTCCTACACAAAGTCAATTTATTTATTACAAAGATTCTCTGATACTTACAAAACTTGCGTATTACCCTTTTATTCAGCTCGGGGTAATTTTTCTTTTCATTCTTGTATCTTATTTTGCATTCAGTATTTCGCGTAAAGCAGAGCAAAATCAGGTATGGCTTGGCTTATCAAAAGAAACAGCGCATCAGTTGGGAACACCCATTTCTTCTCTTATGGCATGGTCTGAACTTTTAAAGCTTCAAAGTATTGATGCACAACTTGTTTCAGAGCTTGAAAAAGATGTTTCCCGCTTGCAGACTATAACGGACAGATTTTCAAAAATTGGCTCTGCTCCGGTACTTACCAGCACAAACATTCATACCGTAGTTTCCTCAGCCTCAAATTATATGAAATCCCGCACCTCAAGCAAGGTTGTTTTCAATTTGCATGCTACAGAAAATCAAGAAATTTATGTTCCAATAAATGAAGCACTTTTTGAATGGGTAATTGAAAATCTATGTAAAAATGCGGTGGATGCCATGGATGGCTCCGGAACGATTGATGTCTATATCACTGATAATGTTCAGGTTGTTTATGTAGATATAAAAGATTCTGGGAAGGGCGTTGCAAAATCAAAATTTAAAACCATTTTTCAACCCGGGTATACAACAAAACAAAGGGGCTGGGGATTAGGTCTTTCTTTGTCAAAACGAATTATAGAAACTTACCATAACGGGAAAATTTTCGTTAAAAGTTCAGAGCTGAATTCGGGCACAACTTTCCGTATCGCGCTTAAAAAACAGCCATAAGGCTGATTATCAGGACGGTTATAACATTTCCTCAAATATTTTTTTTTTAAATATTAATTTATAATTTTGCACCCTATTTTAGTAATAGTGTTGGCGGTTTGAACTATTTGGAAAAATACACGATTTCCTTTGGAGGACTGCATGAAGGAACACATTCGTTTCAATTCATTGCAGATGATGAATTTTTCGTTCAGTTTGCCGAATCACCAATTGCATCAGGGATTCTAAACGTAGAAGTGCGTTTCATAAAAAAATCCCATTTATCAGAATTGCTCTTTGACATTCGTGGTACAATAAAGACAGAGTGCGACAGATGTTTAGATCTCATGGATGTTTCTGTCAGCTATACAGGTTCTCTTTTTTTAAAACGTAATATTTCTGAAGAAGATGACAAAGAAGACGATGAAATCGTTTTCATAACACAAACACAGACAGAAATCTGCATAGCGCAATATATCTATGAATTTGTTATCTTGAGCCTTCCATTGAGAAGAGTTCATCCTGACGATAAAAAAGGAAAAAACACCTGTAATCTGGAAATGCTTAAAAAAATTCAAAGCCTTTCAGTAAAAGAAACCAGTACTACAGATGGACGATGGGATGATTTAAAGAAATTATTGAATTAATATTAAATATTTATAAAATGGCACATCCTAAACACAAAATTTCAAAACAAAGAAGGAACAAAAGAAGAACTCACGACAAAGCTGTAGCTCCAACATTAGCTGCCTGCTCAAACTGCAATGCTCAGGTTCAATATCACAGGGTATGCCCGGAATGTGGCTACTACAGAGGAAAACTCGCTATTGAAAAGAAAGTTGCAGTATAACTAATTAGCCACACTACTTATGAGGATTGGAATAGACATTATGGGTGGCGATTATGCTCCTGAGGGCATAATGCTGGGATCCATTTTAGCTTTTAAGGAACTAACTCCTGACATACGTCTGGTACTAATCGGCAACGAAGACAGTATCAGAGCAATATGCCAGAGAGAAAAAATTGACCCTTCGGGTTTTGAAATTGTTCCAACAACAGAAGTTATTGAAATGGGCGACCACCCCTCCAAGGCTTTTTCTCAAAAACCAAACTCGAGCATAACCGTTGGATTTAATATGCTGCATAAAAATGAAATTGACGGTTTTGCAAGCGCGGGAAGCACGGGCGCAATGCTCGTGGGCTGTATGTATACAATTAAGGCCATTGAAGGCATTATGCGTCCTTGCATTATGAGTCCGCTTCCTCAAGAACATGGAGGCTATTCGTATATTTTAGACGTGGGGATTAATTCAGACTGCCGTCCTGATGTACTTTATCAATATGGTATATTAGGAAAAATATATGCAGAAAGCGTTGCAGGTATTAAAAATCCACGCGTTGCCCTTTTAAATATTGGTTCTGAAGAAGAAAAAGGAAACCTTATTACCAAGGCAACTTACGAATTGATGAAAAATACTCAAGATTTCAATTTTATTGGAAACATTGAAGCAAACGAAATATTTAACGATAAAGCAGACGTCATTATAGCAGATGGTTTCACTGGAAATGTTATGTTAAAAGAAGCGGAAGCTTTTTATTCCCTAATCAAAAGAAGAAATCGCTCGGATGAATTCTTTGATAAATTTAATTTTGAATTGTATGGAGGAACTCCCGTACTAGGAATAAACTCAACTGTAATGATTGGTCATGGAATATCCGGACCGGTCGCTATCAAAAACATGATCTTGCATACAAAAGATGTTATTGAAGCAAAAGTGAGTCAAAAAATTAAAGAAGCTTTAAAATAATGACAAAAATAAAAGCAGCAATCACAGGAGTTGGCGGCGCACTGCCAGAATATATTCTCACGAACGAAGAATTAAGTAAAATGGTTGATACCACCGATGAGTGGATCATGACAAGAATAGGTATCAGAGAAAGAAGAATAATCAGAGAAGAAGGGAAAGGCTCTTCAGATGTAGGAGCAGCTGCGGTAAATGAATTGCTGTTAAAAACAAAAACAAAACCCGAAGAAATTGATTTATTAATTTGCGCTACCGTTACTCCTGATCATCAGTTTCCTGCTACAGCAAATATTATCAGCGATAAAACAGGCATCAAAAACGCTTTCAGTTTCGATATAAATGCAGGTTGTTCCGGATTTCTTTTCGCACTTATTACAGGTTCAAAATACGTTGAGTCGGGTGCATATAAAAAAGTAATTATTGTCGGCGCAGAAAAAATGTCTTCCATTGTTGATTATACAGACAGGCAAACCTGCTGCATTTTCGGAGACGGAGCCGGTGCTGTTCTTCTTGAACCCACAACAGAAGATTTTGGAATTTTAGATTCCAAGTTGCAATCAGATGGATATGGACGAATTCACCTGCACCAAAAAGCAGGAGGCTCCGTAAAACCTTCATCACATGAATCTATTGATGCCCGCGAACACTTTATATATCAAGAAGGACAGGCGGTTTTCAAAGCTGCTGTTTCAAATATGGCAGATGTTTCTGTTGAAATTATGGAGCGTAATAATCTGAACTCAGATACAATTACATGGCTTGTTCCTCATCAGGCAAATATGCGTATTATTGAAGCTACTGCGCGCCGTATGAACCTGAATCCTGAAAAAGTTATGATTAACATTCAGAAATTCGGAAATACAACAGCCGCAACGCTTCCGCTTTGTTTATGGGAATGGGAATCAAAACTTAAAAAAGGGGATAACATAATTCTTACAACTTTCGGTGCCGGATTTACATGGGGAGCGGCCTATGTGAAATGGGCTTATGACGGTGATAAATTTGCAAAATAATCTAATCTAAAACATTACAGCTATGGCAAAAATTGACGAACCTGTTGTATCAAATTCTATTAATCTTATAGGTACCGGAACAACCATCAAAGGAGAAGTTCTTTGTGATAGCGATATCCGCATTGACGGAAATCTCAACGGCAATTTAACCACAAAAGGAAAAGTAATTATTGGTCCTACAGGTGCTGTAATGGGAGAAATTAATTGCAAAAACTCTGAAATTTCAGGGAAAATGGATGGGAAAATAAAAGTTTCTGAACTGCTTTCCTTAAAAGCTACTGCAAAAATTTCAGGAGATATTATTACCAATAAACTCTCAATTGAACCCAATGCGCTTTTCACAGGAACCTGCAATATGGGAAATACAACCTCATCTATGCCAAATGCAGAAATCAGACAACCCGATCCAAAAATCGAAAAACCAATTAAATGATTATGCCCGGTATTCGAGTATAGCATTTCAAATGATAGCCATTGTTCTGATCGGAGTTTTCGGCGGAATTAAATTAGATAAATGGATGGGGATTAAGTTCCCCATTTTCACAATTACACTAAGCATATTTTCAGTTTTCGTTGCAGTTTACATTGTTATTAAAGACCTTTTGAAAAAGAAAAAATGACTGCCGATTTTAAAAAATTCATCCTAAATTCATTCTTTATTTCCCTCTTATGTTTCGGTGCAAGCTACCTCTTATTTGCTTTTTGTTGTAATCAGTATTATTTTAAAGCCTTACCCCTCATTCCTCTTTATTTTTTCTTAATATACGCTCTAACACATTATTTGCTTCTGAAAAAAGCTGAAGATAAATTTGGAAAATTCTCTGCCATGTTTATTCTTATGACAGGATTAAAAATGATTTTAAATATTGCAATTATTGTTCTTTATGTATTTCAGGATAAAACAAGAGCTATTCCCTTCCTGATTGTTTTTATATGCTACTATATTATTTATACACTTTTTGAAGTAGTGAGCCTGCTGAATTATTTCAAAAAAAAGAAAAACGAACCTACAGTTCTGGTGCAATAACCACAGCTTTTTATTCATACTACGAAGACGAGCAAAATTTCAAAACTTATTTATTTTCAAAAATAGTTGTATTTGTTTGCGTATGTGTAGAAAAACAGTATCTTTGCAACTCTTAAAAAAGAACGTTCTACAAAAATATATTGCGGGGTGGAGCAGTGGTAGCTCGTCGGGCTCATAACCCGAAGGTCGTAGGTTCGAGTCCTGCCCCCGCTACTGAACCGGACGGAGTGAGTAAATTCTCACTCCGTTCTTTTTTTGTGCATTCTGCATCCTTTGCCATTTCTACAATACAAGCAATATACCTGTTTACTGACGGAGTTCGAACTGCCCTGTTTTTTTTGTCCCACTGAATGCCATCCGTAAACAGTATTTTTTGAATTTTTTGACGTATTTCGAGATTGCCATCCGACCAGAAACCCTTTATGTTTTCAAGTGTTTTAAGCGATTCCTTTATGAATTCCTTTATTGGAAGTTGCCATAAATAAAAACAACTCTTTAGAATTTCAGAACTCCTGACTCGATAATTGATTATCAATAATTTCTGTTTATTCGCTCGTAAACTAAATTGCCGAAAATTCGTAAAGTTGTCGTTATTGCAATCAAGTTATTGCTGATTATCAGATATAAAACTTCATTAATTGACGTACTCCCTACTTATTACCAAAACTGCTATATTTACAGGGTGCTCCTAAAGGAGCTTATTATACCGGACTCTGTAATTTATTATAAACAGTCTCGTTATCTATCGGAACTTTAATCTAAAAATCCGTTAGGATTTTACTGTTTATTGAAAAATTTATATGTTAGTTGAATATAAGCTCCGTTAGGAGCGCCCTGTAATCTGTAAAGAAATAAACATGCGTATACAATGGCGACATTTTAGTCTGCTGCCAAGTCAGGAGTTCTGTCTTTTAGAATTTAATGATTTTTTGCCGCAACAAAGAACCAAACCTACACACATACATTCCTTTTTCAAGATTAACAAGGTTTTCAAAATGATTTTCTCCGGCATTTACAGAAATATTATTTTGATATACTAATTGTCCAGCAGTATTGAATATGTATAGCGGTAAAGATTCTGCTTTAGATAATGTATAATCTACGATTAGATTGTTGTTGATTAATGATATACTCGAATTGTTAAACGATGTTGAAACACTTGTTATTTTTATTCCGGTCGTGTTGGATATCGTGTAATTTATAATTATTTTAGCTTCTCCCGCATACATATCCCAGTAATGTGATTCACCAACATTTATACCCATTAATGTATTTCCGATACCATGTATAGGGTCATTGATTATTCCCCAAAAATTCATGGTCACAGAACCGCTATATAAACTATCAGATACATTATTATAAATCAATTTTAATTCATATGTATTATTTACTAATACGCCAGAAGACCCAGACAATACACTATTAGAATCTATTTTAATATCATTATTTCCACCATATATCATATAGTATCCATCACTATTTCTAAAATTGATATGACTTATATTAACAAATATAAAATCTCCTTCATTTCGAAGCAATTTCCAATGCTTCGGGGGATTCAAATAAAAATATGCAGTATCAGCAACACCATAATCAAAAGTCGTTGATGCATTTTCACTATATAAATAACCATCTATACCAATGGTGGTCTTTACTGCTAAAGAAGTATCGTACTCACATTGTGCGTTGATTGCTATTGTGCTAATCATAATCGCTAATACTGCTAATAACTTTTTCATAATTGTAATTACAGTTTATTTATTGTGTGCTTTTAATATTAAAGCGGTTCCACTGGCAATGAAAGTTTCATGGCGTCCTATATAACCACTATGTGCGGAAAACGCACAAAATTTATAATCTACAATTACCTCACAATTCACAGGCACTTGTTTTGCTAGCAGTTCTTGGAATTTGACATCTGTTTTAATCTCATCAAATTCTATGTAGAAATGAACCCCTCTAAGTTCATATTCTGATAAATCTCGTTTGACAGATTTTAAATAATCCTGTGCTGTACAGGTTAAAATAATTTGTAAAATGCTTGCGTCTTCCATATCTTATTATTTTATAGTGTCTGATAAGTCTAATTGTAATATTTTCGAAAGGCTATTTTCTTTTGTACTTGAATTATACCATTTTTTCTTTGTGTAGTCATAGAAAAACATTTCAGAAATATCATTCGTATGATTAGCATATTTCTTTACCGCATCAGTAATTTTTCCTGAAAATACATCTATTGTAATGTTTTTATCCCTTAAATTTATTTGAATATTAGGTTTTTTACTTTTGTCCATATCTTCGTCTAAACGAACATCAAGAAGAATTTTAAATGATTTTTCATTTTTTGATTCTAAATGTTTTCTCAAATAATAATAAATATTACCAACTGTTTCATTGTGATTCCGGTTATCAAGATTTAAATTTTCAGACAAAGATTGATATTCTTCAAATTTCGTTTTCATGGATTATCATTTTGATGTTCTTCTCAAAATTAATCATTAAAAACAATACCGCAAAATAAAATATGACATTTCTGCCAAATTAAATATTACATATAAAAAATCGTATTTGGCTTGCAAACAATATTTTTATTTTATGCAAGCAATTGGAAAAATCATAGAGAAAAAGCTACGAGAAAAAGGAATGAGCGTGAGTGAATTTGCCCGCAGAATTGCTACAAACAGAAATAATGCGTATGATATTTTTGCACGAAAATCTGTAGATACAAGTTTGCTATTAAAAATCTCAAAAGTACTTGACAATGATTTTTTTCAATATTATATAACTGATGAAACGAAAACACAAATTGCAAGCGACCCTTCTAATCAATACACTACAAGTTCAGAAATAAAGAGACTTTCCGGAAAAATTGAATTACTTCAAAAAGAAATTTTAATTCTTGAGGAGCGGCTTACTGACAAAGATAAGATAATCGAGTTGATGAAAAAAGTGCAAAAATAAATGTTACAGTAGGTCGTGAACACTACCATATTTGACCTTATTGAGTGAAAGATATTTTTTGGTAACGGAGGCAGATGCATGATTGTAAAACTTACTAAGTTGTACTAATACAGCAGTTGTAAAGCGCAGTAGATTGACCAACAATTAGAAAAAGCATCAAGCTGGCGTAAATGAAAATATGCCGTAAAATATGGTTTTTAAAATTCTTTTTTGTATTTTTGCATTTAATAGTACCTGCCACGCTTCCCATTGAACAGCGCACCACGGCGGGTCTTTTTATTTATACTTATGGAATTTACAAAAACAGCAATCAGCATATCCGAGCAAATAGAATTATTAAAAAGTCGTGGTATGCAAATAACAGATTATAATAAAGCATGTCACTATCTATCAAACATCAGTTATTATAGGTTAAGTGCTTATTGGTTCACTTTTTTAAAAAAACCTCAGAACCTCCATGTTTTTATCGAGGGAACCACTTTCGACAAAGTTAAAAGTACTTATATTTTCGACAGAAAATTGCGTCTGCTCATTTTCGATGAAATAGAAAGGATTGAAATAGCAATTCGCACGCAACTAATTTACCACTACACTCTAGCGTATGGAAACAACTGGTACGAGGACAGCTTACATTATCGTCATCAGGATTTATGTGAAAAATTAGTTCGTATTTTTAAAAAGGAAATGGATGGGACTAATGAAACCTTCATAAAGCATTATAAATCAAAATATTTTTCACCCGAAAATCCACCCGCATGGATGACTATTGAGATTGCATCATTTGGTCAGTTGTCTATGCTTTTCAAAAATTTACGTACTTGTGATGCAAGAAAAGCAACAGCAAAACACTTTGGTGTTAGTGAGATTGTTTTAGAATCGTGGCTTGAGACCTTATCTTTTGTAAGAAATACATGCGCTCATCATTCTCGTTTATGGAACAGAAAATTACCTAAACGCCCAATTATCCCTGATAGAGCAGCAGATAAATGGCTGGAAATTTTACCGGAAACTGATAAACTGAATAGAATTTATATAGTGTTGAGTATTATCCGATATATGATAAAGCGGATTAATCCCGGAACTACATTCCCTTCACGGTTAAAGCAGCTTCTATCCGATTATCCTGAAATCCCATTGCATTATATGGGTTTTCCAAATGAATGGGAAGGAGATAAATTTTGGTTATAATCAATCTTTATTTAACCATGTTTTAATTTCATATAAATATATCACTCTTCAATAATTTCAACCTTCGGAGGTTTTGTTGAATTGATGCCGGATATATTACTTTCTTTCCTGCAACTTTATCATCTGTTTTTCGTTAATATAATAAAGTCTTTATTATGGAAAACAGATTTGTTTATATCAATTTTACAAAACTAAGTCTGTTCTTCAAATCCTTTGAGAAAGAATATTCTGAATGTAAAGATGAAATCCTTCAAGTACATATCTGCGTTCGCGAATTCAAAAATAAAATTAATGTGTTACACACTTGGTTGCTGCTATCGAGGTTTACTGCTATAGGATTTGGAATTTTCTTAATATTTTCGATATTATTTAGTATTGCTACAGTATCAGTATTGTCTGTAATTTTTATTGCTTTTGCTGTATTATTAACGAATGTTTTCAAAGAATTAGTTGGGAAAAGAGAAGATAGGCTTGAAATAAATATCCGGATTAAAGGTTATAAAATATATGAAATCCCTTACAGTTTTGTTAAATTATCCAGAGTTTTTGATGCGCTCATAGGGCTTGCGCTCATATTAACCCTATCTGTAAATTTAATATTTGTAATAATTTCTGTCGCTCTATTCTTTGTTAAATTTATTTTATTATCGATTAATTTCAGAGAAAAATTAGATTCTTATTATCGTAACCTAATGTTTGTTGAATCGTTCATCGAAAGTGAATACATATAATAATAACAATGAACATAGATTATCACGGTAATTTACAATACGTAAAATTATGAATAAGATGCCCCTTGGAAAATTATTTAATTTTCATTTAACCACGAGAATTTTGAATTCGAGAAAGAGTTCATTTTTTCATATATTTGATATTCTAAAAATTATTTATTTTCTTTGACATCGAAAATATAAAAATAAAATGGAAACTAAATGTATTTGTGAAGAAACAAGCATGTTTGGCTGGGAAAAGACAAACAGTACTTTTTCTTCGGAAGATGTTTTAAATGCATACGAAAAGGGAGTCCATAAGGGTAAGCAATTAGCAATTGATGATACTAAAAAATTCTTTACGGAGAATTTAATTAAAGCCCAAACATTAAGTTCCGACTTTCTTTCATATATCGCTAGATTAGGAATAAATTGCAAAACAGCATATTTATCCATCGAGAGAATAGATAAATTTAAAGCATTATTTATTGTTGAAAAAGAGAATTATCTCCAGGACGAATTTAAAAAAATCTATTGTGAAGCTTTTGGGTTCAGAAAGATGCATAATAATAACCAATTTGAGTTAAGATTCTCATTTATGGCGGAATCTGATGATTTAAATGAAGAGGTTATTATATCTGACGGATATATCTTTAAACACAATGAGCAAAAAATATCATTATAATCACGCAATTCACAATAAAAAAGCTTGTGATTATATTGATAAAGATGGTCAATTTAATGATTGGGTTATCACTACTTCATTTTATACAGCTCTTCAGTTTGTTAAAGCTGATTTGTTTCCAATTTTGATTGTTGAACCATCTTCCTCGAAGACATATAATACGTTTGATGATTTTTACAATAAAAATGACAGAAACAGAAAAAGTAAACATGAATCATTAGTTGATTTATTGCACGAGCATCGTCCAAATATTAGTTCAGAATATGAATGTTTATGTGATTTAAGCATGTCTTCAAGATATAAAAATTATAAATTAGATATATCGGAAGTTAAAAAAGCTAAAAAATGTTTGGCCATTATTGAAGATGATTGCAAACCAACAATTGAAGCTGATTTAGAAAAGCATTAGTGAACCTTTTCAAAATGAAGCGAAACACTAATGATATTAGTGCAATCATTAATAAAATCTATGTTAGATATTTTTTAACAACTCTGCTACTCAACCAAAAGGTTCAGCAAAACACTGAACCTTTTTTGTTTCCATCTATCAGGAACATAAACCTTCCTGCCAGACGCAGGCTGGTTTTCGGGATGATCTCAATATTTGATTTTGTGCTCCAGCTGATTTGGCAGGAAGATTCGTGTCAAAAAAAAATCTTTTCATAGCGGTCTCACTTATTGTATTCTTAAATATAATATATTTGGGATATAAATATTATGAGCAACAAAGGAGAGAAAAAAATTACGAAAAAAGAAATTTAATCATGGAGAGAGAACCAAGAATAGGAGTTATTGGAAGCGGAAGCTGGGCAACTGCTATTGTCAGATTGTTATTAAATAATTCTGAAAAGATAAATTGGTATATTCGAAGAAATGAAATTCTTACACATATTAAAACGCACGGACATAATCCGCAATATCTTACATCGCTTGCGCTTCCGGCAGAAAAAATTAATTTTTTCAATGACATCAACAAGGCTGTGGAAAATTCTGATTTGCTTATTTTTGCTATCCCTTCAGCTTTTCTGCATGACTCATTAAAAAATCTTAAAATTTCATTAAAAGATAAAATAATTTTTTCTGCAATAAAAGGAATCATCCCTCACGAAAATATTGGAATTGCCGATTATTTCATACAGCATTATCAGGTACCAATTGCCTCAATAGGAATTATTGCAGGACCCTGTCATGCTGAGGAAATAGCACTGGAACGCCTGTCTTATCTAACGTTGGGCTCTCAAAATCAACATACGGCCAGCATACTTGCAGAAAAAATGGAATGCCGGTTTTTAAAGACTCGTTTCACAAAAGATATTTATGGAACAGAATATGCGGCAGTGTTAAAAAATATTTTTGCCATTGCAGCAGGTATTTGTGTAGGATTAGGCTATGGCGATAATTTTCAGGCAGTGCTTGTATCTAATTGTATCAGGGAAATGAAACGCTTTCTTGATAAAACCATCCCGGGGGCTAAACTGAAAATTAATAACTCTGCCTATTTGGGCGATCTTTTAGTTACGGCATATTCTCAATTCAGCAGAAACAGAACATTTGGCGCTATGATCGGAAAAGGATATTCAGTAAAATCGGCTATGATGGAAATGAACATGATCGCGGAAGGATATTATGCAACAGCGTGTATTCATGAAATGAATAAAAAATTTCAGGTAAACATGCCCATTGTTGATGCTGTTTATAATATATTGTACGAAAAAATTTCACCCGCTATGGAAATAAAATTATTGACAGGTAAACTAAAATAATTATTTTTGGATGCTTGCTACGTAGTCGGCAGTCAGAAAGTTGGCAGTTGGCAGTCGAAAGAGTCTCCAGTCGGCAGTCAGGCAGTTAGGCAGTCTAAAGAGTCTCCAGTCAGGCAGTCGGCAGTCGTGAAGGCTGAAGGCTGAAGGCTGAAGGCTGAAGACTAAAGACTGAAGACTGAGGACTGAGGACTGTGGACTGAAGACTGTGGACTGAAGACTGAAGACTGCGGACTAAAGACTGCGGACTGAAGACTGCGGACTGAAGACTGAAAACTGTGGACTAAAGACTGTGGACTAAAGACTGCGGACTGAAGACTGAAAAAATTATGAATAAACCAAGTAAAATAAGCGCACGTCAGAAAAAATCAAAAATCTAAAAATATGGAAAACTTAAAAATCAACATTGAAAAAATTCAGGATTTTGTATCGCGTACAACAGTAGATAATTACAAAAAAGAAACCGAACGGCATATTGATGCGCTGTATAACAAAACAGGTAAAGGCAACGATTTTCTTGGATGGGTTAATCTGCCCTCTGTAATTACAGAAAAAGAAATAAAAGATATTGAGAAGATTGCGAAATCTTTGAAAGGAAAAGCGGAAGTGGTAGTAATTATTGGTATCGGAGGCTCTTATCTTGGAGCAAAAGCAGTAATTGAAGCTTTGTCTGGTAATTTTTCTTTTTTCAAAAAAGATCGTGAATACCCTTTGGTTGTTTTTGCCGGTCAAAACCTCAGCGAGGATTACCATTACGAACTTCTTGAATTTTTAAACAATAAAGAATTTGCTGTTGTTGTCATATCAAAATCCGGAACTACAACAGAGCCCGCCATAGCATTCAGGTTATTGAAACAGGCTGTGGAAAAAAAATATGGAAAAGATGGAGCAACAGAACGGATTATTGCAATTACAGATGCTCAAAAAGGTGCGTTGAAACAACTTGCCGATAAAGAAGGATATAAAACATTTGAAATTCCTGATGATGTTGGTGGTCGCTACTCTGTGCTTACGCCTGTTGGTTTGCTTCCTATTGCTATTGCAGGTTTCAATATCAGAGAATTATTGGAAGGTGCTAAAACAATGCAAAAAATCACGGATATTAATTCAGAATTTAGTGAAAACCCTGCTTCAATTTATGCTGCTGCAAGAAATGCTTTATATAAAACCGGACGCACAACGGAAATAATGGTAAATTATAATCCTAAGCTGCATTATTTAGCTGAATGGTGGAAACAATTATATGGAGAAAGTGAAGGAAAAGAAAAAAAAGGAATTTTTCCTGCAAGTGTTGATTTTACTTCAGATCTTCACTCTATGGGTCAATATATACAAGAGGGTATACGAAACATTTTTGAAACCGTAATTTCTGTTAAAGAACCGAATAATACACTGATAATTCCAAAAGACATTAAAGACCTTGACAAACTGAATTTCATTGCAGAAAAACCACTTGACGAGGTAAATAAAATGGCTGAACTTGGAACTATTCTTGCGCATGTTGACGGAGGTGTTCCAAATATTCATATTGAAATTCCAAAGCTCAATGAATTCTATGTAGGACAACTTTTATATTTTTTTGAAATCGGGTGCGGAATCAGTGGATACATTCTTGATGTAAACCCATTCGACCAGCCGGGAGTTGAAGCCTATAAAAGTAACATGTTTGCGCTTTTGGGAAAACCCGGTCATGAAGAAGCCACACAAAAAATTCTTGAAAAACTAGGCAAATAACTGATGTTACGTAAAAAACATTTTGACACTAATTATCACGAATTGCATTACAATAAAATATTATAATAAAACACGTCTAATTAGTGTGCATCAGCAAAGTCAAAAAGTTCGACACAAATTACACAAATTAAAACGAAAACATTAGTGAAATTCGTGTCAAAAAACAATCTGCGTAAAGCGAGTAAATAAGATTGGTAATGAATTTATAATGCAAAAAATCAAAATAACGGCAATTTCCTATTTAAATACAATGCCCTTCGTGTATGGCATGAGGCATTCGGATTATTTAAAGGAAAATTCTACTATTGATTTTGCAACACCATCAGAATGTGCTGATAGATTATTATCCGGAGCTACAGATGTAGGAATTGTTCCTGTTGCCATTTTGCCAAAGTTGAAAAATTATACGATTGTTGCCCCTTTTTGCATTGGTGCAGTAGGAAAAGTTGCCTCTGTTTCTTTGTTCAGCGATGTGCCTCTTTCTAAAATTAAAAAAATTGCTCTTGATTATCAATCACGCACATCTGTTGCGCTTGTTCAGATACTTGCTGAAAAATACTGGAAAATTAAACCCGAATTTATTAACAGTCAACCCGGTTTTGAGAAAAAAATAGGAGGCGAACTTTCCGGAGTAGTAATTGGAGACAGAGCATTAATGATGCAAAAAAGATTCCTGTATAATTATGATCTTTCCGAAGAATGGTTTCAATTTACAGAGCTTCCCTTTGTTTTTGCATTATGGGTTTCTACAAAAACTTTACCTGACACATTCACAAGAGCATTAAAAAAAGCATTAAAAAATGGTCTCTCCTGCATTGATGAAATGGTCTTGCAGCAAAAAGAAAAAATAATTCCTGCTTCCGATATTTTAGAATATCTTAAAATTAATTTAAGTTATGATTTCAATGAACAAAAAAAAAAAGGGATGGAACTATTCCTAAGGTATCTTTCTGAAATGAATCAGAAATAACCTATTGAATTCACTCTGAACCCCTTCATAAAACAGTTCTGATGAGTCAAATATTTATATTGTAAACGTATGATATTTTAACATTTTCACTATTAGTTACAAGTTGCAAGTTACATGTTGTCAGCAACTTGCAACTTGTAACCTGCAACCTAAAGGTAAAGAATTTAAGTATATTTGACAACCTGTAAAATCTGTAGCAGAAGGTTTTCGGAGTGGACTCAATTTTCTTCCTTTTCAGAAATCATTTATAAAAATTTTGTTATTCTTGATTTAATATTTATTTTCGTGGATTGTACTAACAACACTTATTTATGAAGTATATAAAAACCACTTTGCTTATTGCAGGGTTAACAATAATCTCTGGACTTTTTGCTATAAGTTCTGCATCTCCGATTGACATAAAAAACAAAACCAAAATGGCGCAAGCATGGATTCGCTTCAATGATGGAGATTACCACGGAGCACTTCGTATATACCGCGAAATTTTTGAAACAGACTCCTTAGACGCAGAACTGAATTTCAGAATAGGGCAATGTTATATCTACACGAAACAGATGGGCAAAGCACTGCCTCATCTTGAAACTGCTGTAAAAGATAGTACGATAGATAAAGAAATACATTTTGTTCTCGGACAAGCTTATCAGTTTGCCGGAAAAATTGAAGCAGCTATGAGTTCTTATTACAAATTTAAAACAAAGTTGAAACCAAGGCAGCTTGAGCATCATCAGGTAAACACTCTGTTGTTGCAATGCCAAAATGCAAAAGAACTTATTACAAAACCCGTTGATGTTAAAATTAAAAATATTGGCACAACCATCAATACAAAACATACGGACGCAAACCCTTCTGTTACCGCAGACGGTAAAACTTTAATTTTCACTTCACGCAGACCTAATGCAAAGGGAGACAATATTGATCCAAATACAGGCGATTACTTTGATGATGTTTACATTTCAACAACAGCGGACGGGGGTAGAACATGGGCGCAGGCAACTCCGGTACAAGGGAATATAAACACAGACGGATATGATGCCAACCTGAGTATTTCTCCCGATGGATCAAAAATTTTCTTATATAAAAATATTCCGGGAGAAACAGGAAGCGGCGACATTTATGTTTCAGATAAACAGCCCGACGGAACATGGGGAAAACCTTATTCCGTAGGAAAAAATGTCAATTCTTCTTACTTTGAAAGCTCTTCATGTATTACGGCTGATGGCAACACCCTGTTTTTTGTTAGCGAACGCGAAGGCTTTGGTATTGAAAGCTATGGGATGGGCGATATTTATATGTCCAAACGTGAAGGCAGTGGCTGGGGAAAACCCGTGAACCTTGGCAAAAGCATAAACACTGTTGATGATGAAATCGGCGTTTTTGTGCATCCTGACGGAAAAACTTTATTTTTCAGTTCTAACGGACACAATACTATGGGTGGTCATGATATTTTTATGACAACGCTTGTGGATGGCAAATGGTCTGATCCGGTTAATCTAGGTTATCCTATTAACAGCACAAAAGAAGAAATTCATTTTGTGCTATCAACTGAAGGAAAAAAAGCATATATGTCGAGTAATAGAGAAGGTGGAAACGGAGCTTTTGATATTTGGGAGGTAGATATGACTAATTTCTATAAATCGCACTCAAGCTTTAACAAAGATGTTGTTAATGCGCTGACAGGACCTGTTCTTTCTATTATTAAAGGAAACATCATTGACGGTGACAGCAAGCCTGTTTCTATAGAATTCATCATTAAAGATACCGATAATAATAAAGAAACAAAAATTAAGAGTAATGAAAAAGGTGAATATTTTATTACCCTACCCGCTGATCTGAAATATGAAATTATTATAAATGACTCCAATTATCAGGCTTTTAAATTTAATTTCAAACTTCCTGCAGGCAAAGGCGAAACCCATACGATGACAAAACATATTATTTTGAATAAAAAATAAATGTCTCATAATTCAAATACCCGAAGGAAAATATTCTCCAATCTTTCAGTTTTTCCCTGGTTTCTTTTTTCTCTGTTTGTGGCTATTCCTCTATTATCATCAGCGCAGGAAGACCCCAAAAATCTGGTTGAATATTCCCCGGAATTCAAATTCAAAGAAGGCATCTATCTGAGCTTCGACCAGTGGAAACACAACAAACCTCTTACAAAACAACGAATCGTTACAAAAACAGATGCCAATGATTTTGAGTATTTTGTAAAAATTCTTTCCGAAGAAAATCTCCAATACTTTGATGATTACGGTGTCCAACAAACCATGAAAGTGTCTGAAATCTGGGGGTATTGCAGGAAAGGAATGATTTTTATTAACTGGCATGGTGAATTCAGTCGTGTACCCGTAATTGGCAGTATTACTTATTTTGCAGCGATGATTTCTGTTTCTGGAACAAGATTTCAAGACCCTTTTGATCCTTACTATCCGGCTATGACAATAGGAGACAATACTCAGGAAGAAATACGACAATATATTCTGGATTTTGAAAGCGGTACCGTTCTTGATTTTAACACACACAATATTGAAGAATTGCTGAAAAAAGACCCTGAATTATTTAATGAATACAAGTCGCTGAAAAAAAAGAAAAAAAGAATGCTTGCGCTTAGTTATATCAGAAAATTTAATAGCGCTTACCCTGTCTCTTTCCCCTTAAATTAAAAGATACTATTTACCTTATTGTTATTCACGCTCACGCTCTGCCCGATTATGCTAAAGCTTGACAGGTTGTTTTGTCTCCCCCCCTCATAAATATCATAACCAATATTAATCGTTGTCAGTTCAAAACTTTTTGCCCTTCGTATTTGCCGTGGCAGATAAATATACATGATTTTGCCATTGAGATACTAAAAAGCAAATTTTTCGCTAAATCTCTTTTCCGAAAATTTTTGTAGGTTTGTATGTTTTGAAAAACTATAAAAAAATACTGACATTTGGCAAAATTGCTATTATCATAATATCGTATGTATACATAGGGGTTAAGCTCTATCAATACGATAATTATGACGGTTTTTTCAATCAGTTCAATTCAGCTTCAATTTTTTCAGTTATTATTCTTTGTTCGATTTTTATTCTGATGTTTTTCAACTGGGCAACAGAAACTATTAAATGGCAGTATTTACTCCAAAAAATACAAGCTCAAAATTTTATTCAGGCAATGAAAGCCGTTTACGCAGGTATTACGGTTTCGATATTTACACCAAACAGAGTGGGCGAGTTCGCGGGACGGATTTTTTTTCTGAAAAAAGAATTCAGAATTCAAGCTGTTTGTGCTAATATTACAGGAAACCTCAGTCAGTTACTTATTACTTTGGTTGCCGGAATAGCAGGGACTTTATTGCTTTTTAAAGTTAAAGGCTCGCTTACGATGTTTTCTTTTTCTTCGCAAATTGCACTGGTTTTAGCTTGTATTTTAACTTTGATTTTTCTCTACTTTTTTTTTCATTTATCAAAAATTAAAACATTGCTCGAAAGGTTTTCTTTTATTAAAAAACATCCTGATTTTACAAGTGTTCTAACACTATACAGCAGAAAAGATATTTATGTTTTTTTAGGATTAAGTCTAGTTCGTTATGTTATTTTCAGTGTACAATTTTTTCTTGCAATAAAAATTTTTGGAATAGAAATGAGTTTATTAAATACAGGTATAGCAATTTCATTAACATGGTTTGTAATGGCCATTATTCCTACGGTAGGAATATCAGAAATTGGCGTTCGGGGTTCTGTTGCTTTGTTTTTTTTCGGATTGTTTGTTCAAAATCCGGTTTCTGTTATTTCGGCAACATTGTTGTTATGGATTATTAATTTAGCTTTACCTGCAATAATAGGTTCGTTTTGGGTCATACGTATTAAAGAATGAATAATATTAAAATCATATTCTTCGTGTTTTTTTCGTGTTGCTTTTATTTTACGATAGATGCTCAAGACCCGTATAAAGAAATGATTGATAAAAAATGGACTCTCTATGAAATGACACTTTACAATATGGAGCCACAAGACCTGAGCCACAGACAGTATTTCCTGATATTTCATTACAATAAAGAAATGACCTACAAGTTGGATACAAATCCCGGAAAAATTAAGATAAAATCTATCAACGGAAACCGAATAGAATATGCATATCTGAAATCTGATGAACTTTCATATAATGGAAAAGTGGCAGAGAAAATTTACTTCTGTCTTACAAAAGCTACATACTTCGCCACGGGAGATGATTCTTTGGTTTTTTATTCAGATATCGGGAAAATAAAATTTTATGCAGAACCTTATAAAGATTCAGGTTTCACGGGAGAATGGGTTTTAACGTCCTATACAAATACAGAAAAAGAAGAGTCGCTGCCTTTGTCCGAAAAAATGAAGCGCCCCATTACAATTCATTTTAATGATGATGGGACAGAAGGCGTTTTTTCAGGTTTTACTGAAGAAAACGAAATAAAAGGAAAATATGAGTTCATAGACAGTCTTGAAATAAAAATCAACAAAATAAATACACCTCAAAAAACAGAAAAAAATGAGTGGAATGAAAAATTCTGGGAAGTGATTCGGTTTGTAACATTTTACAGGGCAACAGGAGATTCTTTGCTTTTATTTTATAACGAAGATAAAGAGTATATGGAGTTTCAGCCTGTGGAGGAAGAGGATACAAATTAAAAAAATATTATATTTTTTAAATAATAGACCCTGAATTCTCTTCTTCCCATTTTACCAGATCCGCTAAAGATATTCCTTTCATATATGCAGAAATTTCATCATTTAATCCTGACCAGAAATCGCGAGCTGTACATTTTTTTGAACGCTTGCACACTTTGGGAGAGCAGATACACTGAATAATTGAAATGTCCGATTCAAAAGCCTTGTAAATATCATAAACCGTAATTTTCGACTTTAGTTTATTTAATATATATCCACTTTTTTTCCCTCCGGCATTGATAATCAAGCCTTCTTTTTTCAGATCAGAAATGATGTGATCCAGATATTTTTCAGAAATTTCCTGATTCTCTGAAATTATTTTTTGCAACACCCCTGTTTTATTTTTTTTCAAACCAATTTCTATCATGGCTCGAAGACCATAGCGTACTTTTGTATTTAGTTTCATACATCATTTTTTACAAATCTACATAATTCATCATGTAAAAAAAAACCACGGCTCAATTAAAATACCGTGGCTTTAAAATTATTAACTCAATATTTAGAACGATATGGCAGCTTCAACAATCAGACCTTCAAATTTAGCACTTGAACCATACTTGTCTGTGAAATTATTATATTTCTGTGTTACATATTCAACTTTTGCCAGAATATATTTATTCAGATACCATCCGGCAGCCACCTGTATCCGGTCAATTGACATATCCAATGATTTGGCATTGTTAACAAAATTATAACGCGCCCCGCCATAAAACTGCTCTTTCTTTCCAAATCTGTATACCAAATCTGCGGCATACTGATGATAAAAATAATTCTTATGAGTTATGTCAGAGGGCAGTGTGTTGTTCGCATATTCGTAGGTTCCAAAAAATTCAAGACCTTTCCATTTTGAAAACAGGTTAAGTTGATATGCGTACAGCCTGTTAGTAGTTCCTGGGCCCCAGTTACCAGAAGTATGATTCGATTTTATATCTACATCAGTAGATGTTTTAGTAATTTTGTTCATAACCAGATAATAACGCGATCCTGCGCGATCTCCACTAAAAAGCGTTCCCTGATGCTGGTTTTCACAAAAGTAACCGGACAAAGATGCTCTGAAACGAAAATCGTCATTAAATTTCTTATCATACCCCCATTTGGTGTACCAGGCAACTTCGTCACCCATTATATAAGGAGAATATTTTTTAGTAGTTGAATTAAATCCAACAATACTTGGGTTAACCGTTCCATTTGTTCCGGCTAGCATACCAAAAAAACCATTTGGATTGCGATACATGATCTCAAGACCAAGTGATACAGTAAATGCATCCATTATATAATTTCCAACAAACGGATTGGTGGTTACCTTGCCATTATCAGATCGGCGAAAATGAGCATCCCCGTAATTCAGTTCCATTACCCCAACTTTCAAAGTCATATACTCCATCAACTTGTCTACAAGAGGACTTTCAAAAAAAGGCATCTGGTTAATCAGTAAGTACCCTCCTTTTACCCAGGCTTCGTTATGGTGCCTCGCAGAAAGATATGTTTCTAAATTTACTTTAACCCCTTTTGCAAGGTATCCGTTTATATTAAAGTTTGCAGTGGGAAGAACAATGCCATTACCCAGAGGAATAAGTGCTGTATCGGCCTTATGTTTTATTCCCTGAAATTCCATCGCAAAATTACCGCCTACAACTATTTTAAGAGAATCAAATTTCTCACCTTCGTTTTTTGGCTCTTCAAATTGCTGGACATATTGCCCAAAGGAGAACACTGAGAGTGTAACTAAAATTAATATGCTAATCAACGTTTTCATAATTATAGAATTTAAATGAATATTTGTATTACTTTTTATGATATGAAAAGAGTAAGCCTGATCTCAACCTTGTTGCCTGCTTTGATAAAAAAAACTTCAGGGGGCTCAATTCCAAAATCTGTCATTTCAATATCTTTTTTTGCTATAATAACAATCTCCCCAGCTGCATTTACTGTTCCCCATGCTGTTATTTCAATGTTTTTGGAAACACCTGCTATGGTTATTTTTCCAGATACAATGATCATTTGCTTGTTGGGAAGAGATTTAATATCCTTGATCTTGTCCATGGTAAAACCAATCATTGGATATTTTTCTGCTTTTACAGCGTCCTTTATTTTATTATCCATTGATTTTTTACCACTACTGAAACTTGTACTGAAAAAAGAAAGGTTAACAGATTTAAAAGTCTCTATTTGATTGTTCGCCCCGAGTTCTACATCCAAATCGCCTTTAAAATTTAAGACTTTTATTTTCCAGTCATGAAGTGTGGAAGTCCCCGATATTTCTACGCTGCTTTTTTTTGTATCAATTTTTACATTTTTAGCAACAAGCAGAATGCTGTTTAAAGTCAAAAAACTTAGCATCAACAGCACATAAAGCAATTTCGCATTTGTTTTCATATCCTATTTATCCTATTAAATTTATAGGACAAATATAAAGCATTAAATTACTTAATTACTTTATTTAACATATACTACGCTCGGTTATAAATTGCGTTTTTATATAATTGAAAATTTAAAGTTAACAAACTATTTAATTCCGTTTTTCCTGTTTCAGTTTTCGTTTTT
>MEOG01000133.1 GCA_001769125.1 Bacteroidetes bacterium GWF2_35_48 | reverse complement strand
GCATGTTTGGAATACCTTAGCCCTACCGCCATGCCCGTAGGGCTTGCGGGTTTAAATGTATGGAAAATTGCGCTAGTTCGATGTTAGCAATCTGGCTGTTATTATAATTAATTCCATATCCGCCCGACCAGTGCTCAAAATTAATGAATTTTTGTGTGTTAGCCAACTTGCCCATCAGGGCAATTTTTTGTGCGGTGGCATTTTCTGCGTCAGCCCGGTAGCCAAATTTGCCGTCAGGCAATAGCGTTGGCAAAATTTATTAATTTTCTTCGCATAGTACAAATCTATCAAAAAAATCCGCACCACAGCTTGTTGCTAACGGTCCTCGAACTGGCGCATGTTTGGAATACCTTAGACCTACCGCCATGCCCGTAGGGCTTGCGGGTTTAAATGTATGGAAAATTGCGCTAGTTCGATGTTAGCACCTGTACGACTTGATTTCAGCCCTTTTTTCATATTCAAATATAATCATTTTTTTGTCAATAATTTTTTAGCGGGTTGAATGTGTGTTTGAGTTTTAATTTTTTTTAAGGAAGGCAAATAATTAAATAAAATACCGCTTTGGAGAAGCAAGGGCTAAAAAATGGAAGCTCTTTTTGTTTTTATTGGCTTATCGGGTGGCATTGTGTGAAAAACAAAATGTGCTTGCATTTGTGCTGGTGGCAGGGTTTGCGTGTGCGATTAAATTTTCATAAACTTTTTTTTATTGATTAATTAGTGTCTGTCCATAATGTCAGCAAATTTCAAATGAGTTGATAAATTTTTTAATGTCATTTTTTATTTTTTAGTCTCATTTTTTAATCCTCAATCGCCGCAGCAATCAAAACTCAATATTTTAGTGTAATTTGAATAAAAAAAACCGGAATTTTTGATTTTCAGACATAGCTATCCTGTAAATATTTATTTTGATTAACTAAAATTTTACTTTCTAAACTTATATTCTTTGCAGTACTAGCTGCGTAAATACACGAAAATTATAGGCTAATACGCTCCATAAAATTTTGCTGTTAAAATGTTCCCATCCTTTCCAATTACAAACATGCAAATCAAACCCGCGCTTAACATTTGAAATTACTGCTTCAATACCGCTTCTCCACTTTTTTAGCCGAGTAGCCATATTTTTGCTGCTGAAAACATTTTGCATACTGCCTTTAATTTTATTAAAAACAGTATTTACAATACCTGTTCTAACACTGTAATCTATGTTTTCTTTACTTGCAAAACCTCCATCAGTTACACTATCTCGGGGTATTACATTATAAATTTCAATGATCCTGTCCATCATCGGTTGATATAAACTTGTGTCGCTTGGATTTCCTCTTAATATGTCGCAATCTAATATTAAATTACTACGACCACCTGCTATATTTATTTTATGTCCAAATAATACGTCTCGTTGTCCTTTTACTATGATATCTGTATGCAATTCATAAATTGAAAATATTTTTTCATCATTTGGAACAACCTCTCCTAAAATTTCTTTCCTGTATGATATATTATAAACCTGATGCATTAAAGGTAAAAGCTTTTCAAGCGCCATTCTCCAAGCTTCCGCTCCTATACTCATGAAGTTTTTTTTTACAATATTGGATACTTGATTTATGCATTTGGTAAATGTGATTAATTGTTTGTTGAAAAGTACAGCTTTTTTATCTGCTTGTTTTGTGACATTAATTTTAAAATATGTTTTTTTTGCGCCTGTTTTATAATTTATGTAGGATAGCGTACTTACTTCTTCTTTCAAGTGCTCCAGCAAGCGATGGCTTTCTTTTATGCAACTCCATGTAAGAAAATTATTAGTCGGATGTTGAATATTGCTCTCTACTACTGTTGTGTCTTGTCTTACTTGCTTTATGTCTTCAAACCCTTCTTCTATGGCAATTTTATTTACAGTATATAAAATTTGTTTTAATGTGTCCTCTTTTATTTGTGAGATATATTTCTGCCATAGTTGAAAACAAAATGGTTCTCGTAAATCTAATTTTATAAATGTTGCACAAATACGTGAATCTAACTGAGCAAATTCTAATTCCCGATAATCTAAATTTTTCATCTCTTTAAAAATCGCTGCCCTTAAAATTTGCTCAACAGTAGGAGTGTCTTTACGGCCATAATGCGAACTTTTCACCAACCCTGTTAAATCGGTACTTACTAATTCTATTATCTCAGGATGAGTTTCTAAAATAGTGTCTATTAGACCAAATTCGGGGTTTGCACTCCAATCTGGTTTCTCAAATTTCAAAACTAAATCGTTAAATATTTTCATCTCGTTTTTTTTCTCTAAGATAAAATATTACTTTTGTTAATATCTCTCTTAAACTCCCTTTTTATCAACAATTGAGAGTTTATGGACAGACACTAATTAATTTCCTCCGTGTTGCCAGCATTTTTGATTTGGGCTATGAGTCATTCTTTTACATTGAGTTTCCTTTTGAGTAATCGCAGTACATCGAACAGCTATTGGCAACTTATATGAGTTATCCTTAATAACTTTAGGTAAATCAACTTGATTGATATGTACCTGACAATATCCGCTAGGGTCTAAAATAATATTTTCACATTTACTTCCATCTACAGGATTTATTCCTTTACAATACACCGGCGGCTTATTCTTATAATTAGTTGAAGACTCCGAAGAAACATCAAAATTCCAATTTTTCAAATCAATTTTACTCTCAATTTGATTTTCAATACTATCGGTTAATGCAGAGAAAAAATCAATTCCGGTCAACTTTTCTAACGAATCAACTGTTACTGTATATTCATTAAGCTGTTTTGTTCCTGCCTCATTTGGAAGAATTAATGCAATGATTTTAGTGCTTTGTTTTGTCTTATTGAGAATTACTTTGTAAAAATATTTAGGCACAGTTATAGCTCCCAAACCAATAGTACCCATAGAAAATTTCAAGATACCTCCTGTAACGACATACAATGTATCATATTCTTTTGCCCAATCTCTAACTTGGGATTCAAGATTTTTCCAAATACCACGATTAAAACTAGGTGCTTGAGGACTCATATTACTCAAAAAAAAACTTTCGCTCATAGCAATTGAATCAATTTTCATATCACCAGCAGGAGCAAGATGTCCTCTGTCATAGCCTGATTTTTTGTAATCAGCTAATGTTGCAAAACTATCTTTAATTAATGGGTCGCACCGGAAAAAATCTTTCCTTTTAACAATACCATTAACTAAATTTTGTTCAGTTAACATATACATTACCCATTCTGCTTGTTTATTAATTGGAGAGTAAGACAATGAATAATATTTATGCTTAATTATAACACCAGAAGTTGACGATGGGAAATATTCCTGAGTTTGAGCATTTGCCCCAAAAAGAATAAGAAATGAAAGAAAAAAAAGAAAAATCTTGTTGAACAAAATCAATATTTTTAAGGAAATTATTTTAATTTAAAAAAACAGTCCCCACAAGTGAGGACTGTCCGCCCACATTAATAACTAGAATAATGTGAACTATGGGAGCTGTGAGATGAGTGTGAACCATGTGAGCCATGTGAACGGTGACCTGTCATTGACATTTCACTATCCCCAAAAATTTGGCTCGCATGTTTCAAAACAAGACTTTCGCCTTTGTCTTTACTTATGCTCACATCAGAAACTTTAAGCAGACTTGCTGCTTTGGTAGTTACAGCAGTTCCCATTAAAACTAATGCTGCTGCTACCGTCATCAAAACTTTTCTCATAATAAAAATATTAAATGAAACAATGAGAAAACATCAAGCGATTTTCGCTTGAAGGTCATTAATAGCCTTAATTTTACGGCTATGTATATCTTTAGATGATGCAAAAAATCCAGGGCATTTAGATACTAAACAACAGTCTTTGCATTCATCGATGTAAATATTTTTCCAATCAGATATTGATTGAACTGCAAAATGTCTTAATTTTTCAGGTAAGACACAGAGTTGAGTGTTATAGACAGAAATATGTAAATCTCGATAATATAAATTTAAAAGAGCTTTTTCTAATTCATTATTATAATCAACTGGGTCAATCCATAAATCTTTTATATTATCTTTTGCGAACCCCATTGGTTCCATTTGCATAAAAGCGACATGGAAAACAAAAGGAAAATTTGAATAAATATATTCCGATAATTCAGGTAATCTATCATAATTCATTTTATGAACAACAACACGAATTCCAATTTTGATATTAAATTTTGCAAGATTATATATTCCTTTAATGGTTTTGTAGAAAGTATTTGTTCTTACAATACTATTATGAATTGTATCAATGTCGGAATACAAGGGAACGTCAATTACAATATCTTGATTAATTGATTGTGCAAATTTGCTCGCATATTCATAATTTTCAAACTTAATACCATTTGATAGTAAGTGAATAGTAGCATTCGGTATCCTTTTATAAATTGCAGATAAAATTTCAAATAATTTAGTTCCCAATAGCGTTGGTTCTCCACCTGTAATTCCAATTGATACAGTATTTTTATCAATTAACGAAATATATTTCAAATTCAATTCAAAATTATCTTCGTTTTCTTCTTTTTTAATAGGAGGTTGCGGACACATTATACAATTTGAATTACATCTTTCTGTGACAAATACAGCATTATGTTTTGATTTAATTTCAAATACAACGTTGATACGACCATCCGGATATATAGTTACAATATCGTTGTCGTATAATTCGGAAATATTTTCAACGTTTTCAACAAAACATTTTGATTTTTCATCTACAGAATTATTTGAGGTAATTACAGCAACAAAACCATTTGGAATTTTATTATTTCTGGTAACAAAAATTAAATCATTCTTATTTGAAAACATTTCATTCTTCGTAGTAATCTTACCAATTATTACCTTTTCAATATTATGTGCTATACCAATTAATTGTTTCATATTTCAAATGATTTTCGAGCTATCCAACTCCAAAAAACTTTATTAATATCTTTTTCATTACGTTGTAATAGAGATAAAATATATTGAATAATACTTTTATTTTTTTTGCAAATTTCACTTATCGTTCTGTTTCCAATAATGTCGCCTTGTTCACTATAATTCCTTACTGGGTCAGCACCGCAATAACTTAAAAAAGCACAGGTTGCACAATCAGGTAAACTTTCGGCAATTGAGTTTTCAATTAATTCATGTAAATAATCACCATTAAATATTTCTTGATATGAATTTATTTCAACGTTCCCTATTTTAAATTTTTTATCACCAACAGATGCCAACATGCGACCTTCGTCAGAAACGTATACGTCACCGTCATAATCATAAATAACCCCTGAAATTGCGATACCCGCAGGGGATTGTAAATCGACAAAGCCAGTACTAAATGGAGTTAATATTCTTGTTAAAATAATTGAAGCATAACCTTCTGAAAAGAATTTACCTTTTATGTTTAAGTCAATAATATAATCTAACGCTTTTTTGTAATTTTCAATAAAATCAACCATTGGATAAGATAAAATATGTTTATCTTTTTTTGCAAAACCATATGGATTTAATGACCTTAAAAAGACAGAATTAAAGCCAAGTTCAATGTATTTATCAATAATTTCTTTGAAATAATTTAATGTTTGTGAGGTTGTTGTCATTAATGCCGAAACACTATCATTACCTAAATATGTTCTACAAAGTTTTATTTTTTCAGTTACTAAATCATAACTGTTATCAATATCATGAAGTGGTCTATTTAAATTGTGTAATTCTTTTGGACCATCAATTGATGTTGAGATGTAAACTTTATGACCTTTTAACCATTTCAACATTTTTTCATCAATTGAGGTTAAATTGGTACAAATAACAAATTCAAGATTTTTCTTTCTAAAAAGATTTGTCCATTCAACTTTTTCTATAATAAATTTTATTATCTCAAAATTCAGGAGTGGTTCACCTCCTTGAAATTCGATTTTAATATTATTGGATGGACTTTCAAATATTTTCTCTACAACTTTTTTTGCTGTTTTCTTTGTCATGTCAAAGTTGACATCGCATAAATCCTTCTTTGAAACTTGGCAATAACTACAATTTGAATTACATCTTAATGTTGCAACAACCATATGTAAGGCCGTAAATTCAGTTAAGAAGTGTTTTTTAGTCCTATATTTTGTAGCAAGCATTTCAATAACATCATCAATATTATTATCTGCAAGTATTTGTTTGCTTTTTAAATCTTTAAATGCTTTCTCTTCTGGTTGAAGTTTATGTTCAATAAATCGGTTAAAGTTCTCATTATTCAAAAACAAGTATTCACCTACCTCATTTGATAAAAAGATATTTTCATTTAATCTTTCAAAACGATATGGTAATATTTGATAATTCATTTCTATTTACTTATAGATGAAAACGCTTTTTTTACTAATTCTTCACGAATTACTTTATATTCTCGCCCTGTTGTTAATCTAATCTGCTGGTCAATTAATTCATTACCAAAATCCAATGCAATACTTTCCAGATTTATACTTTCATTTTTTTTCTGAAAATATATTTCAGTTATTGTCTCAATCGGTTCAATGTTAATATAACATTTATCCGTGTATTTATATGAAGCATTTAAAATTGCCTCCTTTTCATAAATGGAATTAGGAACTGTAAGTAACAACTTATTTTCTTCAATTTTTTTTATAATTTCTTTCATTGATGTACTTGTGGGTTAACAATATTTTTTTGTTAGAGTGTTAAAAATTGCTCGAAAAGAATTTTAGCGTAGTATTTCCCATATCTATTAATTATAAATTTGCTTAGTAGAATTGGAAAAAAATAAATTACACCTAGTATTACGCTTAAATTTCTAATTGAAAAGTCGTTTGTAAAATGCGAATATATTATAAGAATCAAAGAAATCACCATTGCTAAAAAAGAACCACCTATTAAATTCCTAAAAAAACCATACTCTATATTATGGCGTAATAGCATTGCATTATCTCTTAAACAATTCCTTATTTGCGAAACAGTAGATACGATTAATTTTCTAGCCCTTTGTTCATCCACCGATTCTTCGACTCTTGAAAGAAGTTTAATATCAAATTTACTTTTAATTTTATCTTCAATCTTCTGTTTTATACTTACTTCAAGTTCTGTATTGGATTTTAATAATAGGTTGGTTGTAGGCATATATTGTTCATCTTTAAAATATAATCTTTGAAATATTTCTTTTGATAAAAAACGGTTAACTTGAACCAGTAAGAAAACTATTGCTGAAGAAAGTAAAACATCAGTTATTGTTGGTAACGCAACAAAAATATTTTGAAGTTTGTCATGATATAATGAAGCCACAATCTTATTGTAAAGAATTAACGTAGGTATTGAGGTTAAAACTGTCGGAAAGAGTCTCGCTTTAATATAATAAGTATTAACTGCCATAATCTATTAATTAAGGATTTATTTGACCAAGTAAATAAGCTTGATGTTTTTGATTTAAAGTTGGAACAACAAAACCTCTCTTTAAGCAAAAATCTTTAGCAAACTCAAAATTTTTCACATAGATTTCAAGTTTGTCAAGCGATATGTCAAGTATTACATACCCAGCTTGATTATTTGTAATTCTGACATCTGGATATTTATCATATGCTAAATGCACTGAACTCGCATTTCCCAAAAGAGTTACCTTCGGTTCTAATATATTTATAAAATCATAATTTCTATTAGAATCACGGCCATGATGTGGAGCTAATAAAACATCTACATTTGAAACAGCAGCTTTATTAGTTTTAATTATATGTTCCCATGAATCATCATGACTATCACCTGCAATTAAAATTTTCCAAACCCCTCCGTCTTTCTTTGGTGGTGTAAATAAAATAACATAAGAAAGGTCATTGATATCTCCGCCTTTTTCATTAGCAGAATTAACTAATTCTATAGATGGACATAATATTTTCATATTGTCTAAATTCCAATATGCACAATCATCGGTATAATGATATGTTAGCCTTTTCGTTTTTTCATAATTACCCGCTCTAAGTTGAGTATAGAACTTCCAATCTTCTTTATTATAACCTGCAAAAAAACTATCCAAATCAATACTTTTATTATTATTTGTATCCCATGTATTCGCTATTTCAAATTCGTCATATAAATCTTTAATCCCATCTAAATGATCCATATCTGGATGGGTAATTATAAACCTGAAAATACTTTTTATATTAATTTTGTCTTTTAAGTAATCTATTGGATTATCTGGGTCTTTCTTTTGATTGTAGTTTTTTTTGTTGGAAGGAACGTGAGTTCTATTTCTCATAATTACTCTTTCTGGAGATGCTTTTACAGCTTTCTCTTCGTCTGTATCTTCGCTGTTATAAGCATTACTTACATCAATTACTGTAGTCCGACCAGAATCATGTTGTATTATATTACAATCACCTTCGAGAACATTTAAAAAATGAATTATTGCCATATTATTTTAGTTCAGTTTGTTGCAGTATTTGAATTTCTTATAGTCTATTTATAATTATAATTATTTTAAAATAAATATAAAACGTAGCATTTAAACTATCATACAAAGTTAAAAAAGATTTTCTTTAACTTTTGAATTAAATACTTATAAATAAAAAATATATTCCAATCTTTCATTGTTAGTGGCGTAGCCACGTTTGCGAATTTACAATTGTGTTTTGCGGCTGGTAAGCCGCTTATTAAATAATACCTTACTGGCTTGATGTGTTGTAAAAAGGCAAACTCTATTTGTTTTTTTAACCTTTGAAAATAATTTAATTCAAAAAAACAAATTGTGTTTGACTGAGCGTTGATAGGGAAGCCGGTGAGGTTAAAACTTATTAAATGAGAGCGATTGCAGATTAGTTCTTTCGTTGTTGGTGCGAAGCAAGTTTTTTTTTGCTTATATTTTTTTAAAGCAAAAAGAAAACTAAACAACGAAAGTACTAATGTGAGTTGGCAATACATTATTGGCTTTGCGCTGGCTAAAGGGAAAGTGATTTTTCTTTTTTTTACCATAGAAAAAAATTTAATTCAAAAAAAAAAAATGACTTTACCGTGTGTTGATTGGGTTTGCCCGTGTGATTAAAAATGCGGGTCGGCAAAAAAAAATAAAACTGCGTTGGCTTGAGCATCGGCTATCTTTAAAGTCATTTTATTATTATTTTTCTTTATACATTATATTATTGTCAAACTAATTTTTATTTATCAATCCTATCACTTTATCTACCACGAATTTTTTGGAGTATTGGTGCTAACGGTCCTCGAACTGGCGCATGTTTGGAATACCTTAGACCTACCGCTTATGCCCGTAGGGCTTG
>MEOG01000132.1 GCA_001769125.1 Bacteroidetes bacterium GWF2_35_48 | reverse complement strand
CAAAGACTCTTTAGTAGCGTAGCAAATATTTTGAAAAAAAATCTTAGAAAATTATCATTAAATCTACAAACCTTAAAGTAAAATCCGATATAAATGCAATTGTCAAAATACAAAATCAGAATTATTTGATGATAAACTTTGCAAATAATGCAGGTTATATTATGTGAAAGGGTATCGTAACAAATTATTTTCAGAATAATAGGAAGATAGAGAGGCAAACAGATAGACAAACGATTAAAAATAAATTTTTCGCTGTAAATTTAAAAAAATATTGTATATTTGAAATGATAAAAAAAAAGGTAAAGAGTTCTCCGTTTTTTTTAATTAAAATTGGAAAAATGCTATGCATTTGAGCTTGTCGGAAATGAATTTATAAAACCCACCCAAACAATTTTATTAAAAATGAGAAAAGTATTACTATTGATTATGGCTCTCGGCGTCATAGTTGGTGCACAAGCCCAGAACAAAAGTGCTTACAAGAAATTATCAGATCAGACAGCTTTGTCTTTGCAATCAAAAATTGACGCAAATGTATCTTTTAATGTTCCGATTAAACCTCGCATGTTGTCTAATTCAAACAAGGCTATGAGTTCTGTTGCAATTGGAACTTCTGGAAATATTTTTACAATTATTGCAGAAGGGCCCCATTGGTTAGACGCTTGCCCTGAAACAAATTCTATTCTTTTTGTTCACCGTCAGGGTGGTGCATGGGGTGGCAACGGAGGATATTTGTATTCCAAGGTTACTTCAAACTGGGGCGCTACATGGGACAGCCTATCTTTCCAGCCTGCAACAGCCGGAAGGTATCCAAACGGAAGAATCCACAACCCTTCAGGAAACACAAATCCTGATGAACAGTATTATGTTCTTTCTGGTCCTCAAACAAACGGTTCAGGATGGGTGTCAAACTATTATACTTCTAATAAAAAAGGAGGAACTCCTAATATGTTGGAAATTGCAAATCCAAATGACTCAACTGTTTTCATGAGCTGCATGGATGGTGCAAATGGTTATTACAATGCCGTTTCTACTGTTTCTATGGAAAGTGGTGTGCCTCTTGGAACAAAGTACTATAAAATTATGAATGGCGTTTTTAATACCAATCAGGTAAACTGGGCGCCGTCGTATATTCATAATCTCTGGAAAGTTAGAGCTCTTTCCAACGGAAATTATCCTTGGACATTCAATGACGGAATTGCTATGAACAACAATGGTCTTCATGGTTACTTCTATTGCGTGGGTAACGATTCTGCAAGCAGCCCATATAATACAGGTCTTCCTGTTCTTTGGGAAACCAATGATGGTGGCGCAACCTGGGTTAAAGAACCTGTTTTCCATGACTGGCATCTTATTCCTGCTATAAAAGACCAAATTTGGCCAACAAGAGCTTCTTTAGATCTTCCCTCGGATCAATGGGTTTACCGCCCCAACTTCCCCGCAGGTTCTTCTTTTGACCCAAGTAGCTACCCTGCAGTTGTTGATGCTTATGGGAACTTACACATTGCCTGCGTTATTGAAGGTATGTATTCTAATCATCCTGATTCATTAGATTACACTTATGCTACACATCCTCAATTATTATTTGATGTTTTCCAACAAGGTAGTGGATGGAACGCTATTTTCATTGACACACTTCGCGCCAATATGGTTGCCGCTGATGCTTCTCCATTTACAGGGGTAAGTGGTGGTGCCGGATGGGGACATTGGATTAATATTTCAAAAAGCCCTGATGGTAAAAAAGTTTTTGTTTCATGGACAGACACTGATACATTACTTTATGGTATTTCCGATAATTTAATGCCGGAACCAAAATCATGGGGATTTAATATTGAAAATTATACATATACTGATGTTACATCTTTTGAAACCGGTAATGCAAATATTTATTACCTGAAAACATCTTCAAAAACATTATTTGACGGAACTAAATATCAGATTCCTGCTACTTTCATAGACATTTATCAAAGTAATTTGAATACAGACGGACCTCAGAAACATTATTTGCTAAAAGGTATTGAGTTTAATGATGCAGACTTCTATAATACTTTTGTTATCACACCAATTCAGTATTCTATCCAGGTTTCGCCATCTGCAAATATCTGTTCAGGACAGACAGCTACTCTGACAGCTCCTGCTGGCGTTTCTTATCTATGGAATACGAACGAAAATACACCAACTATAGCAGTTTCCGCCTCAGGAACTTATTCTGTTATCGTTTACGATGGAGTCGGAGGTCAGATAATTTCCAATCCTGTATATGTAACTGTTTCCCCAAATCCTATTGCCAACGCAGGCAATGATGCAACTATTTGCCAAGGATTATCAACAACTCTCACAGCCACCGGAGGCACAAACTATTCATGGAGCAACAGCGTCGGTAACACAGCGAGTGTTACGGTTTCACCAGCTATTACAACCACTTATACAGTAACCGTTACTAATACAGCCAACTGCTCTGCTACCGATCAGGTGCTTGTTACTGTAAACCCTGCTCCATCTGCTAATGCAGGCACTGACCAAACGGTTTGTCAGGGGCAATCAGCCACATTAACTGCTACAGGTGGAGCAAATTATTCGTGGAGCAACGGAAGCACTGGAAGTACTATTGCCGTTACACCTTTAATAACCTCAACGTACAACGTTACTGTTTATGGAAGCAATGGCTGTTCAACTACCGATAATGTTATGATAACTGTTAACCCTCTGCCAACAGCGAATGCAGGAAACGATCAATCCATTTGTCAGGGACAAACCGCTACTCTTTCAGCAACAGGCGGATTAAATTATTCATGGAATAATGGAGATTCCGAGAGTACAATCACTGTTACCCCGGCTTCCACAACCACATACTTTGTAACTGTATATGACAGCAATGGTTGTTCTGCAACCGATAATATAGCTATAACTGTTAACAATAATCCGGAGGTCAGTGTAGGTATTGATACATCCATCTGCCTTGGAGGAACTGCATTCCTCAACGCAACAGGTGGCACACTCTATGCGTGGAGTAATGGTCCAAATACATCCGCTAATATTGTTTCTCCATCAAGTACTACAACCTACACCGTTACCGTAACAGAAGACAATTGCAGTGCCTCCAGTCAGGTTATTGTTACTGTTTATCCTGTTCCCGTTGCTGATGCCGGAACAAATCAAAATATATGCGAAGGAGATGCTGTTACCCTCTCTGCCAGCGGTGGTGTAACTTTTTTATGGAGTAATGGCGTTATTAATGACATTCCGTTCATTCCAACAGCAACAACTACTTATTCCGTTACTGTTACCGATTCAAACGGTTGTACAGCTACCGATAATGTTTCTATTCTTGTAAATGCGAACCCACTGATTCCCTCCATCGTTCAAAATGGGAATATATTATTGACAAGCACTGCTACCACTTACCAATGGTATCTTAACACAGCTACCATTCCGGGAGCTACTTCACAAATATATACCCCTCAATCAAATGGTTTATTTCAGGTGGAAGTATTCAACGCTGCCGGATGTTCTTCTATTTCTTCGTTCTTCAATTATAATTCTTCTATATTTAAAAATGTGGAATGGAATACAGAAATAATAATTTATCCGAATCCGGCACATAATGAAATTTCTGTTGTCTCAAATTTAAAAGGTTTAATGTACGAAATGAATGATATTGCAGGCCATTGCGTCGCTAAAAATTATATTGAACACAAGAACTCGACAATTGAACTGAACTCAATATCCAAAGGAATTTATATTGTTAAATTCTATTGGAATAATGATTTGGTTAAAATTGAAAAAATTGTAGTCCTTTAATTTCTTTTTTTGCAACCGTTTATGGGAATTAATTTAATGAGAACCAAGTGTTTTAAATATTTGTTTTTGCTATCAAAAACGCTTATGACTGTAAGTCGCTTATATTTAATACAATAAAATATTTAAGGGAAATATTGAGGTTTGCATAAAAACACATAATATGATGATTACAAATATGTAATTTGTTTTTTATACCCTGTGAACGGTTACCTTTTTTATAATATATATAAATCCTTTGCTAGTGATTTTTACCATAACTGTTTAACGAACATGTTTATTCAAGCTCTTTTTTTAGGGTTTTATATTTCTATTTATTACATTTGCGCCGCATTACCCAAATTATTAATTAAATTAAATATTATGAGAAGATTGACGTACTTTTTTATGCTGATGCTTTTATCATCAGTGTTTGTTTTTGCTCAAACCGGAGTAAAACAAGCAAAACAAAAAACAAAGAACACAAGTGTTCAAAAAACAATTAACCTGAATGCAGATGTATGTACTACATTTCCAAGAAATGCTACTCCTCAGACCTCAGTAATTTCTGCGCCTAAAGGAATTATGGCAGGCGAATTGTTAATTGACAATGGACCATTGGTTACACACCCTGCCGGAGGACCTGGTGGTGCCGATTTTTCTTTTCTTGAAGCTCCGAATACAAATTATGGCTTCGGACATGCAATGAGCGCAGGCTATGGCGTTGCAGAAGATTTTACCATTACTGTTTCAGATTGGGCTGTTGACTCTGTTGTGTTTTTTGCATACCAGACAGGTTCTACAACAACTTCTACTATGACAACCTATGCCGTTAGAATTTGGAACGGCGAACCGGGTATTGCAGGTAGTGCTGTTGTTTGGGGAGATTCTACTACTAATGTTATGACCAGTACTTATTTTTCTGGTATCTATAGAGGTGATGATGTTGCCAGTGCTGACCGCCCCATTATGAGAAGCGTTTGCGCTACAACAGGTCTTACTTTAACAACCGGAACTTATTGGGTTGAGTGGACATGCGCCGGCTCTATGGCTTCCGGACCATGGGCTCCTCCTGTTACTATTTCTGGACAACCTGCAACAGGAAATGCAAAACAACGTAATGGTGGTACCTGGGCAAATCTTATGGATGGAACAAACGCACAAGGTCTTCCTTTTTTAATGTATGGAACCGCCGGAACAACTTATACAAACGATATGCAGCTTCTTAGCGTAATTGCTCCTGTTTCCGGTCCTAATATGACAGCGACAGAAACAGTTACTATCCGTGTTAAAAACAATGGTACCGCAGATGCAAGCAATATTCCTGTTTCTTTCACTTTAAACAGTGGAACAACCATAACAGAAGCTATTGCCGGTCCTGTTGCTGCTGGAGCTACTGCTGATTATACTTTTACAGCTACTGCAGATTTTTCTGCTGTTCAAGCGCATGTTCTTGTTGCAGAAGTAACCCTTATCGGTGATGAGTTTGCTGCAAATAATACGAAAACAGTTACTATTACGAATATGGGTAACCTTATAATAATGGGCAGTGTTACTGCAGATACCACATGTTCTGGTACATTCGTAGATTCTGGTACTCTTACCGGACCCTATGCTGCAAATGAAGACAATGTTTTAACTTTAGTTCCCGGAACTGCCGGAGACAGAATTCGTGTTGCATTTACTGCATTCAATGTTGAAAGTGGCTATGATACTTTATATGTATATGATGGCGCAAATGCTACTGCTCCCCAGATTACAGGAAGCCCCTTCTCTTCAACAACTCTTCCGGCAGCTTTACAGCAAGTTACTGCAACGAATCCAGCAGGTGCTATTACTTTCCGATTTAAATCAGACGGTAGCGTTCAGAATGCGGGTTGGGAAGCAGCTGTTAGCTGTTTTACGCCAGCAGCAGACGATGTAGCGGTTATTTCTATTGATGTTAGTTCACTCGTACTTCCCAGTACTGTTCTGACTCCAATGGCTACTGTAAAAAATATGGGTACAGCAACACAAACATTTGACGTTACCATGACTATCGGTGGTGTATATACAGATACAAAAACTGTTACAGCACTGGCTTCTGCAGCTACCGAACAGGTTACATTTAATACATGGACAAGCATTGAAGGTAATTATACTATTACTGTTGAAGCAGTTCTTGCAACAGATGGAAATACAGCAGACAATACCTTAACTCAGGAACTTGCGGTTCAAAATATTTATATTATGGGAACAAATACACAGGATACAACCTGTTCCGGTACATTTGTTGATTCAGGACTTTTAACCGCTGGTTATTCTGCCAGTGAAGATAATGTTCTTACTTTAGTCCCAGGAAATCCAGGCGATATGATTCGCATTTCTTTCACTGCATTTGATATTGAAAGTGGCTATGACTTTTTATCAGTACATGATGGTATTGATGTTAATGCTCCGCAGATTGCAGGTAGCCCATTTTCTGGTTCTACTTTGCCCACTGCATTACAACAAGTAACAGCTTCTAATCCTGCCGGAGCACTTACATTTCATTTTACTTCAGACGGAAGCGGTCAGAGTGACGGTTGGGAAGCTTCTATAAGCTGTTTTACTCCCCCTGCCGATGATATCGCTGTATTATCAATTGATATGCCTGCAATGCTTCCTCCGGGTGCTGTTATTCCTATGGTAACGGTTAAAAATAATGGATTAAATGTTCAGACTTTTGATGTAACAATGACCATTACCGGTGGCTATACTGATACTAAAACTGTTACTGCATTAGCAAGCGGAGCAAGCCAGCAGGTTTCTTTCAACACATGGACGGCTGCTAATGGAAATTATACAATTGATGTTACTGCTCCTCTTACAGGAGATGCCAATCCAAACGATAACACCTTTACGCAAACTATCAGCATACAGGAACTCATTAAAGCTTATGGATATGTTGTTTACACAGACGGTGCTGCTGTTGTTAACGGACCCGCATGGTTCTATTTACAAGATCCTGCAACCATTAATTCTATTGCAGATCAAAGTGCAGAAGACAATGTATTCAGCGGATGCTGGGCAGATGGCAAATGGTACGCTTGTACAAGTCCTGCAACCGGAACAGGAAGTTTAGTTTATTTCGATACTACATCAGGTGCAAGAACAGTTGTTGGCCCAGTTGGTTTTAATATGACCGGTATTACTTTCGATTGGACAAGTTATACGATGTATGCAATCGTTGCAACTGCAACAACTCTTGATTTGTATACGATTAACTATGGTTCTGGCGCAGCAACTCAAGTTGGGTCACAAGTTACAACAACTACAACCCTCTTAACTCTTTCTGCTGACGCAAACGGAAATCTGTATGCACTTGCTGCTGATGCAAATCTTTATTCAATAGATAAAGTAACTGCTGCTGTTACGCTTGTTGGTCCAACAAATGCAGGTCAGGTACAATATGCGCAGGATGCTGAATTTGATCATGACAATACAAGTTTGTTATGGTGGGCAATGAGCGGTCCGGTTGAAGGTCATATTTTCAGCATTAATACTGCTGTTGGAGCTACTGCTACAGATATAGGACTTTGCCAGGCAAATGCTGAAATTTGCGGTTTTGCTATTCCTTCAAGTTCATTAGTAGGTGTTAATTCAAATAATGAAGTGAATATTCATGTTGCAGTTTATCCAAATCCTGCAAACAGTAAATTCTTCATTTCAAAACCTGCAAATGGGATTGTAACTGTTTACAATTTACAGGGTGAAGTTGTTGCTGCTTCTTCAAGCAATGAAACATTAGTTCCTTTTGAGCTTAATGTTGCAAATGGCACGTACCTTGTAAAAGTTCAGACAGGAAATGCTGTTGTTACTAAAAAGATTACTATCGTAAAATAAAAGTAATTTGACACAATAAAAAAAGCCGGTCACTGAGCGAAGTCGAAGTGCCGGCTTTTTTTATTGCAAATATTTTTCATCAACCCACAATTTTCACTCCCTGATTGCTGGTTTTGGTTTGAATTACTTTTACAAAATTTGGATTGTTCTGAAAGCCCTGATGCATAATTTCGGCAATCTGATTTTGATTATTCGCATCACAAACACAAAAAACAGAAGAACCTCCTCCGCTTATATTAAAGCCATGTGCGCCTGCTTCAAGAACTTTCAATTTTACTTCTGTATATTCAGGAATAACTGCGCTTCGAACAGGTTCTGCGATATAATCAACAGAAATAGCCCTGCCGAATTCTTTCACATCTTTTGTGTGAATTGCATGAATAACACTTGCACAGCGCGCCATTTGTTCTTTTAGTTTTTCCTGACCAATTTCATAAGTTATAAAACCACGAGTAGAACGTTGACTTTTCCGAATAGCGGCAAGCACAATATGAAATTCTGGTAAATCAAGTTTTACCACATCAATGGGATGATAATTTTTTACTAGAACAAAACCACCCAGAATAGCTGCAGCTACATTGTCCGCATGAGGAGAACCTCCTGAGGCTACTTCTCCATACCTTGCTATATCAACCATCTCGTTATCGCTAAGAGATAAGTCAAGTAATTTATTCAACCCTACAATTGCCGCAGCAGCAGAAGCTCCTGTTGTTCCAAGCCCACCACCGGACGGCATATTTTTATATAATTGAAATAAAACACCCTGCTGAATATTTTTTCTTTTAAATAATTCAAGAATAGCCAGACCTGCCGTATTATCCGTTACATTCACAGGAATATTTTGACTGTCTCCGTAAATTTCAATTTTAATGTCTTTGCTGTTGGTAAGCGAAATTGTAATTTCATCGTAAGGCTCATGGTGCGCCATTGCAAAAATGTCATAACCCGGTCCTACATTTGCAGTTGTTGCGGGTGCATGTAATTTTATTGATTTCATTATTTTATATTTTAACTTATGTTGCACAAAATGCTCTTTGCGTTAGCCGGAAGGAAGAAGCTCGAAGCCGGAAGATGCTATGCTCTCAGTCTACAGTCTACAGTCTTCAGTCTGTTTGACTGCCGACTGCCGACTTTTTCGACTGCTGACTTTTTGACTGCCAACTTCCAACTTCCAACTTCTGACTTCTGACTTCTGACTTCTGACTTCTTCTACCGAATAATATCCATTTTCATCAGCATCTCTTTCATTTTAATTGTTTTTTCCTGACTGAGAGGTGTCAGTGGCAAGCGTAACCCACCACCGGGAAGTCCCATCAGGTTCAGTGCAGCTTTTGCCGCCATAGGGTTTGTTTCCCAGCGCAGCGCTTCAAAAAGCGGATAATATTTAAAGTGTATTGTTTCAGCCTCCTTTGTTTTTCCTGATAAAGCAAGGTCTGTTATTTGTTTCATTACATCAGGAATTATGTTTCCGGCAACAGAAAAAGTTCCCGCGCCTCCGAAGCAAATAAGCGGATAGGCTGTTGTGTCTTTTCCTGTGAACACGCAGAAATCATCATTTTTCGTAAGATAAATAAGCTTCGCGAGGTGGTCAAGCCCTTTGTTGCCATCTTTAATTCCAACAATATTAGGATGTTTTGCAAGATGCGCCGATGTAGGCGGATCAAGCTCAACACCTGTCCTGTCTTTTGAGTTATGCAGTAAAATCGGCACTGGAGAAGCATCGGCCAGCGTTTCATAAAATTTAATCAATCCATCTGTTTTTGGTAAAACAAAGAAAGGGCAAAAAACAGAGATATAATCTGCTCCTAAATCGGAAAAAGCTTTTACTTTTTCTTTGGCTTTCCATAAGCTTGCAGCACAAGTGTCGGGTACTACTTTGCATTTTCCTTTTGCTGTTTTCAGAATAATTTCAAGCACTTTCAATTCTTCTTCATCTGTCAGTAGGGTATTTTCTCCGGTAACACCTAGTGGGGCTATTCCGTGAACACCCGCTTCAACCTGACGTTCTACAAGTTTTTGCAATCCGGCTTCATCAAGAAAACCATTCTCAAGAAGGGGCGTTATCATTAAGGTATAAATTCCTTTTTGCATATATAGTTTATTTAAAAATTTCTGCAAAATAGTCAACAAAAAGAAAGCATAAACTAATTTTGTATTATTTTTTTCAACTCTGATATGTTAGAAAGTATATACTGCCTATAAGCAGATTTAATTTTATTTTTATCTTTGTTGCATTAAATAAAATGTGTTATCATGAAAAAGAAATATTACTGTCCTCATTGCAAAGCCCAGCTAAATGTCGGAAATGACATTATTTTTACAATCAGAAATCAGAAGGAAGCTTTAGGCTTAATTTTGGTAAGTCCGCATATTGGTGATTATTCCGTTACAAAGGATCCTTTATTTACATTAGAAAAAGGGGAAAAGCTTGAAATTATTTGTCCGGTATGCCAAAAACGCCTTCAAACAGAAAAATTCAATAAAAACCTTGCAATGGTTATCATGAAAGATGAATATGGCAATGAATCAGAAGTTTTCTTTTCTGAGGTTTTCGGAGAACATTGTACGTATAAAATTACCGATAAAAAAATCGAAATGTATGGAGACGATTCGTCAAAATACAATTTTTGGGGTGCTGCTCCTTGTTACGAATAAAAAAAGCGGTATAAAAACCGCTTTTTTTATTCGTGATATTTCAAATTAGGATATAAAATCAAGCATAGATCAGAATGTAATTCCAAAAACAATATATGCTTTTTCAGCCTCCGGGTTCACGATAAAAGAACACTGTACCGGCAGCTTATAGTTCTCTGTAATTTTTATTTCTTTTGAAGCTTTTATCCCTAAATTTATAATTCCGGCAGAGTTGTTATAATAAAACCCGGACTCTCCTTTGTCTTCATCAGGATCATCAAGTGCCGCACCTATAAAAGCATTAAAATCCACTTCTTTTATTGTTTTCTTATAGCCAAGTTCAATATATTTACTCATAACAATAGTTCCCTCCGAACCATCATCTTTTATTTTTCGCACATCATTACCAAAAAAGTTAATTGCAAAAAGCAATGTAAAAGGAATTTTTTCTGTGCCATTAAAGCTTAAAGTGCCTTCATAAAGATGACCAGTGCTGTCTTTGGAGTAAATAAAATATTTGTCTTTTTTACCCGTATTAAGGCCCGAAAAAAAATAATCATTTATTGTAAGGGTGATCATATCCTTAAATGTATAGGTAAGAAACAAATCTGCTTCTTCATTTGCTGTTGCGGAAAATGTATACGCGCCCCACGCTCCGATTTTTATTGCATGTGTAGTGTCTTTTGTTTTCCAATTTAACGAGAGACTTGGCTGAAGGCTCGGGCTTTTCCCTCCAAGGTCACAGCCTCTCCATATATAACGACTCATAAGATCAGCTCCAAATTCAATAGGGGAGCTTTCTTCTGTTTCTTCCTGCGCATATAAAAATACAGGAATCATTAAAAATAAAACATTTAAAAACAAACTGGAAATTAATTTATTTTTCATAATACAATAGTTTAAAATATTTTGATACTAAAATAGTTTATTTATTGATACAAAATTCAAATTTGTATTTTTGCAAAATTGAGATTGCTCAAAATTTGGATTTTTATGCAAAAAAAGAAAATAAAAAAAATAGCTATTATTGCTTCATCTGTAACAGGTGGGCTTATTCTTCTTTTTTTTGCAGCGGGATTTATCATTGCGAATTTTTATGGAAACGAAATTTCAAAATTTATCATTTCGGAAATCAATAAAAATCTAAAGACCGAAATAAAGGTCGGTAAAGTAAATTTTTCCGTGTTTAAGCATTTCCCCGATGCTTCTGTAGAATTTCAGGACGTTTATGCAAAACCAACCAAGGGCTTTAATCGTTCAGAATTCAAGGGCTCTTTTAAAGATACATTATTTTCTGCTCAAAGTTTATTTCTGCAATTCAACATTATTGATATTTATTATGAAAGATATAAAATCAAAAAAATTATTATTGAAAAAGGACGAATGTATCTGCTTACAAACAGCCGTGGAAAAGAAAATTATCATTTTTGGGAATCTTCGCATCCTACAGATACATCAAAATTTCAGCTTTGTCTTAAAAAAATAACATTAAATAATGTACAAGTTTTTTATATAGATAATGCGCTGCATACCGACCTGAGGATTCACTCAAGAAATTTTGTGCTAAACGGAGATTTTTCTTCTGATGACTACTCCCTGTCAACTGCCGGAGAACTTTTTGCAGATTGCATTGTAATTGATAATGTAAATTATGTCAATGCATCGGGTCTTGCTGTAAATCTTACTATGAAGGTCAAAAATAATTTGTTTGAAATAAAGAATGGAAGTATTGATGTTGAAGATTTATCGTTGAATGTTACCGGGACTATTCAAACCGGAAAAAAGAACATCATAAATTTACAGATAAAAGGGAATGATATAGACATACAGTCCTTCCTGTCTCTGTTGCCCGAGAAATTTGATGCGTATAAAAAAGAGTATCAAAGCGAAGGTGAATTATATTTTGAAGCAAATGTGTCAGGAGCAATTGACAGTAGCAGCTTTGTTCATATCGAAACCAAATTCGGAATGAAAAATGCAAGTATTTCAAAGAAAAATGCTTCGATTAAACTTAAAAATGTAAGCCTTACAGGACTTTATTCCAATGGTGAAAATAATTCGATTACTACAACTACATTGCTACTTGATCGCTTAAAATTTACTGTGGGTAAAAGCAATATTTCAGGTAGTTTTTTCATGAAAAATCCTGAATTTCCCCATGTCGAAATTAATGCAGAAGTTGATGCGCAGTTATCAGAATTGCAGCAGTTCTTTAAAGTAGATACGATTCGTGAAATTGATGGCATAATTAAATCAAATTTTAATTTTTCCGGCAGGATAAAAGATCCTTCAAATTTTACAAAAAATGATTTTATGAATTCTAAAATAAGTGGAAATCTGATTTTAGAAAATGCTTCTTTTTCTTTGAAAGAAGGGAGAAATAAATACACGGGCATCAATGGTATTTTTGCTTTTAATAATAATGATCTTGATATTAATTCGCTTTCTTTTTATGCCGGGAATAATGATTTTTCAATTAAAGGAGCTCTTAAAAATATTATCTCCTATTTTATGGTACCCGATCAGCATTTTTTAGTTGACGGCGAGGTTACATGTGCTAATTTGAATATGAATGAATTGTTAGCAGGTAAAAGCGATCAGAACAAATCAGAATTTATAATTGCATTGCCCGATAATATGGAATTTTATGTAAGTACAGATATTAAAAATTTTATTTTTTCAGACTTTCAGGCAACAGATGTTAAAGGAAAATTATTGTACAAAAACAGAAAGCTTAATGCAGAGGATATTCATTTTAAAACGATGGAAGGATCTATCGAATCTTCGGGTGTTATTACGCAAGAAAACGATGGAAATTTTTCCATTCATTCAAAAATAAAACTATCAAAAATTAATATACAGAAACTGTTTATTTCGTTTAATAATTTTGGTCAGGACTTTATTACAGATAAGCATTTAAGGGGTTTTGTTTCATCAGATATTACTATTGCCTCTGAATGGACAAACGCTCTGGTTTGTAATACAAAAAAATTAATTGTTGCATCAAATGTTACGATAAACAACGGAGAGCTGATTGATTTTAAACCTTTAGAAAAAATGGCGCAGTTTGTAGATATTAATGAATTAAAAAACATCCGGTTTTCTGAATTAAAAAATGATATTTTAATTAAGGATGAAAAAATTATTATTCCCCAGATGGACATTAACAGTTCTGCATTAAATCTAAGCTTATTGGGTGAGCAAACTTTCGACTCACGTGTTGATTACAGGGTAAAAATTTTACTTTCAGATATTCTATCCAAAAAAATAAAATCAAAGAAAAAAGAGAAAGAAGAGTTTGGACCCATAGAAGAAGATGATCGTGGCAAAACAAATATTTATCTTGTGATAAGCGGAACCACCGATAATTTCTCGATTCGCTATGATACGCGAAAAGTAAAAGAGAGTATTAAAGAAGCTGTAAAAGATGAAAAGAAAACAATCAAGTCTATATTAAAAGAAGAATTCGGCTTGTTTAAAAATGATACATCATTAATCAATTTTAAGAAAAAGAAAGAAGAAGAAGAAAAGAAGAAAAAACAAAACAAAGTTAAAATAAAATGGGACGAGGAAAGTGAGGGAGAGATTGATAAATCGGAGGAGAAATAAGGTTATAGGGAAGGAATTATTTTAAGGAAATTATCAGGTATTGAGAGAGGCGATGGTGGAGAAAAATATGATTGCGGATATTTCAACCGAAATCAATAGTATTATTTATGAATAAAAAGGAATAATGATTTATCTATATTTAATTACTAATGCCTAATAATTTTATAGGTTTGTGAATAATATTTATCATGTATTACCAATATGTACATACCCTTTGCTACAGGATTATAATTTATAAGAATATTTTGGTTTCCTGAAAACACATGAACATTGCTATGATAAAGTTTTTGTCCTAAACAATTGTATAATTCAATCATTAAATATGTTTCTTTAGTTAGGTTTAAAAAAAGTTCTGTTTCATTATCATTAATTCCAAAATTTGTCTGTTGCAGATAAAAAGGACTTGAGGGTGTGTTGTTGCATATAACAGCAATAATGTCAGAATAAAAATATTGACCATTATAATCCACTTGTTTTAGCCTGTAGTATAATGTTTGTTCAGAAAAAACGTCTGTTATCTGATAATAGTTTAACTCATTTGAATTTCCAGCGCCATTTACCACTGTTAAAAGATGCCAGGAATATAAATCTTCACTTTTTTCTATTTCAAAATAATCATTATTCGTTTCAGAAGATGTTATCCAATTAATAAGGATAAAATTTTGCTCACATTTCCCTTTAAAAGAGACCAAAGAAACTGGCAAAGTAATAAGATCAGAACGTCCAATAGCATGATGTGAAAAACCATTCACAGAGGATCTTTTTGCGGTAATAGGATTTGTGCTCGTGCCACTTTGTGTAGCATTATCGTGTGTTCCTGAACATATCCAGTCAGAAGACGCATCAGCCCTTTTCACAACCGTATGCTGATCGGCAGAAGATCCTCCATTGGTTTGCCCACTGGAGGTTAGTGATTCGTCGTAGCTCGTGGCTGTGCCTCCTGTATTTGGATAAAAATTCCAATAACCATAATCAAGTATTGTTGTAATTGGCGTTCCATTAACACTCAGACCAGATTGTATATTGCCATAAGGTATTGTCGGAGGGTTAAAAGCAACAAAATTAGAGTTAATGTGTGTAATGCCTGTAGATGAATTAATTTTAATTTTTGCTAATTCATATTGAGAAGATGTGCCAACAGGAAAATCATACTCATCAGTAGGCGAACCTGTAATTTTTAAATAATCAATATCCATTGTTACTCCGTCTGTAGTACACCAGTCGTATCTAAATCCAATAACAGGAACATTACCAGATCCATCAGATGTCAGCGTCCAAAAACTATGAAGGTCAACAATGGTATTGTGCCAGTTTCCATCACTTATTAAACCCACAACAGCCCTGTAACCACCGTCTGCCCACGGTCTTGCTGCGGTACACCAAAAAAGCTCCATACTGCCAGCTGTTCCAGATAGCACACGGTATCGTACTTCAACAAATTTATAAACAGCAGGATTGTATGGAAAACCGCTTAAAACTGTTTGCATGTTAATCATTGGATCATTACTCGTAGAAGTAACATTTATTATTGACCCTTTTGTTGTATTTGTGGTTGTACTGCTTGTTGTATATAACAAAGATGCAAATTCCTCAGATGCATATCCTGTAGTAACTCTTCGACTTAGATTGCCATTTATATAATTTGATGTATTAAATCCAGAAAGGGAGGTTGTGCTATAGTCTTCAACCGAAAAGACATTAGACCCAGTATTGATTATACCATTTGTTAATGTAGCCGCTTTATCTACGCGGCAACTATTTGTTGTCAGTGTGACTCCTGCGGTGTTGTCAATAATTAAATTAAAAAAAGCATAGCCGCCTGAATTTAAATTACAAGAAGAAGTCCCGTTAAATTTTACAGTTCCTGATCCTGCATTAAAAGTGGCATTCGCAGAGTTTAAGGTCTGTGTTTCATTAACCCAGTGTCCGTCTAAAAAAATATTGCCATAACTATGAACGGTGCCATAGCTTCCTCCATTGCTTTGATTTGTAAAAGAAGTTCCTCCACCAGTGATATAAACATCTGCACCTGACTGGATCATAATTACACCTCCATTATTTACTAACTGTCCGGTACTGTATTTTGTAATCAGCAAAGAAAAAATTAAAAATATGGTCACTATTTTTCTCACGTTTTTTTTATTTAACTTCAACTATTACGGTTGAATATGTTCCATGTTCAAGTAATATTATATGATATACAGAGTAAGCATTTGAACTTTCTTTAGCGAGCCAAATAGATGCACCCGGGCCGTTTCGTGTTGATGCGTCCACATCGTTTAAAGTATACCACGATGAAGTTGATGATGCATTAATATCTATCGCTACAGATTCAGGGCTTGTACCGCTTTCAGTTCCTTCGCTTATTGAAAAACAATCCCACCAGCCCGTATGTCCTGATTTTGGCTGAAATTCGATATAAGCATTTGAATTATTGTATCGAATCGAAATATAAGAGTCTGTATATACAGTTGTTGTTGAGGTACTGGTAAAGGTAGTTCTGGAGTATGGTCTTGGGTTCTCTGCGATAGTTTTAACCCTTGACCAAGCTTGAGATGCAGAATTATTTGTTTTTCTAAAATATAAATCTGTACCCCAGAAAGAAGCAGCAAACTGCATTGCATAATTATTCCCTGTATTGCTATGTCTTACATCAATCAAATGCCACCAGCTACCAGCGCCTGCAGGCCAGTTTGCAGAGTAAGGTGTCGGGTCGCTTGTTTGATAAAACCCGCTACGCCCACCCATTGCGCCTGCATTTTGTCTGGTTTGTGTACGTGTGTGAGAATTGTAGGATGCATCGTACCCAAAAGCAAGATCTCCGCTCATTCTAACATCGCCAGTTACTTCAAGTTTATAATTCGCAGTCGTATTGCCAATCCCAACATTTCCATCTGATTTTATGAGGAGGTGAGAAGCATCATTCAGATATCCGAAATTTAATCCATTGGCATCAACCTCAATATTGCCCCAATCAGAGCTGTTGTATTCACGGATAATTAAACCATATGTTGAACTGTTTGATTTTGCTTCAACGAAGCCACCACCATCACCATGCAAAACAAGACTCCCTGTGCCATATACATTATTCCCTTGAACAAGAACATCCTCGTTAACATCAAGTTTAAAGGTAGGATTTATAACGCCAATACCTGTATTACCATTAGAGTTAAGAATTGTCATTCGGGTAGTGCCATTAGTAGTAAAAGATAAATTTGAAGAATTCCATGAACTGAAGGTTCCGGAAACCTCATAAACAGGAACATTAAAAATTAGTTTTGCCAGACTTGTGCTTATATGTGCCCATCCTGAGCTAAGAGGTGTAAATGTTACAAAACCGGCAGAATTTTGTATTTTCAGGGCATTACTGGTACCTCCGTCGAAAGTTAATTGTAAAGCAGACATAACGTTATCATTAAGTTTAACCTTGCCACTTACTTCGAGTTTTTCCCCCGGAGTAAGCGTTCCAAAGCCAACATTTTGTGCCATAGTCCACTGAACTAATACAAAAAATAATACTATATAAATATAAAACTTCATCTAAGGGTTAATTCTTTCGACAATAGCTGTATTGTAATCACCATGCATAATAAATGTCCCGATATATAAAGGAAAAGCATCACTGTCTTTTTTTGTCAGTATAAATTCTATTCCTATTCCAAAATCAGATCCACACCAAACAGAAGAGATGGTTGTCCAACTGCCAACCGATACAGACAACTCGTAGGTCATTGAACTTGCGCTTGTTCCTTCGTACGATTCTTCAACAAGACCAGACCAGTGCCACGTACCTTCTGCTCCTGATTTTGCCTGTATCTCAAGCTCACAATCATAATTATATCGTAAATAAATATATTCATCTTCATAAAAAACAGCATCTGTGTTGTAAGCAAAAGTGTTTTTTGTATATGTCCAGGGGATGTTTGTTGTCATAACCTGTCTCCAAGGAGTAGTTGCATTTGTTGCAGAAGATGTATTTGTTTTGCGGTAAAACAATTTTTGATCAAAAAAAGAACCAACCAATTGGAGCGAATAATTGTTCCCAGAATTACTATGCCGACAATCTAATAAATGCCACCAGTCAGTATTTGCAGTAAAAGGCCAGTTTTCAGCCACTGTTGCAGTGCTTGTTTCATAAAAACCGCTTCTTCCGCCATAAGCGCCTGCATCTTCCTTTGTTTGTGTTCGTGTATCACTATTTCCAAATAATAAATCGCCAGTAAGCAAGACATCGCCAGAAACTTCAAGTTTATAGGTGGCTGTTGTATTTCCAATTCCAACATTTCCGTCAGACTTTATCAGTAAATGCGATGCATCGTTCAGAAAACCAAAATTCAGTCCATTTGCATCAACTTCAACATTTCCCCAGTTACTACTGTTATATTCCCTTACAATTAATCCATAAGTTGAGCTATTCGACTTCATTTCCACATAACCACCACCAGCTCCATTTAACACAAGGCTTCCCGATCCCCAGATATCGTTTCCCTGTACTCTTAAATTTCCATTAATATCTAAAATTTTTGATGGAGTGGAAGTGCCTATTCCTACATTACCATTAGAATTAAGAAAAGCAATTCTGTTTGTTCCGTTTGTTTGCAAAATCAAATCTGTTGTTCCATACGAATTAATTGAACCATCATCAAGCCAAATCGGTTTATTAAAAATATACTGACCTCTGTCGGTATTCACATAAAGCCAGTCGGAACTTAAAGGAGTTAAAGACAAAAAGCCATTGGAGTGCGAAAACTTGAGACCAGTGTTGGTCGCTCCGCCAAATGTCAGCCCTGTAGGAGTAAAAAGCTGATCAACCACTTTGATGTTTCCAACAACTTCAAGTTTTTCAGCAGGGGCACTAGTGCCAATACCAATATTTTGACTAAAGGAAAACGTATAAAGCAGTACTAAGCCCTTAACAAAGGCAAACTTTAATAAAACGCTATTAAAAATTCCTTTACTCATGGATCAAATCTTCTAACAACACTTGTTAATTTAGAATTATGAATAATGAACTTTATCTCATAAGTGGGGAAAGAACTCTCGTTTTGTTTTGAAAAATAAAATGTTCCATTAAGTGCATTCCACCCACTATTTCCCCATGAGGAGTCTTCATAAATTGATGTCCAGCTACCAGCTGTACCTGAATAGTCGTCAGCTTCGGAATGTGGCGCATTTTGAATGCCTGACAACTGGCACGACTCATAATAACCCAATACACACCAAACTCCTGTATTCACGGGTGAAAACTGTAAATCACTGCTACCCGACTCCCATCGGAATTGAATATATTCGTCAACATAAAATACGGTTGTACTGGTTCTGTTAAAAGTTGTTCTGGGTGAAGTCAAAACCTGATACCATGCTGCAGCCGCATTGTCTTGTGTTGTTCTGTAATAAAGTTTTTGATCATTAAAAGAACCTGCTAATTGTAATGAATAATTATTCGTAGTGTTTGTATGGCGGCAATCAACGAGATGCCAATAGTTTGAAGAACCAACAGGCCAGTTTTCACCAGCAGTTGCAGAGGAAGTTTCATAAAACCCACTTCGCCCGCCAAAAGCGCCTGCATCCTCTTTTGTTTGCGTTCTGTTGTTGCTATTACCAAAAAGAAGATCGCTTGTTAAACGGATATCGCCAGAAACATGGAGTTTTGAGGTAGGAGAAACAGTTCCTATTCCTACATTTCCGCTAAAATTAATTGTAATATGAGCATCACTGGTAAGATATCCTAGGTTAAATCCATTAGCATCAACTTCAATGTTTCCATAATCGGAACTGTTGTATTCTCTTACTACAAGTCCCCAACTAGAACTGTTCGATTTTGTTTCAACGTAACCTCCTCCGGCTCCCTGAAAAATCAAACTGCCAGAACCAAAAATATCATTCCCTCTAAATAAAACATCTTCGCTGACATCAAGCATGTAAGAAGGATTTGTTTCTCCAATACCGGTGTAGCCATTTGTTGCCAAAACAGTCATACGGGTAGTCCCGTTTGTCTGTAATATTAAATTAGAGATATTATACGCACTCAATATGCCTGTTTGTAACCAAAAAGGTTTTGCTAAAAAAAACTTTGATTTGTCAGAATAAATGTGCGCCCAACCTGAATTAATTGGGGTCAGACTGATATACCCGTCAGCATTTGTGAGTGTCAGATAAGAATTTGAAAGCCCATTAAGTGTTATAGCGGTTGATGGCACAATCTCATCGCTTATTTTTAGGTTTCCGTTAATCTCAAGTTTTTCCAAAGGAGTTGTTACACCTATGCCTACATTCTGACAAAAAGTCGTCAAAGAAAATAGAAACATAATTATAAATAAAACCAAAAATAAGGGTTTCATGAAAAATAATAATAACGGGTTTTCACAAAAATAAAAAAACATATAATACCACCAAAAATAATAGACAGTAATTTAAAAAGAATAAGTATAACCTTAAATCTGTAAGTTAATATTTTGGTATTTATAAATATACTAGTTACAGCCAGTATATTCCCCCAAACGAAGGCTGGTCTGAAACTAATATGGAGGTCGCTTTCATTTTCATTTTTTTCTTTATAATTTTTTATAATTATGCCAATGGACACAGACGATTTAACGGACAAAACCTACAAAGCAATTATGATTGAGGCAGAAAAGTTTGATCTCAACCTGACCTTACAATTTGGTCTTTTATCCTACGATTGTAAAGATGAAAAAGACTTCATCAAAAAATCAAAACAATTGATAAATGAAATGTTTGAATATGATGAAGCTGATGTTGACGACATGTTTTTTGGTGAGTCGCCTCTAATGAAAGAATTTCATAAAGCACTCCATCAAATTCTCAAAAACATTGAAAAACTAAAATAAAAAACGGAATGACTTTTCAATCTATCCGTTTCCTAGTGGAGAGTATCGGGATCGAACCGATGACCTACAGACTGCCAGCCTGTCGCTCTAGCCAACTGAGCTAACCCCCCGGTTTGAGTTTCCAAATATATAGTTTATTTTAAAATCTGGAAACTTTTATTTTTCTTCTCGTAGCTCCACCCAGACAAAAAAATCTGCATTCCATTGCATTTAGTTGTACTTCCATACAATTTTTTATTTATAAAAAAAGATAATATAAGCGCAATTACTTGTATCAAGATGCAACGTAACACATATTGTATTGACGAAATAATCTGTTTATTCATAATAATAAGATAATGAATTTGACTTAAACAACGCAAAATGAATTGCTTCTGCAATGAAAATTCAATTTAGTGCAATAATTTTCAATATCTTACCCATAATTTTACAAAGTAAAATAATTGGTAAAAGGTAGTTTTTTATTAATAATTAAAAAATTTGTAGAAAAATTACTTGAGAAAATTTGTCAAATAAAATAAAAGCATTGTCTTTGTAGAAAAATTACTTAGAAAATTTTGAGAACCTTTTTAAAAAATATTGCAGAAATTCAAACCGGGCTTTATATAAATACTATCTCCGAGGGGGATGTTGTTTATTTACAGGCGAAACATTTTGATGAAAATGGGAGGTTGAATGTACGTCTTCATCCGAATTTGACTTACAACAGTACCATTGAAAAACATTTGCTTCATCAAGGAGATGTTTTGTTTGCAGCAAAAGGCACAAAAAATTTTGCAACTTGTATTTTATTCGATCATTTGCCTCTCGTGGCATCAACATCATTTTTTGTTATCCGGATAAAAAACACAGAAGCTAAAGATATTTTACCGGAATTCCTTACATGGTACATCAATCACCCTGTTTCACAAAATTATCTCAAAGCTAATGCTATCGGAACATCTATGGTTTCCATATCAAAAGAAGTTTTAAAATATTTAGAAATTCCAATCATAGATATTCAAACTCAAAAAAATGTTCTGAAAATTGATAAGCTAAAATACAGGGAGAAGGAGCTTCAAGACCAATTGATATTATTAAGAGATAAAATACTCCAACAACAACTTTTAAATGCGTTAAATCAAATATAATATGATAAAAAAGATTACTCAAAAAGACATTAACGATGCCGTTTGGAAAGCCTGCGATACTTTTCGTGGAAGCATAGACCCAAGTATTTATAAGGACTATGTGCTTACTATGCTATTCGTAAAATACCTAAGCGATGTGCATGATGATAAGTATGAAACGCATCTGGCAAAGTATAATAACGATAAGGAAAGAGCCGACAGGGCTATGAAACACGAACGATTTGTTGTTCCGGAACACAGTCATTTCAAATATTTATATGAACACCGCAATGAACTCAATATTGGAGAACTGATTGATATTGCTTTAGAAGATTTGGTAGAGGCTAATCGTGAAAAGCTCTACAGCGAAGATGGTGCAGGGATTTTCCAGAATATCAATTTTAACAGCAGTGTGCTGGGCGATACAAAAGATAAAAATACTCGTTTGAAAAACCTGTTACTTGACTTTAATAAAGAAACCCTAGACCTTAGACCCTCGCACCTTGAAGGTACTGATATTATCGGCGGTGCATATATGTTTCTGATAGAAAATTTTGCCAGCGATGCCGGAAAAAAAGCCGGTGAATTTTTCACACCCAAAGAAGTTTCCACACTCATTGCCAAACTAACAAAATCGAAACCCGGCTCACGAATATGTGATCCCACCTGTGGCTCAGCTTCGCTTTTAATTAAAGCAGGGGAAGAAGTTGGCTCAGATAATTTCTCTTTATATGGTCAGGAAGCCAACGGTAGTACTTGGGCTTTGGCTGTGATGAACATGTTTTTACATGGTTTTGATAATGCCACTATTCGTTGGGGTGATACAATCAGAAATCCAAAACTGAAAGAAGGTGATGCGCTGATGAAGTTTGATACTGTGGTTGCCAATCCTCCGTTTTCCCTTGATAAATGGGGCAAGAGCGATGATAAGGAAGAGAATAAAGCTGCGGATAGTTTTGACCCGGAAACCGATAAATACAATCGTTTTTGGAGAGGGACACCACCTAAGAGTAAAGGCGATTGGGCTTTTATTTCGCACATGATAGAAACCACCTATGAAGGCAAAGGAAAAGTTGGCGTGGTAGTGCCTCATGGGGTTTTGTTCCGTGGAGCAAGCGAAGGAAAAATCCGGCAGAAAACCATTGAAGAAAATATTCTGGAAGCTGTGATAGGATTGCCTGCTAATTTGTTTTTTGGTACAGGTATTCCTGCTGCAATTTTAATTTTTAACAGAGGAAAAATTGACAACAAAAATGTGTTGTTTATTGATGCAAGCAAGCATTACGAATCTGCTAAAAATCAGAACAGGCTGCGCGAAGACGATATAAAACATATTGTTGCAACGTATAAACTTTTTAATGGACAATGGGCAGTTGAAAATGGACAATTGATAGTAGAAAAAGGGAAAACAATATTGAAAGATGGAAAAATTAAAATAAAAGATGGAGTTTGGTCAAATGATGAACAGGGCGAATTTTCATTATCAATTTTCAATTCACAATTTTCAATTGATAAATTCAGCTATGTAGCAACTTTTGAAGAGATACAGGAAAATGAATTTAACCTGAACATTCCTCGCTATGTTGATACTTTTGAAGAAGAAGCTGAGGTTGATATTGCTGCGGTTCAGAAAGAAATTGATAAACTTGAAAAAGAATTAGTAACAGTGCAAGCTGAGATGGGCAAATATTTAAAAGAATTAATGTCTTGAACTTTGAATGTTTTAAAATTTATAATTGAGCATAAATGCTATAAAACAAAAAAACCTAGCTTCATCACCGACAGATACATTCGGGAGAGAAATTACCAGGACTGCGACACAAAAGTAGATAAAAAATAAAAGACAAACAAAACAAATTAATCCAAAAACCAAAAGAAAAACAATGTCTAAAAATCAAAAACCATGATCAAAGAAATTAAATCTATAATACATGTTCAGGGCTTATCGGTGAACATTGTCAGTCAAAATCAAGATGACTATATTTCTATCACAGATATTGCAAGGCACAGAGATTCTGAACGAAGCGACTATATTCTGCAAAACTGGCTTAGAAACCGTAGCACTATTGAGTTTATTGGACTTTGGGAACAGTTGAAAAACCCGCATTTTAATTCCATCGAATTCGATGGAATTAAAAATATGGCAGGTTCAAATAGTTTTTCATTAACACCCAAAAGATGGATTGAAGCTACCAATGCTATTGGTATCATTTCTAAAACAGGAAGATATGGCGGAACCTTTGCTCACCGTGATATTGCTTTTGAGTTTGCTTCCTGGGTCAGCGCTGAATTCAAGATGTATTTGATAGTAGAATTTCAACGATTAAAAGATGACGAAAACCAACGCCTGTCTCTGGCATGGAATCTTAACCGCACACTTGCAAAAATCAACTATCGCATTCATACCGATGCAATAAAAGAAAATATTATTCCACCCGATTTAACTAAAGAACAACAACAAATTATTTATGCCAGCGAAGCTGATGTGCTGAATGTAGCCATGTTTGGAAAAACAGCGCAGCAATGGCGAATGGAAAACCCCGGAAAAGAGGGAAACATACGTGATTACAGCAGTATTGAACAGCTATTGGTTCTGGCAAATATGGAAAGTATGAATGCCGAATTTATTCGCATGGAATTACCGCAGACCACTCGTTTACAAAAGTTAAATGCAATTGCAATTACTCAATTGAAATCGTTAGCAGCGAATGCAAATGTTGGAAAACTAAATAAGAAAAAGTGAAGAATTATGAGTTATGAGTTATAAATTATAAGTTATGAGTTATGGGAAAATAATTTGTAAATATTGTAAGAATGAGCCTTTAAATCATATAGAGAATATCCTCGATATGATACAAAACTAAATAAACCAAAAAGAAAAATAATGACTAAAGAACAAAATATAAAATTGGGATATAAAAAATCTCCCCTCGGCAATATTCCCATTGATTGGAATATTAAATCGGTAGGAGAAGCTTTTGATATCTGCAATAATCTTAGATTTCCTATTAGTGAAGAGGAGAGAAATAAAATACAAGGAGAATATCCATATTATGGACCAACAAAAATTCAAGACTACATAAACGAATATCGTGTTGATGGCAAATACACTTTAATAGGAGAAGATGGCGACCACTTTTTGAAATGGAAAGATTTACCCATGACTTTACTTGTGGAAGGTAAATTTAATGTGAATAATCATGCTCATATTTTGAAAGGAAATGAAAATTTAACAGAATGGTTTTTTTATTTTTTTAATCAAAGAGAATTAACCCCTTTTCTAACAAGACAGGGTGCTGGAAGATATAAATTAACCAAAGATGCATTATCAAAAATGCCGTGTATCCTTCCACCGCTAACCGAGCAAAAGCTAATCACAAGCTTACTCAGCACATGGGACAAAGCCATCAATAATTGTCAATTGTTAATTATCAATTGTCAATTGAAAAAAAAATGGCTGATGCAAAATTTATTGACAGGGAAGAAAAGGCTTTTGAGAGATGAGTTAGGAATTATAAGTGATGAGTGGAAAACTATAAAGTTGGGCGATGTATTTAAGTTTATAAAAACGTATTCAATTTCCAGAGAAGGATTAACAAAATTAAATAATAATAATTCGGTTTATTGCATTCATTATGGAGATATACATGCTTTTTACGAAAATGATTTTTTAGATTTTTCCACACAACAAAGAATTCCACAACTTATAGATGAATCTCAACTTATAGATGAAAAAGATTATTTGAAAGAAGGCGATATAATTATGGCTGATGCTTCAGAAGATTATGAGGGCGTTGGGGAAGTAGTTGAAGTTGTAAATCTCGAAAATAAAATTGCTGTTGGTGGGCTGCATACAATTGTTTTAAGAGGTAATTCTGAAATTATTACAAATAGATTTTGTGGTTATTTTTTTTCAAGCGAAGCGGTTAGAAATGCTTTAAGAAAGGTTGCTACTGGTACATCGGTTTATAGCGTGACTAAAACCCAAATTCATAACTTATCATTTATAATTCCTAACTCTTTAAAAGAACAAACAGCTATTGCCAAAGTACTACAAGCAGCAGATAAAGAAATACAATTATTAAAAACAAAAACAGAAAAATTGAAGGAGCAGAAAAAGGGATTGATGCAACAACTACTAACAGGGAAAAAGAGATTAACAGTTATGAGTGATGAATTATAAGTTATAAGTTAAAAGTGAAATAAAAACCGTGCACAACTCATATCTCATAACTCATAATTTATAACTCCCGAAACAGGTGTTGTTGATGGGGAAAAGAGATTAACAGTTATGAGTGATGAATTATAAGTTAAAAGTTAAAAGTGAAATGAAAACCGTGCAAAACTCATATCTCATAACTCATAATTTATAACTCCCGAAACAGGTGTTGTTGATGGGAAAAAGAGATTAACAGTTATGAGTGATGAATTATAAGTTATAAGTTAAAAGTGAAATGAAAACCGTGCACAACTCATATCTCATAACTCATAATTTATAACTCCCGAAACAGGTGTTGTTGATGGGGAAAAAGAGATTAATGATTAAAAAAAAATGAAATACAATCCACAAATCCATCATCGCAGGTCTATTCGCCTGAAAGGATACGATTATTCGCAGGCCGGATTGTATTTTATTACCATTTGTGTTCACGAAAAAAAACATTTGTTTGGAAATATTGAAAATGGTGAAATGATATTGAATGATGCGGGGAAAATTGCAAATGAATGTTGGTTGGAAATTCCAAATCATTTTCCAAATGCGGTATTGCATGAACATATTGTTATGCCAAACCATGTTCACGGGGTCATACAATTATTAAAAAACAACGATACCGTAGGGATTGATAATTATCAATCCCTTTTCCCGCACCCATCCCCGCAACCAACCCACCCATCCCCGCAACCAACCCACCCATCCCCGCAACCAACCCAACCATCCCCGCAACCATCCCCGCAACAACCACCAAAAAACGAATTTCAAAAAATAATTCCCCGTTCCATTGGTTCCATTGTTCGTGGGTTTAAAATTGGTGTAACAAAATGGGTTCATGCAAATTCGGAAATTCACACGGTTTGGCAACGCAATTATTACGAACACATCATTCGTGATGAACAATCCTATCAGAAAATTTCGGAATACATTGTAAATAATCCTGCAAATTGGAAAAATGATAAATTTAAAAATGAATGAAACCAATTCGTTAATTTCAACGAATTGGTTTTTATGAAAACAAATATCAATGAACACACCCAGTTTCAAAGAAGACCATATCAGCCAGATACCTGCATTGCAAATGCTGCAAAAGTTAGGTTACACATATCTGAGTCAGGCAGAAGCAGAAAAACTTCGTGGAGGTAAAACAAGCAATGTGTTACTCGAAGATATTTTGCGTAAACAATTGAAAGAAATCAATTCTGAAAAAAGAATTAGTTCTTCAAAGACCACTTACATAAGCGATGCAAATATTGAAAACGGTATCCGTGCATTGAAAGAATTACCTATGAACGAAGGGTACATAGCAGCCTGTGAAACTGTTTACAATCTTATCACACTTGGAAAAGCCTTTGAGCAAAGTTTCGATGGCGATAAAAAAAGCATTACACTGCAATACATTGACTGGAAAAATATTGAGAACAATGTATTTCATGTTACAGAAGAATACAGTGTAATGCGTAGCACAAGCAAAGAGCATTACCGCCCAGACATAATATTGTTTGTTAACGGTATTCCTTTATGTGTGATTGAGTGCAAACGACCCGATATGAAAGAGCCATTAGCACAAGCAATCAGTCAGCATTTACGCAGCCAGCAGGAAGATGGTATTCGTGCTTTATACGTGTATTCACAAATTATTTTAAGTATTGCTACCCAAGAAGCAGCCTTTGCTACCAATGCCACACCCGAAAAATTTTGGGCTAAATGGGAAGAAAAATTTAGTACAGATGTGGAAGAAGAAGCATACAAAAATGAATTGAAAAACTTAAAAAATCAGCCTTTAACAGTAGAACAAAAAGATAAATTATTTAGTGAGCGATTTAAGTATGTAAGGGACTATTTTGAAGATTTAGAAAAGGAAAATATTTTGCCCACAGTACAAGATGAATATCTGTTTGGATTGTGCAGACCGGAAAGATTGATGGATATTATTTTTAACTTCATTTTGTTCGATAATGGAGAAAAAAAAGTAGCCCGGTACCAACAGTTTTTTGCTATAAAAAAATCAATGCAACGAATTATTCCGGTAGTTGGAGGCAAACGAAAAGGTGGCGTAATATGGCATACACAGGGCAGCGGAAAATCGCTGACCATGGTAATGCTTGCACAGGCAATTGCTCTGGAAAAAACAATTCGCAACCCTAAAATTGTGTTGGTAACAGACCGTACAGATTTAGACAATCAGATAACAGGAACATTTCGCAAGTGTGGAAAATTTGTTGAAAATGCTACCACCGGACAGCGTTTGGTTGAACTTCTGGAAAGCAAAAGCGATGCTGTGGTTACAACCATCATCAACAAATTTGTGGCTGCAATGAAGAAAATCAGTAAGCCATTGGAAAGTCATGATATTTTTGTTCTGGTTGATGAAGGACACAGAACTCAGCATGGAACCTTTAATATTGAAATGCAGAAAACCCTGCCCAATGCTTGTTTTATAGCAATGACAGGAACACCTCTTTTCAAGAAAGATAAAAGCACTGCTGCAAAATTTGGTGGAATTATTGATGCCTATACTGTGAATCAGGCAGTGAAAGACAAAGCAGTTGTTCCGCTTTTATACGAAGGAAGACTTGCCCGACAGATCGTGAACGAAAGCCCTTTGGATACATTTTTCGGCATGGTTTCAGAACCATTAACAGAATACCAAAAAGCAGATTTTAAAAAGAAATTCAGCAGGGCTGACCAGTTAAACGGTGCAGAACAAAAAATTTATGCCATTGCGTGGAATATTAGTTTACACTTTCGTGATAATTGGCAGGGAACGCCATTTAAAGCACAATTGGTTTGCGATAAAAAAATAAATGCCATTCGATATAAAGAATTTTTAAACGAAATAGGAATTGTAAGCAGTGAAGTATTAATTTCTGCTTTAGACGAGAGAGAGGGCGAAGACAGTGCCTATGAGAAATCCAATGAAAAAGAAAATCGTTTCTGGAAAAAAATGATGGATGAACATGGCAATTCAAAAACCTATGAAAAAAACCTCATCAGCCGTTTTAAAAATCAGAAAGACCCTGAAATTATTATTGTGGTAGATAAACTTCTTACTGGCTTTGACGAACCTAAGAACACTGTTTTATATCTCACGAGAAACTTGCGAGGACATAAACTTTTACAGGCAATTGCCAGAGTAAACCGCATTTATCAGGACAAAGAATTTGGGTATATTATTGACTATTATGGTGTGATTGAAAATTTGGATGATGCCTTACAAATGTATTCTTCCTTTGAAGATTTTGACGAAGACGATCTGGATGGAACACTCACAAATATCAATGATGAAATAAACAAACTACCACAACAATATTCTGAATTATGGGATATTTTCAAAACTGTTTCAAACAAACGTGATGCAGAAGCATATCAATTATTGCTGAAAGATGAGGCTGTCAGGGCTTTGTTTTACGATAAACTCGCAGCTTTCGCAAAAGGGTTGAAACTTGCACTTTCATCGATTCAGTTTTATAAAATTGTTGAAGAAAAAACAATCCATCACTACAAAGAAGACCTGACAATGTTTGTGAAACTTCGTCTGGCTGTGGTTGAGAGATATTCTGATGCTATTGATTATAAACAATACGAGGGGCAAATTCAGAAATTAATTGATACGCATATTACCACCGAGAAAGTGGAAACAATCACTGAATTGGTGAATATTTTCGATAAAGATAAATTTCAGCAGGAAGTAGAAAACACCACAGGAAAAGCAGCAAAGGCAGATAAAATAGCAAGCAGAACCTCAAAACACATTTCTGAAAAAATGGAAGAAGACCCGGCATTTTACAAAAAGTTTTCACAAATGTTGAAAGAAACCATTGCCGATTATGAAGCCAAAAGAATTAACGAAACACAATATTTGAACAAGGTACAGGAAATCATGGGCAATGTCCTGACACATACGGATAGCGATATGCCGGAAGCACTGAATGGCAAAGACGAAGCCAAAGCATTTTATGGTTTAAGCATGGAAGCAATAAGCGATAAAATACAAGATAATATAATAAAAAAAGAAATCTCAACTCATGCTGCTTTAAGCATTGATAAAATGATTAAAAGCACTGTTTTAGATAATGAAAAACCAATTATAGACTGGCAGTATAAAACAAATATAACCGGAATATTGTTAATTGAAATTGGTGATTATCTGATTGACGAAGTAAGGGATAAATATAATATCAGTCTTTCATTTAGCGATATGGATACAATTGCAGAAAGATGTATTGCTGTTGCAAAAATCAAATATAAATAATGACTGCAAGCATTCAGTTCGGTTCAAAGCAAATAGATTTTCTGATAGAGTATTCTGCTCGAAAATCATTAGGGATAACCGTATTCCCTGATATGATTGTTGTTGCAAAAGCTCCTGTTAATACGCCTATAGAAAAGATAAAAGATAAAATCAAAAAAAAAGCTCCCTGGATTTTAAAACAGCAAAGTTTTTTTCTTTCGTTTCAACCAAAAACACCTGCCAAAAAATTTATTAGCGGCGAAAGCCATTTATACCTCGGCAGACAATACAGATTGAAAATTGTTATGTGTAATATTGAATCAGTAAAGCTGAAAGGAAAATTCATTGAGGTAGCAACTTCAGATAAAGAAAGAGCAAAGCTCCTTTTAAATGGATGGTATTTAAAAAATGCAACGATAAAACTACATGCTATCGCACAACCGTTGATTGATGACTTTAAGAAACACAAAGTTAAGCCATCATCCATTATTTTAAGAGAAATGCCAACACGATGGGGGAGTTGTACGCCCAAAGGTAAAATAACTTTAAACCCTGAGTTAATCAAGGCTCCCAAGGGCTGTATTGAATATGTAATCATTCACGAACTCTGCCATTTGCTCCACCACGATCACACACAGAAATTTCTTGACTTGCAAACCAAAAAAATGAAGGACTGGGAAAAATGGAAAATGAAATTAGAGAAAATAATGGCTTAAAAGATGTAAATTTATTGATATGTCTAATACTTTTCTGCTTTCTGCAATTCCTTCAAGTATTTGCTTTAATGCCCCCAAAAAAAGGTTATGAATACTATAATCCCCTTCTACAAAATGTCTGCACAAGCTCTGCAATAGACAAAATATGAATCAAAATTGAGTCCACTCCGAAAACCCGTTTTAAAATATGACACCAATTACACTAATTTAAAAAATTAATTATCAAGTATATCTAGTAATAATAATTCGTGAAATTCGTGTCAAAAATACTTTTCAGAAGAGACTCAAAATTTGTTTTTGCAATACTATGAAATAAGATGCAGGGAAGTGCAGCAAAGTACACTTTAAGTTACAGTAGGGTTACAGTAAAGTATATTGTTAGCATGGATTGAAAATAAAAGAAAAACCTCGCCAAAGCAAGGTTTTTCAGGTTGTAATTTTTTCTTCTTGTAGCTCCACCCAGACTCGAACTGGAATTTGAAGTTTAGGAAACTTCCGTTCTATCCCTTGAACTATAGAGCCAGAACTTGCAAAAATAGATAAAATTCTCACATAAAAACAAGCTGTTTATAAAATTTAATGATATCTTTTATCGTTGATTTAGTAATGGTTGCGGTAACAAATGTGTATAAATCCCTTTTTAAGAACAGAAAATATTAATTTTATTTGTTTATTTTTGGCAATCTTTAAAAGAAAAAAATGAGATTTATTTATCTTTTTATATTCATTATTTTTTCTGCGGGTATTTCTTTGTTTGCTCAGGAAACCTATCAGGGTAAAACAATTAATGTTGTTGATGAAAATAACATGAAGCAGGGCTTGTGGATAAAATTCAGCCCGAACGATAAAACAAAAATAACAGAAGAAGGCAATTATAAGGATAATAAAAAGGAAGGTGTCTGGAAAGAATATTATTCAACTGGAAATCCGAAAAGCGAAATTACTTTCACAAACGGCAAAGCAGACGGTTATGCGAAACTTTATTATGAAAGCGGAACTTTATCGGAAGAAGGAATCTGGAAAGGTACAAAATGGGTTGGAAATTACAAATTTTATCACGAAAACGGGAAGCCCAAATACGAGTTTGCTTATAGTGAAGACGGGAAGCGCACGGGCAAACAAAAGTATTATCACGAAAATGGAAAAATTCAAATAGAGGGTGATTGGAAAGAAGGAAAAGAGGCGGGTGTAATTAAAGAATATAGTCCAAGCGGAACGCTTATCTCAGAGAAAAATTTTGAAGACGGGAAATTGGATGAGTCATCTGTGAAAATTTATGCTTTTAACGAAAATACGCAAAAAGAAGAGAAAAAAGAGGTGAAAACAGAGGAGAAAAAGGAAGAGAAAAAAGAGGAAAAGAAAGAAGAGAAAAAAGAAAATACAGATGTAAAAATAATTACGAATCCTACCAATCCAAATGACTATAAAGCCTACCTTTCTCAACTCGCCCAGAAGTATCCCGAAGGAGTAACAACAGAAACGTATAAAGAAGGCAACAATGATGTAACGCGTGTTATTGTTGTCAAAAAGAGCTCTGCCAATGAATATAAAAAAGTGAAAACTTCATGGGGTCAGACTTTTTTTTCAAAAAATGGACAAAGCATTTCTGTTTCTATTTTTCAGCTCGAAACACGGGATTAGATATTATTAACTGATGTCACGTAAAGTTTTATTTATGACACGAATTGCACGAATTATCATATACTGCATTATGCCCATTTATGAGTATTCTGTTCAACCCATAGCAAATAGCATTATTGGTAAAATTCTTAAAAAACTAATGCCTAATATGACTTTTTTGTGAAAATTAGTGAAACCTGCCTGCAGCAGGCAGGTTTAGTGTCTTTTTTTTTTTGTGTAACATGAGTTATTAAATAGGGTCTGCTGAAAAAGTCTGTCGTATGCCAGATTCGAGGCGACAAGACGAAGATGTATAATAATACTTCGAGTCGCAGGCAACAAAGAAGATGGTATGCGACAGACTAACAAAACAAAAATATAAAATTATAAAAAGAAGGTGCAAGGATTTTTAATGAATCATTTATTTTATCTTGCACTTGTTATAAGAATAACATATTCTAATCATTTAATATCAAATACGTTTTGTGATTTTCAGCAGACCCTAAATAAAGAAGAAAAGGGATACTCGCTTTTCATTAAATTAACTTCAAGTATATTTGTATATTTCAATCAAAATAATTTTCACATGGAACACATATTATCAATTTTTAATACACTTACAAGGAAAAAAGAACTTTTCGTTCCTCTGAATCCTCCTTTTACTGGTCTGTATGTTTGCGGTCCTACCGTTTACGGAGATCCGCATTTGGGTCATGCGCGTCCTGCCATTACATTCGATTTGCTTTTCCGCTATCTTAAAAATCTTGGATACAAAGTGCGTTATGTACGCAATATTACAGACGTTGGTCATCTCGAAAATGATGCCGATGCTGGTGAAGATAAAATTGCTAAAAAAGCCCGAATCGAGCAATTAGAGCCAATGGAGATAGTTCAGCATTATACAGAACGCTATCATAAAGCAATGGATAAACTGAATGTACTAAGCCCCAGTATTGAGCCGCGCGCTTCGGGTCATATTATAGAGCAGCAGCAAATGATACAGCAGATATTAGACAATGGCTTTGCTTATGAAAAGAATGGCTCGGTATATTTTGATGTTGAAAAATATAATAAAAGTTATAGTTACGGAAAGCTCTCGGGGCGCATACTTGAAGACCTGATGGCAAATACGCGCGAACTCGACGGGCAGGGCGAAAAAAGAAATCCTTTTGATTTTGCGCTTTGGAAAAAGGCAAGTCCTGAACACATCATGCGATGGCCTTCAAAATGGAGCGATGGTTTTCCCGGCTGGCATCTTGAATGCTCTGTGATGAGTACACGCTATCTCGGCGAGGTTTTCGATATTCATGGAGGTGGAATGGATTTGCTTTTTCCGCATCATGAATGTGAAATAGCGCAGTCCGTAGCAGCTCAGGGTAAAGAAGCCGTGCGTTACTGGATGCACAATAATATGATTACCATTAACGGGCAGAAAATGGGAAAATCATTAGGCAATTTTATCACGCTGGATGAATTGTTCAATGGAACGCATAAATTACTGGTGCAGGCATACAGCCCTATGACTATTCGATTTTTTATTTTACAGGCGCATTACCGCAGTACGCTTGATTTCTCAAACGAAGCACTGCAGGCTGCTGAAAAAGGAATGCAACGTTTGTTGAATGCTTATGCGTCTCTTGATAAAATTACTGCTGCTGATAAAACAACGGTTGATATGGCAGGGCTTCGTCAGAAATGTTTTGACGCTATGAGCGACGACTTGAATACGCCCATTGTTATCGCACATCTTTTCGACAGCGTTAAAACAATTAACAGCGTGGCAGCCGGATCAGGCTCTCTTTCTAAAGAAGACATTGATGAGTTAAGGAATGTTTTCTCGCTGTTTTTATTCGATATTCTCGGTTTACAGGCAGAAACAAATTCTTCCGATAACAGCAAAACGCTCGAAGAAGTGGTCAACCTGATGCTCAACCTGAGAATGGAAGCTAAAAGCAGAAAAGATTTTGAAACATCTGATAAAATCAGAAACGAGCTTACCAAAATCGGCTTTGAAATTAAAGACAAAAAAGACGGCTTTGAATGGACATTAAAAGTATAAAAAAAAAATTCATAAGGCATGTAAAAGCACCCTATAGGGTGCTTATGTCATGCCGATATTTTTCTCGTATTATTATTTTTCTTATTGCCATAAGCTCCCTCTACTGCGCAAAAATTGGGCATCCTACCGGAGGTCCAAAAGATATCATACCGCCTGTGTTGACAGAAAGCACACCCAAAAATTTTTCTACAAATTTTTCAGAGAAAAAATTTATTCTTTTTTTCGATGAATTTGTTCAGATCAACACGCTTGCTTCTGTTTTCCATGTTTCACCTCCCATGAAAGAAAAACCGGAATTCAAATTAAAAGGAAAATCATTGCTTGTCGAATTTAAAGATACATTACGCGAAAACACAACCTACACTTTAAATTTTGGAAATGGCATTGCAGACCTTAACGAAGCAAATGCCTTGCAGAATTTCACTTACGTGTTTGCTACAGGTCCGAAAATTGATTCGCTTATGGTTTCCGGTACCCTTATGGATGCTTTAACCAATGCGCCTGTTGAAAACATTCAGGTAATGCTTTTTGAATCAACAGAAGATTCAGCACCTGTAAAAGACATACCTTTTTATACTTCAAAAACCGATAAATCCGGCGCATTTTCTTTAAAAAATTTAAAATCCGGTGCCTATAAAATTTTTGCCTTGAAAGATGCAAACAACAATCTTAAATTCGATTTGGCGAATGAAAAAATAGCCTTTCATGATTCGCTTGTAGAGCCACAGGTGTTCATTAAAGAAAAAACAGATACATTAAAACGTAAAGATTTACCCGATTCGGTAATTACAAAAATCATCACAGAATACAAGCCTTCAAACATACGTCTTCTTTTGTTTGAAGAAGATCATAAAAAATTATATCTGGCGAATTCCGAAAGACCTGAAAAAAATAAATGCATTATCTTGTTCAGCCGCTCTGTACCTGAACTTCCTGAGCTTAAACCTTTAAATTTTTCTCCTTCTGAAAACTGGTATGTTATAGAAAAAAATAAAGCTTCTGATACGCTTGTATATTGGATTACAGACACTGTAAATACAGCATCCGACAGTTTGAAAATTGCAATAACTCATTTGCGTACCGACAGTACTGGTTGTTTAAGTCTGGTAATTGACACCCTACAGTTTACATACAAACCAAAAGTATTACAGAAAACAATGATTCCTGTAAAACCTTCAATAAAGACCAAAATCAATGTAGCACAAAATGGATCTCTTGATTTTAATCAGTCTTTAAAAATAGAACTTTCGGCTCCCATAGCCCGTTTTGATACAAACAAAATAGTGCTTTATTCTTTGAAAGATTCCATGGGTACCTATTGCAACTATGTTTTATCAGAAGATACAGGTTCATTTAAAAAAATGGAAACAAATAACCGCTATTATCAGCTATCCTCAAAATGGGAAGAAGGGGAACAATATTTTCTGCAACTCTATCCCGGCGCTTTTACAGATATTTATGGGCACACCAATGATACAATTGCGTTGATTTTTAAATTACAAAAAAAAGATTATTACGGAACACTCGTAATGAAAATGAAAAATATTACAAGCCCTGTTATATTGCAGATGCTCGATTCCAAAGAAACGGTGCTTGATGAAAAATTTCTTGATAATGATCAGGATATAAAATATGAATTTCTGAAACCTTTAAAATATAAAATGAAAATTATTTTCGACGAAAATAAAAATGGCAAATGGGATACAGGAAAATATTTTGAAAAACGCCAACCCGAAAAAACCATATATTTTTCGGGAGAAATTAATGTTCGATCTAACTGGGATATGGAACAGGAATGGGAGTTAAAAATGGATTAAGCAATCCTGTGAGGTATTGCGTACAGGCTCGTGGGAAGCTATCCTCACAGGTTTGCGTGATAGAGAAAAAGGCGTAGCAAGCAATCCTGTGAGGTATTGCGCGCAAGCTCGTGGGAAGCTATCCTCACAGGTTTGCGTGATAGAGAAAAAAGCGTAGCAAGCAATCCTGTGAAGTATCGCACGCAAGCTCGTGGGAAGCTATCCTCACAGGTTTGCGTAAAAGATAACAACAAAAATGTAGTATTTTTATGACATAATTAGTGTCCCATTTTATAACCATTCAACAATTTCAAGTATTATGAATAAATTTCTTTTCATTTTTTTAATATATTTTATTTCCATAAAAATCTCTGCGCAAACAGGCTGGCAGCAGGTTTCATCATTCGGAACTAATCCCGGAAATCTGAATATGTATATGTATGTTCCTGTCGATCTTTCTGCAAATACGCCGATGGTTTTTGCGTTGCACGGTTGTTCACAAAATGCAGTTCAATGCCGCGACAATACAGGTTGGAATGAGCTTGCTGACATCTACAAATTTATTGTTGTTTATCCTGAACAAAAAACTATAAATAATTCATACAATTGTTTTAACTGGTTTTTACCCTCCGATCAGGAACGCGATGTAGGAGAAGCGCTTTCAATAAAACAAATGGCAGATTATGTACAGGAAAATTTCAATGTTGATGCTGACAAAATTTTTATTACAGGATTATCTGCCGGAGCGGGAATGAGCACTGTGATGCTTGCCTGTTATCCCGATATTTTCAACGCCGGTGCTATAATGTCAGGCGTTCCCTACAAAGCTGCCAGCGATGCACTGACTGCCTCCAATGCCATGTACGGACTTATCAACAAAACACCTCAGGAATGGGCAAGTCTTGTTACAAACGCTTATCCGCAATTTACAGGAAACTATCCACGGGTTTGTGTTTTTCACGGATTACAAGATATGGTTGTTTATCCGGCAAATATTAATGAACTGACAGAGCAATGGACTGCTGTACATAATATTTCGCAAACCGCATCTGGCATTACCACTTCGTTTAATTCAAATCCGGATATTGAACAATCGGTCTACAAAAATCAGGCAAGCGACACAATTGTTTTAGTATATAAAATAAATAATATGGGTCACGCCATTGCTGTGGATCCGGGCTTTGGAAGTACGCAGGGAGGAACAACCGGAACTTATGCGATTGATAAAAATTTTCATTCCAGCTATTGGGCTGCAAAATTCTTCGGATTAATCAACCTATTGTCTTCTGAACGAGAAATAGTTTTATCCGAACATGCTTCAAAGCTTAAAGTTTATCAGAATTTTTCAAAGAATGAAATTTCTGTTTTTTCATCATCAAAAGAAAAACAAAATGTAAGCGTCTGTATTTTTAATTCCTTGGGAGAAAAAATTTTTGAAAAAATAAATCCTGAAGAAAAAATTTCTTTCAATACGTGTTTTATAAGCCCCGGAATATACGTATGCGCTTTATTTGAGAGAAATGTTTTAATTAGTACTGCACGGTTTTCTGTTGTTAAATAACGATTAATCAAGTTATTTAATCTCCTCCTTTTTTTGCCATAGATTACACAGATTATCTCAGATTAAATGCACCGATTAATAAAAAATCAAAAATCAGTGTAAATCAGTGTAATCTGTTGCATTTATTTTTTTACAACAATCATAACTTTCAAAAATGAATTTTTATATATACTTTAGCCGTTGAAGAAAAAAGAGATTAATATAAAATATCGTATTGTAAATGGAAGAATTAAAGTTAAAACCCGATTATATTTTTGAAGTAAGCTGGGAGGTTTGTAACAAAGTGGGAGGAATTTACACGGTTATATCCACAAAAGCCAATGTACTTTCAGAAGAGTATAAAGACAATCTCATTCTTTTCGGACCTGATGTGTGGAAAGAAACAAGAGATAATCCCAATTTTATAGAAGATAAATTTTTATACCATTCATGGAGAGAGAAAGCAGAAAATGAAGGTCTGCGCTTTCGTATCGGAAGATGGAATGTGCCGGGAAACCCTGTCGTTATTCTGGTTGACTTCACGCAGTATTTCGGCGAGAAGGATAAAATTTTCGCGCATTTCTGGGAAAAATACCAGCTTGACAGTTTAAGTGGGCAATGGGATTATATTGAACCCGCCTTATTCGGTTATGCTACGGCTAAAGTAATTGAAAGTTTTTATGATTTTAATATAACAGCGCACGACAAACTTGTTGCAAATTTTCACGAATGGGTTACAGGAACCGGCGTTTTGTATTTGAAAGAAAAATGCCCGCAGATAGGAACTCTTTTCTTGTCTCATTCAACACTGCTCGGAAGAAAAATTGCTGAGAAAGGGCTTGCTTTATATCGCGACCTTGAAACGTTCAATAATAATGAGATTGCCAAAAATAATGGCTTAACATCAAAATATTCTCTTGAAAAATTATGTGCGCAAAATGCAGATATTTTTGCAGCAACAAGCGAAATAACAAGTAAGGAATGTGATAAATTTCTGGAAAGGCCTATTGACGCAATCTTACCAAATGGCATTGACGATTCTTTTTTGCCTGAAGTAGGTCAATATGAAACTAAAAAAACTCTGGCGCGCACAAAACTTCTTAAAGTTGCCGAGGCTGTTACAAATCAACAACAGCCCAAAGATTCTTTTCTTATCATTAACAGTGGCAAATACGAATTTAGAAATAAAGGAATAGATGTTTTTATTGAAGCTCTTGGAAAACTCAATAAAAAAGAAAATCTGAAACACAATGTAATTGCATTTATTACCGTTCCCGGAAATCAATACGGTCCCCGAAAAGAAGTGGCAGAACGCCTTGCCGGTAGTCCTGATTTTATCAATCCTATTTCCGGAGATTATCTCACACACGGTTTGTATGACGCGGAGTTTGATCAGGTAATTTGCAATATTTATAACCATGGGCTGAAAAATCTTCCGGAAGATAAGGTTAAAGTTATTTTTGTACCTTCTTATCTCGATGGAAAAGATGGTATTTTTGATATGACGTATTACGATCTGCTTCCGGGTTTTGATATTTCTGCCTTTCCTTCATATTATGAGCCATGGGGATACACGCCTCTTGAAAGCATTGCTTTCAGGATACCAACCATTACCACCACACTCGCGGGTTTTGGACAATGGCTTTTGAAAAATTATTCAGGTGTAAACGACTCAGTTTTCATTGTAACTCGTAACGATGATAATGCATCACAAGTAGCAAGTGATATCTCCGGTTATCTTTTCAGCATTATTTCAAAAACAGAAGAAGAAATTAAAGCAATAAAACAAAATGCTTTTGATATTTCACGCCTTGCTTTATGGCAAAACTTTATTGCAAACTACAAGAAAGCATTTTCGCTTGCGCTTGAAAAATCTGAAGAACGTCTGCATTTGTACAGAGGAAAAAGACAGGCAGATGCGCAATGGAGAACAGAAGCAAAAGCCGATACATTATCTGTATGGAAGAAAATTTTTATCAAACAAAATATACCGGAAAAGCTTGTTCCCCTTCAGAAAATTGCCAAGAACCTCTGGTGGTGCTGGAACTTTGAGGCTATTGAGCTTTTCGAGATGATAGACAATGAACTCTGGATTAACTGTAACAGAAATCCATTGCACCTGATTCAAAAATTATCTTCTATCAAATTGAAAGAACTGGAGCAGGACGAAGAATTTCTCACGCGCCTTGAAATAGTATATGCACGATTTGAAAAATATATGGCAAAGGCAGCCAGTAAACCGGAAAAACAGGTTGCTTATTTCAGCATGGAATATGGCTTGCACGATTCACTACAGATTTTCTCCGGAGGTCTCGGGCTGCTTGCAGGCGATTATCTTAAAGAAGCCAGCGACTCAAATCAAAATATTGTAGGAGTCGGACTGCTATACAGATATGGATATTTTCGTCAGCAGATTTCAATAACGGGAGATCAGGTTTCGAGTTATATTCCGCAGCGTTTTATTCTATCTCCCATCAACCCTGTTCGCGATGAAAAAGGCGAATGGATGATTATAAAACTAGCGCTTCCCGGACGTGTGCTGCATGCAAAAATATGGATGGTGGAAGTAGGCAGAATTCCTTTGTATTTGCTGGATACAGATATTGATGAAAACTCTGAAGAAGACAGATTCATTACGCATCAACTTTATGGAGGTAATTGGGAAAATAGGTTTAAGCAGGAATTGATGTTAGGCGTGGGAGGTATACGTCTTCTTGATATGCTGAATTATAAACCCGACCTGTACCACTGCAATGAAGGTCATGCCGCGTTTATTGGTGTTGAGCGACTCCGCAAACTTGTTCACGATGAAAACCTTTCTTTTCAGGAAGCCATTGAAGTAGTGCGCGCTACATCTTTGTTCACTACACACACACCAGTACCAGCAGGGCACGATACATTTGATGAACATATTCTGAGAATATACATTCCTCATTATGCAGAACGTCTCGGTATAAGCTGGGAAGCCTTTATGGGACTTGGCAGAATGGATGAGAATAATCACGGGGAACATTTCTCAATGAGTGTGCTTGCAGCCAAACTTTCACAGGAAATGAATGGGGTAAGCCGTATTCATGGAAGAGTTTCCCGCGAAATGTTTAAAGATTTATGGAAAGGCTATTTTGCAGAAGAAAATCATATCGGATATGTTACCAACGGTGTACATCTTCCAACCTGGGCAGCCAAGCCATGGCAATTATTGTATAAAAAAGAATTCGGTATGGGATTTTTCGACGATCAATCGAACCCCGACTGGTGGCATAAAATATACAAAGTGCCCGATGAAAAAATATGGAATATACGCCAGCACTTACGCAAAGAGCTTATTGACTACCTAAAAGTTCGCTTAACGGATGATCTTACAAAGCGGGAAGAAGACCCGAAACTCATTTTTAAAATTATTGACTCCCTTAATGAAAATGCGCTTACAATTGGATTTGCACGAAGATTTGCCACCTATAAAAGAGCGCATCTGTTATTCAGTAATCTCGAACGATTAAGGGATATCGTAAATAATGAAAAACAACCGGTACAGTTTATTTTTGCCGGGAAAGCGCATCCACACGACAAAGCAGGACAAGATCTTATAAAAAAAATAATTTCTATTTCCAAAACGCCGGATTTTATCGGTAAAATAATTTTTATTGAAAATTATGATATCATGCTAGCAAAAAAATTAGTACAGGGGGTAGATATATGGCTCAACACTCCTACACGTCCTTTGGAAGCTTCAGGTACAAGCGGAGAAAAAGCTATTATGAACGGCGTTTTGAACTTTAGTGTATTGGATGGATGGTGGGCAGAAGGCTATGTTCCTAATGCAGGCTGGGCACTTAAAGAAGAAAGAACGTATCTGAATCAGGACTTTCAGGATCAGCTTGATGCAGAAATTATTTACACGACGCTTGAAGACGAAATTTGCCCTTTGTTTTATACAATTGGCTCAAAAGAAATTCCAGTAAAATGGATTAATTTTATAAAAAATAATATTGCAGAGATAAGTCCGCGCTTTACCATGAAAAGGCAACTTGACGACTACTACGAAAAATATTATTATAAAATGTTTGCGCGTTCTGAAAAATTGCTGGAAAATAACTACAAAATAGCAAAAGAAATTGCCGGATGGAAAGGAAAAATAATGCGTGGTTGGAACAGTATTGAAGTTGTGTCTGTTAAAATACCCGATCCAACAATAAGTCCAATGCTTATGGGCGATAGTTTTAAAACTGAAATTGTTCTTGATACAAATAAAATACCCGGGTCTGATATTGGTATTGAAGTACTTTTCGGGCAGAAAATTGATGATGAAATAAAAGGAATTATTTATAAAGAAGAAATGAAAATGATTTCTGATGAAAATAATTTTGTAACTTATTATTGTGAAATTCCTATAACTAGTGCCGGCGTATTTGATTTTGCATTCAGAATTTTTCCGAAAAACAGCCTCTTGCCGCACAGGCAGGATTTTTCAATATTAAAATGGATTTAACAAAAAAGCGGGAAACCCCGCTTTTTTGTAATTTGTTATTAAAAAATTATTTTTTATTTTTGCTACGGTTAATCTTATTCAACTTATGGATACAAGCAATTTAACAGTTCTTGTCGTAGACGATGATTTTTTCAATGTTCAGGTGCTTCAGGCAATTTTAGAGAACGCGAAGTTTAACGTGATTCCTGTTTATGGAGGATTTGAGGCTATTGAAAAATTGTCTTCTGAAAAAATAGACCTTGTTTTACTCGACTTGCTTATGCCCGGAATAGACGGCTTTCAGGTTCTTGATTTTATGCACGAAGATTCACGTTTTTCGACTATACCGGTTATTGTGGTTTCTGCACTTACAGAATATGAACATATAACAAAAGCTACCGAAAAAGGCGCAAAAGATTATGTTACCAAACCTTTCATTAATTCAATCCTTTTAGAAAAAGTACAGCGATTAGTACGGTAATGTATGGACGATGCATGCATCGTCCATACATTACCGTTTTTTTTTACAACTTCAACTTATCCGCAATATTTTTCGGAATGCCTTTTTTGTTTACAATCATAAGGGAGGTTTTGTAAAGCACATAAGCTTCAGATGCATAAAAGTAGCCATCGTACCCATTTGAGCCGAAGCCCCAAGAGTTTTTTACATAATAGAATTTTGCGCCGGTCTGGTCTTTTGCAATTCCGCAAATCTGAATCCCGTGGTCGTCTTGTGTCTGATAGTTATCAAATGCTTCCTGCCTTAATTCCTGTGTGATTTTTTTTTCAGGAATGGGATTTTTAAAGGTGTATAAAAAGTCGTCAGATTTGTTAAAAGTTTTGTCCCATTTTGCCTGCTCAAGTCCGGCGAGTTCTGCTTTTTCCCTGTCTGGTACAATGGCAACTCCGTTTTTCCACGAAAAGCCTTTTTCGCTTATATCGCTTCCCCAGCCAATAGTGTAGCCATTGTTGATGGAATTATCTATTATCTGCCCCATTTCTTCAATTGGTACATTGTAAACAGAGCCCATTGACCAGTTATCGGGAAGTTCAATAGCAAATTTTTCGTAAAAAGGATGGTGTGTAAACGAGGATATTTCTACATAATCATCAATATTAATTCCTATCATATTTTTTGCAAAACTAACAGGCGTATAATTTTTTCCTTTGTATGAAAAACTTTCCGGTAGTTTTCCGAAATATGCGTCTAATACACCGGTTACAGCATTTTTCCAAGCGGGAGATAATTTTTTATTTTCATTTTTTATAACCTGATCGAGCATTCCTTTGAGCACAGCGTCTATTTCTGCATGCACATGTTTTTCTTCTCCGTAATTCAGTCCCGGATACGCTTCCTCTGGTACCATTCCGTATTTTTTGATTACATTCATCACATCATGAAACTGACCGCCTCCGCCAAAAGTTATATTCCCCTGCATGCGCACGTACATCTCTGCTTTGGCTTCAAATATGTGCCTCACAACAAACATTTCAGATAAATCAATTTCTTCTTTTCCCAAACGAAGCAATTCCGACTCAAGCATGGCAAGTGAAGAAAAGCTCCAGCATGTACTCGAGCGGTATTGGTCTTTAACAGGTGTGGTTTTTATCTGTTTCTGAATTTTAAATTTATACCCTTCGTCGTTTTGAGATTTTAATGCAAAAGGGATTAACAAAAAAAGAATTAGTATTTTAAAATTTGTTTGCATTGTTTATTTATTTTTAACCACATAGACACATAGAACACATAGGGGATAATGTTTTTTTTAACCACATAGGCACATAGAGGATATTTGAAATTAGAGTCGCTCTGGCAATAAACACTAAATAAAATCAAAATTATTCTGATCTGTTATTTTTTCGCAATAGTGACATTTCAGTGCAACTTCATTTTTTGATACAACAGTGAATTTTGTAGTAATCTTTTCATGATTGGTAATACATTTTGGATTCACACACTTCACAATTCCTGTTATCTCATCAGGGATACTTACTTTTTTTTTCTCTACAACATTATAATCTTTGATAATGTTTAATTTAGCTTCAGGTGCAACCAGCGCAATTTTATTGATTTCATCATCTTTGAAAAATTTATCAGAGATTTTAATGATTGCTTTTTGACCAAGCATTTTACTTTCCAGATTTGTTCCGAAAGTAATCGGATTTTTAATAGTGTCAAGACCTAAAATTGTAATTGCTCTGAAAAGTTTCGATGCCGGAATATGATCAATGGCTGTTCCGTCTTTAATCGCGTTTACTTTTAATTCTTTTTTATCCATTTGAAATATATTTTTATTATTTTTATTATTATTTATTTAGCCCTCCCAAACTGTGATTGAGTGGGTTCTTCCCGGTGGCAGAGCGAAGTCGAAGCCACCGTACCAACCCGGTGATTGAGCGGAGTTTTTCCGGTGATTGAGCGGAGTCGAAATCACCGGTCTCCACCCGTTTTTACAAATCTTCCTGTCAATACTCTTTTCCCGTCAGTAACAGAATATAAATATGCGCCGTCTTTCAGCTTATCTCCGTTAAATGAAAAATAATTTTCTCCCGGCATTGCATTTATTTCTTCGTTATAAATTCGACTGCCTAAAATATCATATACAGAGAGGCTCATAATCCCGAACGTATTTGTAGTAAAAGCCACTTTTGTAAATGAAGAAAACAGAGTTGGATTCAACTCAGAAAGCGCAAATCCAGAATAATTAATTTCTTTAACACCTGTTGTATGACAGCTTGTATCTGATAGCAAACAAATGCGCAGGGGCATTTCATATCCTGATACATTTTCAAACAAAAGGGTAGGAGCGGACGCTGTTCCTTCATATACATCAAACCTCCAGTCAATCGTATCACTGCCGATAAATGAAGCATCGGGGATTCCGTTGAAAAATACATTGTTTTTTTGCCCTACCAAAAATTCATAACCCTGAACCGGATTTTGTGACCCGGTGGTTACAGTCGGAGCATTGCATGTGTAAGTCATCCATGACGGCATGTTTTCAATTGACCTTAGAACCATTTTCTGTATATTGTAGTTTCTGTCCTGATGCCTGTATTGTAGAGACGTTACATGAGAAACCTGCATGTTGTTAAGTGCCTGATTTTCCTTAACCGTTAATATCCATGGAAAAACAACCCCTGTAGTTGGTGCGCAATTCGTATCCGATTCTGCGCAAACAGAAAATGTAATATATCCGCCATTCTGGTTTTCTGCAAGAAGTACCTGATCTGTTTCATTTCCAATGTATGCATCAACTATTACAGACATGCTATCCGTGCCAATAAAAGAGCCGTCCGGCACACCCGTAACCTGCATACAGTATTTTTGTCCAACTACAAGTTCGAATCCGGTTGTGGGATTTATTGACCCAGTTTGAACATAAGGCGCATTCGGCTCATACTGCAACCATGCAGGCTTATTCCCTATACTTCGAACTACAATTTTATAGAGGTTAAATGTGTATATCCCCTGAATAGCTGTAGGAGGAGGAATAATTGTTAAAGTTAGGTTTGCCCCAATGCCCTGTTTAAATGTTATGGTTAACGGAAAAATTTCACCGGGATTATCAGTATCAGTTACCGCCATATCAGGATAACACTGCGCATTAATTGTTCCGGTAAATACCATTATAAGAAAAGAATAAAGTAACAATGATTTCATAAGTATATGAATTAAAATTCCAAAGCAAAAGTAATTTATTTTGAATATTTTTTTCATAAAAGATCAAATTTTTACATACAGATTTTTACAGGTGAATTTAATTTCTAATTTTGCAATATCAGCAATCCAAATTTTAATTTAATATTTATTGATTATGAAATTTTTAAAATACATGTTGGCAACAATTACCGGAATTTTTATTTCAACAATTATTCTGGTATTGATTTTTTTCGGAATTATTTCTGCAATAGTTTCTTCAACCAAAGACAAACAGGTTTTCGTCAAAGAAAATACAGTTCTTCATATCAAGCTCGACAAAGAAATTACAGATAGGGCTTCCAATAATCCTTTTGAGGGTATGAGTCTTTTATCTATGAAGCCTGAAACAAAACTCGGTCTGACAGATATTTTAGAAAACCTCGAAAAGGCGAAATCAGATCCGAATATTAAAGGAATTTATCTTGATGTGAGTGCTGTAGAAGCAGGTCCAGCTACAATCGAAGAAATAAGAAATGCGCTTCTCGATTTTAAAACTTCCAAAAAATTTATTATCAGCTATGCTGATTATTACACACAGGGAGCCTATTATCTGGCAAGCGTTGCGGATAAAATTTATCTGAACCCGCAGGGTTTGATAGAATTCAAAGGCTTGAATGCAGAACTGATGTTTTACAAAGGAGCAATTGAAAAGTTAGGGATAGAGCCACAGGTAATACGTCATGGGAAATTTAAAAGTGCTATTGAACCTTTTATCCTTGATAAAATGAGTCCCGAAAACAGGGAGCAAACCATGACTTACATGAAGTCTATTTGGGATCATTTTATAAAAGGCGTTTCTGTGCAAAGAAGTATTTCTGTTGAAGACCTCAACCTTTATGCCGACAGCATGACGCTTAGAAATGCAAAGATTGCCGTTGAGTTAAAAATGGCAGACGGAGTAAAATACAAGGATGAAATCATTGCAGAATTGAAGCAATTGTCAGGCATCGCTGCAGAAAAAGAACTTGAAATTATGTCAATCGGAAAATACACCAACGCACCCAAAACAATTGATGAGAATAAAAAAATTGCGAAAGATAGAATCGCTGTTATTTATGCAACCGGTCAGATTGATATGGGAAAAGGCGATTCTGAAACCATTGGCTCCGACGGCATCTCTGAAGCAATTCGTAAAGCCCGTTTAGACAAAAACGTAAAAGCTGTTGTGCTGCGAATCAATTCTCCCGGAGGAAGCGCGCTTGCCTCTGAAGTAATATTGAGGGAAGTGATTCTTACGAAAAAAGTAAAACCCGTGATTGCCTCAATGGGAGATGTTGCTGCATCGGGGGGTTATTACATTGCCTGCGCTGCTGACACGATTATTGCAAGTCCTACAACAATTACTGGTTCTATCGGGGTTTTTGGTCTTATGTTTAATGGGAAAAAATTAATGAATGAAAAACTTGGGCTTACCGTTGATGTTGTGAAAACAAACGCACATTCTGACATTGGTACTCAGTTCAGAGCGATGACGAATGATGAACGAAATGTAATACAGCACGAAGTGGAACAGATTTACGATGTTTTTATTACACACGTGAGCGAAGGCAGAAAAATCCCCAAAGAGCAGGTTGATAGTGTAGGACAAGGAAGAGTTTGGAGTGGAGAAAACGCTTTAGGCATTAAATTAATTGATACGTATGGCGGGCTTAATGAAGCAATTAAAATTGCTGCGCGAATGGCAAAAATCACGGATTATAGAATAAAATCTCTTCCTGAACAAAAAGAACCTTTCGAGCAAATAATGGAGCAGCTTTCAGGCGATGCAAGCGTTTCGGTTATTCGTAAGGAATTAGGAGAAAATTATAAATATTATAAAGGCATTCAAAATGTTCTTCGCATGAGAGGAGTACAGGCGAGATTGCCTTACGATATTGATATTTATTAAAAAATTAAAAAGGGGATTTCGACACTTCGGCAAGCTCTGTGCGACGCTTCGCTCAATCACCTTTTTACTTAACCAACCAACAACTAAAAACTTATTATGGCAAGGTATAGAGACATTTTCCTGAATCTTGCGACAAGCGACACGAAAGATTCTCTTGATCACGAAAAGACAAGAAAAATTATGCTGGTGAACCTGTATAGTTCCGTTGGTATATTTTTTATGTTGCTTCTTGGTATTATGGATTTTTATCAGGAGAAAATTACTTTAGCGATTGTTTTGTTTTCTTTTGCCTCTATTTTTGTTTTCTTTTTTTTCTACATGCGTCGTACCAAAGACCATATATTTCCGGGCTATTCGGTAATCGTGTTAATGTTGTGCCTTTCTGTTTATTTATTGTATGATGGAGGATTCGACAAATCAGGATTTGTATGGTTTTATGTGCTTCCTCCGACTGCTTTTTTCATTATTGGAAGAAGAGTTGGTCTTTTTTTAATACTCGCTTCTCTTTGTCTTGCGGCTATTGTCGTATATATTTTACCTGAAATTGATAGTTTCAGACAATCTATATGCGAATATGCCCCGGGTGTTAAATTCAGATTTATCGCTTCGTATATTGCCGTTGCTATTTTATCTTACGTTTTTGAATCTACGCGTGAACGCTCATACAGGTTTAAGGAAGAAGCGAATAAAAAAGTGCAGCACTTGCTTGAAGACTCGGAAAAAAGTCAGGCCGAATTGGAAACACAAAAAAGTAAATTACAGGAAATTAATAAAGAACTAGAGAAGCTATCCATTGTTGCCAGTGAAACAGACAATGCTGTTACTATTGCAACTGTTGAAGGAATTATTGAATGGGTAAACGATGGTTTTACCAAGCTTTATGGTTATACTTTTGATGAATACATTGCTGCCAAAGGCGCAAACATTATCAAGGCAAACGCACATTCTGATTTTTTGGAAGCATTTATCGAGTGTCTCGGAAGTCGCATGCCTGTTATTTATTCTAGTCAGGGGGAAACAAAGGAAGGCAAAAAAATATGGGTGCAAACAACACTGACGCCCGCATATAATAAAGACGGAAGCGTTAAAAAGCTTGTTATTATTGATACAGATATAACCAAAATAAAAGAAGCCGAAGAAGAAATTCAGCAGCAAAAAGAAGAAATAAAACAGCAGAACGAAGAGTTGAAATCGCAACGCGATTATCTGGAAGACGTAAACAAAGAGCTTGAAAAACTGTCTATTGTTGCACGTGAAACAGATAACTCGGTTATTATTGCCGATAATGAAGGTTATATTGAATGGGTAAATGAAGGGTTCTGCAAACTCTGGGGTTTCACAAAAGAGGAATATGTTAAACAACGCGGTAACAACATTCTTGATCACAAAAATAACAAGCATGTTTCAGACTTGATTAATGATTGTATAGAGAATAAACGCTCTGTGGTTTATGTTTTTCCTGCTACGAATAAATATGGAATTTCTATCTGGATACAAACCACGCTGACTCCCATAATGAATTCTTCTCAGCAGATAGTGAAACTTGTTGCCATTGAAGCTGAAATAACAGACATTAAAGAAGCCGAAGAAGAAATACGGCAGCAGAATGAAGAAATCAAGCAGCAGAATGAAGAAATTTCTTCGCAGCGCGACAGCCTTGATTTTATGTACAAAGAACTGAATCAGCAAAATGAATTACTAAAAGACAGCATTCAATACGCAAAGTTAATTCAAGATGCAATTTTACCAAGACATGAAGACATAAGTAAACACAATCCCGACCATTTTATTTTTTACAGACCCAAGGCTGTTGTAAGTGGCGATTTTTATTGGTTCTATGGAGATGATGATCGCTTTATTGCAGCAATTGCAGATTGTACAGGTCATGGTGTGCCGGGCGCATTGATGAGCATGATTGGAAATACTATTTTAAATCAGATAGTGAAAGAAGAAAAAATATTTACACCTTCTGTCATTCTGGAAAAAATGAATAAAGCAATTATAAAGCTATTGAATCAGGGCCGGGATGAACACAATATGCAGGATGACGGCATGGATGTTTCTATTTGCATGGTTGATAAAAAAACGAACCGGGCGCTTGTGGCAGGAGCTGATCAGACAATATATGCAGTTCAGGAGAATAAGCTGAATATTATCAAGGGAAGCATTTTTTCAATTGGCGGACTTATATCATACAAATCAAAACCGGAATTTAAAAATTACGAAATAATTATTACTCCGAGTACTTGCATTTATCTTTTCACTGATGGATATGCAGATCAGTTCGGAGGTGCTATGCAGGACAAATTCGGATTATCGCGGCTGGAAAAACTGATAAACGCAACCCATCAATACCCGGTAAAAGAACAGCAGCGTATCCTTGCTGAAACCTTTGATCAATGGTGCGGAACCAATTCGCAGACAGATGATGTTCTGATTGTGGGATTAAAATTTTAACCTGTCATTTTTGCCAGAAAAGCAATAATCTGATCTGTACTTAACACATGATCAACCCTTGCTGTTTTAATTGCAGATTCTGTCATGGTGCGAATCTGGCAATCGTTTGGATCCTGAACAATCGTTGTTCCTTCAAAATCTGCTACAGCTTTTAATCCTAACGCCCCATCTTTGTTGGCACCCGATAAAATTATTCCGGTAAGATTGTTTCTGTAAGCATAAGCCGCAGAGGCAAACGATAAATCAATAGAAGGACGTGAGTGGTTTATCGGCTCGCCTGAAGATAGTGCGAAATGAAATTCCGGTTCTATTAATAAATGATAATTGGAAGGAGCAAGATAAGCAATGCCGGGCTTGATTCTGTCTTTATCATTCGGTTCTAAAATAGTGATATTTGATTTAATGGAAAGTGCTTCAACGAATCCCTCCCTGACATGCTTTAGTCTATGCAGGCACAAGAATAGGGGATAGGGGAAAGATTTCGGAATTTGACTTAATATCCGAATTACTACTTGAAAACTTCCGGCCGACCCACCTATGATAACTGCTTTGTTTGTCATTTTTCAGAAAAAATATTTATGAGATTTTTTTGTAAACACTTTCGTTTTCATTTACAGTAGCATATTTTGCTTTCATGTTAAAATTTGAAAGTGTTTCTTTTGCTCCAAGAATAAGAAATCCATCATTGCTGAAGCATTGGTAAAATGTGTTCAACAATTGTAATTGCAGATGATAATTATAATAAAGCATTCTGTTCCTGAAAAAAATAAACTGAATATTTTCAGGGGGCGATTTAAACAGGGTACGGGCTGGCAAAAAACGAACCTGTTCAATCAGAGAAGTATCCCAGTGCGCTTTGTTTCCGCTTACAGTATAGTAGTTTTTAAAATCTGCTTTTCCTTTATAGCGTAAATAATTTGCCTGATTGATTTCGCTTTTTTTAATACTGAACATGCCTGTTTTAATCAGCTCAATATATTTCTCGCTGATACTGGAAGCCATTAGCTCCACCTTATCCATGAAAAAATTTTCTTTCAACAAAATACACAAAGAATACAATTCGTCTCCTGTAGTACAACCGGGAATCCATATCCTTAATTTTTCTTCCCTTTTTTCATACAATTCTTTGATAATATCAAAGCGGATAATCTTCCAGACAAGTGTATCCCTGAATGCTTCTGAATCTTCAATAGCAATATCTTTTATCATAAATTCTGCCAGAAGAGGATCTTTTGCCAGCCGAAAAATAAGTTCGTCAATAGAATAAATAGCATGGCTTTGCATAAAAGAGTTAAGGCTTATGCGAAAAGCAGATTTAGCATAATTGCTGTAATCCACATCGCATAATTCTTTCAGTCTAAATGTCAGTTTGTTTAAATCCTGATCTGTTAAATTAAAACCGTACATGTGAATATCAGGGGTTCAGTTTTTTACTTTTTATATACAATTGGCCTTTCTTTTCAAATCTTGATGAAATAGGCCCCAGCATTGATTCATGCATTCCCAGCAATAGCGCTCCGTTTATTTTAATATTGTTAAAAAACAAACTGAAAACTTTATTCTGTAAATTATAATTAAAATAGATAATTACATTTCTGCATAGAATAAGGTCATAAGCCACACCAGGAAAAGGATTAGGTTCTGTAACAAGATCGTGTTTTTTGTACAGAGGTTTTTTCTGCAGGAAGCTATTCATGGAAATAGTGTCTTTCACTTTATTAATATCAAAATATTTTGAGTAAGACACTTCTGCTTTATTGCCCGGGTCGTGGGGATTTTCTTTTAAAACCTTATCGAAATTATCAAGGTATAAAAGATTAAATCTGTATTTGTAAACGCCTTTTTTTGCTGTTTCAATAACATCAGAATTCAGGTCTGATGCATAAATGTTTGTTTTGTTCAGCAAGCCCATTTCATTAAGCATAATCATCATTGAATATACTTCCTGTCCGGTAGAACATCCTGCATGCCAGATATTGATTTCGTCATTTTGCGCTATCAGTGGCAGTACATTGTATTTTAACATGTGCCAAGCAGTAGGATCCCTGAAAAGCTCTGTGGTATTAACCGTAATATCTTTTATGGTTTTTTCAAGAAAAGATGTATCCTGCTTGAGGCGGTCTATAAAACCGGAAATTTCCATCTGATTGTCAGAAAGAACTTTTTCTAACCTTCGCATAAGCGATTTCTCTGAATACTCAGAAAAATCATACGTAGAAGCTGTTTTTATTGCTTCAATAAAACGCTTCAAATCTTCTTCTGAGATTGATAAAGGTGTATCGAAATTATCCACGATGATTTATGATATTATTTATTGATTTTATTTTTTTGGAATTTAAAATTTTTGATTTGTACTGTACAATCGTTCCATGGAACGATTCTACAGACTAGCCAAAACACATGTTTTTTTATATTGTTTTACTTTCCCGTCAAGATCAAAAACTTCTACAAAAACCAAATAAATTCCAATATCTGCTTTGTTGTTTGATTCATTTAATCCGTCCCATACAAAAAAGCCTTCTGTTGCCAGAAGTTCGTTTTTAACTAATTTTTTCACAAGCCTTCCTTTTGCATCATAAATTGTAATATTGGCTGTAAAATTTGTTTGTTCAAATTTATAGGAAATCATTAACCGGTCGTTGTATCCATCATTATCAGGAGAAAAAACTTCGGGCAAAAGGCTTATTTCTTCTACAGCCGGAATGATATCAAGATATTGCGAGTTTTTGTAGGCAGGAGTTCCATAATTCACACTTTGCGCGGCAGAATGCCAGTTGTTATTATCTTCAGTGGGCTGGTTCGGATTTACTCTTTCAAGAGAAACTCCTTTAAACGATGTAAGCAGGCTGTAATGCATTTTTTCATCGTATGCAAAATCGTCAATCACAACGAGAGATTTATCAACAACCACAGCTTCTCCGGATGTATTGGCAAATGAAGGAAGCGTTGTTATTGTTATGAAATTTTTAGGATTTTCTGTATAATACTGATTTTTTACAGTGCTTGGATTTGTTGTAAGAACAAAGTATTCGCCGGGAAAAATCAAACGACCGTCTTTTGCAATATCATAAGGAGTATTTAACGATAAATCTGTTTTGCGTGAAGCTATACGTGCGTCTTTAAAATTCAATACTTTGTTGGAGCGGTTATAAATTTCCACAAAATCTACAGCCGGTTCAATCGGGTTGAAAAGAATTTCATTAATAACAAGGTCATTGGGAGCAAGAGTTTGCGCAACTGCAAATTTTGCAGTGTTCTCATTTCCGATAACATTACCAACACAATCTGAAACAGGGCTGTTTACGGTTACGGTATAGGTTGTGCCATCGGGGAATGCTTGTGTAAATGCAAGAACTACTGAAATGTTTTCAGGCGCTATTATAGCAGCACTAACAGGAGTGTATCCATTGCTGAGCGTAAAACTGCCGGAAAGAATACTCCCTTGCTTTAGTGGCTCATTAAAAAACAACCTCAAGCTGTCATTTGTTGCATTTAATACAGCATGAACCAGCTCCGGCATTAAATTATCCGGATTGCTTGCAAAGACTGAATTTACAGCATTAGGAGTACCACCTTTTATATTTGTGGAAGCAGTCCAGTTATTGCTTCCTCCGCAAGGATTCGATGGGTCTATCTGTTCAAGCGACCAACCTCCTTCTTTTTTGTTGTTATCCTTATACCACGAATCAGAATAAATCACGCTTGAAATAAGTACTCCGTTATTGTCATTCAACAACACGGTTGCGCCGGAGTTAGTAAGCACATCATTTGATAACATACCAACAGCGCGACCATAGCCTGAAAATAAATGTTCATTATTTACAGAGGTAACCAAAAGAAAACTGTCTGCCGAAATTTTACATTGCGGGAACGATTTTATTGTAGAACCTACTGTAATAGTCCAGCCTGAAATGTCTATGTCAAAATGTGTACGGTTAAAAAGTTCTATGTATTCGACCTCCGGAAGGGTTACTACAGGTGTGGGATCGCACATAATTTCATTAATAACCACATCATAAGGTTTCGTTATGTGATAAGAAAATGTTTTTGATATGGGCGCTGAAATAAGATTTCCTTCGGAGTCTTTTATGTTGCTTATGGTTATTGAATATATTGTGTCTTCTTTAAATGGCGCAGAAAACCTCAAAGACACGATAGAGCCGTTGAATATACTTTGCTCGGCAACAAACGGATTGCCTACCCCTCTGTTCACAAAATAATTGGCAAGATTGTTAGCTTCTGTCGGAGAAATATTTTCCGAGAAATACAATTGAAGTTGTGTGCTGTCAATAAGAACAAGGTTGTTGAGTACCGGAGAAATTGTGTCGTTTATATAAGGTCCGGTATAGATATCATCATAGAAAAATTTTTCCTCATCATAAGAAGACGAGAATTTACACCAGGGTCCAAAATTAAATAATTCCAAATTATATGTATTGTCGTTTCCTGAAACCTGATATTGGAAATTGTAGCTTCCTGTTGTGTCTGCATATATTGTCCATTCTCCATTCGTTTTATGCCGTACTTTAATTCTTGCAAAAGGATAGCTTGTTCCCATTAAACCGTCTTGCCCGCGGCAAACAAGAGATGTTGTTGTTCCATCTTGTCTGTATAATTCAATAGCATCGCTGGAGCCGTTTTCACCTATTTTTAAAAAATATCCGTTCAGAGAACTTTTTAGATTTGCATTGTCAGACATCAGATAATAACGTAAATTATTATTATCCGAAGGGGCAAACAAAAGTTTAATATATACCTGCCATTCCATTGAGTCAAGCGAAATGTTCACGGGTGTTGAGAGATAGGCTGTATCATATCCTGTACTGAGCATTGTAAAAAGTTCTAAGCGTTGCTGGTCGTTTACCATAAATTTTCCAACATCGCCTTCCCACGTTGGATTCGAATAAAAATCGCCGTCTGAAAAATCATCGTAAACCATAGCAGGAGCTTCAATGTAATAAAAGCTGGAAGAAGCAGATGCAATCGTATTTCCTGAAAGATCCTGAACATTTTCGACAGTAAGTGTATAATACGTATTGCCGATAAAATTATTTCCGAAAGTAAGATGGACAAGTGCAGGATTTGAAATATCAGTAACAGCAGAAACAGGGTTTCCGGCGCCGGAATTTAATATATAGTTTGCCGTGTCTTGTGCTGTGCTTGTCAACAAAGGTTCAGAAAAAAGGACGGCTATAGTGGATGCAGTGCTAATAGAAACAGATGTTATTGAGGGAGGAATCGTATCGGGAACAATTAGACCTGCATAAAAATTATCAAAATAAAATTCTTTAGCATACGAGCTTGTAGAGTATTTGCAAAGCAAACCGAAATAATTTAAATCGGTGTAGGTTGCGTCTGTGCCACTCGCTTCTAATGAATAATTAGTTCCTCCGTAAGGAGCTGTATAGAGTTTCCATTCGCCTGATGCATGTTTTACTACTTTAATACGCATTAAAAAAGGTGCAGAAATATTTGTTGTTCCGCTGCAAATTTCAGCAGGTGTTGTACCGTCCATTCTAAAAAGCCGCACTACATCGGTTGCATTGGATTCGCCCATTTGCAGATAATATCCGTTTAATGAGCCTGTCAAATTATTTTGATCTGAAGCGAGAAATACTTTTAAATACGTAGTGCTTGATGGGCTTAAATTTACGCGTACATCAAATTGCCATTCCATTGAGTCTTGTAGCGCGAGTTGTGTGTAAAGACAGGCAGTTTTTGGAACTGTACCGTTCAGCCGGAGAAGATAATTTCCGGAAATCTGTTCACATAGAAAAAGGCTGTCGTCTCCAAACCAAGCGGGATTTTGAGTGAAATTCCCATCAGTAAAGGCATCGGAAAATTGTGTGGGTATGCTCTGATAAATGAAGGTTTCAGAAATAGTATCTATAGCATTGCCCTCTGAATCCTGAACATTGTACACATAAATTGTATCTGTCAATCCATCAGGAAAAGGCGAGGAAAAAATCAAATGCACTAATGAGAACTGAGACGCATCGCGGGTTGCAGAAGAAGGATTTCCCACATTATTGGTTACAAAATAATTTGAATTTGTTTCTGCTGTAGCCAGATCTACAGGTTCGGAAAAGACAATATCAAGCGCTGTTGGCGATATTACTGTAACAGAAACAATTTCAGGTGCTGTCGTATCAACAGGAATTGCGCCGATATAAATATCATCAAAAAAGAAACCTTGATAATTGCTCGAAGTATATTTGGCAAAGATGCCTGAAAAGAAAGAGCTGCTATAAGTAAGATCGGTTACAGAGCCCTCAAGCTGATAAACAGAGCCACCAACAGGGTCTGAATACAATTTCCACAAACCTGTATTATCGCGGGTAACCTTTATTCTTATTTGCGATGAAGTTACATTCAAATTCGCAACAGTGCCCGTAATAAGTTGCTGAACAGTTGTTCCGGTTTGTTTGCAAAGTCCTATTTTATCGCTGTATTCTCCAATCTGAATAAAATATCCGTTTAAATTGCTTTCAAAATCGGAAGAGTCGGATACTAAATAAAAGCGCGCACAGTTCGTACTGGTAGGATTCAAAGAAAGGCGCACCCAGAATTCCCACTGGAAGTTATCAATGCTCGAAATGGTATCCGTAACATATAAATGAGAAACGCCTCCTGCCGCATTTCCATTGAGTCTTAAACCCGGTCTCATAGCCGTGGGAATAGATGTTGATGTACTTACAATAAACTCAGTAGCATCGCCATTCCATGTGGGATTGTTTGTAAAATCCCCGTCAGAGAAATTTTCCTGAACTTGAGTATATCCACTCAAAGATAGTATCAGAAACAGAAGAAATAAATATTTCATCGTATTAATCCTTTAATTTATTCGATACGTTTAAAACTTACTAAAATATATATTTTATTCCGATTGGCAATAAAACAGACGAAATTTTTATGTTTGAGTATACGTTGAAAAGTATTATCTACAAAATTTGCCACTAACCTACCTGTGCTGCCACTTCGGCAGGCAGGAACACGAACGCACGAAATTACACAAACCAAAGATTATAAATAAAATATGATTTAGTGAATTTTAATGTTTTTGAGCTTTTTGTGGCTAAAATAGACTTAATAGAGTGGACTTATGATTTGAATATTGAATTTTTATAATTATGAGAAAAATAATAACTTCGCAAACTAAATTAATGATGGCAATGTTTAAATTGCAACCTGCAACCTTGACTTCGACTCCCTGCCTACCCTGCCTCGCCGGCAGGCAGGCGGACAGGCAGGCGCTCAGTCTACGGTTAAACCTGCAACTTGCAACTTGTAACCTGCAGCCCATTATTATTTAAAATTATAAAAAAACAAAACTTATAACATCCTCCGCATTTGGAAACATTTATTAAAATAGTATTCTGGGCAATTGTAATTTACTACGTGCTTAAACTGGCAATGCGTTTTCTCCTTCCATTTATTCTGAAACGATTAGCGAAAAAAGTTTTAACAAACTTTGAAAACATGCAGGGTCAGGCATATAACGATGCTAAAAAAAAGAAAGAGGGTGATGTAACCATTGAATATAAAGATTCAAAAAAGAAGGGCAATGATTTAAAGAATACAGGAGAATATGTGGATTTTGAAGAAATAAAAGATTAAAAATCAATGAAGCTGATTAGAAAAATACTGATAAAATTTTTAGGAATTGAAGGATATATAAAACTGGCGAGTAGAGTCTATTTAAGCATGGTTCGTCATGGTTATCTTAAAAAACAATATCCCGAGCTTTTTTATCTGAAAAAAATTATAAAACCCGGAAATACCTGTATTGATATTGGAGCAAACCTTGGTTATTACTCCACCCTGATGTCGCATCTTGCAGGTGAAAATGGAAGAATTTATGCCGTTGAACCGATCCCTATGTTTTATAATATCTGGAAAAAAAATGTGAAACGAAGTGGACACAACAACCTTGAACTCTTTCCTTATGCTTTAGGCGGAGAACAAAAAAATGTTAAAATGGGAATGCCCGAAAGAGACGGACTTCTGCACCATGGAATGACAAAGGTTGTTTCATCTGCAAATGAAAATTATCAGAAATTTTTCGATGTGGAAATGCGCATGCCAGATGTTTTATTTGCAAATATTAACCGGCTCGACTTTGTAAAATGCGATGTGGAGGGATACGAAAGCGAAGTTTTTTCTAATATGAAGGAAACGCTGAAACGCTTTAAGCCGTTGGTGCAATCGGAACTTAACGGAAATGAAAATAGAATGAAAGTAATAAACCTTTTCGAGTCGCTGGGTTATACTCCAAAAATACTAAATGAATCTCACGAATTGCGCGATATTACTTCTGAAGAAAAACTTACTTTATCGCAAGATTTTTATTTTGTTCCAGAAAAGTAGTAATGTAAGGACGATGCGTGCATCGTCCTTACATTACCGGAATCCACACAAGCAAAAGAATTTATTCAAACAATTGAGAAAATCTTTTAAAGATGTTACGCAAATTGAGAAAAATGTTGTAAATGACGTAAGTCAGAAGAGGGAAGTATATAACCGGGCGTAGCGAAAATTTTTAAAATGATAAACCAGTCAGTCTACAATTGACAAACTGAAAACAAAAAACCCGCTATTCTTCATTTATACATTTAATGAAGTTTAACGGGCTTAGGTTATAAGAGCAAAAAGCTGTCTTTTATAATTAGTGTCAGTGCTTGATAAGAAAATGTCAAGTTCAAGGTGATACATTGAGCTTGCCGAAATGCTTGCGAAGACCTGAAAATTAGGAGTGTACTAATGTACTAATGTACATGACTACTTTTCAGGTCGAGCGTAACGTTGAAATTGACGTTTTCTTGCAAGCACTAATTACGAAAATCGCAATTCAACTCCTTCGTCTGTAATAGTCAACTTTACAGGTCTTCCCATATACATTGCTTTATTTACAGGCAGGTGTCCGGCTTCAAAACCAAAACAAACAGGAAAATCAAAATCATCAACAGCGTCTTTAATAATTTCATAAGCTGTTTTTCCAAAAGGAACCGTATTGTCTTTCATATCTGAAAAACCACCAACAATCATACCTTTTAAACCACCAAGAATACCGCTGGTTTTAAGGTTCATCATCATACGGTCAATATGATACAAATATTCATCAACATCTTCAATGAACAAAATTCTGCCATTCATTTCCGCTTCCAGATAAGTTCCTCTCAAGCTAGAAATTAAAGACAGATTTCCTCCTGTAAGAATACCTCCTGTTTCGCCTGTTCGGTTAAATTCATGAGGTGCTGCATTTTGCACGGGAAGTTCTCCGAACAAAGCAGCTTTCAGCGATACGGTAGATTCATTATCAGAGCCATCTTCCGGGAAATTCAGAGGCATGGTAGCGTGAATCGTTTCGCATGAAAAATGTTTTTGCATATAGGAGTGCAGCACTGTGATGTCGCTATAGCCAACAATCCATTTGGAATCTTTTTTAAATTTAAAAAAGCTGAGTTCTTCCATGACGCGAATCGTGCCGTATCCGCCACGTGCGCAAACAATAGCTTTGATATTCGGATCGTCGAGCATTGCCTGAAAGTCTTCTGCCCTTTCTTCGTCGGTACCGGCAAACTGATTGTATTCATTAAAAAGATTCTTACCAATGGCAACCTTTAGTCCCCATTCCTGAAATTTCTTAATTGCCGGGGCAAGTTCTGCCTCTGTAACTTTTCTTGCTGTTGAAACAATTCCTATTGTGTCTCTTCTTTTTAAATAAGGTGGCCTAATCATGATTGTAGTGTTTGATTAATGAAAATAAATAAAGTGTTAGATAATAAATTTTGAATGTAAAACTATAGTAAATTATATGCTTGTCGATTTATCGGAATAATCTAAAGTATGTATTCTTTTTTCTTTATGAATACAAGACTCTCGTAAAATTGTTTGTGATATGTAGTAGTTCTTTTTTTCATATATATTTCTGATACCGGGAAATTTGTATTCTGTTAACAAAAATCAATTTGTTTTTTTTCAAATTTTCACAAGGGTTTAAAATTAAACGTTAATTAATATCTTTGCGAAATTATAAAAATTATATACAAAAAAACAAAAACATGAAAATTTTTAAAAGATATACGGTAACTTCTGCTCTTCCTTATGCAAACGGCCCCATTCATATTGGTCATTTAGCCGGTGTTTACGTGCCGGCAGACATTTATTGCCGTTATCTCCGGTTACGAGGGAAAGATGTACTTTTTATCGGTGGTTCCGATGAACACGGTGTTCCCATTACTATCAAGGCAAAAAAAGAAGGGATTTCGCCTCAGGATGTTGTGAATCGCTATCATGAAATTATAAAAAAATCGTTTGAGGAGTTTGGAATTTCTTTTGATATTTATTCCAGAACGACCAGCAAAGTGCATTATGAAACAGCTTCTGAAATATTTAAAACGATATATGACAAAGGAGAATTCATTGAAAAAGTTACAGCGCAGTATTTTGATGAAGAGGAAAATCAATTTCTTGCAGACAGATATATTACGGGAACTTGTCCGCATTGTGGAAATGAAAACGCGTATGGCGATCAATGTGAAAAATGCGGAACTTCGCTGAATGCAACAGATCTGATAAACCCTAAATCTACATTAAGTGGAAGTAAGCCTGTGCTTAAAGAAACAAAACATTGGTTTTTACCTCTTGATAAATATGAGCCCTGGCTGCGGAAGTGGATTCTCGAAGAACATAAAGAATGGAAAGCCAATGTTTACGGGCAATGCAAATCATGGCTCGATCAGGGCTTGCAACCCCGCGCTGTAAGCCGCGACCTCGACTGGGGCGTTCCTGTTCCCGTGGAAGGCGCTGAAGGAAAAGTTCTGTATGTTTGGTTTGATGCGCCTATTGGGTATATTTCTGCAACAAAAGAGCTGACGGATAAGTGGGAATTATACTGGAAGGATCAAGAAACAAAACTGGTTCATTTTATTGGTAAAGACAACATTGTTTTTCATTGTATTGTTTTCCCGACAGTTTTGAAAGCAGAAGGAAGTTATATTCTTCCGGAGAATGTTCCTGCCAACGAGTTTTTGAATCTTGAGAATGATAAAATTTCCACTTCACGTAACTGGGCTGTATGGCTGCATGAATATTTGGTTGACTTTCCTGACAAACAGGATGTGTTGCGCTATACCCTTACAGCAAATGCGCCCGAAACAAAAGACAATGATTTTACATGGGCAGATTTTCAGGCACGCAACAATAATGAACTTGTCGCTATTTTGGGGAATTTCGTGAACCGAGCCATGGTACTTACACACAAATATTTTGATGGAAAAATACCGGAAATTACAGCAGAAACAGATTATGAAAAACAAATGCTGGAAGAAACAAAAAAAATTAAATCTAATATTGAATACAGTATAGAGAATTATCGTTTCAGGGAAGCACTGAAAGAAGCCATGGAACTTGCACGTTGGGGAAATAAATACCTTGCGGACACAGAACCCTGGAAGCTTATTAAAACCGATGAAGCGCGTGTTAAAACCATTCTGAATATATCCTTGCAAATAGCAGCAAATATTTCTACTTTGATTGAACCATTCTTACCCTTTACAGCAGACAAATTGAGGCATCTTTTGAACATCGAAAAAATAGGGTGGGAGAAAATAGGAACAGAATATCATTTAAAAGCCGGACATGCGCTGAATCCTGCAACATTACTTTTTGAAAAAATAGAAGACGACGCCATAAAAGCACAGGTTGATAAATTACTGCAATCGAAAAAAAATAATGAAGCAGCAGCGGCAATTGCAAAGCCACAAAAACAGGATATTTCTTTTGATGATTTTTCAAAAATGGATATTCGTACAGGAACCATACTTACAGCAGAAAAAGTTGCCAAAACAAAAAAACTTCTGAAGCTCACTATTGATACAGGAATTGACAAACGGTGCGTGGTTTCAGGCATTGCAGAATATTACACATCCGAAGAAATCATTGGCAAAAAAGTGGTAATCCTTGTGAACCTTGCACCGCGTGAAATAAAAGGGATTCAATCTCAGGGAATGATTTTAATGGCAGAAAACAGTGATGGGTGCTTGTGTTTTGTTGCTCCTGAAAAGAATATTATGAATGGCGGGGAAATTAAATAAAAGGGCTTGACTCTGTATTTGTAGATTATTGAATGTTTAAAACTTTCAATAATGGATACACTACAGGTATCAGCAACAACTGAGAAGTAAAGGACTGTTCCAATAATGCGTGCCTACAGGCATCAACAAAGCTTTTTGGAAGTGGTTGTTCCCATAATTAAAGCCTACATCTTTTTATAGAAACAAGCCCCACCCTCGCAGAGGGTACATTATAGTAAAACCAAAGTTCTCATCAGAGTACAAGCCTGAAGGGCTTGCATATAACAAAGAGGTATGACTGGAAAGTTGGTTGATAACTTTAAATCTATGTTTGTTTGTTCCCATAATGCACGACCTACAGCCGTTAGTTAGCAGAGGTAAGCTGTTGGGGTTACAATAATGAGGGTCTACAGCCTTTCACAAATTAAATTTTTATATCCCCAATATCTCTTTTATTTTCTCAGGTTCTTTTGTTTTTTTTAACTGTTTTTCCAGCTCTTCTGTATCTGAATTTAGCAATTCATTCATTTTATCTACAAGCTTTATAACCTGTTTACTGATTTCTAATTTTTGATATGCATCGTATTTTGAATTGTCCATTTCGCTTACCATGTATTCTTTTAAAATCAGATATGCATTGTACAAATGTTTTTTAATTTCGCCTGATTTATAATTCACGGGTATTTTTCTGAAATGCTCTGACAGGTAACTGAAATTTTTCATGCGCTGGTCTTCCGCTCCCTTAAGAGCTTCCCGCCTGGTGAGTTCTTTGATTTTTGTTATCGGTTCCTGCTCTTCTGGCTTTAGTATTTTAGCCGTTTCAAATGCTTTCATCGCAGCCGGATAATTTTTCTGCGCCATAGATGTGTTGCCCTCATTGAGCCAAAAATCATACTCAAAATCATTCAAAGTTTTCTCCATATCTTTAGTCAGGGGCAGAACAATTTTTTCTATGGATGTAATCATATTTAATATATAATTTAAAATGTCTTTTTCACTGATATTTTTCAGAAATTCTGTATTACTGAAAACTTCCTGAAAGCTGCTAAATGAGCTAACACCTTTGTAATATTTTTCAAGCGCATTTATTTTATCCTGCACCTGAGCAATCGTGTCGCGATATTTTACAAGACTGCTATAATTCTGAGATGCAGCTTCTATTTTTGAACACTTATTGAGTTTTGGTTCAATGATAACAGATTGAACAGATTTAAGCAATTTGTTTATATTACTAAACATTTCTGCTTGTTCTGCATTTAGTGTTTTTTCTTTTGGAGATTGCTTATACAGCTCTCTTGTGTAAAATCCGGGCATTGTGAGTTTCACGAGATAATCCTGTTTTGATTTTGTCGTATCAAAATGTAAATCTCCGGGAATATCATTCCATAGAAAAATATCATTGTAAATTCTCAATAAAAGGTTGGAAATATTTATAGAGGAATCATTTTCATTAATTTTTTTATTTTCACGAAATACAAGCTTTTTGTATGAGTAAGGAAGATAAGCAAGAGAATCTTCAGCAATTTTTAAATAATATAAATATTTATCCATTTTCAATTTTTCATCATCAGAAGATTTGTCTAAGCCATGGTACCATATTTCATCAGACTTTGAGCTCTCAATATCTTTCGCAATATTTTGCAAAAACCCAGCTTCATCAAATGTATAGGTGTACCTGATGGCATCTTTAGGATTTAAGCCTAGGGATTCGTATAAAAAAGTATTTAAAATCCCCTCTTTAAAATTCATTTTAATATTTTGTTTTGTAACTTTTGAAAATGCAGTAAAACCAGTCTTGCTTACTTGTTCTGTTTTTTGTCTAATCTTATATGAACCGGAAAAACTCCACAAATTATCAGGCAGTCCTGATTTGTAATTAATGGTCAGCGTTGATGCGCCTGTTTTATAATAGTTATTCTCTGTTAGTTTCCAATCATTATAGGATACCGTAAATATCCACTTCCCATCACGTAATCCTTTTTTAAAAAATCCCGTGATATTTTGACTTACTCCTTTGAAATTATCTTTTCCAACTATAGATAATGTAAATTTTCCATCATACACTTTTCCTGATTTTTCATCAAAAAAAGAACAGGTTATTTTTGCGTCCTGCGACCAGGGTTCAGAAAGAGGGAAAGCACCTGAGTATTTTTTTAGGGTTTGAGAAGCAACATTGAAACCCAAAACCATTATTATAGAGACAAGGAAAAAATTTCTAAAATTCATTTACAAAGTTTATAGAATTATTGTTTAATAATAACCATACAATAATAATTAAAAATATGCTAAATATTATTTATAGCGTGATATTTATTTTTCATTTTAAATTTATCTTCTTTTGAAATCATTAATAAAAATAATATCTTTGTTATAAATGCCAATTAAGGGTTGGAACAGATATGTTTTGCCACTAAGACACAAAGTCTCACTATATTAGAAGGAATGAATTGAAATTTATTTTGTGAAGCTTTGTGTCTTTGTGACTTTGTGGCTATTGATTATCAAGTATCATCTTTTAACTCTTAATTCGCATTATAAACTAAAACAGAATACAAGAACAATTTTTACGCAATGAAAGATTTTTTACCAGAATTTACATTTAGCGCATCCCGTAGCAGTGGCGCAGGCGGACAAAACGTGAACAAGGTTTCTACGAAAGTAGAACTTCGTTTTCATGTGGAGGATTCTGAAATTTTAACGCAGGAACAAAAAAATATTTTGCTTGAGAAACTTGCCGATACAATCACAAATGAAGGCTTTATTCGTATCGTTTCGCAAACCGAACGCACGCAACTGAAAAACAAAAAAAAGTGCATAGAAAAATTTTACATCCTCATTGAAAAATGTTTAAAAAAGAAGAAGAAACGCAAGCCTACAAAACCTACAGAAAAATCTAAGGAGAAAAAAAAGCAGGAGAAAATAAGCTTATCGCGTAAAAAGGCGGAGAGGAAAAAGGTGGGGGATGTTGAGTGAGTGAGATTGCCAATTAGTGTGTATAGGCTTTATTTCTTTTTTTTCAGAAGTTCAATAATTTCTTCTTTTGCTTTTAGCAACTCGCGTAATTGCACCATTTCCTTTTTCAAATTGTTATCTTGTTTTTTATTGTAACCAGATGTGTCTTCATTGGCTGTAATTTGAGAATCCTGTTTTGCTTTTTTATTTTTATACGGTCGCGCTTCCTGCTTTTCTAAAAATTCTATCAATCCCATACCAAAAAAATCGGCTATCTGTATCAGGCGGGTAAAAGAAACATTGGTTTCGCCTCTTTCTATTTTTGAATATGCAGTTGTGGAAATTCCTAACTCTACTGCAACATTTTCCTGACTCAGGCTCTTTTCTGCCCGCATTACTCTTATCTTTTTACCAAGGTCTTTTAAATTCATAGTGTAAATGTATTTAATAAGTAAATTTATTCTATACACTATAAGTTATTATAAATAAACTTATGGTTTAAATATTTTGTTTTATTAAACTAAAAGTTATATTTTTGCATTAACAGTTTAATTTGAAAAACATACTTATGAAAAAAATAACTGCAATCTTTTTGTCTCTTCTTATTGTATGCGCTATTCTTTTCTCTGTCAAATGCAAAAAAGAAATAGGAGTCCCAAAACTTACTACTATAACATTTTATAATGTAACAACAACTATTTCAGGTTATGTTTATACTGATTTATCGCCTGTAATTATAAAATAGGACTTTCCAATCTTTCAGTAAAGCAAGCAAAAATTGTCGTGAGAATCGGCAGAAATATTTAACAGTAATGAAAGAAGAAAGACAAAACAATTTTAACTGGAAAGACAAAACAATTTTATTGGTAAATACGCAAGATGAAAATTATTATTATTTGTTAAAAGATATTTTAGAAAAAACAGAAGCAAAAATGATATTAGAAACTGACTGTAAAAATTCTGTTGAATTCTGTAAAAAAAACAAATTAATAAATATGGTTTTTATAGACATTGATATTCAAGAAATAAATGGACTTGAATCATTAAGACAAATATGTGAATATAATAATGAACTTCTGATAATAGGTATAGTAGATAGATCTTATATATCAGATTTTAAGAATACAGAACTAAAAAAGTTTATATCAAAACCAATATTTTTTTCAGAATTTATATTAAAAATAGAGACAATGTTTTCAGGCAAATAATTTTTTTATAAAATTAAATCAGCTATACCAAGATCAAACAAATATTGAAATAACAAGGGTTTAACAAAATATAAGACAAATGAAAAAACAGATGATATTTTGTGAGATAAAAAATAAATAAGACATCAAAAAAATAATAGGAGCAACCCGAAAATCCTGTAAAGAGTAGGGGGAAATTAAAAACATTAAGGTTATGAAAAAGGTTTTTACAAGAATTGCCCTGATATTTTTTTTATCATTTTTAATTAATCAAAACATCTTTGCCCAATCGCCACAAAGCTTCAGATACCAAGCGATAGCCCGAAATGCAGCGGGCAATGTGCTGGCAAACCAGCATGTATCGTTCCGTATAAGCCTGTTACAGGGCAGCGTTTCCGGAACACTTGTATATAGCGAAACACATACCGATACCACAAACCAGTTCGGCTTGGTAACCCTTGCCATAGGCGGTGGTGCTGTGGTAAGCGGCAGTTTCGCAAGCATCAACTGGGCAGGCGGGTCGTATTTTGTAAAAGTGGAACTCGATGCAGCAGGTGGCAGCAATTATGTTGAAATGGGAACAAGCCAACTGCTCAGCGTGCCGTATGCTTTGTATGCGAAGGAAACAGAACAAACATACGTTGCAGGTAATGGAATTTCAATTTCCGGTGATACAATCAGTAATTCTACAACAGGAGTTACTCCCGGAACTTATGGCAGCACTACAAATGTACCTGTAATCACAGTAAATTCATTCGGCAGAATAACGAATGCCGTTAATCAAGCCTTTTCTGCGGGAATTACCGGTTCCGGTACATCTAATTATATACCTAAATTTTCCGGTTCAACTTCCATAAGCACATCACAAATTTTTGATGATGGGAATTATGTCGGGATAGGCACAACAAGCCCTTCTGACAAACTGCATGTTGTAGGCCGGATACGGCAGGAGCAACCCTATAATGGAACCAGTTTTTATATGAATATAACAGGCGGGGCAAACGGATTGGGAATCTGGCATTCAGGAAGCAGTGGAATTCCATTCCAGATACAACAAAGCAATACAGGCGCTTCTTCAAACACTATGATAATAACTAACGACGGGATGGGGAGAACTTTAGAGATTCAACAAAATAATTCCAGTAATCCAAATTCAATGATATATATCGCAAAGTCAGGTACCGGAAAGGTTATTGATGTTACAAACGGAGCCTTTTTATCTAATGGTGGCGTATGGACAAATGCTTCAGATAAACTGTTGAAAGAAAATTTTACAGAGGTCAGCAATAAAGATATATTATCAAAAATTGATCTGTTGCCAATCACTGTATGGAACTACAAAAGCGAACCGGGTGTGAAACACATCGGACCAATGTCGCAGGATTTTTATAATCTGTTCAACCTTGGCAATGATGACAAAGCCATTTCAACTATTGATCCTGCAGGCGTTGCATTAGCTGCAATTAAAGAATTAAACAAGAAAATTAAAGAGCTGGAGGCATTGAAAAAACAGGTAGAGGAGTTGGAACTAAAAATAAGTAAATTAGAAACAATCCGAAAATAATTGAATAGGAGCAACCCCGAAAATCCTTCGCCGTGGCGAAAAAGAGTAGGGAAAAATTAAACACATTTAGGTTATGAAAAAGATTTTTACGATTTTATTTCTGTGCATTGTCGTAATTGCAATGCAGGTAAGAGTAATGGGGCAGCAAAGTTCTTTTAAGTTTAAAGAAACTGATTTAAAACCCTACCCAACAAAGGTAATTGACGACAGTAAAAGAAGGAATAATCCTGCTGTAATAATAAGTTGGGATAATAATATAGAAAGTAGTAGGAATATAGATGGAAGTTATTCATTTTACATTAAATCACCAGTACCCTTTTCTTACTTCGGAGTAGGTTGGTCATGTGAAAATGATAATGTTGTACCCGAATCTTTTAAAATAAAATATAGGACTAAAAAAAATAATTTTGATTGGGATGATTGGAGGGAAGTGAAAGGTGAAGTTTTACCAAATGAAACACCGACTAATTTATACTGGAGTAATATAATTTTTTTAAGCGATAAAGAGCTATACAATGAATGTGAGATTATTTTATTAACACCTGAAAAAATAAATACAACTAGAGTGGATTTAGTTGACATGATTTCAAATAATTCAGATAGAAATAATTTTGAAAAACTTGAAAACAAAGATATTATAAATGAATCAAATAAAAATAGAGGATGCCCACAGCCATCTATAATACCAAGGAGTGATTGGTGTGGGAGTTTCACTGCTTGTCAAAACCCGACATATACCCCAACTGTGATATATCCAACTCATGTAATCATGCATCATGGAGCCTCACCAGATACATATACAGATGGCTATTCTATTGTAAGAAGCTATTGGGATTATCATGTTAATACAAATGGATGGCTTGATATAGGTTATAATTACCTTGTAGACAAGTACGGTAATATTTTTCAAGGCAGATACAATCCTAGTAATACAACTCAAGATGTTCAAGGGGCACATGCTACTTCTTACAATTCATATTCAATAGGGATTTGTTTTTTAGGAAATACTGACGTTACAAATTCAACAACAGTTCAATTATCAAAATTAGAAGATTTATTAGCATGGTGGTTTGATTGGCGTGGTTTTGATCCTACAACTTCAGCCAGTATAAATTCTCAAAATTTACCAAGAGTTATGGGGCATCGTGATGTGGCATCAACCACTTGTCCTGGTAATAATCTTTATAATTTATTGGCTCAAATTAGAACTAATACAAAAAATAATATTATTGCTTGTAATTCATCTTGTACAGCAGTAACAATCGCTACACATCCCCAAACTCAATCAGTGAATTCAGGTAGTACAGTAGTATTTAACGTTTCTGTAAATGGTACACCGCCATTTATTTACTTTTGGTTTAAAGATAATGTTTTACAAGGAGGACCAATTAATACTTCAGCAACAAGTAACTCATTTACAATAACAAATCTCACTACTAGTGACAATGGTAGTTACAATTGTAAAATCAATAATTGTAACAATGAATATCAAGCCCAAAGCAATGATGCAACTTTAACGGTTACTGCATCAAATCAAATCCCTACGATTAGTATTAGTTCTCCAAGTAACGGACAATCATTTACAACACAAAATATTTCTGTAGCAGGAACAGCAAATGACCCTGACGGTAGTATATCATTAGTACAATTCCGTGTAAATAGTGGAAGTTGGCAAGATGCGACAGGTACAACAAGTTGGTCAGGTTCTGTTACATTATCGTCAGGTAGCAATACAATAGAAGCAAAATCACAAGACAATACAGGCGCATGGTCAAACCCTGTTTCAATCAATGTTACTTATTCCGCATCAAATCAAATCCCTACGATTAGTATAAGTTCTCCAGATAACGGACAATCATTTACAACACAAAATATTTCTGTAGCAGGAACAGCAAATGACCCTGACGGTAGTATATCATTAGTACAATTCCGTGTAAATAGTGGAAGTTGGCAAGATGCGACAGGTACAACAAGTTGGTCAGGTTCTGTTACATTATCGTCAGGTAGCAATACAATAGAAGCAAAATCACAAGATAATATTGGTGCATGGTCAAGTATAGTACCAATAAATGTTACTTCTACTGTTCCTTTAATTACCATCACCTACCCCAACGGCGGAGAAACTTTAAAAATGGATACAACAATTAACATCACTTGGACATCAGCAAATATTTCAGGAACAGCTAATATAGAACTATTTCAGGGAACGTCTTTTATAACATCAATAGGTCAATGTAACATTTCAAATCAAACTTATTCATGGCATATTCCTACAGATTTATTTTCCGGCTCGGTTTATAAAATTAAAATATTAAGTGCCTCAATTGATTCAATTTTTGATTTCAGTAATACCTATTTTACAATACTTCCGGCAACAGGTATTGAAGAAAATACAATTGCTGATTTTTTTAAAATTTATCCTAATCCTACCACAGGAGAACTTTTTATAGAGAATGGTTCAGATATGGAAATACAAAAAATTGAAGTTTACAATATGCTTGGTCAGATAATTATTGAATCAACAATTAGTGATAATATTGTAAATACTGCTACGAATAAAACATACAAATTAAATTTACAGAGCCTTGCTACAGGTAATTATAATTTAAAAATTTGTACTGCAAAAGAGCTTATAATAAAACAAATTACTGTAGGCAAAAACAATAAATAATACAATGTTATGAAAACAAAAATCATTTTTTGTATAGTAATTTTATTCAGCGTTCAGCTAATATTTTTTGTAAGCTGTGAAAAAGAAAGTACAGATGATGGCGAGGCAACCGGTCCCGTTCCTGTTCTTACAACTTCGGCGGTTACAAGTATTGGTGCTGATACTGCAACTTGCGGAGGTAATATTTCTTCTGACCGTGGAAAAAAAATTACAGAAAGGGGTGTATGCTTTGATACAATTCAGAACCCTACAACAACAAAAAAGAAATCTGTGCATCCCAAAGATACTATCGGGATTTTTTCAGTAAAGCTTTCAGGTTTAAAATCAAATAAAACGTATTATGTTCGTGCTTATGCTATAAATAGTGCAGGCACAGGTTATGGAAATGAATTAAGTTTTTCAACAAATGCTATTATTTCATTACCAACAGTTACAACAAATGCTATAACAAATATAACATCTACTACTGCAATAAGCGGAGGAACTATATCGAGTGATGGCAATTCTTCAATAACGGCGCGAGGTATATGTTACAGCACGAATCCGAACCCGAGTATATCAAACAGTCCAACAAATAATGGTACAGGAACAGGAATTTTTTCAAGCAACTTATCAGGGTTAGCACCAAATACAACATATTATGTGAAGGCTTTTGCAACAAATATTAAAGGAACAGGATATGGAGCTGAAAGAAGTTTTACGACTTTAGTTTCTGTAACATGCCCTTCCGATGTATATGATATTGACGGAAATTCTTATCCTGTAGTTGCAATTGGATCACAATGTTGGATGAAAGCAAATTTAAAAACAACAAAATATGCTGATAACACAACAATTCAAAACATAACTGATAATACTGCATGGAGTACTTCGTCAACAGGAGCTTATTGCGATTATAACAATATTTCTACTGATTATGGTCATTTATATAATTGGTATGCTGTTAATAATATTAAAAATATATGTCCGACCGATTGGCATGTCCCGACAAATACAGAATGGCAAACATTAATTGATTATCTTGGAGGAAAAGCTGTTGCAGGAGGCAAAATGAAAGAATCTGGTTATTATCATTGGGCAAATCCAAATACAGGCGCAGACAATAGTAGTAATTTTACAGCCTTGCCGGGAGGTAATCGTAATTATTCAGGTTTCTTTAATGACTTAACTGAATATGCGTATTTTTGGTCGTCAGATGCTGCTTATAAATGGAAAATTTTATTTTCAGGCAGCACTGAAATTTCAAGTGGTAATGGTTATTCTAATATGGGTTTTTCAGTTCGCTGTGTGAAAAATTAAAACTAATAAAACTAAAAATTTAATAAAATGAAAACACTGTTAATTTTTACGTTTGTCTGTATCAGCTTTGCTTCTTTTTCTCAAGATGCAATTATTATTCTCAATAACTTGAATGTGATTCAGGCAACTATAACTAAAGAAACACCTGAAACAGTAACGTATATAGATTTAAGCGAAAAAAACGGAATTGCTAAAACAATTTCAAGGTCTGATATCATGCAGATACAAAATAACCCGTCAAAGAAATTTGATATGGACAAAAAATCAGAAGCACAAAATAATTACAGTAATGATTTATTAAAGAAAATGATAAAACAAGATTCTTTAATGAATGAAACATTCAAGAAGTTTATGGAACAACTTACACTTGTAAATCAACAACAATCAAAATATCAGGTAGATTTAATTGATGCTGTAAATAAACTTAAAAGTAATGAATCATCAGGCGACATTAAGCAATCTACAAATGAAATTACCTTAAATATTAAACAATTAACAGCAGATATTTCTTCACTGAAAACAGTGGTCAAGGAAATAACAGATGAAAAAAAATCAACTATTGAACCGAGAGTTTTTGGAATAGGTGCTCAATTATTAGATTTAGGTTTTATTATGGCATCTCATAGTTTAGTTACTTCACCAATGAAAAATATATTAATGCCTATTTCATTTAATGAACATTTCAGAATGGAACTTGATTTTTCATTTGCCAAAGTTTCAGCAAGTGATAGTGCTTCTGCTTCAACAAAGTATAAATCATCTGCTTTTAATATTGGTTTGGGTATTTTTCCTATGATTCAGAAGGGAAAGGCAAATATTTATTTTGGGCCGAGAATAATTTTTGGGACATCAAATAATACAGTTATCTATACTGATACTCCAAAATTAGAATTGAAAAATGTATGGTATAATATTTCAGTTTCACCTGTATTAGGAGCGGAGTATTTTCCAATTGGAAATCATTTCAGCATTGGTTCAGAATTTTCTGTTTATTTTGTTTATTCTTTTGGTCGCTCATCTTATGAAAATGAAAAATTAATAAAAGGAAGTCAAGACCCATACACAACAATTGGTTCTCAGGTCAGGATTTTAACAAGGTTTTATTTTTGAGTCCATTCCGAAAAAAATTATGCAATACTTTTCGGAGGAAGTACATTTTTAAATTATAAATAGTAATTTGCAAATTAATTTTATCTAAAAAATAGCAAAATGGGAAATTTTTTTTTAGCATTGCTCACCTTTATAGGATTGAGTACAGGGATTCTGGGCGGAATCACAGCGTATGCGCAGGACAAACTTATTGACATTATGAAAGGTGAATTAACCCGGAATTTTGAAGCATTCAAAAAACAGCCCGGCGCACCTTATTTTATCAGTTACAGGATTGATGAAGTAAAGACCTATAATATTAAAACATCATTCGATAATTTGATACTGTCGGATGTTGAGAACAAACGATTTCTTACGGTAATGGTTCGGACTGGCAGCCGCGAACTTGATAATTTTCATGAGTTGCGCGACGATAACAGCGGATGGATGGAAGGCTGGTCAGACGGTGTTGAATTTCCTTTAGATAATCAGGCAGAGGGTATTAAGCAAATATTGTGGTCTGCAACTGATGACGGGTATCGCAAAGCTACCGATCGTCTTGCCAAAGTACAGGCCAATGTTGCTGTAAAAGTTGAAACAGAAGATAAATCATTCGATTTTTCCGAAGAAAAAGCAGAGGTTAATATTGAACCCCTTTTAAAAGACGATGAAACAAAATTTGATAAATCGGCATGGGAAGAAAAACTTAAAAAATATTCGGCTGTTTTTCTTACTAATCCAGATATTTATAAAGGCGAATCTGTAATTCGTTTTGTTGTCGAAAGAAAATATTATGTGTCAACAGAAGGTTCATCAATCGCTGAAAACAGGGTATATGCCTGGCTTCACATCAGCGGAAACATACAGGCTGATGACGGAATGGATCTTCCTTTATATGAAACGTATTTTGCCAACAAACCTTCTGATTTACCAAATGATGAAATGATTTTGAAAGACATCAAAGAAATGGTTGAAAAATTGGGTAAACTTAAAGTTGCGCCGGTAGTTGATGCTTTTACAGGTCCTGCTTTATTGTCTTCCAAATCTGCCGGTGTATTTTTCCATGAAATATTCGGACACAGGGTTGAAGGGCACCGTATGAAAAAAGAAAGCGATGCACAGACTTTTAAAAAGAAAATCGGAGAAAATGTTTTGCCTGCTGATTTCACTGTATTTTTCGACCCCTCTATAAAACAGTATAAAGGTTTTGATCTTTACGGTTCATATACTTTCGATGATGAAGGAATAAAAGGCAAAAAAGTAAGTATTGTAAATAAAGGAGTTCTGAATGGCTTTTTGATGTCACGTTGCCCTATTGAAAAATTTTCTAATTCAAACGGACACGGCAGAGCCGCCCACGGTAAACAGCCTGTAACAAGGCAATCAAACCTTATAATAGAAACCTCTCAACCCAATAAAATGGAAGACCTGAAAAAAATGTTAAGGGAGGAAGCAAAAAAACAGGGCAAAGAATACGGCTACCTGTTTGCAAATGTGACAGGGGGCTTTACTATGACAGGTCGTTTTATTCCCAATGCTTTTAATGTTATGCCGACAGAAGTTTACAGAATTTATGTTGACGGTCGCCCAGATGAACTGGTTCGTGGTGTTGACCTTGTGGGTACACCCCTTGCAATGTTTTCACAAATTGCAGCAGCAGGCGACAGTTATAATGTTTTCACAGGAACATGCGGGGCTGAATCGGGTGGTATTCCCACGACCTGCGTTTCACCTTCAGTATTTGTAAAACAAATAGAAACACAACGAAAAAATAAAAAACAAGACAGACCAGCTATATTAAAAAGACCGTAACCAATAAATAAATTTTGTAACACATTTTCTAATAATTTAAATCGAAATAAAATGAAAAAAATATTGATAATAGCAAGTCTGATATGTTTCTTAGTAAACATAGCAACTGCACAGGAGCCGGTCATTTTAAAAGCAATGAAAGAAGAACTGAAAAGAAATATTGAAAACCTGAAATTAGAAAAACTCAGGAAACCCTTTTTTATTAGTTACACGATAGCCGATGCCAAAGCTTTGCAAATAAACGCTTCGCTTGGCTCGGTAATTCTTTCCGAAGAAAAACAATTCAGAAAACAGGAAAACACTGTATTAGTAGGTGATAATACACGCACCTGCGATAACTATCTTGATGAAAATACAATTTGGTTTTGGGAGCGTGACGATATGAGCATTCCGTTAGGTAATGATGTGAACGCCATAAAAAGGGCTTTATGGTTAGTTACCGATCACAGGTATAAAACAGCAACAGCAAAGTACGAAGCAAAAATTTCCAGCATTCAGCAACAGAATTTAGCTGATGAAGAAAAAAACCTTGCTGATTTTTCAACTGCACCCCAGCAAAAATTAATACTGCAATCACCCACTTTTACAATTGATAAAGCCAAGCTCGAAAACACGGCAAAAGAATTATCCGCAATCATGAAAACTTATAATGATATTTTTTCATCAGGTGTAAATATTTTCGTTTATCAGGCCGATGTGTATTTTACCAATACAGATTTGTCAGAAGTAAAATACCCGGCTGTAATTGTCGCTTTACAAGCGTATGTAAAAACACAGGCTTCCGATGGTGAACCTTTGGCTGATCATGTTTTTTATTATACTCTTTCACAGAATGATTTACCTTCAATGGAAATTATGAAAAAAGACATTAAAACAATGGCTGATAATATTACAGCATTACGCAAAGCTCCCGTTATTGCAGAGGCATATTCAGGCCCTGTACTTTTTGAAGGCGAAGCAGCAGCCGAAATTTTAGTACAGAAATTTTTTAGTGGAACAACAAGTCTGGTAGGCAACAGAAAACCAATTTTAAGCAATCCTACACTTGCTCAAATGGCTGGCGATATGTATAAAGATAATGGCATAGAACCCTTATTAAATAAAAAATTAGTTTCAAGAGACCTTACCATTAAAGCAATACCAGGCTTAAAAGAATACAACGGTATTAAACTTGTCGGTTCTTATGAAATAGATGCAGAAGGTGTAAAACCAGATAAAGAACTTGTATTGGTTGACAATGGCGTTTTAAAAAATTTATTGAACGACAGAGTGCCTTCAACAAAAGTTTTACAGTCAAACGGGCATAAGCGGTTTACTTTTAATGGAGGGGGTATTTCTACTGTAACAGGCCCCGGTGTTATTAGTTTTACTACATCCAAAGGTATGACCAAAGATGAACTAATGAAAAAAATGTTTGCTGCTGCAAAAGAAGAAGATTTGGAGTATGTATACATTGTCAGAAAAATAAAAAATCTGAATGCCGGGATTCCCGAAGAAAACGAAATGATTTTCTTTGGCGGTGAAGGGCAGGAAAAGAAAGATGCAGTTTCAACGCCATTTCAGGTTTACAGAGTATCTGTGAAAGACGGTAAAGAGGAGCTTGTCCGTTCAGTAGAAATCAGCGGACTTACTGTTAAATCATTCAAAAAAACATTAGGATTTTCAAATAAGGAATATGTTTACAATACGTTGATAAAAGGGAAAAAATCAAATTATGACACTTATCGCTGGCCACTGGCAGGTATCCCCTCTTCATTCATTTTGCCGGATGCTATTTTATTTGAAGAACTCGATTTACAGAAAGAAAAAAGAGCCGTTACAAAAAAATTGCCTGTTGTTGAAAATCCTGTGGGAAAATAATTTTTATCATATCTTTCAAATATTATTACCAACATGCTTAATGTTTTATACTACCGCTCCCACAGAGGAATCTAAAGAGAAAAAAAAGCAGGAGAAAATAAGTTTATCGCGTAAAAAAACGGATAGGAAAAAGGTGGGGGATGGCTTCCTGACATTGTTAATCCTTATACTGTTTGTTCCATTTGCAAGCGCTCAGAACAAAACGCTCAAACTGAAACCCATTTCCGCTGATTGTAAAGATGCGATAAAAATCTCAGTAAAATATGGACCAACCGTTGCTCCTGATAGGCATGGCGAAATATTGGAAATAAAATCTTCAAAGCAAAGAGATATGTTTTTTTTTGAAAAAGAACATAATTCTGCCTGGTATTATTTTGATGTTTTTGAAGATGGTAATTTGGTTTTCAGAATTACTCCCGAGAATAAAAACGACGATTACGACTTCATTCTTTTTAAATGTACAGACAGTACTTTTTGCGAACAAGTTGCATTGAGCAAAATACTTCCTGTGCGTACAAATATTACGCGTACCGGTTTGGGGAAATCAGAAATTACCGGGCTCACAGATGCAGCAACAGATGAATTTACTTGCGCAGGAAAAGGCAGTCCGTTTTCAAAATCAATACAGGTAAAGAAAAAAGAACGCTATTATCTTGTTTTAGATAATGTGCATCCAAATGGCGAGGGGCATACTATTGAATTGGGCTACGAAAATAAAATCAGATTGACAGGAGAAGTTAAAGATGAAAATAATAAAGTACTGAATGATGTTAATGTAGTACTGGAAGATAAAAACGGAGTTGAAATTGCAAGTACAAAAACCAATGAAGCAGGTATATTTGATTTTTCAGCAATTGTCTTTTTAAATGAAGATTATAATCTGGTAATGACAGAAGACAGTTCTTTTATATCAATAAAAGAGATACATAAAGCGGAGCTGAAAAAAGCCAATTATCAGATAAATAATATCAAAGTTGTGCTTCCGAAATTAAAGGGCGGTAAAAAATATACGCTTGACGGAATAAATTTTCATGGAGACCAGGCAAGGCTTCTTCCTAAGTCTATGTCATCGGTTAAGGCACTCTATAAGCTTATGAAAAAAAATAAAAAGATGGTGATACGAATAGAAGGCCATACGAACGACCCTTTTAAACAAACGGAAGCGCAAAGACCAGGCTGGTCACAAAAATTATCGGAACAACGCGCACAAGCAATATATACTTATCTTAAAGAAAAAGGTATTGAAAGAACTCGTATGACAACAATTGGCTTTGGGAGTAAATACATGCTTTATCCCACGACAAACAAAGAAGACGAAATGGAAAAAAACCGCAGGGTGGAAATAAATGTGATTTCGATAAAGTAAATTTTTTAATCCTAAATCTTACTTCTACTCCTAAATCGAATATTTATTTATCAATTCCGCAAACTTGTCAGGGATGGCTACCGCATTTGCTTTCCCGCGATATTTCACAGGATTGCTTTTCCTTTACTCGCGAATCAACATTTTTGTTTAATTTTGCAGAAATAAAAATATAACGAATTGAAATTATATATTGAAACTTATGGCTGCCAGATGAATGTGGCAGACAGCGAAGTGGTGGTTTCTGTGATGAAAGATCATGGGTATATGCGCACCGAAGATATTCATGAGGCGGATGTGATTCTTGTTAATACCTGCTCTATTCGCGAGAATGCAGAAACCCGTGTATGGGGGCGTTTGGACGTTTTCAGGCTGGCGCGTAAAAAAAATCCCGAGCTTATTATTGGCGTTATCGGGTGTATGGCAGAACGTTTAAAGCAGAAGCTTATTGAAGAATCAAAAATTGTAGACCTTGTTGTCGGACCCGATGCATACAGAGAGCTTCCTTCGATGCTGGTAGAAGTGGAACAGGGTAAAAAATCCATTAATGTAAAATTATCGAAAGAAGAAAATTACGAAGATATTTTGCCTGTGCGTTATGACACAAATGGTGTGAGCGCTTTTGTTTCTATCATGCGGGGCTGCGACAATATGTGCGCTTTTTGCGTGGTGCCTTTTACACGGGGTCGTGAACGAAGCCGCTCTCCGCAAACCATTCTGCGGGAAGCGCAGGAGCTTGTTGATAGCAACTATAAAGAAGTTACACTGCTTGGGCAGAATGTTGACAAATACGCATGGAAAGATAAAACCGGAACACTCTCTTTTGCCGGATTGCTTGAAAAAGTAGCCCAGACCAATCCTTTGTTGCGTGTGCGCTTTTCTACATCTTACCCACACGACATGACCGATGAGGTGCTTGAAGTTATGGCAAAATATGATAATATCTGCAAAAGTATTCATCTTCCCGTACAATCAGGAAGCACAAAAATGCTTGAGCTTATGAAGCGTGGCTACACCCGTGAATGGTATATGGACAGGATTCGTTCCATTAAAAAATATTTACCGGAATGTTCTATTTCTACAGATATTATTACAGGCTTTTGCGATGAAACGGAAGAAGATCATAAAGAAACGCTCTCTCTGATGGAGTGGGTAAAGTACGATTTTGCATTTATGTTTAAATACTCCGAACGACCTGATACGTTTGCTGCCAGAAAGTATAAAGACAATATTGGGGAAGAAATAAAAACGCGCAGGCTGAGTGAAATCATCTCACTTCAGAACAAACTTTCTGCTGAGAGCAAAAAACAGGATGTTGGAAAAACCTACGAAGTACTAATAGAGGGAACATCTAAAAAATCGAAAGAATTTTTATTCGGAAGGAATTCACAAAATAAAGTAATTGTTTTTCCGAAAGAAAGTGCGGTGATTGGAGATTATGTAAAGGTAAAAATCATGCGCTCTACCTCTGCTACGCTGATTGGGGAAATACAGGATGTGTGAGCAATATCCGCACCTAAAAACCCCGGCGGGTTTCCTTTGGATAGGCACTATGAGACCTCAAGGGTTTATGCGATTGAGAGAATATGACCGATATACAGATGAAACTCAAAAATACCGCTTATAATCCTCTGGAGTAGAAATATTCACTAAAATATATTTCACATTGGTTTCAATACGCATAGGTTTAAACTGCATTAAAAAATCTCTGAATGAAAGATGTTGAGGCATTGCATGTATTGCATACATAACCTTTCTGTTTATCAATACCGGATGCCCTCCTTTTCCTTCATAGCATGGAATTATTACATCTGCATTTTCTTTTTGATGCAATAAAATATTTACAATTTTTTCATCCACAAAAGGATTATCCACATTGTGAATAAAACAATAATCTGTGGTAATTTCTGCAATGCCTTTTTTTATTGAAATATTTCTGCCTTTTTCGGGTTCCGGATTAATACATATTTTGCATTTTTGAAATATATCAGGATGTTTTTTTTGCAATAATTCATGCACTTCCTTATTGACAACAACAACAATATTGCTAACTCCTGAATTTAAAAACTGATTAATAATTTGTGTGAGAAAAATTTCTGTTTCGTTAAATTTCAGCAATGCTTTTGGACTTCCCATTCTTTGAGATAAGCCGGCAGCGAGAATCAGGGCGGAGGTATTGGAATAATTGTTTTTCATTTTTAAAACTGAAAATAAATAAAAGGCTGCAAAGCCGATGTTTTAAACTGCATTATAATAAACACGGCAAGAACAACTGTAATCGCTTTCACGTATATCGGCGATTTGATAAACATGCCCCTGTAATACTCTTTGAAAGAAGCAGGAAGCCAGTGAATGATAAAAGCAAATAGCAGCAATCCAAAAACCATTGCATAAGATACGATAATTTGAGGAACCATGTTCCACTGAAAATCGTAAAATATTTTGCGGAAAATAATATTAATAGAATCTATGTCTAAAGCGCGAAAATAAATCCATGTAAGCACGACAAAATGAAAGGTTATAATTATTGAAATAATTCTTCCTGAAATATATAAAAAAGCTGATTTTATTTTTTTGAAAGGCGATATTTTCAACCATATTTTATGAAACATCAATGCTACTCCATGCAAACCGCCCCATACAATAAATTTAATGCTGGCACCATGCCACAAGCCGCCCAGAAGCATTGTTATCAATAAATTCAGATAGGTGCGTATCCGTCCTTTTTTATTTCCACCCAATGAAATATACAGATAATCCTTGAGCCATGTTGAAAGAGATATATGCCAGCGTCGCCAGAAATCTGTAATGTTTGTTGCTTTATAGGGAGAATTAAAATTTATGGGCAATGTAAATCCCAGCAGAAGCGCAACGCCAATAGCGATATCCGTGTATCCTGAGAAATCACAATATATCTGAATTGCATACGCATAAGCTCCCATTAAATTTTCAAAACCTGTGTAAGCAAGCGGGTCTTCAAAAATACGATCCACAAAATTGATGGAAATAAAATCTGATATTACCATTTTTTTCAGAAGTCCGTTCAGAATAAGAAAAACGGCATGCCCGAATTGTTGTTTTGTTAATTTATATTTTTGTAAAAGCTGCGGAATAAATTCAGAGGCGCGAACAATAGGTCCTGCCACGAGTTGTGGAAAAAATGAAATAAAAAATCCAAAATCTATGATGCTTTTTACCGGTTGTAATTTCCCTCTGTACACATCAATGGTATAGCTTAGTGATTGAAAGGTGTAAAAAGAAATTCCCACAGGTAAAATAATATCGCTTACATTAAAATTTGTTCCTGCAATCGCATTCGTCCATTCTGCAAGCAGGTTCACAACTTCAAAATTAGTATGAAATAACTGATTGATGGAATCAATAATGAAATAGGAGTATTTGAAATAAAATAGCAGCGATAAATTCAGAATTACACTTGTTATTAAATAGATTTTCTTTTTTGCAGAAGAAGTAGATTTGCCGATTAGCATCCCCATCGAATAATCTACGAGCGTTGAAATTATAAGCAGAGAAAAAAAATAACCTCCGGATTTGTAATAAAAAAACAAACTGATGGCAAAAAGATAAATGTTTCGCCAGTTATTTTTTTTATAAAGAAGACTATAAAATAAATATATAACAAAGAAAAAGCCCCAGAAAAAGAAAGAAGAGAACAGCATGGGACTGTCTTCGTGGTACAGGAAAATTGTTTTTAGCTGTTCGTACATTGTGTAAAGAATGGGTTACAAATTACAATATAATTGTTGCAGGTTGCAGGTTAGTTTCGACTCCGCTCAACCACCCTGTAACCTGCAACTTGCTACAAATCTATCCGTACATTTTTCTTGTAATTAGTATACCTAGTGTCCGCAAGAAAACTATGTGTTTGATAAAGAAAACGTCAAATACAAGGCTTTCGAAGTCATGAAAACCAAGAAGTTTACTTTTGTAAATGACTGTTTTCATGACAAGAGTAACGCAGTAGTTGGCGTTTTCTTGCAAACACTACCTATTTTGTTGCTTGTTTTGTCCAAGAGTCTTTTAGTGTTACAGTTCTGTTGAAAACTAATTTTTCCGTTGATGAATCTTTATCAAAACAAAAATATCCAATGCGTTCAAACTGGTATTTCATGTTTGTATCTGCATCTTTCAGATAAGGCTCTACAACAGCAGTAATAAGTTTTAAAGAATCTGCATTCAGATAGTCTTTAAAATCTTTTCCCTCTTCTGCATCATCGGGATTTTCTTTAACGAAAAGACGATCATAAAGCCGCACTTCTGCCTGTTCTCCTTTTGTTGCAGATACCCAATGAATGGTGCCCTGAACTTTTCTGCCATCCGGAGAATTTCCTCCACGTGAAGCGGGATCTAATGTGCAATGAATTTCAGTAATTTCCCCATCAGAATCTTTTACAACATGCGTACATTTCACAAAATAGGCATAACGCAAACGTACTTCTGCACCGGGCGATAAACGGTAATATTTTTTGGATGGATTTTCCATGAAATCGTCTTTCTCTATATATATTTCTTTTGAGAAAGGTATTTGACGTGTTCCCATTTCAGGGTCTTCCGGGTTATTTATTGCATCAAGCATTTCAACGGTATCTTCCGGATAATTATCTATAACAAGTTTTACAGGATTCAAAACAGCCATAACACGAAAAGCCCTTTTGTTTAAATCTTCACGTACACAATGTTCGAGCAATGCAACATCAATTACATTATCGCGTTTTGCAACGCCAATGATTTCAGCAAAATTCCGCAGCGATTCCGGAGTGTAACCTCTTCTGCGAAGTCCGCAAATAGTTGGCATACGTGGATCGTCCCATCCATTGACATAATTTTCTTTTACCAATTGCAGAAGTTTGCGTTTGCTCATAACCGTATAGCTCAGGTTGAGGCGTGCAAATTCAATCTGCTGCGGAGCGTAGATGCCTAATTCTTTCACAAACCAGTCGTACAGCGGGCGATGCACTTCGAATTCAAGCGTACATATCGAGTGTGTTATTTTTTCAATAGAATCGCATTGACCGTGTGCATAATCGTACATCGGGTATATGCACCATTTGTCGCCTGTTCGGTGATGGTGTGCGTGCATAATTCGATACATAACCGGGTCGCGCATGTGCATATTAGGAGAAGCCATATCTATTTTAGCACGCAGGGTTTTTTCACCTTCTTTAAATTCGCCTTTTCGCATACCTTCAAACAAATCCAGACTCTCTTTCACGCTGCGATTTCTCGATGGACTTTCTTTTCCGGGAACGGAAGGATTACCACGGTTCGCGCTCATTTCTTCCGCACTCATATCACAAACATACGCTTTTCCTTTTCGAATAAGTTCAACAGCCCATGCATACAATTGCTCGAAATAATCAGAGGCATAATATTCACGGTCGTCCCATGAAAAACCAAGCCAGCGGATATCATCTCTTATAGAATCTACATATTCGGTATCTTCTGTTGTGGGATTGGTATCGTCGAAGCGTAAATTTGTGAGCCCTCCATATTTAGCGGCAGTTCCAAAATTCAGGCATATAGATTTCGCATGCCCGATGTGAAGATAACCATTAGGTTCCGGGGGAAAACGGGTATGCACGCGTTGTTCGAATTTTCCGGTTTTGTTATCATCTTCTATTATCTGATGAATAAAATGAATCCCTTTTTCTCTGGGTTCTTTTGGTTCTGTTGATTTTATTTCCATTTTGCTTATAAAAAATTTCGTACAAAAGTAATATTTTTTGATTTGTTCTGTAAAAAACCTTGGATAAGAACTTTTAATTGTGTGAAATTAGCGAATTGGTGGGGAGTGGGGTGTTGCAGGTTATGGGTTACAGGTTGGATGTTATATTTTACCACTAAGCCACTAAGGACACTAAGGTTCACTAAGGTTGACAAGTTGTTGAAAGTTGCAGGTTTCAGGTGTATTAACAAAAAAGCGAGTTTATATTTTTATACCCATAACAGTAATATCATCTGTTTGCTGGTATTTTTGGTCATTAATGTTCTGCCAGTCGAAAAGTTTTTTTTCTAAAATACTGTATTGCTCCTTCAAGGGTTTTGTGGAAATATCCGAAAGCAGGGTTTTAAGTTTTTTGGTCATGAATTTTTTTCCTGAAAGACCGCCGAATTGATCTTGAAAACCATCACTCATAAGATAAAGAATATCTCCTTTTTTAAGTTGGATTTTATTATTTGTAAAAGGGTTCATTTTTTCGTGAATACCAATGGGTTGTTTGTCTCCTTTGATTTCAAAAATATTATTTGAAGATTGATTAATTTGAAAATTTGATAATGACATTTCATTTTCAAATTGATTCATTTTCAAATCTTCAAATTTAATAATCCAAAGGGGATTATTTGCCCCTGCAAAGTGCAGTTCGAGGGTTTCGGTATTCAGGGCGCAAAAGGCAATGTCCATACCGTCTCTTATGATTGATGGCTGTTTAGAATTATTATTTCCTATAGAAATATTCTGCTTCAGGGCTTTTATAATTCCATTGCGTAATTCATTAAGCGCATCGGCTGCTGTTTGAACTTCGTGGCGTGCAACAATTTCATTAAGAAAGCTAATGCCCAGCATGCTCATGAATGCTCCGGGAACGCCGTGTCCGGTGCAATCGGCAACTGCAAAAAGTATCCATTGTTTTCTTTTTGCAAACCAGAAAAAATCACCGGAAACAATATCCTTTGGTTTGAAGAGAATAAAGTAATCTGCAAAAGTAATCTGTAATATTGTTTCATCCGGAATAACGGCATTCTGAATTCGAAGTGCGTAATGGATACTGTCCATTACTTCATGATTTTTTTCTTCAATAATTTTTTTCTGCAAATCAATTTCATCGCGTTGTGTAGTAATCTCTTCATTCGCTTGCTGCAATACTTCATTTTTCAGAAGGATTTCGTCACGTTGCGCAGATATTTCTTCTTTTTGTTGGGAAATCAATTGATTTTTTAAAGTAAGTTCTTCATTTGCTTTTCTTTTAATTTTATAGCGTGTATAAAGAAGATAAGCAAGTATTAATAGCAGCGCAAATCCAATTATGAATGAATTTCGCAAAAGGGTTTGTTTTCTTATTTCTGTTTCATTCAATAATTTATCTTTATTGAGTAATTCAATTTCTTTTTCTTTTTTTTCTGTTTCATATTTTGTCTGCATTTCTGCGATTTGTTTCTGTGTGTTTTCCGAAAGAATAGAGTCCTTCAAATTCGCATAAATATTGAAATAGTCATACGCTTCTTTGAATTTGTGAAGCTTGTAATAAGATCTCGCAAGTTCTTTGTTTGCTTCAATGATTTGCCTTTTGATACCTATGGGTGTAGCGATTTCAATCGCTTTTTGAATAGCTTGAACTGCTTTCTGTTGTTCATTGTTTTTCCTGTATGCTTTTCCAAGAGTCAGGTACGAGTCAACAAGCCCAGGCTTATCGTCCATTTTTTCTTGCAAATTCAAAGCTTTCAGTGCAAATTCAATTGCTTCTTTTATATTCTCTGTATTCAGCGAATGGGTAGCAAAGAAATTATAGGATTCTGCAAGCCCATATATATCTTTTATTTCTTCACGCAGGGCAAGCGCACGTGAGCAATATTCTACAGCTTTTGCGGTATCCTTCATTGCATGTTTTACCACACCAAGGTTTTGATAAATATTGGCGAGACCTTTTTTATCATTTTGTTTTTCTTTAATTTTTCTTGCTTTTTCTAAATAAGATACAGCTTCCTTGTTATTTTCAAGCTGGTAATATAATTGCCCTATATTTGCCAGACAAAAGCTAAGATTATTCTGATCGTTTTGTTCTTCGCAAGCTGTTATAGCAGCCTGATAGTATTCTAATGCTTTGGAGAATTGTCCTCTGTCAACATATATAATTGCAAGGTTTCCCAGTATTGCCGATATGTTTTTTTTAATTCCCGATTTTTTTGAAATTTCAACAGAACGCAAAAGATACTTTTCACTTTTTTCATAATCGCCCATATAACCATAACAATTTCCAATATTCCCTAGCGAGGTCATTATTCCGGAAGTATCTTTTTCGCGGTTATGAATAACAAGAGATTTGTTGAAATATTCAAGTGCTTTATGAAAGTTGCCTAATCTTAAATAAACATTACCTGCCTGACTAAAAAGCTTCCCTTTTTTTAGAGGTTGTTTTAGTTTGTCAGCAAGCAGATATCCTTCTTCTGCATAGGATAAACTTTTGTCCGGATTAATCCCTCTGTACTCCCAAACAAGTAAAATAATGGTGGATAGCCGACTTGTATCTGAAGATGATTTCAGTAAATTTTCTAAACTGTCAATTTTTGTTGTGCCTGCTTTTGCAAAAATAATAATAATAAAAAAACAGAAAAGAAGCAGAAAATTAATTGATATTTTCAACAGATTTACCATGTGTATTAGTATTTCAGACCTATTAGGAGCATGTCGTCAACTTGTTCGAGCGTACCTTGCCATTTTCTAATTTCCGATATTATTATTTGCTTTTGTTCCTGCATTGACAAATGATTGTTGTCTATGAATAATTGTTTCAGTCGGCTATATTTGAATTTTTTTCCACCGCTATCGGCTTTTGGACCACCAAACTGATCTGCAATACCGTCTGAAAACAGGTACACGCTGTCGCCTTTCTGTAATTGTAATTCTTTAACCGTAAAGGGCTCCATTTTCTCATACAGACCGATAGGTTGTTTGTCGGGGGTTATGGCATGTAACATCGTCCCATGGGACGATGATGCCATACCATGGGGCGATGCCACATATACAGGATTATTCGCCCCGGAAAAATGGAGCAGTCCTGTTTTCAGATTTATGACCACAAGTGCGATATCCATTCCGTCTTTTACCGATGATGAGACGGAAGAATTGGTTTTATCATCTCCCTGTTGCAGTGCAAAAACAATATGATTTCTTAATTCATCAAGCATGAAATTTGAGGAGCAGGTTTCATTTTTTTCAATTATTTCATTTAGAAAAGAAATGCCGAGCATGCTCATAAATGCGCCGGGAACGCCATGTCCCGTGCAATCTGCTGCAGCCACAAGAAGAAAATCTTCTTTGTGCGCAAACCAATAAAAGTCGCCGCTTACAATATCACGGGGATTGTAAAAAATGAAGAAATCGGACAAAGAATTTTTCAGAAGATTTTCGTGAGGTAATATTGCGCGTTGAATCCGAAGAGCATAATGAATGCTGTCCATTACTTCTTTGTTTTTTTCTTCGATAATATGTTTTTGCCCTTCAATTTCATCTCTTTGCGCCGATATTTCTTCATTTTGTTGTTGCAGCATTTCATTTTTCAGGAGAATTTCATCGCGCTGTGTTTCTATTTCTTCCTTTTGTTGCGAAAGAATTTCATTTTTTGCAAGGATTTCATCGCGCTGCGTAGTTATCTCTTCTTTCTGCTGGCTGATCTCTTCATTTTTTTCTTTTAAAATTCTGTTTGCTTTCCTTTTCTGAAAATAGCTGATGGTAACAACAATTATCAAAAGAACAGCCATAGCAAGACCTATGAAAAGTGCTTTTTGAAACAGTTTTCTGCGTTCAATTTCGAGTTCCTGATTTTTTTTATCAGCCTGAAGCAATTCTATCTCTTTCTGCTTTTTTTCGTTTTGATATTTGGCCTCCATCTCCGCAATATTTTCAGCAAATTCAGTTTTCTGCAAAGTGTCATTTAATGCCTGAAAAAAAAACATGAAATCTGTAGATTTTTTATAATCGCCAATGCCACGATACATATCGGCAATAAGAAAATAATTATCGCGAACCAAAGCTTTGTTATCTATTTTCAGCGCTATTTCATTGCTTTTTAAAATATAGGGTAATGCTTTTTTTATTTTACCCTTTTCAAAATATACATTGGCGAGACCGCGTAAGAAATTTGCTTCGTGGGCAGGAACATCTTTTCCTGAAACAAGCTCAATGGCTTTCAGTGCGCAGGTTTCAGCTTTATTATAATCGTTCTGTTTATTATAAATATCTGCCAGATTATGATAAGTCATGGCCATTCCTTTATAGTCGTTGATGTGTTTTTTCATCTCAATTGTCAGGTTGTAATATTTAACAGCTTCCTGAATATTTTTCATTTTAGTATAAGTCACCGCCATATTATTATATACGTCACTACGGTTTCGCTGTTCATATTCCGGTGTGTATACAAGTGCTTTTTGCAGCATTTCCAAAGATTTATCCAACTGCCCTTTTTCCTGAAAGAATACACTTAAATTTGACAGGGAGATAGAAACATTTGCAGAATCTTTTAGTTCTTCAAGAATGGAGAGTGATTTCAGATAATATTCAATGGCCTTATTAAGGTCGCCAAGAAAGTAATATGTAACACCAATATTCGTGTTTGCTTTGGCTTCCATGTCTTTGAAATGATTTTGTACAGAAATATTTTTTGCCTGATTGTAATAATCCAGCGATTTTTCATACATTCCCTGATCGGAGTAATTAATGCCGAATAAATTGAGAATTTCTGCTTTGAGTTTTATAAGATTATTTGTTTCTGCTATGGACAAAGCAGTGTCGAGATATAAATTACTGTTTTTATAATCTCCCTGATAGGCAAAAGCGTCTGCCAGAAAATATGTAGTGCTGCAACGTGTTTTAATTTCATTTACTTTTTCAGCAAATTTATGAGCATTTTTTATAATCAGAACAGCAGAATCCAGATTGATTTTTCTGATTTTTTTATAGTCTTCTATCATCGCATTTATTGCGCATGTGTCAGACTTGCAAGAATATTTTTTCTTGTAAAAATTAAGATTCTTTTGCGAGAAAACTGACGATAAAAACAGTAAAAACAGCAGAATGTGAAATAGGTTTTTCATGAGTTGTTTTTATTCTTGTTGTTGGCACAAATATAAAAATTAAAACACTTCCTTTGCTATTTTCTGAATATTATCCGGTTTTCCCATTGTAAAATAATGTACGGCAGGCGCACCGGATTTGATAAGTTCTTTCGATTGAGCGATGGTCCACTCAACGCCAACCTGTCTTACTGCTTCATTGTCTTTGCATTTTATAACTTCTTTTACGAGATCTTCCGGAACATCAATGTGGAATGTAAAAGGCAGTGCGCTTATCTGGCTTCTTACAGACAGAGGTTTTATTCCGGGAATGATGGGCACGTTGATTCCTATTTCCCTGCATTTTGCAACAAAGTCAAAGTATTTTTTATTGTCAAAAAACATTTGTGTAACAATAAATTCAGCGCCGGCATTTATTTTTTGTTTGAGGAAAAATAAATCGGTATTCATATTAGGCGCTTCGCAATGTTTTTCGGGGTAACCTGCAACGCCAACCGAGAAATCAGTAGGTGTTGAATTTAATAATTCTTCGTCGAGGTATTTTCCCTGATTCATGGAAATAATTTGCTTGAGAAGATCTACAGAGTGCTTGTGCCCGTCTGGTTCAGGAGTAAATACCTTTTGCGATTTTTCCGGATCGCCACGCACTACCAGTATATTGTTTATTCCGAGAAACTCAAGGTCTATAAGCGCATTCTCGGTTTCTTCCTTTGTGAAACCGCCGCAGATAATATGGGGAACTACAAGCACATCTTTGAATCTGTATTTTATAGCTGCCGAAATTGCTACGGTTCCCGGACGCTTGCGTACTGTTTTTTTTTCAAGCAATCCGCTGCTGTGTTTTTTATAAATAATTTCTTCCTGATGATAGGTAATATTTATGTAAGCAGGATTGAATTCCAGCAAAGGATCAATGGTCATATAAATAGTGTTGATGTCATTTCCTTTAAGCGGAGGAAGGAGCTCAAAAGAAAAACGGGTTTTTTCAGATGCATTTAGTAAGTCTACAATTTTCATATATAAATTTTTAAACTACAAAAGTAAGCTTTCGGTAACAGCTTGCAAAATTTTTCCTTATTTTGCGGAATATTTATAAAATAGTATTGATGGAAAACTATATATTTTCAGGCTTTGGACACGCATTAGGAAAATTTGTTATTACAAATGACGATCTTGAAATTGCGGTTAGAAATGGATATCTCAGAAATTTTTCTGGCGACAGGATAAAAGAGAGTAAGTCATATCAATCTTTTTTGAAAACAAACCCGGGGGTAAGTCCTTTTAAATATTTTGCAGAACACAAAATGGGCTTCAGAAGCCGGAATCATGTAGTCCCTTTTCCTCCAACTAAAACAAAATTAGCTGCAGCAGAAAACTCATTGCATCTTGCAGTAAGAGCAGTTGAAAATGCGTTTGAGGATTCAGGTATACATTCTGAGGAAATAGATGCATGGTTTGTAAGTACTGCAACTCCGCACGAGCAAGCACCCGGGCTTGCTGCAACTCTGAAATGTTATTTTGTAAATGAAGAAAATATTTGCCCTACAACAACCGTAACATCAGCGTGCGTTGGGTCTAACATAAATATTCAGAGGGCAATTGAATTTTTTAAATGCCATCCTGAAGCAAAACATATTGTGATAGCGCATACAGAGGTCATGTCTGCCCTTTTACAACGGAAAACAGATTTTGTTCCCTTTGTTACGTTTGCAGATGCAGCAGCTGCAATTGTGTTCTCACGAAAAGAAGGAGCAGAAGCAGAGGGCGTTTTAAGCATCACAAACCATGAAGATTTGCAGATGATAGATTTTCTGGGGGCAACAAAGCAGGGCGATTTATATATGGATGCAGGTATCGTTAAAAACAGGGCAACTGTAAATATTGTATCTGCTGTTAAAGAAGTGTTGGGTAAAGCAGAATGGAACATTGAAGATATTGATTTATTTGTACCGCATCAGACAGGGAATGCCATTGTTCATGGTGTTGCAGAAAGTTTAAATTTTCCGCTTGAAAAAACATATCAGGAGGTACAGTTAAATCATGGAAACCTTTCAGGAGCGTCTATTCCATTGGGTTTAACATTGCTGAAAAAATCCGGAAAACTGCTTCCGGGAATGAAAATTCTTACGGGTACAGCGGGATTGGGAGGGGAATTTGGTGCGTATACATATAAAGTTCAAAAGTCTTTAAAAGAAAAAGCTAATTCATTTGCAGCCACAAAAGATATGCAGGGAAAAATTGCATTTGTTACAGGCTGCTCTGGAGCACTGGGAACCGCGGTAGCACTGGGACTTGCTAAAAAAGGCTGTCAGCTCTTGCTCCATTTTAATTCAGGATGCGAAAAAGCAAATGCATTAGAAGCGCAATTAAAAGAACTGAAAGCAAGCTATACTTTTTATCAGGCAGATTTCACCAAAGAAGAACAGGTTGAGCAACTCCTGAATTCTTTAAATTTGCTTTCGGAGAAAATTAATTTTTTAATTCATACAGCCGCTGTTACAGGGAGTTTGTCGCGTGCAGGAGATGTGAGTGAAGAAGAAGTGAAATTTGTGGCAGAAATTAATCAGCACATTCCTGTTAAAATCACGAAGAAATTAAAAGAAAAAATTTCGCAAACAATTCTTTATGTTGGTTCGGTAGCAGAGGATGCACAGTTTTCAGGTTCTTCTGCGTACGTGCAGGCAAAGCGTGGTTTGCACGGATTTGCAGCCAGTTTTTCTTATGAAGCGCAAAGTAATGGGACGAAAAGTATTTATTACATGCCGGGAATAATTGACGGGGGTATGGCAGATAAATTAGATGACAAGCAAAAATATAGCGCAATGTTAAGTATCGGGCAGGAAAAAATTCTTTCGGTTTCCGATGTGGCAAAAAGAATTGTAAAATCGCTGATGGTTTTGAAAATTCAGGATGTGCAGGATGTTTATGAGTCAGCTTTATTGGTTCGCAGGGATGGTTATACTCAAATGGCTTAGCCTTTAGGTTGCAGGTTGGATGTTGGATGTTGAATGTTGAATGTTAAATTTTACCACTAAGCCACTAAGGACACTAAGATTCACTAAGATTGAAATATTGTTGTAGGTTGCAGGTTGGATATTGAGTTAAATTTTACCACTAACCAGCCTGCCCTTTAAGAAAGTGCTTGGCCGGCAGGGTCACTAAGGACACTAAAATTCACTAAGGTTGAAAAGTTGTTGCAGGTTGCAGGTTAGACCGTAGACTGAGCGCCTGCCTGTCCGGTAGGCAGGGAGTCGAAGTCAAGGTTACCGTCGTAGCAACCTGTGCAGCTTCAGTGCCAGATCTGTAAAAATAATTCTTGCGGCTCCGTTACGATCTATATGAAAAATGGCAGTGTTTATTTCTTTTGTAATATCTTCAATATTTCCCCTATGTACAAAAGTTGAAAATCTATCTGAAAATTCCTGTTCTTCTTTTGTCATGTAATTCAGGTTTGTTACTTTTAAATTCTGCACATAATTTTCACGAAGCATTCTAAGCGCGTAAATGAAAAAGTTTTTTTGCCGTCCTCTTCCGATTTCTGCCATATCGCTGACCCATTTCTGAATTTCAGTCATTTTTAATCCATAGCTTGCACGCATTATTGAAACAAATTGCTCAAAATTGAAAATTGTTTCTTCAGAAGATTGAAAATTGTTTAATGCATCGTTATAACTGCCATTTGATATGCGGGCAATGTTTATAGCTACTTCTTCCGATAGTGAAAAATCTGATTTCAGTTTTGCCATAAGGCTTTCATCATCAATTCGTGGGAGTTTTATGAGTTGTGTCCGCGATAGAATTGTCTGAAGTAGTTGGTCTGGTTCTTCGGAAATGAGAATGAAAATGGTTTTTGGTGGTGGTTCTTCAATTATTTTTAAAAGTTTATTGGCGCCTTGTACATTCATTTTTTCAGCAAGCCAGATAATCATAATTTTATATTCACTTTCGAATGTTTTGAAATTAAGTTTGTGAATAATATTTTCCGACTCTTCTGAATATATTATTGCTTGTTTTTTTTCAGCTCCGATTTTTTTGTACCATTCTGAAGGCGATATATACGGATTTTCCAGAATTGCTTCACGCCATTTATCTATAAAGACATCGCTTAATCCTTTGTCTGATCCGCTTTTTATTACAGGAAAAACAAAATGCAAGTCGGGATGAATCAATTTATTGTATTTATGGCAGGAAGGGCATTCCCCACACGAATCGCTTTCTTGTTTGTTTTCACAGGAAATGTATTGTGCATAAGCAATTGCAAGAGAAAGTTTACCGGTACCAACAGGTCCGATAAAAAGCTGCGCATGGCTGATGCGACCCTCGTTCACAGAGCGTATCAGTCGTTTTTTAATTTCATTTTGTCCAATAACTTCTTTAAAAAGCATACCAAAAAAATTCTTGCCTCAAAGAAACTCAATTCCTTTTTATCAGACAAATGATTTTATGAATTGTTGAAAAACTTGTTGATGATATTTTTGTAAGGTTGAATTTTCTGATTACAAAACAGTTCAAAAACTTATAGAAAATACAGCAACAAATACTGGTCTTTTTGTTGAAGTAAGGCTTAATCTTAAAGATAATAAAACAGGTATCAAGGTTAAAAAGAAGAAATTGATGATAAGCGGATTGTTTATTACCCGCAAATACCTGAATTAAATTACAGAATTTATCCTTAACTTTAGGGAAATTATTTTGAGCATTTCACTTAACAACAAACTATTATGAATAATGCAGTATATCATTTTAAAGAACCGCAGAATGAAGAAATGCTTGGTTATTTGCCCGGTAGCGTAGAAAGGAAAATGCTTGAAAAAGAACTTGACAGGCAAAGTTCAGATCAAATTGAAATCCCGTTAATCATCGGTGGAAAAGAAATAAAAACAGGAAAAACTGGAACGGTCGTAATGCCCCATAATCATGGTCATATTCTTGCAACCTATCATCTGGCGACTGAAAAAGAAGTAAATCTTGCTGTTGCAGAAGCGCTAAAAGCAAAAGAAAGCTGGATGAATCTTTCCTGGGTTGAACGTTCCTCTATCATGTATAAAGCAGCTGACCTCATTTCAAAGAAATATAGATTTTTACTTAATGCTGCCACGATGCTCGGTCAAGGCAAAAATGCTTTTCAAGCTGAAATTGATGCAGCATGTGAAGTTATTGACTATTTAAGGTTTAATGCATATTATGTTTCGCAAATTTATAGTGAACAACCATCATCAGGTGTTGATAATATTAACCGGCTTGAATACCGTCCGCTTGAAGGATTCATTTACACAATTTCACCATTTAATTTCACAGCGATTGCCTCTAATCTCAATGCTTCCGTGTCAGTGATGGGGAACACTACTGTCTGGAAACCTGCCACAACAGCTTTGCTGTCGAATTATTACCTGATGAGAATATTTCATGAAGCAGGGCTGCCTGATGGTGCTATAAATTTTGTGCCCGGCTCTGGTTCGTTAATTAGCAATGTTGTTTTAAACAGGAAAGAACTCGCTGGGATTCATTTTACAGGATCAACCAAAACTTTTAACTCTTTATGGAAAACAACAAGTGATAATGTGGGCATGTACAGATCGTTCCCGAAACTTGTCGGTGAAACAGGTGGTAAAGATTTTATTTTTGCTCATAATTCCGCCAATCCGCTTGAACTTGCAGTGGCAATTGTTCGTGGCGGGTTTGAGTACCAGGGACAAAAATGTTCTGCGACATCAAGGGTTTATATTCCAAAATCTTTATGGAATGAAACAAAGAAAATCATGATTGAAATGGTTTCTGAAATGAAAATCGGTGATGTAAGAGATTTCAACAACTTTGTAAATGCCGTTATTGATGAAAATTCTTTCGACAGAATAATGAACTATATTCATATAGTTAAAAACTCTTCCGAGGCTGAAATCCTTATAGGGGGAGAAGGCGATAAATCCAACGGTTATTTTATCAAACCAACAGTTTTGGTTACTACCAATCCCTATTTTATTACCATGGAAGAAGAAATTTTCGGACCAGTTATAACCATTTATGTTTATGAAGATAAAGAATATGAAAAAACATTAATAATATGCGACAACACATCTCCTTACGCATTGACAGGAGCGATTTTCTCAAACGATAAATATGCCATGATTCAGGCTTGTAAAATTCTTAGATACTCTGCCGGGAATTTTTATATTAACGATAAACCATCCGGCGCAATGATCGGACAACAACCATTCGGTGGAGCAAGGGCATCCGGGACAAACGACAAAGCAGGAAGCTATCTAAATCTATTAAGATGGATAAGCCCAAGAACTATTAAAGAAACATTTTTACCTGCAACTGATTTCCGTTATCCTTATATGAAGTAGATATGGGCTAGTGTAGGAAATCTATGTTGTGTTTTCTATTTGGGATACACACACTCAGGTTTATATAAACCATCATAAATTAAAAAAATTAACTAGTGTAAGTTAATCATGAATTGACGGATAAAGTTTTTTTAATTTTATTCTTGCATCTTTTGTTTTGAACTGCATCAATTCTTGTTTCCTGACCCGGTCTCATAGCCGTTGAAAGGCGTCCTTCTTCAATTAATTGTTTTGGAGATTCATCCATGCATACTACTGGGTTATCAGGATTATATGGTCTTTTATAAACATCTAATACTCGTTCCATATTTGCAACAAACTCGCTATTCTGTTCAGGTGGAATTACCCATCCTTTGACTTTCCAGGGCTTAAGTTCGTTTTTTTTAAAACACTTCCTATGCTTACATGTGAAATATTCTCAATATATTCCAGTTCTACCATCTTTTCTGCAAGTAAGCGTAATGACCATTTTGCAAATCCTTTGGGTGGTTCACTACAACATAATGTTACTATTTTTGCTTCAATATCTCCATCGACTTTTTTTTCATAAATGCGTTGAGTTGGTCGCCTTTCTAAAACAGCTTCAAACCCATCTTCAATAAAACGTTTTTTTACTCTATCAATAGTTTTCATCCCTACTCGCAGGACTTTACTTATTTGCTCATTTGTTACTTTGCTGGAGTGCCTACCCTCATCACAATTTAATAAAATATAAGCAATCCTAAATGAGTGCGAAGCGTGAGAACCTTTATTGATTATTGCATTTAATTCGTCCACTTCGGCTTTTGTTAATTTCACGGTGTATTTTATCATATCTGTATATTTTTTTTGCAAAGATACAAATATTATCTTAATACGTCATATTATATTTAACTTAACACTAATCAAAAGTAATACCATATAGAGCCATATTCCTCAATATTTTCTCCATCAGATTGCAATCGTTTCAAATAATTGTAAATTGGAACATCTTTGTAAAGATAATCTTCTACCATTGTTACTTTAGACTCCCATGGAAAGAAACGGTATATTCTTTCTCCCGAATCGAGAATCATTATTGGCTCATGATCCTGCCACGCTCTTAAATGCGATTTTCCAAGTTTGGGCAAATTAAAAACAGGCTCATCGGTTCTGACTATTCCGGGTAAAAACCGCGCTTCTTCTTTGCGCTCCTGTTCTATTCTTGCAATTGGAACACGAAAATCTATTGTCTCGTCTTTCCCTTTTGTATTGAAAGTATAATACGGATCAATACCCGATAATTTCAGCATTTTTCTTAAATATGCCGTTTCATACCGGAAACTGTTATAATAGGTAAATACTTGTTGATTGTAAATACTTACTCCTGCTTTTCTGATTTTTGAAACGGCATCAATAACGTCAGATGTTATTTCTGTGAAATGCTCAAAATGCGTTATAATACACACTTCTCTTCTGCCGGGAACATTGTATTTATTCAGAAGCTCAATAAAGCTATCGTTAATTCTGTAAGGCAAAGTAACAAGTGTACGGGTTCCTATTCTTATCCGTTCTATATGGTCAAATTTTGAAAGTTTTTCAAGGATATCACCGATTTGCTTGTTGCCCAGACAGAGCGGGTCGCCGCCTGTAACCAAAACTTCAGTTATATTTTTATTGTTATGAATCCATTCAAGCGCATTATTCAAAATAGTATAAGAAAATTTTGAGTCAGCAATATCTTTAATTTCCCAGTTGCGCTGACAATACACGCATATCTGAGGGCAGGAGTTAAACGGTTTCAAAATTAAAATATGGGGATATCTCCGTGTAATGCCTTCAATAGGGCTTGTTGATTTTTCGCCCATGAAATCCATATCTTTATGCTTCTGTGAATTTTCATGTACATTCTTGCAATACTTTTTAGATGGTAAAACTAACGTTCTTACAGCTCTGTCTTTTGAATCAAGACCTTTTTCATTAAAAAGTGATAAATAATAAGGTGTTATCTGAAAAGGAATGTTGTATTTTTTTGCAGTTTCAAGACCGGCTTTTTCTTCCTCATTCAAATCTACAAGCGAGGTAAGTGTTTTCATATCTTTAATAATATGCCGCATCTGCCACTTGTAATCGAACCAATCGCTTTCTGTTGCTTTAAAATAATTAATGATTTTTTGTTGAAGGTTTTTTCTTTTATCTTCCATTTCAGGCGCTAAACCCGAACGAAATCGTGATATTCTTTTGTAAATATATTGTGAATATTCGTCAAGCTTTTCAGTTCTTTTTTGTGATGCTTCTTCATCAGTTCCTTCAAGAATAAAAACAGAATCTGTAATGCCCGATTTACCATTAATTCCCCTGAACAAATGAATCAATTCCACGATAAAACCTTCTGAAATTTTTTCTAATGTATTCTGATTGCTATTTGCAAGCTTAAATAATTTGTTTAATGCAGAAAAGCCTGTTAATTTCTCATTTTCTGTACGGATAATATTTTTCAAAACCCGAATACATTCTTTTGCATTGTTCCTTTCAACAATATGAATTTTTTGAAATTTCTTGTCTGAATATATGCTGAAATAGTGGCGTTCAAGTGTATTAAGGTATTGATGTATTTTTTCTCGCGCATCAGCAAGGTTAACAGAATGCCGTAAAATACCTCTTATTTTAAAATCAGAAGCCCAGAGTTCTTTTAGTAATTCATTTTTGGATAGATTATATAAATTTGTCATTTAACACTATTTTTTAGTGAATAAGTTTATGGAATATATACTCAAATTGCTTAAGCCCTTACCTTTTAGTTGTAAGCTGAACGGTGATTGAGCCTGAGGTTGCTGAGCCAAGCCGAAGCATCGAAATCACCATGCAACCTGCACCATGCAACCTGCAACAAAAGTGAAAAAGTTAAAATATCATACGTTTACAGTATAATAGCCCCGTCGAAAAGTAATACTTCGAATAAAAAATTGTTTTGAAAAAACAATTTCAGGCAAAGCAAAAAGAGAATCATGCAAATATATAACATCAACATTAAGAAGAAATGAAAGCGGGGTTAAAATGTGGTTAAAGAGAATAGAGCGAATCTAAAAGAATCTTTTATTTAATCAGCAAGAAAACTCATGTTTTTTGCTCACAATGTGTGTGCCTGATAAGAAAATAGCAAGTGCAAGGCTTGCGAGAATTGAATGTCAGGAGTTTACTTTTGTAAATGACTGACGTGAAAGACGAGCGTAACGCAGCAATTGCTGTTTTCTTGCAGGGACTATTTACGAATAATTGCAATTTGTTTTGTATGGATATTTGTTTCGTTTAACAAAACAATATTATAAATCCCAGTTGAAAGGCTGTTTTTTGAAATGCTGATACGTTCATACACATCTGAAACATACGAAATTTTATTGTATAATTTTCTTCCAAGTTGGTCAATAAGGAATATAGAATACGGCAGTCCTTCTTCCCCCTGAAATGTTATTACAATATCGTCTTCATAAGGATTGTTGAAAATAATTAAATTATAAAAATCAGCTCCTGTAACTTTTGTTTCGCAATCTGTAGAAACTACAGCAGAATACGTGAAATCTCCATTATAATCTGTTTGTTTAAGACGGTAATAGGCAATACCATTGTAAGGTTCTTCGTCTGTCCAAATGTAATTATTTTGCGAGCTGCTGTTTCCTGCCCCGGAAATAGTTGCAATTACCTGCCAGAAATATAAGTCGGGACTTTTTTCAAGGGTAAAGTAGTCATTATTGATTTCAGAGGAAGTTGTCCACTGTAACAATACTTTATTTTTATCGCAGACAGTTGTGAACGAAACTAAATTAATGGGAAGCGGATGATCTCCGTAATTACTGCCAATGGTAATTAATTCGTTAAAAGTAATCAAGCCGAGACGATCGCATACGTATGTGTCGTAAGGGCAGGCAATTGCATCGCTATTAATTAAATTCGAGCCTGCATTAACCGTAGATGCAATTCTTGTAAACCAAGGCACGCCTCCCTGCTGAATTTCCTGAAAAAGTCTGATATTCGCTTCAGTTACAGTATTGTTTTGAAATTCTACGTCAAAATAATTAATTATAACTCTGTTATTTGTTGAAAGCTGCCCTATTCCGGGTAATAAATAATATAACAAAGCGCTTACATTTGCGCTGAAATCTCCAGTGCCTGCAAGTTGTTGGTGCCCCCTTGAAATCGTTCTAACTCCCGTGTAGGATGTTGAATTAATATCTAAACGAAGCCCTGCGATATTAGAATTTAAACCGGAAACAAGCGTTCGCGTTGCAATTACTTTACCATCATTTCCATCGGTAAGAATGGGGGTAACTTTTATTCTGCTGGTGGCAGATTCATTATTCAGCGAACCGGTTGTTCCAAGATCAATATTGAAACTCTTTAAATCAAAATCACCGGTTCCCATATATAGGGTTCCGTTTACATTGATGTTTTTTCCAAGAACAAGACCCGTTGATGAATTTGCAACAGTAATATTATAAAAAGTTGTTGAATTGGCGCCTCCAATATTCTGAGCAGCATTGCCCACAAATTTTACAGTATTGGTGCTGCCTGTAACAAGAGATGCAGTGCCATTATTAATCCAGCCTCCGTTTCCATCAACAATAATCAAAGACGGTCCATTAGATACTAAGTTAGCACCAGGCTGAATGACAAGACCTTGGGCGCATAAGCCAAAAGCAAAAATGTTAAACAATATGGTTGAAAATAACTTCATTTATTCTTTTTCTTCTTCATTCATTATTGTTGATGAACTTTTCGGTTTAGCCTGCTTCTTTAAATTATCCTGTTCTTCCAGGTATTTTTTATAATTAGCATCAGACTCAGCATTCATCTTTTTCCTAGCATCTTCGGCATTTTGTTGTTTTTGTTTTTCAAAAGCTGTCTTTTCGCTGTCTGTCATTTTTGAAAAATCAGGTTGGTCTTTTACTTCCTTTTTTTCTGAAGCCTGATTATTATCGGTACTATTTGTATTTGAGTCTATTGCTTTTGCGCCTTTTTGTGTAGATGAATATTTTTGTACATTTTGGTTCTTTGCATTTTCTTTTTCCCCCAGATATTTTTTATTCTTAGCCTCAGATTCCGCATTCATCTTATTTCTGGCGTCTTCAACATTTTGTTCTTTTTGTTTTTCGAAAGCTGCCTTTTCGCTGTCTGTCATTTTTGTGAAATCAGGTTTGTCTTTAACTTCCTTTTTTTCTGATGCCTGATTATTGCCTGTATTATTTGTATTAGATTCTATTGCTTTTGCGCCTTTTTGTGTAGATGAATATTTTTGTACATTTTGGTTCTTTGCATTTTCTTTTTCTTCCAGATACTTTTTATAATTAGCCTCTGATTCTGCTTTCATCTTTTTACTTGCGTCTTCAATATTTTGTTGTTTTTGTTTTTCGAGCTGCTCTTTATTCATTCTTACCTCATCGCTTGTTTGAGAAAAAGAAATATTAAAAGAAATTATAAGGAAAATTGTAAATATAACTCTCATAGCTTATACATTATTTGTACTTTAAAAAACTATACCTCATTTATTAATTTGTAATTTACTCCTGCTATTGCTGCTTTCAACGCTTCTATTCTCTTTTCAACTCTTTATTTTGGAATTGATGAATTAACGGGCTCCGCCTGTTTTTTACTGTTTTTTTACTGAAATATCAAGCACTTTATAATTTCCTTGCGGAACATCAAATGACTTACGATAAAAAACATCTTTAATCTGCTCCATGCCTTCTGAGTCGGGTACAATTATTTCTACCTTTGCCATTGCAATCCAGTCGAATGAAAAGTCACCATTTCCGGAAACTCCAATTACCTTAAAGCCTTTTTCAGTTTTTTCACTTACACAGAGGACTACACTGGGACAATTGGGTGTAACAGAAACAATAGGTATATTATCTCCCAACTGTGTAGAAAAATCTTCGGAAAATGAAACCCACATCTCATTACCATTCATTTTTATAGTACCAAAGTCAGAAATTTTAAGGTTTACTTTCCCTTTATTGATATTGTTGAAGTCTAGACCTATCGCTTTTGCAATAATATCTGTGCGTGCGGCCAGCCTATGGTCACGCTCTCGGGTTTCTCTGTCTAGTTGGCGGGATGCTCCAATCAGGAGACCATCCATTTTTGTGAGACTCACAAAGGTATTAGAGTCGCTATTTAAACCGGTTTCCTTGTAATTCGTAACACAAAGCGGCATTGTCTTAGGATTTGCTTTCATCACATGATGGCCTAAAATTGGATCCCAAAGTGTATCGCCTTGAATTGAATTTAACAAAGAAAGATCATCATAAGTGTCGAAATAATAATAATCATTATATGCATTGTAATCAGAAGAATACATTTGATACCAATATAAACTTGAAGTACCGATATAGCCCCAATTACCTAAAGAAGGATGGATTGTGGGTTCCCCTGCATTATAATCCACTATAGCCTTATAAGTGCCAACATCAAAATAAGAATTACCAACAACCTGTAGTTTATAACTGGGATTTGTAACTCCAAGACCAACATTGCCAGAGAAATAGGTATAGCCACTGGTACCACCGGCAACTGTTAAGTAGGCAGCATTATCATTATGTATTCCACCACGGCATTGATACTGTGCTTCGGTATATACAGCCCCGCTATTAAAGTATGCGCCGCCCGGAGCTATAAAATAAGAAGAAGCAGATATATATGGATTTGCCGCGCTGAACCTGAGATTTCCGGAACCGTCCTGGACACCGGTGATGGAAACATAGCCTGTGGTGGCAGTGTTGCCGCTAAAATACCCTGCCCAGTTAGTAGTCCCACCACTTGCACTGGCATATACTCCGTAATTTGTGCCTGCTCCACTCGCAGTTAAATATCCGCCATATTTTGTTCCAGAACCCGACGCTAATCCTTCCAAGGCATAGCTTGTTCCACCGGTAGCACCTGAAACATAACCTTGATTAGCATGATATGTATTGCTCCCTGTAGCATTCACAATAGCTTTAACTCCATACCATCCTCCCTCGAATTGTCCGCCTATGCCCCAATAGTCCTGTGGGCGGCTGTATCCGTAAGTGCCCCAGGCATCAGTAGCAGTGGTAGTAGTATTGTAAAATTTACCGATAGCTTGTGGGCTGGAAACTGCACCAGTAACATTTAAAGTATTTCTGGTGGAGGCATTAGATGAAATATCCACTTCACCATCAAACCAACCTGCATACCAGAGTGCATTTTTATACATTGAAAGTGCGCCAAAATATGTTTGAGCCTCATTACATCCGATTACGCCTGCGGTATTTTCATTCCCAGTAGTATATATTAAGCCTAAAACACCCACTTTGTATGATCCCGCTGTTTCGAGTATCCCCATAACCCCGCCACCACCTGCGTTAGCATATTGCCAACCTGTTCCGCTTGTCGTGCTTCCATACAGCGAAGAGGCGTCAAAAGCCCATTTGGTACTTGTATTTACAGGATAAATAGAAACAGCACAGCTTTGCGAGGAATATGTGTTATTTAGACATGTTGTGTTTGCATTAGGCTGCATGAAGCGGGAATTTCCAAGAGTAGTTCCGTTTGGTGTCCATAAAGGAATATAATCTAATGTACCGCTGCCGGAAACACCACCGCCGCCGGCTGCCCATGTCGCACCACCTGTAGCATCAGATGTTAAAACTTTTCCTGCACCCGGACTACCTCCTGTAATTTTAATTACACCGTTAAAATATCCTGCATATTCATTAGATGAAGCATCCTGAAATCCTAATGCTCCCCATGCAGTTGGACTTGCAGCATCACTAACCGCTCCCATAACACCTGCCGTAGGTCCTCCACCATTGTCAACCCTGTAACCTGCTACACCCCATGTGTAAGGAGATGATCCGGCATTTGTATATCCACAAACACCCCTGCTTGATACATCTTTGCCAACATTTGAACCTCCATAATTATCAGATTGACCAAAAATTGCGCTGTGTCCTGTAGTTGTAGCAGAATTTCCTGTTTTTATAGCTTTAATCAGTGCAACATTTGCTTCTGAATATGAATATCCATCAATATAAAGCTTAGAACCGGACGCAGTATGAGAATCATACACATAATAACTCCCATTTGTGCTGGTATTGGGGTAGATATATGTTCCATCATCAGTCCAGTAATTTGTACCACCTGTAGCATTTTGCCACGAAGCCAAACCTGCTGCATCAGAAGTTAAAACTTTATTTAAGCCGGGTGTTCCGCCTGTAATTTTTACCTGACCGTTAACTTCCAAGGCAGCACCGGGATTTGCAGTGTTAATACCTACCCTTGCCGTACTACTACCATCAGTAATGTATAAATAATTTGCTGCACCGCCAAAACTATATCCATTACTTAACCTTACTGTATTTGCAGCCTGATAATTATTAACAGCAGCAGACCTGCCTACATAATAATAATCTGCATCGAAAGTATGATATGTTTGACCGTCATCGCCCACAAGGGCAAGGTTTCTGCTTCCCTGAATAGATTTAAGATTAACGCCATATCCATTCGCACATAATAACGAAATGCCTACTTCGGCATTAGCAACATTATTGGAATTATAAATTCTGAGGCCTGGTTTGAACGTGTTTAGTGTTCCTGTCTGGTTCATCTCAATATAAGCTTCAGCCTGTGTTGCAGCTACAATGTTTTTAATATGTAATTTATATAATCCTGCTCCGGCAGTTCCTATTCCCAACCTGATGTTTGTATTATCCCAATATAAATTTGCGTTACTGCTTAAACTGCTTGCACCGTCCCAGAATGCAACTCTTGTTGCCGCACCGCTGCCGGAAACACCGCCGCTGGCTGCCGCCCAGTAGGCTGCCCCTGCTCCGTTGGATGTGAGGACATAACCCGCTGTTCCCACACTACCGTTAGCAGATAATGCTCCGGTAAGTGCAACATTTCCGCTAAAATACCCGGCCCAGTTGGTTGTACCGCCGGAAGCCGTACCATAAACGCCATAATTTGTTGTAGCAGTCCCTGTTGCAGCACCATATACACCATAGCCTGTCCCCGTTCCTGTGGCTCCTGTTTTTTCACCATATACACCATATTGAGAGCCTGTTCCTGTGGATGTATTTTGTCCAAAAATACCTTTACCGTTGTTTCCTGTTGCTAAACCACGAACCCCTGCAGATAATGTTCCTGTTGCATCGCTTTCACCGAAAACGCCACACACATTGCCGGTACTTGCTCCCACATAACCTCTCACACCCGCCGCATTAGTAGTAGCGTTGGATGCAGAAATGGTTCCGAAAACGCCAAACACCTGTCCGCTGGCTCCGCTCGATTGTCCGCTTACACCTGCTGCATTGGTGGTTGTAGAAGAAATAGTTCCTAAAACTCCATAAACTGCTCCATTGCCAGTTGATGCGCCTCGTATTGTTGCATCACCTCCGGTTGTTGAGGCATTGATGACATCTAATTGCATGGTTGGCGTCATATTAATTCCGACAAAACCCGCATTGGTAATTCGCATACGTTCTGCTAATGTTCCCGAACCATCGGGTGTTGTATAGAATTCTATTCTTCCCGGCATATCCGTAGAAGTCCCTCCAACTCCGTCGGTTAACATACTCATAGCAGCAGCATTTGTAAAACCACTTCCATTATAACCTTCTCCATAAATCCTTCCTAAAATAGTACTGGTAGCAGAAGTTGCTGTTGGCGAAGCTTGGGTTCCTTGCGTCCTTCTTAATCTTATATCATTAGTGTTTCCATAATTAGTAAGTCGTAAAACATCGTTGCTTGCTGTTTGATGAACATCTAACTTCCCTCCTGCTGTAGTGGCTCCGATTGTTAGTTGACCGCTGCTCTGCAATCGCATTTGTTCCGAATTGAATGTCCTAAATACCAGACTAATATTGTCTATTGTCCCTATAAAATTTGTTGCTACCGCAGTTCCAGTATTGCCAAGTATTGTCCATGCATCACCTAAACTCCCGCCGCCGGCAGCAGCAAATCGTACCCAGTTAGGGGCTGCCGGAGTACCTGAATTGTAATAATAGCCCGGCACAACATTATTTGGTGAAATACCGGCAGTAGCAGTATTATATACGAGTAAAGATGTTGTCGGTAATGCAATTGGACCAGCTACATTTGTTGCAGTTAAGGCTACTCTCGGAATCAGAAGACCGCGGTTTCCGGCATTCGATTTTACATCAAGCATAGCACTTGCATCTGGATTGTCTCCATTATCATTAATTCCAATATTCTGTCCTGATGCTGTTATTGCCAATATTATAAATATCAGCAGATAGATATGTTTCTGTGTTAACATGGCTTGTAAAAGTTAATATATTGAATCGTTTGGGTATTTGGAATTACAAATATACAAAAATAATTTGAGCGTGTAACAATTTAGGTGATTTTATTTTTATTATTTTTCCGCAGAGCTCAACCACTGCTAAACGGGACAGGCAAAGCTTGGCATGCAGGCAGGCTTTCGCAGATATATATTTTTTTGATTATCAATACATAAAAATCAGCGAGAGATAATTTCGGAATTGACTCATCCTTCGATTAAAAAGCGTTTCAGGAAAAAACAAATCAAACGAAAGAGGTTTTATATAAAATACGTTACAAAACTCTTATATTTGTGAAAATTCTCATAAATTTTAATGATAAAATTATCTCGTATATTAAGTTATTTATATCCTGTTAGAATTGAAATAACGCGTAGCCCTGTTAATCCTGTTTTAGAAGTAGTATTATCAATGGGTAAATATGCGCTGCACAGCGAAAACACTAACTATTCTCATGGTACGCTGCATGCGCTTTTCAAAAAAATTTTCAAAAAAATATCTTTAGACTGGAACGATATAAATGATGTGTTAATACTTGGGTTTGGGACAGGGAGTATCGCTGAAATAATTAATGAATACAAAAAAACTTGTTTAATTACCGGAGTTGAAATTGATAGTAAAATTATTGAACTCGGCTTTAAATATTTTTATTTTCAAAAATTAAAAAATACAGAGATTATTTGTTCTCCTGCTGATGAATATGTTAAAACTTGCATTAAAAAATTTGATCTTGTTATTATTGATGTTTTTATTGACATAAAAGTTCCCGATGAGCTTGAAACAAATGAATTCATGGAGCAGGTTAAAAATAGCATGAAAAAAAACGGACTCGTTATCTTCAATAAAGTTACCTATACGCGTGAATTCAAAAAGCAAATTCCTGATTTACGTTCTTTATATAATAACGTTTTTGGTAATGTAGAACTGCTTACAATAATGAAAACAGGAAAAATTTTTGTTTCACGAAAAAATGATAATTGAATATTTGAGACCACTCCGAAAACCCGTTTTAAAAAATATGACACCAATTACACTAATTTAAAAAGTTAATTATCAAGTATATTTAGTAATAATAATTCGTGAAATTATTCACAAATTAATTGTTTTCTAAGGTGTTCATGAGGGCTAAAGCCGTTCGTGTCAAAAATACTTTTCGGAGGAGACTCATATTTATAAAATCAACATTTAACGAAATGACTCAAAATGAATCAGACGATATCCGCTACATGAAAGAAGCCTTAAAGGAAGCCCAATTCGCTTTCGATAAAGACGAGGTTCCTGTTGGCGCAGTTATAGTAAGTAACAACAGAATTATTGCCCGTTGTCATAATTTAACAGAAACATTAAACGATGTTACTGCTCATGCTGAAATGCAGGCGTTCACTTCTGCTGCTAATACTATCGGAGGAAAATATTTAACAGACTGCACGCTTTATGTTACGCTCGAACCCTGCGTGATGTGTGCCGGAGCTGCTTTCTGGACTCAGATTCCCAGAATTGTATATGGAGCTAAAGATGAGAAAAGAGGCTACTCATTAACAGGACAAAGTATTCTTCATCCTAAAACAATCATTGAAGGAGGTCTTCTCGCTGATGATTGTGCAATGCTTTTAAAAGATTTTTTTAAAAAGAAAAGAGAAATGTGAGAAACTATGGTTTGAGAGTATTGTAGTAGCACCTGTTCGTTATAAACCGATATCTGAACGCATAAAACTAATATCTGAGCGCATAAAATCGGTGTCTGAGAGCATAAAACTGGAGTCTGAGCGGAGTCGAAGACACCGTATATTCTCCTAAACGTTTAGTAAAAAAATTTTCTAAAATATTTTTTTACCTCACGTAAATCATTTACTTTTAACATTCCTTTTCTCCGAAAAAATTTATCGTTTAATAAATATCTAAACAGTATGAAAAATTTAGTATTACTTGTTGTTTTGTTTTGTGCGTCTTTAGTAATAAATGCGCAGACAATTACTATTACTTCTCCCAACGGAGGTCAGGTGTGGGCTGGTTGTACATCCCACCTGATTACTTGGAATTCATCAGGTGTTTCGAATAATTACAACATTGACTATTCTATTGACAATGGCAATAGCTGGATTTCGGTTACAAGCGCCATATATATCACGAATGGTCAGTATAACTGGTCGGTTCCGAATATAAATTCAACCAGTTGCCTTGTGCGTCTTTTGGACTCAAGCAATCCCTCTACGTCAGATATCAGCGACATGACTTTTTCGATTACTGCGCCACTGATATTGACCATACCGAACGGAGGCCAAACCTGGGAAGGAGGAATTACACAAACCATAAATTTTGTTGCATCCGGAACAACAAATTATTATGATTTATTTTACTCTGTTAATGCAGGAGCCAACTGGACTAGTATAGCGAGTAATCAAAATATTACTAACGGGCAGTATAGCTGGAGTGTTCCAAATAATCCGTCTGTTTCCTGTCTAGTAAAAATTCAGGATCATACAAACACAACATGTATGGTTGATGTCAGCGATGCTCTTTTTACAATTACTCCGGCAACGCCTGTAATTACTATTACTTCACCCAATACTGCCCTTACAAAATATGTCGGGCAATCACACACAATTACGTGGACTTCTGCCTATGTTACTTCCAACGCTATTACCATTGATTATTCAACCGACAATGGCAGTACATGGATTCCCATTGTTACCAATACTACAAACACAGGTTCGTATGCATGGACAATTCCTAATACTCCATCCACACAATGTCTTGTTAAAGTTACTGATTTAGGCAATCCTGCTACTTATGATGTCAGCAACACAACATTCACAATCGCATCACCATTCATTACCGTTACATATCCAAACGGTGGAGAAACTTTTACCGGCTGTTCTGCTAAAACAATAACATGGACTTCCGGAGGCACAGGTACTTATTCTACAATAAAATATTCTACAAACAATGGCGCAACCTGGACAAACATAGCATTGAGCGCAAGCGGAAACTCCTTCAATTGGTCGCCCGTGCCAAGTATTGATGCAACACAATGCCTTATAAAAATAAATGACAACACGAATACTTCTGTTAAAGATTCCAGCAATGCTATATTTACGATTAATAAAAATACCGACATTATCATCACAGCCCCTAATGGAAGTGAAAGCTGGCAGGTCGGAACAGCGCAAAATATAACATGGGTTGCAGCACCTACATCCACACAATTCTGGGTTTATTATTCCACAAATAACGGATCAAGCTGGAACAATGTAACAACCTCCTACACTACTTCAACTACCCGAAGCTGGACAATTCCGAATAATCCGGGAGTTAATAATCTTATTATGGTGGAAGATTATAACAACACTTGCAAATACGATATCAGCGATGCTTTTTTTACCATTGCTCCTCCTACACCTGTAATAACTGTTACTGCTCCTAATACAAGCACAACCCGATATAGCGGCACTTCTTTTAATATAACATGGACAAGTCAGTATCTTGCTTCCAGCTTTGTAACCATAGAATATTCCATTGATGGTGGAAATAATTGGTTGAATGTTATCGGTGTTACAGAAAACGATGGAACTTTTGCATGGACAGTACCGGGAACATCATCAAACCAATGCAGGGTGCGCGTAAGCGAATATAATAATCCCTCTGTTTTTGATATCAGTGATGTGAATTTTACAATTGCGCCACCGTTTGTTACTCTTACGAATATGAATGGAGGCGAATCGCTTACAGGGTGCAGCTCGCAATCCATCACCTGGTCATCCGGAGGTACAAGTGGTAATTTTACAATTCAATATTCTACTAACAATGGCAGTAATTGGACGAACATTACAACTGCGGCAAGCGGAAGTGCTTATACATGGAATCCTGTTGCCAATGTTTCTTCTGCCAACTGCCTGATAAAAGTTTTTTCTTCTGCAAATCCTGCTGCTGTTGATTCAAGTAATGCAGTTTTTTCAATTACTCCGAATACTGATATTATTTTAACTGTCCCTAATGGTGGAGAAAGCTGGCAGGTTGGAACTTCACAAAATATAACATGGGTTGCAGCGCCTACTTCTACACAGTTCTGGGTATATTATTCAACGAATAACGGCTCTACATGGAGCAATGTAACAACGTCATACACTTCATCTACTACTCGTACTTGGACAATTCCAAATTATCCCGGTACGAATAATCTTATCAAAGTTGAGGATTATAACAACACTTGTAAATTTGACATCAGCGACGCTGTGTTTACCATTGCGCCACCAACACCTGTAATTACTGTTACCAATCCGAATAATTCTACAACCCGCTATGTTGGGGCAACACAAACTATCTCATGGACATCGCAATATGTAACATCTCCCTATGTCGCAATTCAATATACAACAAACGGTGGAAGCACTTGGTCTGATATTGCATCTGTTACAGAAAATGATGGTTCGTATTCATGGATTATTCCGAACACACCATCCAATCAATGCAAGGTAAAAGTTATTGATTACAACGAACCAACTACATTTGATGAAAGCGATGTGAATTTTACAATTGCGCTTCCTTACGTTACGGTAACTGCTCCCAATGGAGGCGAAAGCTGGAAGGGCTGTTCTGCTCAGAGTATCATCTGGACAAGCGGTGGCGCATCGGGCAGCTACACCATTAAATATTCAACAAATAATGGCGTTAACTGGACTAATATTGTTACAAATGCAAGCGGTAGTAGTTATTCATGGAATCCGTTACCCAATAATCCTTCAACCAATTGTTTAATTAAAGTTCAGGATAATTCCATTACTTATGCCAAAGATTCGAGCAATGCTGTATTTACAATTCAGAATAATGCAGATATTGTTGTAACAGCGCCTAACGGAGCAGAAAACTGGCAGGTAGGAACATCGCAAAATATTACATGGGTAAAGGAACCTACATCAACAAGATTTAATGTGTATTATTCAACAAATAATGGAACAAACTGGTCAACGCTTACAACGTATTCTTCGGCAACAAGCTATACATGGACGATTCCAAATGCTCCATCTGTAAATTCTTTAGTGAAAGTTGAAGATTATAACAACACCTGTATTTACGACATTAGCAATGATGTATTTACTATTGCTCCTCCAAGCCCTTATATCACTGTTACCAATCCGAACACGGCAACGACCCGGTATGCAGGAAACAGTCTTTCTATCACATGGACAAGTCAGTATTTGGCATCAAGTTTTGTAACAATTGAATATACGATAGACGGAGGTACAAGCTGGACTACTATTGCTGCTATAACAGAAAACGATGGTTCGCATGCTTGGGTCGTTCCGACTACGCCATCACCCAGCTGTAGGGTTCGCATAAGTGAATATAATAATCCTTCTGTGTACGATGAAAGTGATGTGCTTTTCCCAATTGCGCTTCCGTATATTACGGTTACTGCGCCTAATGGAGGAGAGAGCTGGAAAGGCTGTTCAAGCCAGAGTATAACATGGACAAGCGGTGGCGCATCGGGTAGCTATGCCATTAAATATTCAACAAATAATGGTGTTAACTGGACAAACATTGTTACAAATGCCAGTGGAAGTAGTTATAATTGGAATCCTGTTGCTAATAATCCTTCTGCCAATTGTTTGATTAAGGTTCAGGATAATTCCATTGCTTATGCAAAAGATTCCAGCAATGCTGTATTCACAATTCAAAATAATGCTGATATTGTTGTAACTGCGCCTAACGGAGCTGAAAACTGGCAGGTGGGAACATCTCAAAATATCACATGGGTAAAAGAACCAACATCAACAAGATTTAATGTGTATTATTCAACAAACAACGGAACAAACTGGTCAACACTGACGACTTATTCATCGGCAACAAGCTATGCGTGGACAATTCCGAATGCTCCATCTGTAAATTCTTTAGTGAAAGTTGAAGATTATAACAACACGTGTATTTTCGACATTAGCAATGACGTATTTACTATTGCTCCTCCAAATCCTGTTATTACTGTAACAACACCGAATAATTCAACAACGCGCTATGCCGGGAGTAACCTTTCTATTACATGGACAAGCCAGTATCTTACTTCAAGTTTTGTAACGATTGAATATACAATTGATGGAGGATCTACATGGAACAACATTATAGAAATAACAGAAAATGATGGTTCGCAAGCATGGATTATTCCTTCAACCCCTTCTGCCAATTGTAAAGTAAGAATCAGCGAATACAATAATCCTGCTGTGTATGATGAAAGCAATGTGTTTTTTCCGATTGCGCTTCCATACATAACCGTAACATTACCAAATGGCGGAGAAAGCTGGGAGGGTTGTGCCAATAAATCTGTTACTTTTATTTCAGGAGGAACATCGAGCAGTTTCCTTATGAAATATTCTACGAATAATGGAGCTACCTGGATCAATGGAGGCTCAACAAGTGGAAGTCCGTTCTCATGGACTGGTATTCCAAATATTTCATCTTCACAATGCCTTGTAAAAATTCTGGATGCCTCGAATCAATCTGTTATGGATTCAAGCAATGCTCCTTTTAGTATTTTATCTCACGATGATATTATTGTTACTGCGCCTAATGGTGGAGAAAGCTGGCAGGTGGCTACAACAAAAAATATTACATGGATTGCAGACCCATCTATTACTTCTTTCACCGTTTCTTATTCTACAAATAATGGAGACACGTGGACAACGCTTACCTCATACACCACTGCAAATTCATATAGCTGGACAATCCCCAACAATCCCGGTGCGCAATATCTTATTCGGGTAATGGATTACAACAGCTCGTGCAGATACGATGAGAGCGATGCAAGCTTTACGGTAACGCCACAGCCCCCTGCTGTAACAAGCCCCAATGGTAGCGAAACACGCTATTATGGTACGAATTATAATATCACGTGGACCAATCAATATTTCAATTCAACGTATGTACGAATTGATTTATCTGTTGATAGCGGAATGACCTGGACGCCTGTTGCGAATGTTACAAATAATACAGGTACTTATTCATGGGCTTGTCCGAATACTTATTCCAACAAATGCCTTGTGAAAGTTAGCGAGTACAACAATCCTACAGTTTATGATATTAGCAATGCCGTATTTACTATTGCACCCGGTTTGTTGCTGACAACGCCCAATGGCGACAATGGAACAGAAGAATGGCGCGTTTGTACACAAACCACAATCAAATGGACTGCCGGCGGTGGTTCTAATTATTATAAAATAGAATATTCTACTAATAATGGTACTAACTGGACTACAATTGCAGCTAATTATTATGGAACGGGTAATCCTGTTACGTATGACTGGACCATTCCAAATACGCCTTCAACACAATGTTTAGTGCGGGTTACAGATAATAGTTATTTGCTGAAAACTGATGTCAGCGATGCTACATTCTCTATTCAGCCTTCTGTTACGGTTACAACGCCAAACGGAGGAGAAAGCCTTTCACAGGGTTCAAATTATCTGATAACATGGGCTGCTGTGGGTGCTTCAAGTTATTTTACTATTGATTATTCAACGAATGGTGGTTCTGCATGGACAAACGTTATCTATAATCAGAATATAACAAACAATCAGTATTCATGGACTGTTCCGGCTGTTGCATCATCCAATTGCCTGATAAGAGTTACCGATCAGGTTAATACCTGCAAGCTCGACCAGAGTGATAATTCTTTCTCAATAGGAATGCCACAACCAACAATTGTCATTACAGCACCTAATGGTGGCGAGGTTTTATCAGGTTGCGCTGTCAGTAACATTACATGGTCTGCAACGAATACTTCCGGAAATTACAATATTGAATATTCCACCAACAACGGAAGTATATGGACAGGCATCGTCAGCAATTATAATTCGGCAGGCGGCTCGTACGCGTGGACTGTTCCTAATATTTCTTCAACGCAATGTCTTGTTCGTGTAAGAGATTTCAGCAACACCTCTATTTCTGATGTAAGCAACACAGTGTTTACTATGAACCCCGGAGTAAGTGCTACTGTTACACCGGGCGGCCCCACAACATTCTGTGCGGGGTCTAATGTTACACTTACATCCGGCAGCGCAACAGGGAATTCGTGGTATCCGGGAGGACAAACAACACAAAGTATTACTGTCAGCTCAACTGGTTCATACTATGTTGTGGTAACAAGCGGAAGCTGTCAGGCTACTTCTAACACGGTTAATGTTACTGTGAATCCCGTACCAGATGCACCGGTTGCCTCAAGCAATTCTCCGGTATCCCTGAACGGAACAATTAACCTGTATGCAAGCACTGTTCCCAATGCTTCTTATTCGTGGACAGGACCGAATACGTTTTCTTCTGTACAACAAAATCCGCTTATTCAGAATGCAACATCAGGAATGGCGGGTGTTTATTCTGTTGTAGCTGTTGTTAACGGTTGTTCAAGTACCGCAGGAACAACCAATGTTGTAATTGATCCGAACCCTGCTACTGTTACTGTAATTGGAACTGTTCTAACCGAAAACGGTACTCCAGTTGGTGGTGTTGATATTAATATGACCGGCTCCGGAACGGGCTTATTTACTACTGCTGCAAATGGAAATTATAATTTATCCATGAATCAGGGAGGCAATTACGTGCTTACTCCGTCTAAAGACAATGATGTAATAACAAACAATGGCATTTCAACACTCGACATCATTCTTGCGCAACGCCATATTTTAGGAACACAGGCGCTGAATTCTTCTTATAAAATTATTGCAGCAGACGTAAATACATCGGGTACAGTTTCTTCGCTCGACCTAGTATTGATGCGCTCTGTAGTGCTTCAGTCAAGTACAACATTCCCGAACAATGCGCTATGGACTTTTGCAAACAGCAGTTATGTTTTTCCTGATGCAATGAATCCCTTCCCTTATGAAAGCACCAGAGCATACAGCAGCGCAGATAATCTCGCTGATCAGAATTTCGTAGGAATTAAATTGGGCGATGTAAATAACAGTTGGGATCCTTCTGTTGCAAAAGTATTCAGCAATGAAAGTGTAAGCTTCTATGCAGAAAACATTACGACAGTACAGGGACAAGAAATAATTGTTCCAGTAAAAGTAAGCGGATTTAATTCTATCAGTGGATACCAGTTCACTGTTAACTGGAATCCTGCCGTACTCGAATTAAATACTGTTTCCAACAATGAGCTTACTGCATTTTATAATCTTTCGCAAAAAGATAATGGCTTAATTTCCGGCTTATGGAGCACAGAAAACATGAATGGCACTTCTCTGGAAGATGGTTCAACTGTAATGTATCTGCATTTCACTGCTAATGGACAGCCGGGGAGTTCCTGCAATGTTTCAATTTCATCTTCTATGACAAAGACTGAAGCTTACAACGCCAATCTTGAATTATTAGATGTAATAACAGTAAGCGGCACTGTTTCTATAGAAAACAGTACGTCTGCCGGTGCGATAAATATTGAAGGCTATTCATTGGAGCAGAATGTTCCGAATCCGTTTGAAAATACTACAGAAATTATTTTTTCTGTTCCAACAGATCAAAGCGTGAAATTTGAAATTTATAATTACCTCGGACAAAAAGTTTATTCACATTTAGCAAATGCAAAAGCAGGTAAAAATAATTTCTTATGGAATACAAAAGATGATAATTTAAACCCTGTCAGCGCAGGAACGTATTATCTGAAAATGTTTGCCAGAGATTATTCAAGGGCTGTTAAAATGATTGTGATAGAATAAAGCAGATTATTTGTTCTGAAAAAATTAAAAAAAACGAACTCTCGTTACGATAAAAATGACACGAATTAACACGAATTTATTTATAGAACAATTTAAAATCATTAGTTCATCTTGGGCAAGATAACTTAAAGCTTAGAGGATAATATTCGTGCAATTCGTGTCAAACATGCGTAACATCAGTTTATAAAAATTTATTTTATGAAAAATATTTTATCCTTAATAGCGCTGCTTTTCTCGTTCAGCATTAGTGCAGTGCCCCTGCATATTTTTTCAGAAGCGCATTCTGCTGCACAAGGCACTCAGGTTGTTATTCCTGTAAGAGTAAATGATTTTAACGCACTTGTTTCTGCACAGGGAACCATAGAGTTTAATGCCTCTGTTATTAGCTTTGTTTCTGTGGAACAATTTGGACTTTCGGGAATGAGTTCTGGAAATTTTGGTACAGCGCAGGCAACCAATGGAAAAATTACTTTCTCCTGGTTTGATGCAGGATTGACAGGGCAGACTCTTACCGATAATTCTATTCTTTTTGCTCTTAAATTTAATGTTACAGGGACTGTCGGAATGATTTCTGCTCTCTCGTTTACAAATTCCATCACGCCTCTTGAGTTTGTGGATACTTCTTTTGAAGCTATTCTATTTACAACAGGAGCAGGCTCTTTAACTGTAACCGAAACTTCTGCAATAACAGATGTTATTATTAAAATGGATACTGTAAGCGCACAAACAGGAGCAGAAGTTGTTGTTCCGGTACGCGTGAGGAGTTTCGACAATATGCTTTCCATTCAGGGAACCATTGAATTTGATGCAAGCAAGTTATCATTTATAACTATTGAGCAATTTGGCTTACCCGATTTGTCTGCATCAAATTTTGGAATTACTCAGACCGGAAATGGTAAAATAACTTTTTCATGGTACGATCAAAGCATGGTGGGACAAAGCAAAACAGATAATTCTGTTATTTTTGCTTTACGTTTTAATATAACAGGCGCATCAGGTCAAAATATTCCTCTGTCTTTTACAAGCTCCATTACTCCGCTTGAGTTTACAGATATTTCTTTAAGCGTTTTATCTTATGAGGCTATAAGCGGATTAGTGCAAATCACAGGAACGCCCATTATTGGTCAGTTTCGCTTTATGGCAGATTCTGTTGCCGGTAGCTCCGGTTCTCAAAAAATAGTATCTGTAAGAGTTAAAAATTTTCAGAACATAATTTCTATTCAGGGAACTATTGATTTTGATCCTTCAATAGTAAGCTATGTAAGTGTTGAACAATTCGGTCTTTCAGGTATGAGTGCTGCAAATTTCGGAACAACACAGACTGCAAGCGGAAAACTTACTTTCTCATGGTTTGATGAAACGCTGGCCGGGCCAAACCTTGCTGATTCTTCCATAATTTTTGCCATTAAATTTTTACTTTCCGGCAGTAACGGACAACATACAGATATTAATTTTATTAATATTCCAACAGCATTAGAAGTTGTGGATTCTTCCTTTCAGACATTAGTTGTGAGTTCTCTCCACGGTCATGTTGAAATCATGAATTTGCAGGATATTTTTACAGGAACAATTAACCCTCTTTCGTATTGCGTGGGAACACCTGTCTCTGTACCTTATACTATTAATGGAATTTTTGAAACCGGGAATATTTTCACAGCGCAGCTTTCCGATGCAACAGGAAGCTTCTCTTCTCCTGTGAATATTGGCTCTCTTGCTTCAATAACTGACGGAACAATTGATGCTTTAATTCCTGTAAATACTCAGTCTGGAACAGGATACAGAATTCGTGTTACAGCTTCTGATCCGTATAATATCGGAACCAATAACGGACAAAATATTTCAATTTATCAATACCCTGTTGCTGTTGCAGGCAATGATGTTACGATTTGTGCCGGAGAAACAGCGCAGCTTCTTGCAAGCGGAGGCATTTCTTATGAGTGGAGCAACGGAATATTAACAGCAGAAAATGATGTTACTACAGGTGAATCTTATATTGTAACCGTTACAGGAGAAGGAGGCTGTACTGATTCAGACACAGTTGAAGTCTTTGTCAATCCCTTACCCACAGCAGATGCAGGAGCAGATGCAGAAATCTGTCGTAATGAAACAACAACGCTTACAGCTATTGGCGGAACTTCTTACGAGTGGAGTACAACTGAAACAACAGATGTAATTTCTGTAAGTCCCATCAATACTACAACTTACTACGTAATCGTAACCGATGGGAACAATTGTTTTGCATCAGACAGTGTAAAAGTAACCGTGAATTTTATTGAAGCAAATGCAGGAAATGATATCACAATTTGTGAAAGCGACAGCACAACACTGACTGCCACTGGAGGCGTAACTTATGCGTGGAGTAATGGCTCTGTTGCTGATACAGCCATTGTTCATCCAAATATTGAAACAACATTTTATGTAACAG
>MEOG01000131.1 GCA_001769125.1 Bacteroidetes bacterium GWF2_35_48 | reverse complement strand
GCCGTCCCATAAGTCAGTTATGTTAAATAGCCCCGCAGCCACCGCTTTTCGCACGTGAGTTAAGAGCCACCCTGCCCGTCTTCTGGGCTGTCATGGTTTTTGAAACAAAAACAAAAACTCACGCCAGCCCCCCAATCTATGCCACCGCTTTCGTTGATGAGTGCCACCGGAGTTCCATCACACCTTGTTTTGTCATGGTTTTTGAGAGCTAATGTTCTCACAAATGTTCAATTCTCTCCACTTCACTACATTCAGGAGCCACCGTTCCGGTGAATCCCTCATTTCGTTTCGTTCGTTCATCTCACAATTGTTCAAACCACACATCATTCAGTTGCCTCAATCCTTCATCAACTCAATGATTTTTGCCTACCCTCAGTCAAAAACACACGCCAAAACGCCTACAGCCACCAACCCCCACCCAACCACCCTTAAAGACAAGAAAACAAAAAGAAAATTAAAAAATGGTCTGTGGAATCATTAATAAAACCTTATGCAAAGATAAGCCCCCAGCCCCCTTGCAAGGTTATACAGAGTTTTGCAAAAAAAATCTCCAACCCTACGGGTAGTATTTTTTTCGCAAAAACCTTGCAATTCAGCAACCGCACTGCTTTTTGGATGCTTAAGGTTTCATTAATGATATATTCTTTTTATGTGGCGGCGAGCGTACAGCGAGCCTTTCAGCGAAAAATAGTTACTAATAAATATCAACAGAGCCTATGAAAACACTGTATTTTTCAGACTGTCGCACACTCGAAGAAGTGAAGCGCAGATACAAAGAATTAGCGTTATTGCATCACCCTGACAGGGGCGGAGATACTGCAACCATGCAGGAAATAAACGCACAGTATGAAGCCATCCTAAAAAATCCGGTATTTGCTTTTTCAGAACAATCCGAAGAAGATCAGCAGGAATTTATAAAATATCCTGAAATCATAAACCGTCTGATCGGGTTGCATGGCCTTATTATTGAGCTTATCGGCAATTGGATTTGGCTCAGTGGCAACACCTACCCGCACAGGGCAGAATTAAAGCAGATAGGCTTTTATTTTGCCCCTAAAAAGGTCATGTGGTATTACAGGCCGCCTGAATACAAGAGCATCAATAAAAGCCCGAAATCAATTGAAGCCATCCGGGCGAAATATGGAAGCGATACCATAAACCTCAAATCACAAAAATTTGAGTTGCAAAATTGAGCAGAGGGACGAAAGTCCCTTTTTTCATTTCGGCAACCCAAAGCAGCAAAGTGAATAATTCATCATAAACCCTGTATTTATGGACACTGTAGAAGGTTTTACTTGTTTCGTACAGTACCTTTGTATTAAACTTTAAAACGTAAAATTATGGTACATCCTTTTTTAAATTTCATCTTAGGGACAGCAGCCACAGCAGGTGCGGCTTTTGGCTTAGACAGCATTGATTCCGGTTCTTTCGGTTCATTAGATGAACTGATAAAGTACATTATCAGCATTGTTGGTGGTTTGCTTGCCACCTTAATCATTAACCTCTTAAAGAAAAAATTTCCTGAGTGGTTCAGCAAACAGAAAAATATTTCACAATGATTTTTCGCCATATCAAGTCCGTATTAAGTCCATATCAAGCCCACTAAAACGGTTTTAAAAATGGCCCTCAAAATTTCAGTTTTTTTTTATTAACCCTTTAATTTTTTTTCTTATGGCAATTGTTCAAAATCCAGTAACAGGCAGAACCCGCAAAAAATTCGGTTCTGCCGTTTTTTCCAAACAGTTTGGGAAAAACACAATGCGCACCAAACCCGTTGAAGTGCGCAATCCTAAAACAGTCCCTCAAAAACAGCAACGGACAAAATTTTCTTTAATGGTAGCCCTTGCAAGGCTGATAATGGGTTTTATCCGTGTCAGCTTCAAACAGGCTGCTACTAGCATGTCTGCTTTCAATGTTTTTGTAAAGTCTAACATATCAACCGCCATCACTGGCGCTTATCCAAATTACACGGTGAATTTTCCAAACCTTATCATTTCCAAAGGTACGCTCACTGGTGCCGATAGTGGCTCTGCTGTTGCAGCAGCAGGTAAAAAGGTTACAATTTCATGGCTCGACAATTCCGGTAATGGCGATGCTCAAACTACAGACAAAGCAATGATGCTTATTATTAACAACACCAAAAAGGCAATTGTTCAGGACATGATAAACAAAACCCGTGTTGATTTGACAAGTCAGTTTATTGTCCCTGCTTCATGGGTAGGCGACCAGGTTCATGCTTACTTGTCATTCAAAACGCCTGCAGGCGACAAAGTCGCTGACAGTGTTTTTCTGGCAACAGTAACCGTTTTGGCTTAAATTTTTTTTCAGTTTGGTGGTTATTTGTCAAAGGCAGTTGTCGGAAAAGTCCTGCAACTGCCTTTTTTAGTAGCCTATCAAAACAGTATCAAAATTTTAAAATCGTATTTCTTAATTCTTAAATTAAAATTTTATGGCACGTATAAAACAAGGTTTTTTAGGCAACGCATCCGGGAAGCTCGGCAATGTTGTCTTTTCAAAATGGCGTGATCAGCACACCGCCCGTCAATATCAACCCGATGTTCACGACGCAAAAACACCGGCGCAATTAAAGCAGCGGAACCGGATGTATGCACTGCTGCAATTCTTAAAACCGCTGAATAAGAATTTTATCAAATTCTTTAATTCTAATATCGCCAAGGGCTCAACGCCCTGGGCTGTGGCTATCAAAAACAATATGAAGTGTGTTTCTGATGAAGGCTGCATTGAGCTTGAAGAATTGGAGCTGGGCGATCCTGAATGTCCTGAACTGGAAATTTCAAAAGTGGTTTACAATCCATTTATTGACCAGACTTCATTCAGCTACAATGCTAAAAGCATCATTCCTAAAAGTGTTCCGTTCCCTTACATTGGTGTTTCTGTTTTGGGTAAATACAAAACACTGGACGGCACACATGAATTTGATACAAGACATGTATTATGCTTTTTGCCTCCGGGTCATTTTTTCTGCTCTATCTATACCGAAACCGCAGAATGGGCCTTTGATAACTGGTGGGGTGGTGGTATGTTCTGGATGATGTTCTATGATACTTACGATATGGATCGTCACTGCAACCCAAACAATGGCCTCACAAAACCCGTGTACTTCAAACCAACATCAATGATTGAAGGCTTTAACACGCTGGTAAAAGAAAATCCTGTTCCTAAAGATGCAATCACATGGGAATATCAAACCATTGAAAAAAAGAATTTTCTTGTTTTCAATATTGATTACAAGAAAACACAAATCAAAAATCCGAAGGATTATTTTATTCGCTTTTGGAAAGTTTCAATTGGTGATGGTACTACACAACAATTTGACGCTGTAGATTGGGATTTATCATTGAAAAGTTTTAAGGCAGAATTAATTGATTCTGTTGCCAGAAGGGCTTCTATTGTCCTTTATTCAGTGTACAAAAAATCCGGCGAGCAGGTCGCCTGCTTCAATCGGTTTTACATAGATAAAAACATCGAAAGCAAAGAATTTCCTTACTTCTGGCAGCTTTTTACCTGTTGGTATGCAAACCCTTCATCATTTGTTTTAAATGGCCGCCAGTGCGGTTTCTGTGGTTCTGTTGATGAATTGTTTTCTGATTTCATACAGTTATATGAGCAGGGTGTAATTCATAACGGAGGCGAACCGGAACCACCCACAGAATACATATTGCGCATGGGCGACGACCCAAACGGTAAAATTGAAATCTCTGGTTTTGTTCATGAGGAAGGAGACATTTATTATTATACCGAAAAAACAAACGCTGTGTTTGTTCCAAAACCGAATCCGGGTTATGTTTTTTCTGCCTGGGTTGGCGTAGATTCTGGTGATGTTATTGCTACAAAGGCGGACTCTTATGAGTTGCCAATGATCAAAGACCGTAGCCTGTCGCCTGTTTTCAAAGTATTAGTTTAATGTTTAACTTTTAAAAATCGTTACCAATATGGAAACTTCAAAAAAAACAGATTACACAAAATTCAGGTGTCAGGTTTTCAGCCCTGATGGCGTCTTTGTGAAAGAAGCTGTATTTAATCAGAAACATGAATTTTACTGTCCGGAACTGGTGCCGGGGCAAAAGTATTTTCTTGTTTTTACCTATGATGAAATGTTTGTTGATTGCATTTCTTTCAACTGTCCTACTGATGGTAAAGTGGTTTATCTTTCAACCGGTCATTTGTTCTACAACAAAGATTATGAAATATTGCCACAGGCGATAGCTGAAATAATCAAACCGCAGATTGATAAAGCTAATTTGTATCATTGGAACAGGAGAACAGGCACACGGCGCGCCCTTGATGCTTTTATTCATTCTACGCATGATAAAAGCTTTTCAAAAAAGAGAAAAACCAGACATGCTTTGGATGCTTTTATTGAATCCACACATGAAAGTTCCAAAAAACAAATTGACCCGAATCAGGTAAAAGCTTATAAAGCTGGTGCTGATCTTTCAAACAATGTAAAGTAACATTAATTGTTAATAGGTAGGTTTTTTAGTTCAAAAGTCAAATTTACTTAACATCACGTATTCACCTATTGAATAATGAGTTACGGAAACATAAAAAGGTGAAACAATTCTAAAGCCCTGTAAAATCAAGGGTTTCCGAAATTGTTTCACCTATGTTTTACCCATCAAAATAAAATCCCGTGCAAACTTAGTGTTTACACGGGATTTCTTATTTTCAATGTGACTCCGAAGGGATTCAAACCCCCGACCTTCAGAACCGGAATCTGACGTTCTATTCAACTGAACTACGGAGCCAAAACGTACAAAAGTAAAAAATAAATTTTAGAATTCGGTTTTGTTTGTGAAATTTGCCTCAAATATTTATATGGAACGATTTCAAACATATACACTTTCTAACGGAATTCGCCTAGTTTACATGCGTAGCAATTCCAAGGTTTCTCACCTCGGCTTTCTTATCAATGCCGGTTCACGCGATGAAAAAGATCAGGAACAGGGCATCGCACATTTTATAGAACATGTGTTGTTCAAAGGCACTAAAACACGAAGCTCGCTTGATATCATCCGCTGCCTTGAAGAAAACGGAGGTGATCTCGACGCATACACGACCAAAGAAGAAACCTGTATTCATGCCTCTTTTCTTTCAGAAGATTTTGAAAAAGCTATGGATCTTTTTAGTGATATTTTTTTTCATTCCACTTTCCCGACCAAAGAAATAGAAAAAGAAAAAGGAGTAGTGCTGGATGAAATATTATCGTATGAGGACAATCCTTCTGAGAAAATTTTCGACGATTTTGAAGAAATGATGTTTCCCGAACATCCGATTGGAAGAAACATTCTTGGAACTCCCGAACATGTAAAAAAGTTTTCAAAAAAAGACCTGAAAAATTTTATAACAGAAAATTACCACACGAATGAAATGGTGCTTTCACTTGTTGGAAATATTTCATTTCAAAGCTTTGTATCCATAGCAGAGCATTGCGTTGGAAACATTCCTGAAAATTTAAGAAAAGACAAAAGGATTATAGCAACAGGAACAAACCCTTTTCAGAAAAAAATCAGAAAAAACACACATCAGATACATTGCGTGTTGGGCAATACCGCTTACAGTGTTTTCGACGAAAAACGGCTTGGAATGGTTTTACTTAACAACATTCTTGCAGGGCAAAACATGAACTCAAGGCTGAACCTTTCTTTAAGAGAAAAGCACGGACTTGTTTACACGATTGAATCCTCTTACAATCCGTTTGCAGATACCGGCCTGTTTTTAATTTATTTCGGAACAGAAAAAAAACATCTGGAGCTCAGCCTTGAACTTATTCATAAAGAACTGCGTGATTTAACCGAAAAAAAACTAACAAAAGAACAAGTTGAAAAAGCAAAAAAACAAATTAAAGGGCAAATCGCTATTTCTTCAGAAAGCAATGCCAGCCTTATGCTTACGATGGCAAAAAGTATTTTGCTTTTCAATAAAGTAGATACAATTGAAGACGTTTTCCGGAAAATAGATGTAATTACAAATTCTCAACTTTTGGAAATTGCAAAAGAAATTTTAATCCCTGAAAAATTATCGTGTTTGATTTATAAATAGTGTTTGCAGACATGATGAAACAATTACCGACTACAAAGGCGAAATAATTTATTTGCAAAGCATTTATTTTTGTGAGAATATGCGTTTTTTGAAGAAATTAAATTCTATTTTCAAAACACCTAACTAGTATCAGCAAGAAAACTCGTGTTTTTTGCTTGACAATGTCAGTGCTTGATAAGAAAATGTCAAGTTCAAGGTGATACATTGAGCTTGCCGAAATGCTTGCGAAAACCTGAAAATTAGGAGCCTGCCTTGTCGGCAGACAGGTGTACTAATGTACATGCGATGCGTTGAGCTAAGCCGAAACGACTAATTTTTCAGGTTGAGCGTAACGCTGAAATTGACGTTTTCTTGCAAGGACTACATACAATAAATAATCCCGAACATCTGCTGCGACGGACTCAAGGAGCAAAAAATCATTACTTCAAATAATTTATTTTCAATAAATTACGATTTATTTTAAAAAAATATTAAAATTCTTTCAAAAAAAATGTAACCTTTTCTAAAACCCTTCGTATAAAAAAAGCTTTTAGTATTAATTCAATCCTTAATTATGAGACAATTAAAGATTACCAAATCAATTACAAACCGCGAAAGTGCTTCTCTTGACAAATACCTGCAGGAAATTGGCAAAGAAGAACTGATTACAGTAGAAGAAGAAGTGGAACTCGCTCAGCGCATCCGCAAAGGAGATCAGACAGCTTTAGAAAAACTCACACGCGCAAACCTAAGATTTGTTGTTTCTGTCGCAAAACAGTACCAGAACCAGGGACTCAGCCTCCCCGATTTAATTAACGAAGGAAATCTCGGACTGATAAAAGCTGCAGAAAAATTTGACGAAACAAGAGGTTTCAAATTTATTTCTTATGCCGTTTGGTGGATCAGACAATCTATTTTACAGGCACTTGCCGAACAATCGAGAATTGTACGTTTACCCTTGAACCAGGTAGGTTCTTTAAACAAAATAAACAAAGCATTTTCGAAATTCGAACAACAACACGAAAGACGCCCCACTTCAGACGAACTGGCAGACGTTCTTGACCTTCCTTCCGATAAGGTTGCAGACACATTGAGAGTTTCAGGCCGCCACATTTCTATGGACACCCCTTTTGTACAGGGCGAAGACAACAGTCTGCTTGATGTCCTCGAAAATGATGATTCCCCGGTTGCCGACCACAATCTTATGACGGAATCACTCTGCAGAGAAATCGAAAGAGCACTGGCTACACTTACTCAGAGAGAAAGAGACATTATTAAACTTTTCTTCGGTATTGGTCGCACAGAAATGACACTCGAAGAAATCGGAGAACAATTCGGACTTACACGCGAACGTGTACGCCAAATTAAAGAAAAAGCTATCAGAAGGCTAAGACATACCTCGCGAAGCAAATTATTGAAATCGTATTTGGGATAGAATATCCAATAAAAAAGGCGCTTTGATGCGCCTTTTTTATTGTTTTAATAAAATTCGTGGATTATTCCCGCCATATCGGGTCGAATAAATCTCCTGCAATTTTGAAACCCGACCTGAAAACAAATAATGCTTTACATACCAGGACTCATCAAGATCGCTGATAATAACACCCTTTCCTGTTGCAGAGTGAGCAATTTTATTATTTCCGAGATATATGCTTACATGGCTTACCAATCCCTTTCTTCTGTTCCAGAAAAAAACAAGATCGCCTTCCTTTAAATCAGACTTTTCTATTCTTTCTATTTCTTTGGCCATATTTGCAGAGCCACCCATAAATTTAATATTGTATAAAGAATCAAGTACTTTTCTCACAAAACCCGAACAATCAATACCTTTTCTTGAAAAACCGGCATAGCGATAACGCGTTCCCAACCACGAATAAACCGTTTTATACAATTCAATATCTACAACAGAATCCATTTTAAAACCCTTATCACTGAAAAATTTTACTGCCGGAAGAATGCTGTCTGTTGAATGTTTTGAAATCTTATGAGTCAAATCAGGTTCAAGGTTTTTACTTTTACCTTGCGCAAAAATTGAAGTGGAAAAAAGAAAAAAAAGAAAAAGAAAAAAAACGACTCTGTAGGAGTCGAATAATTGAAACCCCGAGTGCAACTCGGGGTGCATAACACGCATTCCGTCTGATTTTGGCGGGAAATTTGAAAAAAAATCAAATTTCATGACAAAATCATTCAATGCGGTAAAATCTGAACAGTCTCTAACAGTCATACAAAAGCTCAATCTAGTAATAAAAAGTTAAAATTCTGCTGCTTTGCTTATAATAATTTTATGTAGAATTATCTCAAAATCAATAGCGAGTAATAAGCAAACATCTAAAATTTAGCATATTAGCAAAAACAGCAAAGCAAATGTATAATAAAATTGCTTATTCAGGCAAACTATTTATCAACAATTCGCATAAATAGTTTTTTTCGTGAAATATCTGGGTGTGTTGAAAACTTCTGTTCCTGAATTTTGATTTATCCATTTTGAATTTTAATATTTGAATTTCCTTTTGTACCAAAGTATTAACAAATAAAATGTAAACTTATGAAAAAGAATTTATCCTCCATTTTGACTACTTGCCTAGCAAGTATTTTTATATTTTTGGTTTGTTTTAATACTGCCACAGCGCAAACAAGTAAAGGCAATCCCGTGAGCGAGAAAAGCATAAATAACCAAAGCCTGTGGAAAAAAAACATTGGTCAGAAAAAAGATAATACACCAATTGTAACAACTATCAACCAAAAACAAATTGTTAATACAAATAAGGAAGGACAGAAGACATTAGACGCTAAACCTGTTAATGCTTCCGCAGTAATAAACAAAGTTAATAAAGCATCATCAAAAGAAGAACTAATTTCTTTGCGGGACGCTCATTCCAAAACCTTTCAAAATCCCGATGGTACTTTCACAAAACAGCAAAGCAACAAACCCATACATTATAAAAACAACAAAGGCGAATGGTCTGCTATAGATGGAAAATTGCAAATCAGCAATGAGAATAACAAAATCTATGAAATCACAAACACCGAACTGCCTGTTTCTATTGACATGGAAACCGGAAAAACAAATATGTATCTTGAAAAAGACCAATACATCAGTTTTGGGCATGAAACAGAATTAATTGTACTTGACAAACAACTTAATCAAACTCGTAAAATTTCTGCAAAAAATACTAACAATAATTTGCAGGGATTGTATTCAAAAAACAGTAATGAAATACGCTTTAATAATCTCTGGAATACAATTGACAAAAAACAAAAATTCGATTATTGGTTTACAGAAATAGATTATATACTGAACACAAAACCAACATTTACTACTACTGAAAAATTTCTTGTTTTTAAAGAAAAAGTAGAAATGCCCGAAAGCTGGCAAATAGTAAAATCAAGTCAAGGCACAGAAACTACAAGCGGCTGGCAGGGCGATTTGGAAATTAAAAACGAAAAAGGTATTGTTGTTGGTCGCTTTCATTTGCCCGTTTATTACGACATGACAGCCAATACAAACAGCAATAATGAGACTGCAATTGCTGAGAAAAAATCTGCCTCGGGCAGAGAAACGAAAAACAGCAATATAAACCCAACAAACAGGGGCGCAAGTTTGGGCGCATACACAATAGAAAAATCGGGCAATGTGTATTATATTTCTGTTGTTGTACCTACAGAATGGTTACTGGCAGTCGAAAGAGTTTATCCTGTAACCATTGACCCCACAGCAAGCAATACATACTCCTTCGGCAATATTGCTTCGTGTTATTATTCGTCTTTCTATACGCAAAACATGAATGTTGAAATACCCGCCGGAAGCACAGTTACAGCAACAAATTCATCGTGTACTTACGTGGCTGTTTCCCCCGCCTGGCGTTCCGATGGTTGGATTGGCTTCCAGAGTGGCAGTAATAATGACGGGTATTACTATTGCAATGTTTCCAGTCCTGGAACTTGTGAAGTTACAGGTGATGACCTGACCATTGCAAATGGTACATACTCAAACGGCATTGTTCCCTTTACATTAAAAGTAGCTAGGGATTACCCAAGCGGAACATGTAATACAACGTATCTTTATGTGCAAAATTCTACATGGACAGAAACCGTAACCTATACACTGCCCTGCATTGTTCCGAGTGTAGCAGCGTTGACATTTCCGGCAAATTATGCTACGGTACAACCCGGTAAAACCATTCATTTTACTTGGGATGCGCCAACAACAGGAAACACGCCGTTTACTTATACTTTTTATTTCTATAACGGCTCTTCATGGCAAAATTGGAGCGCAGGCAGCAACACCTATTTCGATTTGCAGTTAAGCGAATACGGCAGCAACTCGTGGTGCGGAAAAACAACGCAATGGTATGTAAAAGCAACAAATTCATGCGGTAATACAAACTCTGCAACAAGAAATTTATATGTTTACCCGAAATATTCAGGTTCCACATCTGACTACGCCTTAACCCCTGCCTCTGAATGTCAGACTACAGGTTCACGTTCTCTTGCGCAGGGTAAAGCAGATTATTATTCTTTTGAAGCAATTGCAGGAAACAAGTATTATTTCAGTACCTGTGGCGGCGATTTAGGCTGTGGAACAAATACCGGATGGGATACCTACCTGAAAATTTACGGTACAAACAGCAGTTGCACCATGGCAACGTATAACGACGATGGCGGCTCGTGCAGCAATTACGAATCATATATTAATGGATGGACTTGCTCCACAAGTGGGACGTATTATTTACAGGTAACAGGCTATGGCAGTTCTAACTATGGGAACTATAACTTAAATTACAAACATTGCGCTGCGCCTACAGCATTATCATTAACAAGCCCAGCCAACAATGCGAACGCACAACCCGGAAAATTTGTACATTTTACATGGGAAAGCCCGGCAGGTAGTGGTCCTTTTACTTACACTTTTTATGTTTGGAATGGTTCTTCGTGGCTTAACTATACCTGCGACACCAACAAATATATTGACTTAGATTTTGAGGAATACTACAATGCCACGTGGTGTGGCACCAATGCGCAGTGGTATGTGAAAGCAGAAAATGCTTGTGGACAGATAAATTCCGAAACAAGAAATTTATACCTATACCCAAAATTTACAGGTTCCACAGCCGATTATGAAATTACACCAAGCTCAGAATGTACAGCAACAGTCATACATTCTATAATAGCCGGTGGCGCTAATTACTACAAATTTGATGCTGTTGCAGGGGCAACGTATTATTTCAGCACCTGCGCCACTGCTCTTGGTTGTGGCACAAGCGCAGGTTGGGACACTTACCTGAAAATTTATGGTGCAGATGGTTCTTGTACTACAGCTGCAAGCAACGATGATGGCGGGGGATGCGCAAATTATGAATCTTTTATTAATGGTTGGAATTGCACTACTTCCGGTACGTATTACTTGCAGGTGGCTGGGTATAATAGTTCGGCTTATGGGAGTTATAAGTTGATGTATAAAATAGATTGTTTTACTGGCACATGCTGTTCTACGGCTATACAAATGAAACAAATGAGCCAACAAAATGAAGTAGAACGATTTCGTCTTAACCACCATACACAGTGGTTAAAATTCACGGCAGACACTTCAGATATGATGGTTAGTATTTTATTTACCGACACCAACCCTGCTGTAATAATCAAAGATTTTTATGTTTATGAAGGAAACAGTTGCGATAGTTTACATTTGCTTAAACATATAGATTCAGATTCGTTAATTCTTAATTTTAAATATGACAAGTTTGAACCCGGAACAAACTATTATTTAAAAATTATTGCCCATGAAAATTCAAGCGGGTTTTACCGTATTGCGCGGTATAAATCGTTGAACAACAACTCTGCACATATAAATTCACAGCTAAAATTGTTTAGTTTACCAAATGGGCAATATATTGATTTTAATCAGCCTGATGCTAATTTGGTTGAATGTCCTTTTGGATTTGATTACCTTGGGGTAATTAATATTCAAAATGAAGCTTATAGTAGCCAAAATATTATTCATGATAAAAATGGAAATATTTTATTTATGATTAAAAATAATTTCATCTGCAACAAAAATGGTGTGCAGTTTATGGATGTAAATTATCCGAATGAATCAATTGCATTTGAACAGGCAGCATATATTCATAACGGCACCATACAACATCCTGCTTCAATAACCATACCCTTTGCAGGATATAATTCTATTGATGGAATTTTATCTGGAAGAATTATGCCAGAAATTATTGTATTACCAATACATGGAGAGTGTAATTCTTTTATTATTGTTTATTCATTGGTTTTTTTAGGTCTTTCTAGTCCGGGAGATCCAGCAGATCCATTTGTATTCTACCGCAAATTAGAATATATTGATGACAACAATGTTAGAATGTCTCCACCAATTTTAATTAGCCCATTTATCGAAAACGGGGATTATAGTTATTCGCTTTGTTTGCAAAACTACAATCTGCAATTAGCTGCTACCAAATACCGTGAAGAAACAAATGATTATCTTTTATTTGTAAGACATTATCAGTATTTAAATATATTTCAATTCAATGCAAATGGTGTTAACTGGGACACCAAAAAAAGAATTTTTTTAGGTGAAAGTGGGGCTGGAGCCCCTTCATTACAAGCTTTTTCTGAAATGGAAATAATAGAAAAAAACGATGGTAATTATTTGTTGGCACTTTTCCTAAATTCTTTTTCTCAAATCCGTTTGTTGAATATACCCCGTGATTTTAATCAAATTAATGTGGGTATTGAAGAAGGAACTTCTGATTGTACCACAATAGAGTTTTGCAATAATTCAGGAGATTGTTCTTCAAATTATTATTTGAGTAATTGCTCTGCGCATCCTTATATTGATTTTGGATTTACAAAGCAATCTACAGGTATGGAATTTTCAAAATCAGGGAATAGATTATTCTTCTCATTAAAAGATGACAAGCACATTTATTATTTTAATACCCTGCCATTAGATAACCCACCCGTTTTATGCTCCCTTCTAACTAGCGGGTTTGTTAATTCGCAATTGGAATTAGCCAGAGACGGCAATATATATTTCGTAGAAGAAAACGATAATGTTTCTTATTTTTCAATAATTAAAAATTCAGATGAAATACCCATTATTGTGCCTAATATCATCTCGGGTAATTTAATTCCAGAATTTTCATTTAAAGTTTTTCCCGACCAGATAGACGGCTATAATTACGAAGATTATTTACCGGCAACAGCATACTCACTGCCTCAAAATTATTTTTCAACAGTAAGTTACGATGTTACCTGGACACCACAAAACAACCCCTTTATAAACGACCAAAGCAGTGCTTTAATTAGTAATGATATTATTGTTCCAAAAGGGAAAAGGTTAAATATTTATAACATGAATCTTCTATTTGAAGAAGACAAAGGGATTGTTTTAGAAGAAGCTGAAAGCGACCCGAATGGTTTAAGCGGGGGCAAACTTTATTTAGAAAACACAACATTAACAAACGGGGGCTGCAACCTAAACACCGGCACACAGTCTGAAATGTGGAAAGGTATTACCGTAAACAGCAGCAGCAACGATTTTAACTCATCAACATTAGGCAGACAGGCATCTGTGCGATTAGTAAACAGTCGGGTTGAAAATGCAGTAACGGGGGTGCATCTTTTTAACTCAGGGTTTATCATTGCCGAAAACACAACTTTTAGCAACAACCAGCTTTCTGTTTCTTTCGAGGGTTCGCAAAATACATCTGCACAGCATTTAAGCGCATTTAGCAACTGCATGTTTAATTTTGATGATAATGCGAATTTTACACAAGGGACAACACAGTTAGATTTTCTATTACGTATGCAAAATGTGAATGGTGTGCGGTTTTATAATAATAATTTTAAAAGCAGTAGAAGCACTAATCATTTGCATAGGGGTGTCGGAATTGCTTCTATAAATTCTTCTTTCAAAGTTACACCTTCTTGTGGTTGTGTTGTTCCAGAGGGAAATCCATGCCCTGTTGAGTGCTATGAAAAAAATAAATTTGATGGCTTAACGTATGGCATAGCTGCTTATATGGGAACAGGTATTTTTATTGACGAAGCTGAATTTACCAATACATTGAAAGGAACCTATTTGTTAAGTACCAACAACCCCACCGTAACCCGAAACCATTTTAACGGCTTTGAAACCACAGAAGAAAGCTATGGCCTATACCTGTACGGATGCGATGGCTATATTGTTGAAGAAAATAAATTTAGCAACGGGCAGGCCGGGATGTTTGTAAATGCAAGCACAGAAACTGCAGCAGAAATTTATAAAAATTATTTTAACTATACCATTGGAACACCCGAAAGCCAATATAACCAGGCAGCTACAGTAGCCTTAGGAAATAATACAAACTTACAATACATTTGTAATAAATTCGATGGGAATGTTTTTGATATTGCAGTGTGCGATGGTGGAACAATTCATCCTATACAGGGAAGCGAAAATACTTCTGCACGCAATATGTTTGTACCTAGTAGCTGCCCGAATGGTTCGAACAGAATTCATAGAGAAATAGACATCAATGATCCCAACCCGATTTCTTATATCTATTATTATAACCAAAATGATATAATTACAAACCCCAGTGGCTGTGTGAGTGATTATATTTTGACAGAAGGTCTTCCTATTAATTTTGATGAAGAAGAGCAGTGTCCTTCAAAAATAACAAATCCGGTAATACCCAACCCTGAAAAATCTATTAATGTTTCGAATAATGAATTATATATGAATAAGGGTAACACAAATAATTACAAAACAGGAGCAGGTCAACCGGTTCAAAATTCATTATCATTATGGGATAGGCAAATATTACGTAACCGTATAGTAAATGAAGCCTTACAGCACGACACGATACCCGGTGTTATTGATTCTTTAATTGTAATGCTGCAAAACGACAGCGATTATACGGCTAAATACTCATTAATCCCACTACTGTTAAGAGAAAACAGATATAATGATGTTAGCCTTGCCCTTTCTGATTTAGCAATACAAAGTTTGAGTTTAACAGAATATGTGCAGGTATATATTTCTGCATATATACAATTACAGCAGATAACAAAAGATGTTCAGCTTGCACAAGATAAAATAAGTGTAATATCAAATTATGAAGTAACTTTGAATGTGTTAGCAGAAAATGAAAATGTATTTGTAAGTGCTAAAGCTATTGCCTTATTAAAACAAGCAAATTTGAATAATACACCTGAAAAATATATTCTGCCCGACTTAAATATGAATTACAGGTTTAGCAATGTTAATGAAAGTAAAAATAAATCTACTGCTATTGCTGATAATTTGAAACTTGATGATTATTATAAAGTTTATCCGAACCCAGCAAACGATTACTTAAAAGTGGGTTTTACATTGAAAAACAGTGGCAGAATTATTATAGACGTATTAAGCATAGAGGGTAAAATTTTAGACTCGAAAACTTCTGATAACTATATAGGTCTTGTATCATTTGATACAAAAAAATTAGATGCCGGAAATTATTTTGTGATTATAAGAAAAGGTAACGAGAAAGTTTTCTCAACAACTATTTCAGTTATTAAATAAATTTTAAAACAGGGGCATTGCCCCTGTTTTTTATAATAAATAACATTTCTCACTTGGTAAGTTATATCAAACTCCCTTGATTTAATAACAGTTTGAGAAATTTGCTTTTTACGAAATTGATATTTTTTATTACTTTTTGCCATATTCAAAAGAGAGTAGATAAAATATGAAAAAACACAAAATTTAATGACCCTATTGAAAACACTACATTTTGAAGTGAGAAATGTTAATAATAATTAATCCAATAATGAAATTGATAATTTTTTCGCTGCTATTATTTGCCTATGTTAATTCAGGTGCGCAAGTAATTACATTTAACAGAATGTATCCAGATACAGTACCATCTATGATAAATATTGTTGTGAGTGATACTGGATATGTGATATTGGGCGCTGGTGGTTCTTCTCCTTGGTATATTTTAACTGCATTTATAGATACTAATGGAAATTTAATTTATAGAAAAAAAATAACAAAATCAAACGTACACGTTTATCCTGGGATGGGCAATACTTTAATGAAAACAGGTTCAAATTATTTATTAGCTGGTAGTCTTAGTGGTCAAACAAATAACAATAGAAGTGTGTATTTATTAAAATTTGATTATAAATTTGATACGCTTTGGAGCAAGACTTATAATTTTGATACGCTTTTTATTAGTGGTCAGGCTTGTTGGCAGGATTTAGATGGCAATATTTATATAACAGGGCAAAAAGGGATGAATGGGACACTATCAAATGGTTTATTATTAAAAACAGATAGTTCAGGTACATTAATTTGGTATAAAACATTTGGTGGTTCTGGAATTGACTACGGCTCTAAAATAGTACCCACGTATGATGGTAATTTGCTCATAGGTGGTTATACTACTAGCTATTTTCAAACAGATGGAAATTGGTTGCTAATGAAAACCGATACAGCAGGCACACAGTTATGGTTAAATCCATATTTAGGTAATAATGATTATGACGATGGCTGGGTTCGGAGTTTAATAAATACAAGTGACTCTTGTTATATTGCTACAGGAAATTTTGCTGTTGAAAATTGGGACTTAAGGGTTTCACTTGTAAAATTAGATAAAAATTTAAATGTAATTTACAGTAAATTATATTTAAATAATAGTGCATACACTAGTGCAAATTCTATATTAGAACTAAATAATAAAAATTATTTAGTAACAGGAATAGAAATTTTATCCGGTGTAACTATTCTTGGTTTTCTTATGGAACTAACACCCAATGGTGATATTATTTGGAAGCGCAATTTTAATGCAACAGAAAATGTAAATTCGCGAAGCAGAGCTTATGCTGTAGCCCCCACACCCGATAATGGTTTTGCATTTACAGGTCATGTTTATGACACCCAAATAACACCTGCCCAGCAAATGTGGCTCGTAAAAACAGATAGCCTCGGTTGCGATGGAGTGCATAGTTGCGATGATACCACAATGTTTGTAACTTCTCTTAACCTGCCCGATTCGGTTTGTTTTGGCGATTCTGTGCATCTTACTTTTGGCTTTGGCGGTCGCAGTGCGCCATATACTTTGCATAGTACAACAGGCTTTACAGAAGATTCTATTTATTATTTCGATTCGGGAAATGATACAATTACTCGTGTTATTTCTTTTTTACCACAACAGGCAAACACAACCTTTAGTTTTATCGTAACGGTAACCGACCCCTGGGGAGCAACTAAAACAGGGCTGTACAGCATGTTTGTAAAAAATTGCAGTACATCGGTTGCAATGCAAAACAGCGACCTGCTGGCATTTCAGGTGTATCCTAATCCTGTTAAAGACAAAATTCATATAAGCAGCACCGCACAAACAGAGGCTACGGTATTATTGCTCAATATGCAAGGCTCAGTAGTTGGCGAAACAAGCCTTATCAATCAAACAGCCACACTCAATACGCAAAGCCTCGCAAGCGGTGTTTATACTGTTA
>MEOG01000130.1 GCA_001769125.1 Bacteroidetes bacterium GWF2_35_48 | reverse complement strand
AATTTTTTTTAATTATGATGCGAGCCCTACGGGCTTTTGGGTTTAAGGAAAAGTTTAAAAAAAACTGTGCCAGCGCAGGGAACGTTACCAACAATGCTCCAAAAAATTCCGAACTAATAAAATGACTGGAATAAAAGCTCAAGATAGATAATAAAAATTGATTATAATATTATTGTATATAAAGACAATTATAAGACAAATGATAAAGAATAGGACATCTGACACACAAGCCGACACAGTTTTAATTTTTTTCCCTGCCCGCATTTTAAATCACACGGGCTGACCCTATCAAACACACAGTCAAGTCTATTTTGTTTTTTATGAATTAAATTATTTTTTGGTATAAAAAACAAAAAACACTTGCCTTTTTGCTGAACCACGAGCCAAAGCGGAATTGCTCACACACAATAACACTTTGTTGTTTAGTTTTCTTTTTGCTTGAAAAAAGATAAGCAAAAAAAAACTTGCTTCGCACCAACAACAAAGAGTTATTTTCCTCTCGCTCTCATTTATTAGTTTTAACCACACAGGCTTCCCTATCAGCGTTCGGTAAAGCACATTTTGTTTTTTCGCTCAATGCCTCCTGATAGCCATAAAAAACAAAAAGAGCTTTCCCTTTGCCAACGCATCGAGCCAATAAGGAAGTATTAAATTATTTTTTTGTGATGCTTATCTCTTCAGAATTTCGTCAGAATTTAATTCTACTTTTGCAACACTATGAAAATACTAATAATTGAAGATGAACAAGAATTGAGAAAATCAATAAAACAGTATCTGTATCAGGAGGGTTATATTGTTGAATCAGCATCTGATTTTCCAATAGGTTCAGAAAAAGTAAATGACTTTGATTATGATTGTGTATTAATTGACATAACATTGCCTGGCGGCAATGGTCTTGAAATTATTAAACAGTTAAAGGAATCTAATTCTAAAGCAGGAATAATAATTATTTCAGCAAAAAACTCATTGACCGATAAAATCACAGGACTTGATTTGGGTGCTGATGATTATTTACCAAAACCTTTTCATTTGTCAGAACTGAACTCTCGTATTAAAGCTTTATTACGCAGGAAAAACTTTGAAGGGAGTAAAACCATAATTTTTAACGAGATTACAATTATACCGGAAGAACGAAAAGTAAAAGTTAATAATAATGAGATTGATTTAACAGCAAAAGAATATGACTTGTTACTTTTTTTAATTGTAAATAAAAATAAAGTTGTCTCAAAAAATGCAATTGCAGAAAATTTAAGCGGTGATTTTGCCAGCTTCTCAAATTCACATGATTTTATTTATACACATTTAAAAAATCTTCGCAAGAAACTGGAAGAACAAGGCTGCAAAGATTATATACAATCAATTTACGGTATTGGTTATAGCTTTAAAACATTATGAGTTTAATAAAAAAAACAATATTATATTATTTGCTTTTGAGTTTACCTCTTTTGCTTATTGCAGGGTTTATCTCATATTTTTTAATTCAAAATGATGTTCGTGAAAGTACAGATGAATCACTTTGGAAAGAAAAATTGAATGCTGAAAAAATTATTAAATCGTGGAAAGAACCTCAAACTTATTATTTAAGTTCTGACAGTCTTTCAAAAATTATTGTTGAAAATACAAATACAAAAGGTCATTTTTATTCTGATACGATTCTGTTTGATAAAAGCGAACAAGAAAATATTAATTACAGAGTGCTTTACAATTACTCACAAATTAATAATGTTAATTATCAAATTACAATTATCAGGTCATCACTGGAAAGTGACGAATTAACAGATGGCTTATTGTTTACACTGTCTTTAATTTTAGGCTTTCTTGTAATTTCATTTTTCTTTGCAAATCTTATTTTCTCAAAAATTCTCTGGAAACCATTTTATAAAACCATTGAAAAATTAAATTCCTATGATATTAAGCAAAACACGCTTGCAGAATTTGAAACCTCGTCAATCAATGAATTTAAAAAACTCAATGAGGCATTAACCACTATGACAAATAAAATCTATTCAGATTACAATCACCTGAAAGAATTTTCTGAAAACGCTTCTCACGAAATGCAAACACCGCTTGCAGTAATTAAAGCCAAACTTGAACTTTTAATACAATCGCAAAATTTAAGAGAACAAGAAATGCAACAAATACAGGCAATAGATGATTCTGTAAACAAATTATCTGCACTCAATAAAGCATTGGTTTTATTAACAAAAATTGAAAATAATCAGTTTGTGAATTTATCTAAAATCAGTATTCAAAAAGTTATTGACGTTCAATTACTCAATTTTGAAAGTTTTATACAGAATAAAAACATTACAATTCAAAAAGATTATCAAAATGAAATTATTGTTGAAATGAATGCTACCCTTTGCGATATATTAATTGCAAATTTATTACAGAATGCAATTAAACATAATATTGATGGTGGCTCAATAAATATAATTATTGAAAAAAATAAATGTAACATTGTGAATACTGGTCTTGTTTTAAATGCTATTCCAGTTGAATTATTTGAACGATTTAAGAAAAATGATAGTTCAAAAGATTCTTTAGGTCTAGGCTTATCAATTGTAAAAAGCATTATAGACAGGTATTCTTTCAACATTAATTATAAATATGAAATGGGAGTTCATTCTGTTTCTGTCCTTTTTGCAAATGATATTTCATAATATGAATTTAAAAAATTAGGTAGTATGATAAAAAATAAAAAAATAATTCAGCAGGTTTTGGGATTGCTTGTAGCAGCAAACGCTATTGTGTTTTTACTACTGGCATACTTTCAAGCCTTTTCCTCCACACCAAGGGCAATTGTTTTCATTGATTTTTGGGGTCGCTTATGTGTTTATTCATTGTGGTTTACTGGCTATGCACTTTACAGAAAATATTTGCCAAACAAAAGTATTTTAAAGAGTATCATTGTAACAATTGTCATTCTCAATATTCCTGTTTTTCTTACACTCGGCTACTTCAATAAACTTTCTCCCGATTTAGACACCCTGCCATTTATTGATTTTTGGGGGAGATTAACAGTTTATTCGTTATGGTTTATGGCGTATGAATTTTATCGCAACTTTATAAAGGCTGATGTACCTCAAACAATATAAAGTATATGTATAAACTCCCTGCTATCACTATTGCATTTTGGTTGATGAAAATTTGTGCAACCACTTTAGGAGAAACTGCCGGAGATTTATTGTCCATGACGATGAATGTCGGTTATGCTGTTAGTACAATAATTCTTTTAAGTTTTTTTCTTGCAACGCTTTTAATTCAACTTTTTTCAAAAAAATATCACCCTTTTATTTATTGGACAGTTATTCTTACAACAAGTACCGCAGGTACAACAATGTCAGATTTCATTGACAGAACAATGGGTTTAGGTTATGCCTTTGGCTCATTGATATTAATTACATTGCTAATCACTACACTTATTATTTGGAAATTTTCTGAAAAATCCTTGTCAATAACAAATATAAAATCGTTGAAAGGTGAAATATTTTATTGGACAGCAATATTATTTTCCAATACTTTAGGCACTGCATTAGGTGATTATCTTGCCGACAATTCAGGGCTTGGTTTTTCAGGCGGTGCAATTCTTATCGGAAGTTTATTATTACTGATTGTTTTATTTTATTTTTTCTCAAAAGTTTCACATGTAATATTATTCTGGCTGGCATTTGTACTTACACGCCCATTTGGTGCAACCTTTGGCGATTTGCTCACAAAACCAATTGATAAAGGCGGTTTGAATTTTGGTACAATAGGTTCTTCATTAATTCTATTTTCACTTTTGTTAATATTAGTTGTTGCCTCAATTATTCAAAACAACATGAGTTTGAAAAAAGCGATTGTTAAATAAAATATTTATCCTATTCTCTTTTTCGTCAGATTTGCTTCAGAATCACTTCTTACTTTTGTTTCATTATTAATTTAAAATCTTAAAAAAATGAAAACATTAATTTTAGTCTCTGTCGCATTCTTTATGGTAAATTATGTGAGTGCTCAAAAAATTAAAGAATCAGATGTTCCCAAAAATGTAGTTTCTGCATTTCAGGCAAAATTTAAAGGTGCTAAAGTAAAAAAATGGGAAAAAGAAAAAGATAAATTCGAGGTAGAGTTTGATTTTAATAAAAATGAAATGTCAGCAGATTTCAGTGCAGATGGTAAATTACTAGAATCAGAACAGGAAATTAAAACAAGCGAATTATCAAAAACAATTACCGATTACATTACAAAAAATTATGCAGGTTATAAACTTGGAGAAGCCGCAAAAATAATGGGTGCTGATGGTAAAATTTCTTTTGAAGCAGAAGTTTCAAAGGGTAAAGAAAAAATGGATTTAATATTTGATGATAAAGGAAATTTTATCAAGAAAAATGTTGAGCCACAAGATAAAAAAGAAGATAAAGATTGAGTTTTTTAATGGTTAATTATTTTTTCTAAGGGCTAAAGAAAGCAGGTTTATGAAACAGAAGAATCATAAACCTGCTTAAAAGCCAATCTCCTAATTTTTTTTTTAATCAATACCATAAAATTTGTAGAGTCAGTATTTTTAATTGATGGTCAATTTTGGAAAGATACAATTGATTACTTTGGAAATATTGCAAGAAGTACCCCGTTTCAATTTATTTTTTCTTAATAATATTTTTTATTTGTTTGCAATAAATTTTTTATATTTGTGTTTATAAATCATTAAAACTCAAAACTTATGACAAGTACAACAGAAACAGGGCATGATAAAAATGTTGCAAATCTTGAAGATTTAATCTCTCGTTGCACGGGCTTCGGAACCGCCTTTAATCCGTCAAAAGCAGCATTGAAAATCCCTGCTTTAAATGCACTGCAAACAAGTGGAAGAAACGTAATTCAAGCGTTAAAAGTAGCAGAAACAGCTTTCGATAATGCTACAAATACTCGTGAAATTGCATTTAATCCGCTAAAAAAACTTTGTACTCGTATTGTTAATTCTCTTGAAGTGTCAGGAGCAACCAAACAAACAATTGCAGATGCAATCACAATTAATCGTAAAGTACAGGGTGTACGTGCAACTCCCAAGAAAAGCAAAAATGCTTTAGATGCATTTATTGAAAGCACTCATAAAGATGCTGGAACGGACAGTACAGGAACAACAACAACTCCGGTAGCAACAGAACCAAAACAAATATCTGTTTCACAACAAAGTTACGACAGCTATATTGACCATTTAACAAAACTTATTCAGGTTATATCAACAGAACCTCTTTATACACCGAATGAGACAGAATTAAAAGTAGCAACCCTAAATACTACCTTGACAAATTTAAAATCAACAAATACTGCTGTAATCAATGCAACCACAACTTATTCAAATGCTTTATTAACGAGAAATACAACATTATATCAGCCTTCTACAGGTCTTGTTGATTTAGCATTAGAAGTAAAAAAATACGTTAAGTCTTTATTTGGAGCAACAAGTCCGCAGTATAAACAGATAAGTAAAATTGCATTTAGAAAATACAAATTCTAATAAGAATAAAGAGATTTTCGTAACAGGTAATTGTAATTTAATATTCTCTGGCAGTATCTGATAAATTTCATACGGTATTTGGTAAAACTTATACCGTATTTTCTTTTTTTCAAATAGTATTTTATAAAACTCAAATGGTGTTTCTTAAATCTCAAACTGTTGCTGATAAAACTCTGATAGTATTTAATAAAACTGCAATAGTAATTGTTTGAACTCGAATAGTATTTGATAAAACTCACGCAGTATCTGATAGAATTAGTACAGTATCTGATAAAACTCTTACTGTATCTGACTGCAAATTGATAGTATGTAATAGAATATCAATAAGTTATAATGCTAATTACAAATTAACCACACAAGCCATCGTTTCCACCGCTAAAAAGACAAGCACATTTTGTTTTTCCCACAGTGCCGCCCCGATAAGCCATAAAAACAAAAAGAGCTCGCTTTTTCCCTTTCACACATCCAAAGCGGTATTTTATTTAATTATTTGCCCTCTCAAAAAAAATTAAAACGCAATCACACAACCACACTGATAAAAATACAATAATATAAAAATAATGACTATCTTTGAGCCTGTAAATGATTGATAATCGCACAGTTGGTAACAAAGGGCGTAGCGCAATTTTTTTTCTATTGATACGCTAGGCTGACGCCATGCGCGTAGGTCTAAGGTAAAAAAAACATGCGCCAGCCCTCGACCGTTAGAGTTCAGTCGGAAAAAGATTTTTTTGTATAAAAAAATTCCACAATAAAATTTAGTATATAAATATTAAAAAGACAATTTAGAGAAATAATTAAAACTTATAAATCATGAAAAAAACATTTACATTTTTTGCTTTATTCTTTATTGCAATAATTAATATTCAATCTCAAGTTATTGTAACAATTACTAATCATTCAGATGTTTCTTGTTATAGTTTTAATGATGGCTGGGCAAAAGCTACAGCAAGTGGTGGTTCTGGTACATATATCTATAAATGGAATACAAATCCCATTCAAACAACTGATTCAGCAATAAATTTAAGTGCAGGAACATTCATTTTAACTGTTACAGATTTTTATAATAATCAAGATAGTTCTATTGTTAGTATACTAATAAACCAACCATCTCTCCTAGATCTTAGTGTAGTTGTAACAGCTATAACATGTAATGGAATTTGTAATGGCACTGCATATGTAAACTATGAAGGTGGAACTCCTCCTTATTCTATCCATTGGAGTGCAAATGCAAATAATCAAATTACACAATTAGCAGATAGCCTTTGTGCAGGATATGATTCTGTAAAAATTACTGACTCGCATGGTTGCGAATTATTTCAAAATTTCGATGTTTTTCAACCACCGCCATTGACGATACAGATGATATATATACAGCATATTCCTTGCTATGGTCAATCTAATGGTAGAATTATTATAACTCCCTATGGAGGAATGGCTGGTTATTCCTATATTTGGAACAATGGTTCAACTACTCAAAATTTGATTAATGTACCTGCGGGTAATTATTGTGTAACAGTTACAGACAATAATGGCTGTACGCATGACACTTGTTTTAATGTTTCCCAACCTCCACAATTATTTGTTAACACTACATCAAATAATGGAACTTGTAATGGTTTATGTAATGGGTACATTGTTCCAAATGTAATTGGAGGTCAACAACCATATACATACTTATGGTCAAATTTTGATGCAAATTCAATAGCAGCTAATTTATGTCCGGGTACATATAGGGTAACTGTTACAGACTTTAATTCTTGTCAAGTTGTTGGATTTGATACTGTTTTTTCGATTTACATAACAGGTAAACCAATTATTTGTTATGAAGAATTAGATACTATTGTTGTAAGTTCAGGATGTGGAAATTATCCGTTAACTTATAGTTGGAATCAAGGAATAGAAACTGATTCATTTATCGTTGTAAGTCCAATAGTAAATACTTTATATACTGTTACAATTACAGATGCATTAAATCAAATTAGTATAGATAGCTTTTTTGTAACAGTTAACCCTCATTGCGGTAATATAATCTCTGGTTATGTTTTTATTGATTTAAATGAAAACGGAATCAAGGACAATAATGAAAGTGGAATAGCAAATAAATTAATAAAAATCATACCTGGTCCATCGTATGCAATTACAGACTCAATTGGGTTTTATATTTCTCATAATGCAGGTATGTATAATTATTCAATCACAATTCCAAATCCCGGATATTTTACTTTAATTCCAACTTCAAACATTGCTGTATTTACTACTTTAGGAAATACTGACTCACTAAATAATTTTGCATTTCAACCAATACCTGTAAACGATTTATCAATTTCTGTATTTGATGATGCTGCTAATCCCGGCTTTGATTACTATGTAACAATAAATTGTTTTAATAATGGTGCAGATACACTTAATACAATTTTAAAATTAAAGTTTTCAAACCTCTTAAACTATCAAAGTTCCTTACCTAATATAAGCTCTCAAAATAATGACACTTTGATATGGAATATTAATAATTTTTTACCTCATAGTTATATTACTTTTTATGCTTACTTTAATATTCCCACGAACATATTGATAGGTGATACAATTTTATTAAAGGCAATTATTTTACCAGTTTCAAGCGATACTTTATTATCAAACAATTCATTTAATATTACTAGAATTGTTACAGGTTCTTATGATCCAAACTATAAATCTGTTACACCAGACAAGTACATTTCTTTATTACAAGTTCAGCAAAGGAAACCTTTATTTTACACAATCCATTTTCAAAATACGGGAACAGATACTGCTTATACAGTCAGAGTAACAGATACTGTAAGTACAAATTTAGACATTGAATCATTTGAAATGTTATTTGCAAGTCATCCATATTCTGTTCAAATAAAAAGCAATAATATTCTTGAATGGAAGTTTGAAAATATACTTCTTCCAGACAGTAATGTAAATGAACCTCTAAGTCATGGTTTTGTTCATTTTAGCTTAATACCAAAAGAGGATTTATTAGTAAACGATATTATATTAAATTCATCGAATATATATTTTGATTTTAATACACCTATAATAACAAATACAGTAATTGATACAGTTTGCGAGACATTAACACAAATAAAAAATAGTAATAATACAAGTAATAATATGGTAATTGTTTATCCAAATCCATTTAATGATAAAACCAATATAATTTTGAACTTGGAAAAACAATCATTAACAGAAATAAATTTATTCTCAGCAATAGGTCAAAAAATTAATTCCATATATAAAGGAGTATTATTACAAGGTACAAATAAGATTATTCTAAAAAATAATTTTAATCTGACAAAAGGTTTTTATTTATTAGAAGTCAAAACAGAAACACAAGTATATTATCAAAAATTGTATATTTACTAAAATGATAAACTATAATATTTAAAACTAAATTTTGAGAAAGGACTTGAAGACAAATACTGATAAGGCATTGTGGAATCCGACCGAAACTCTAACATCGTGCAAGCCGCATATTTGCTGGGATTGATACGCTAAGCACAAAATTTTAAATATACGCAAAAATTGATAATTTAATGCTAATTTAAAATTTTATGCTATACGCGACCGGTCTAAGGTCGCAAAAACGACGGCCTGCACGAGGACCGTTATGGTTCAGTGCCAGAGACCCCGGAACAATGATAATACCAATGCTAAAATATGGAATTGCCGATACACATTCTAACCCGCAGATTTTATATTTGATAAAAAAATGATAGTTTTAAAGGAAAAAATAATATTATTGTTTGTCTAAATTTTATGAACTAAAAAATATTTGAATATGTATTTATACAAGATTACAAAGGAAAACAAACTAATCGACATCAAAGAAATATCTATTAAAAAAGAGAAAGATTTACAAAATTTATGTGAATTAAATATTGACCAAATTTTCAGTCTTAAATTTGTAAAATCTGAATTTACGGTTGAGAATTTTAGAATTGATACACTCGCTTATGATGTTTCTAATAATTCATTTGTAATTATAGAGTACAAAAAAGACAAAAATTTTAGTGTAATTGACCAAGGTTATGCATATTTATCTTTAATGCTTAATCACAAGGCTGACTTTATATTGGAGTATAATGAGAATTGTAAAAATACAATAAAGAGAAATGACATTGATTGGAGCCAATCAAAAGTTATTTTTGTTTCACCAGTATTTACAGGTTATCAAAAACAATCAATAAATTTTAAAGATTTACCAATTGAATTATGGGAAGTTAAACAATTTGATAACGAAACAATATATTTTACCCCTATTAGACCAGTTGGAGCAGTTGAAAGTATTAAAACAATATCAAAAGAGAGTGATACAATTAAACAAGTTAGTAATGAAATTAAAATATATTCAGAAGATGAATTGCTTATAAACACTAATGAAGACATCAAAGATTTATATTTTAAATTAAAAGAAACAATTTTAAATCTTGATAATCAAATTGTATTTAAACCAACAAAAATTTATTTGGCATTTATTCTTAATAAGACAAATATAGTTGACATCGCAGCACAAAAGAAATCTTTAAAAATATGGTTGAATTTATCAAAAGGAGAATTATTAGACCCAGAGAATTTATTGCGAGATGTATCATCAATAGGACATCATGGGAATGGTGATTATGAAATTCAGATTGAAAATGAAGAAAATTTTGATTATCTTGTAAGTCTGATTAGGCAAACAATTAACAAGAAGAATAAAGGGAAATAAATTAAAAATTAAATTATGGGATTATTCAAAAAAGAAAATATTCAAAATTTTTTCTGGGGAATTATTTTGACCATTGTTGGTTTTGGCGGTAGCCAATTATGGAATTATTTTGATGGTCCTCAAAAAGTTTTTGTAACAAATGTATCTGGAAAAACAAAAGACACTTCAATTACTCTAATAAAAATAGAAGGTGACACTACTTTTATTAAGTATTTAAAAAATAGTGGAAACCTCAATTTTAACGCAACTTCTAAGTCAGATGAAACTCAAAATACTCTTGTAACCATTAATGACAATAAATTAAAATTTCCTAAAATTGTTGAAGGTTATACTCAAAATTCTTTAAATAGTTTTTGTGTTGTTAGTATTCCGAGATTCACTTATACTAAAAATGAAATATTACAATTAGGTCTGAAATTTTTCAATAATAACAGTGTTGCTAAAATTTCTCCAATAATGATAAGTATAATGAGGAGAGAGAACAAAAATGCTTATGATTTACTATGGGAGCAGCAATTTACTGTTAAGGGAATAAACAACACTGTACAATTATCGACAAATTTTAATGTAGGTACTTATGACTTAATAATTGGGTTTTATCTCATGGATGAACTTAATCAAAAATTTCCACCATTTTATTCAAAAACTATAACAATTACTGTAATATAGAAGTATTTTTAATAGAATATATAATATTTAGAATTGGAAAAAAATAAAATATAAATTTGATGTAGGCACCGAAACCATAACATCGCATAAGCAGAATTTTCCACTTATTTAAACGCTAGGGCTTCGCCCATGCGCGTAGGTCTAAGGTGTTCCAAACTACTGCCTATGCGAGGACCGTTATAAGCAAGCAACTCCAAAATCCGTGTTCCAATAAAATGACAGATAAAGACCAGATAAAATAACAAATTTGAAATCCTATAATATAATGTATAAATGATTCGTTCGGAGTGTTTTGTTTTTTTTGCCACCGCTTCCTAATCACACATGCGCCCCTATCAACTCACGGTCAAGAATATTTTATTTTTTTTGAATTTAATTGTTTTATAAGGTAAAAAAAATAAAAAAATCTTGCCCTTTTGCCCGACCACAAGCCAAAAAGGAATTGCAATCCCACATTAGCACTTTCGTTGTTTAATTTTTTTAATGCTTGCAATGAAAGATAAGCATTAAAAAAATTTACTTCGTAACAACAACGAAAGAGCTAATCTCCTTACGCTCACATTTAATTACGGCTTTCAGCCGATTAACCACACAGTCAACCTTTCCGACACACTAAAAAGCACATTTTATTTTTTTTGAAACAATTTATTTCAATGGTAAAAAAAATAAAAAGAGCTTTTTACTTTGCTGATGCTCAGCCAAAGCGGAATTATTTAATTACAGCCTACGGCTGAAAAAACCAACAGCCGCCACCACGCCAGCCATCCCGCAATACTTATGTGAATTATTTTGCATTTCATTATTTATCAACTATTTTTGTATCTGAAACTGAAAATAAATACAATAAGAAATGAATTTACCAAGGTATCAGCTTGCAGGAAATGATAAATTAACAACTTTTGAATTTGTCAGTGAAGGACCAAAAGGACGAATTCAAAAACTTGTTCAATTTACAAGTACCAATTTAAAGGACGTTTATAATCTCGCTTTTGGAGACAAAGACAAAGTTACAGGAAAAATTGACGATACTATTATTTCCAATAATGGAGACAGCGAAAAAGTATTGGCTACTGTTACAGCAACGATTTACGCTTTTACAGATAAATACCCTGATGCTTTTATTTATGCTACAGGAAGTACAAAATCAAGAACACGCCTTTATAGAATGGGAATAACAAAATATCTTTCAGAAGTTGAAAACGATTTTATAATTTTTGGAGAAACTAAAGAAGGATGGGATATTTTTGAAAAAGATACAAATTATTTTGGTTTTTTGATTCAACGAAAAAATTACTAATTTTGTCATTATGAATATTAAAGAATTAAATAAGCGAAAAGTTCCGATTGTCAGAATTGACAAATCATTGAACAAATACACTAATGTTGTATTATTTCCTGATAAATTGGAAAAAGCTAATGAAATGTTGCGGAAGGTTGGCTTACCAAAACAGGTTTTATCAAGGTAGTTTTAAATTCACAATAATACTTTTAAAAATGAAAACATGACATAAATTTTAGATAATTTAAGCGTTGCTTAAAGCATTTCTCTAACTGAAAACGACCAAAATTCAAGAAGGGAGAAACAGCCGAAGTGAACGCACCCGAATGGGTGTGTTCCTTTTGCTTGTTTTAGTCCTTCAGGGTGCTTGGTCGTACCTCAGTTAGCTAAAGCAAAACAAAAGGTTTCACACCTTTTTCTTATTTATTCGGGTAAAATAAATTATATGAAGAAATTAATATCTATAATTAGCTTAGTTGTTTTATCATACAACCTTTTCTCTCAAAATATCCTCGAAAGTTCCGCATCCTCAAAACCTGAATGGTTATCTGAACCGCCAAAAGGAGAATCATACATTTATTATACTGGTATCGGTTCAAGTTTTGAATCGCTCGAAGGAGCGCAAAAGTCGGCAATGTCAAATATTCTGAGCCAGCTTACTTTCGAGAACAATACTACAATTCAGGTTACAAGCACATATAAAAAAGAAGATAACACTAAAATTAAATTCAATGGAAAAGAAGATATAACCTTTAGTGAAAATTTTATTCAGGTTATCAGAGCCGATGGTGAGAAAATCACAATAAAAGGTTTGAAAAAGGAAGAAGAGTATTGGCAGAAAATCAAGAGTAATTCAGGCATTGAATATCAATACTGGATTCTTATGAAGCTTCCCAAAAAAGGTTTTGAAGACAAAGAGGTAAAACAAGGCTATGGCTTTTCTGGTGTATGGCGTTCTGCATTAGTTCCTGGTTGGGGTCAACTTCATAAAAAAGAGAAAGCCAAAGGAATAGTTATTTTAGCAGGTACAGGCGCATTGATTCTTGGCGCAGTAGTTTCCGAAAACCAACGAAGCAGCTATGCTACCCTTGCAGTTCAAACCAATGATATCCGCTTTAGAAAAGACCACTTGGCTTCTGCTGATTCTTGGGAGAATATCCGAAACGGCTTACTAATTGGCGTAGCAGGAGCATACATTTACAATATAGTGGATGCGTTCACCTCGAAAGGAGCTAAAAAATACGCTTATAATCTGGATAGAAAAATAAATTTTTACACAGTTTATCTCAACAATGAATTTAAAGCAGGTTTAATCTATAAATTTTAGTGTTATGAAAAAGAAAATCGGATTTTTATCAGTAATGGTTCTTTTGGCTGGTTTATTAATTTATACAGCCTGTAAGAAAAAAGAAGATGTTCCGCTTGTTGGTAACATCGAGGGTATAGTAACAAACTCGCAAACTTCGCAACCTATACAGGGTGCAGTTGTTAATCTTAGTCCGCTCAATTCTTCAACTGGTACAGGTGCAGATGGCAAGTATAATTACAAAGATTTAGACCCGAAAGAATACACAATTCAGGTTCAAAAAGATGGTTTTGTAACCAATACAAAAACAGTAACTGTAATTGCAGGGCAAACAATTCGGGGAGATATTACTCTTTCGCCTATTGCAACGGCATTGAGCGTTAATCTCACAAGTCTTGATTTTGGTACAAATCTCACAACCTTGCCTTTTGAGATACGAAATACAGGGGCAGGCTCATTAACTTGGAATGTCGTTGAAAATGTTACTTGGCTTTCTGTAAATCCAATTTCTGGTAGCACAACCACAGAAACCGATGTTGTTAATGTTACAGTTGACCGTACAGGACTTTCACAGGGAAATTATTCTCAATCAATATCTGTCACAAGCGACGGAGGAAGCAAAACAATAACAGTAAGTCTTATTATTGCTAATCCCAATGCTCCAACTGTTACCTGTGCCAATGCAATAAATATTTCTCAATCCACAGCAGAAGTTTCAGGAAATGTAACAAGTATAGGCAGTAGTAATGTTACACAGCGTGGTCATTGCTGGGCAGCAAGTCCTAATCCTACTACCTTAAATAGTTTTACTACACTTGGCCCAACATCGGCAACAGGTGCATATACAAGCCAACTTTCAGGTTTACAGGCAAACACAACTTATTATGTTCGTGCTTATGCAACTAACAGTAGTGGCACAGGATACAGTACAGAGCAGACTTTTACAACTACATCTACTCCTACAGTTCCGACATTAACAACTAATTCAGCAACCAGTATTACGGAAACAACAGCAAGCATAATCGGTACAATTTCCAATTTAGGCAGTGGCAATATAATTGAGCACGGTCATTGTTGGTCAACTTCATCAGGCCCGACAACAAGCAATTCACATTCATCTTTAGGTTCTGCTTCCCAAACAGGTAATTTTACAAGTTCATTATCTAATCTTGCTCCGGGTACAACCTACTATGTAAAAGCTTTTGCGACCAATAGCGCAGGCACAGGTTACAGCAATGAAGTTTCATTTACAACAAATGCCACAGCAACTATTCCAACACTTTCAACAGATGCCATTACTAGTATCACTATGACAGGTGCAACAGTTGGCGCTTCTGTAACAGATTTAGGAAATGCAACAATTACAGAGCATGGTCATTGCTGGTCAACTGTCCAAAATCCAACGATTAGTAACACCAAGTCAACTTTAGGCAGCATGAATGCAACAGGTACATATAGCAGCAATTTAACAGGTTTATCGCAAAACACTACTTACTACGTTCGTGCTTATGCCACAAACATTGCAGGTACGGCTTATGGTAGCCAGCAAACATTTACAACAACAGCTGATCCCTATATTGTTTCAAGCGGTTTAATTGCGTATTATAATTTTGACAATCAAAATGCAAACGATATTATTGGTGGTAATAATGGGATTAATTCTGGTGCTTCATTTGTAACTGATATTCCTGGTTCATCTGGTTATTCTGCTTCTTTTTCATCATCATCGAATGCGTACATTCAATTTCCAAATAACCCGCTAAAGACATTATCAACCTATACAATTAATTTATGGATTAAGACTGTTACTTCTTCGGCAATTTTATTTGCATTTGATGTAAACGCTGGTCGTGCTTTTGGTATTTATCAAAACAAAATTGGAATTTGGTGTAATAATGTCGGTTGTTCTAGCTCTTTTTCGGTAGATGTAACTTCAGTATTACTTGATAATAATTGGCATATGCTTACTTTGACATTTTCTTCAAGTTCGCAGAAAATGTATATTGATGGAGTAATGATATCGCAAGCATCGAATATGTATTGCAGCAGTTTCAATTCCTACGATGGTAGTATTATGGGAAAACAAAATAACGGACTCGGTAATTGTTATTATTATAATGGAAAATTAGATAATTTTAGAGCATATAATAGAATACTTTCAGATTCTGAAATTCAACAAATCTATAATGCAAAACTATAAATAATTTTGTGAAAAGACATCCTTGCTACATTAAGGAGGGATGTCTTTTTTCAAAAAAAATAATTAAAAAATTCAACACTAATTTCAAAGCCGATAAACAACCAGACCTATAGAAAAAAACAAAATACAGCTATCCCACTGGCTTATGCTCAAAAATAAAAGACAAAAAATAAAACCCACCTTAAAAAAAACAAAAGTCGTTCGGAGCATAAATGGAGCTAAGATTAATTACAAAATGATTATTTTAATGATTAAATTTGTTACTTGATAAAAATACAATGACTTATAATTCATTAATTTACAGTAAGTTGCCAGCTTATAACATGGTGCAAGTTTCATGTTTTTTTTATGATAAACGCTAAGGCTACGCCTATGCGCGTAGGTCTAAGGTAAAAAACACGTAAACCTGCACCCAGCCGTTAGAAGCAAGCAACTCAAAAATCCGTGTTCCAATAAAATGACAGATAAAAGACCAGATAAAATAACAAATTTAAAAGACTATAATATAATGTATAAGGATTCGTTCGGAGTGTTTTGTTTTTTTTTGCCACCGCTTCCTAATCACACTTGCGCCCCTATCAACTCACGGTCAAGAATATTTTATTTTTCCTGAATTTAATTGTTTTTTAAGGTAGGAAAAAATAAAAAAATCTTGCCCTTTTGCCCGACCACAAGCCAGAAAGGAATTGCTAACCCACATTAGCACTTTCGTTGTTTAATTTTTTTAATGCTTGCAATGAAAGATAAGCATTAAAAAAATTTACTTCGTAACAACAACGAAAGAGCTAATCTCCTTACGCTCCATTTAATTACGGCTTTCAGCCGATTAACCACACCGTCAGCCTTTCCGACACACGAAAAAGCACATTTTATTTTTTTTGAAACAATTTATTTCAATGGTAAAAAAAATAAAAAGAGCTTTTTCCTTTGCTGACACTCAGCCAAAGCGGAATTATTTAATTACAGCCTGACGGCTGAAAAAACCAACAGCCGCCACCACAACAGCCATCCCGCAATACTGATGTGAATTATTTGGTATTTCATTATTTATCAACTATTTTTGTAACTGAATCTGAAACTGAGAACAAATACAATAAGAAATGAATTTACCAAGGTATCAGCTTGCAGGAAACGATAAATTAACAACATTTGAATTTGTCAGCGAAGGGCCAAAAGGACGAATTCAAAAACTTGTACAGTTTACAAGTACTAATTTAAAGGACGTTTATAATCTCGCATTTGGAGATAAAGATAAAACAACAGGAAAAATTGACGATACAATTATTTCAAATAATGGGGACAGCGAAAAAGTTTTAGCTACAGTTACAGCAACGATTTACGCTTTTACTGATAAACACCCTGATGCTTTTATTTATGCAACAGGAAGTACCAAATCAAGAACACGTCTATATAGAATGGGAATAACAAAATATCTTTCAGAAGTTGAAACTGATTTTATAATTTTTGGAGAAACTAAAGAAGGATGGGATATTTTTGAAAAAGATGCAAATTATTTTGGCTTTTTGATTCAACGAAAAAATTACTAATTTTGTCATAATGAATATTAAAGAATTAAATAAACGAAAAGTTCCGATTGTCAGAATTGACAAATCATTGAACAAATACAACAATGTTGTATTATTTCCTGAAAAATTGGAAAAAGCCAATGAAATGTTACGTAAAGTTGGTTTACCAAAACAGGTTTTATCAAGATAGCATAAAATTTACAGTAATACTTTAAAAAATGAAAACATGAAATAAAATTCAGATAATTTAAGCGTTGCTTAAAATATTTCTCTTGTTTGTAAACGACCAAATTTTCATAGTCCAGAGAAATACATTAGGAAGCGCACCTGAATGGGTGTGTTCCTTTTGTTTATTTCAATTGGACTTAGGTGCTTGGTCGTACCTCAAACAAATTGAGAGAAAATAAAGGGTTGCACACCTTTTTTTATTCGCTCGTAAAATAAATTATTATATAATATAAATTTAAAACTTTTTAAATTATGAAAACAATTGCTTATTTTATTTTTTTAATGACCTTGTCTGTGTGTGGATTTTCTCAGGCTTCTATTTTTTTCAGCAAAATCGTTCATGATTTTGACAAAATAGAAGAAAATTCTGAAGCTAAATGTGTTTTTAATTTTAAAAACAATGGTCCTGGTGAATTAAAAATAATAAGTATTAAAGCTTCTTGTGGTTGTATTACTGCAAGTTGTCCTAAAATGACATTAAATAGTGGTGAGTCAAGTGAGATTAATGTAACATATAATAGTAAGAACCGACCGGGTGCATTTAATAAAACTGTTACAGTAACTACAAATAGTAGTCCTGAATCTACGATTTTAAACATTAAAGGTACAGCTGTTCCTGCAAATGAAATAAAAGTTAATGCATCAAATCAAAATAATAATACTTCATCAACTAATACTTCTCAAGGAACCCAGAATAATATAACAGTGCAAAGTAACAGTTCGAATTCTCCAGCTGTATTATTAAAAAGTAACAATCATGTTATCACTTATTCTTTTTCTGGAGATAATATTATTTTTATTCTTGAAGACATTAATGATCAGGACAATACATTATGGAACGTTGGTGGCGAAAGAGGTTTTTGTTGGGACATATCTACTATATGTTGTTCGCAAAGACGCAACTTGAGTCAGGGAAATAGAGCGGAATGGGCACATTACGGACAGGATGCTTCTTTAATTGAAGTGGACATGGATTTGAATAATAAAATGGATAATCGAGATAAAGGGTTTTATATTAGTAAAAAAGAAGGAGCAAATGCTCATTGGCTCACTGATGATTTTTATTTTTTATCTTCTGATTCACGTGATCAGGGTTTTGGAATGGGTAACATTCCAATAAAAGAATCGAAAGCTGATGCAAATTCAAAATGGGTAAAGTCTCAATTTTCATCTAAAGAGCATCCAATATTTACGTATACTATTCCATTGCAGGAAATCATGGATTTTGAAAAAATGAAAATTAATATTAGATTTATTTTTTTAAGAAGTTCTCTAAGGAATACGAAAAATTTCGCAGAAGAATTAACCAAAAAACCGAATCCACCATCAGATTGTCGGCACTATTACTATCCAGAGCAAGATGTCTGTAGTAATTCACCTAAGTTTTTCACTATTGATTTATTTAATACTACTAATGAAATAGTGTTAAATATGAAAAAAAAATTAGAGAATGAAAAAGTAAAGCAAGCAACAGCAGAAGAAGATGCATCACTTATTAGTAAACTATATACTGCTGAAGCTATGAAGAAAGCGACAAGCACTTTGCCTAAATACGATGGCGTTTATATAAAATTAAAAAATAGTACGTATGTTGAAGTTCTCAAACAAAATTGCTATTACTCTTTAACTCGAGATGCTAGTAAAGGAAAGGGTTTTATGTCTGGTGAAATACAGAGAATGGTTAGAAAGCAAGGGCTAACACCTTATTATAAACAAAAAGTATTTGACACTTTACGTATTGTTCAAATTCAAAAAAGTGATTATGTGAATTTTTCAGTTGTGGCGAGTGCTTCTCTTAAAAAGGATATTGATTTTCTTTCACTACACCCAGTCAAATTATATCCATTATACCCTTTGACTGGTGGTACGATGTATTTAATATCAATACCTGATGGCGATAAAATAGAAGGTATGTTAGAGGGTATAAATATTTATTGGTTTGATTCAAAATTAACGTTTGACAGAACACCAGGGGAAAGCTGGTCATATACCTATAATTTAAATACTCCATTAGATTTAGGTTATTATGGTTTATGGCTTAACAGGAACATTTGGATTTTTCAAATAATTCCAGATAAAACTAAAACTAATAAGTCAGCTAATACTGGAAAAAGTAATACAGATAAAACTAAAAATACTAAAAAGAAATAAGAATATGTATGTGTATTTAAATAAGTTTTTTATTTTATTAATAATTTCCTTTTTTGTAAATTATGCTGTTGCACAACAGGGAGTTGATAAAAAAAAAGACAAGGAATTAGAACTTAAAAACCAGGCTGAGGCTAAGCAATTAGCGTGGGAAAAAAAAATAAAAGAAGATGAGCAAACTAGAAAAAATGAATTTGATATTGCTATTGATGAAGGAACTGAAGCATTAGTAAAATTTGCTGATAAATGGCCAAATACAGAAGAATCAAAAAAAGCATTGAGAATTTTAGAAAAATATGGTGCTGAAAATAATGTTTTAGAAAGAAAAATTTATTTTGAAGACAGTTTTTATTGGATTGCAAAAGGAGATAGAGACTGGCTAAATGAATTTAAAGAAAACAATCGTAATTGGATAAAGGGGGGGGATAAATTTAATTTGTTCGTATTTGCAAAATTACATAATCGGACAGATAAAAAAATAACAGCAGATGTAACAGTCAATTTTAATTTAATATCAACTTCACACGTTTTGATTTTTTATTCTCAAAATGAAAATATTTTAACTGAACATTATTTTATTGAGCTTGAACCATTGGAAACAAAACCCATGATTGTGATTTTTAAAAATGTTGGTGGTGGTACACAATACGGTAATAATTTATTTTTAAGTGCTGGTTCAAGTAATGATATAAACCCAAATAATCCGTTTGATATTACTTTTAAATATTATAATGGAAAAATTTCACAAGGGATAATTAACAGGCAAAATGATTTATTAAATATTGTTCAAAAAAATGCAGGAAATATTACTGTTCAAAAAAATGGCAAAGATAATTTAACTGAAAAACTAGATAAATGGTTTGGTATCGATTCTGAACAATTTGCTGAATTGCATATTTATTTTACAAAAAAATCTAGTAGCAATGAGGAGTTGAAAATTTATGATAAAAGCGGGAATGTTGTTCGTCGTGATAATTTTAGTTCATCAGGTCCAAAAAATCCTTATTATAATCTGCTCGCAAATAAAAACTATAAAGTTTTTATTCCGAGTTACGGCGAATTTGAAGTTTATGTGAAGCGTAGATTAACACATCTAAAAATAAAGGGTGCTGGCAACAGTAATGTTTCATATGATGAATAATAAGTTTCAGCATTTATTTGATAAAGTTCATGAATTTTTATTGGTTCTATAAAATGTCTTAATATTTATAATAACCTAAATTTATGACAAAGAATTTTTTATTGTTACTATGCTTATTCCAAATTAGTATTCTTTTTGCATCAGCACAAGTCAAATTAAAAGTAAATTTCAAAGTTAAAGCCGATACAATCAATATTCCCGAATACGACATTAAGCATATTGATAAGAGCAACCAACTTGTTTTTAAAATGAAATTCGGAGAACCTGAAATTAAAAATCCAAAAGAAGCCAAGCGTTTAACCGGTGGTGTAATTCAGCAAATCGAACTTGTTTATACAAATTATCCTGTCGGTGCAGATTTAGAATTACTCAATAAACGTAGATTAATAGAACTGTATTTGTTAGCTCCCGAAGTATTCGACAATCCAATGACAGAATGGAAATTTGTTGCACAAACAAAATGTAAATCTAATTGGGATGCAAGCCGTTTATTTCATGGAATTGTTATAACCTATCGAAAAGCACCAACAGCCGAAAGTGCAAAAGAAGAAGCAACTTTTTTAAAAGATGCTGTAAAAACAGATTATTCTTTAAAAGGAATGGTTAAAAATAAAACTGTGCTTGTCGATTCGACCGTTTTAAAAATCTTCAATCGAAATTCAACTTGGAAAAATATGTTGGTTGTTGGCGATTTCACAGGTAGTATGTCGCCTTATATTGCACAGGTTTTAATTTGGCATTCTCTCAATATCCAGAAAAAAGCTGTAATGAATTTTGTGTTTTTCAATGACGGAGATATGACCCTTGATTCAAAAAAAGTTATTGGTAAAACAGGCGGTATTTATGATTGTACCGCAGATAACCTTGATACAGTTTTAAACACAGCTATAAAAACTATTACCAATGGTTTTGGTGGCGATTCACCCGAAAACGATGTTGAAGCAATTCTATACGGAATAGAAAAATTTCCCAAATGCGAAGAAATTATTTTAATCGCCGATAATTGGGCTAACATGCGAGATTATTCTCTGATTTCAAAAATTAAAAAACCTGTTAGGGTAATTCTTTGCGGAGCACAAACAGCAGTAAATATTCAATACTTAGACCTTGCATTACAAACAAAAGGTTCAATACATACTATCGAAGAAGACATCGAAGACCTTGTAAAAATAACCGAAGGGAAAACAATTAAAATCGGTAAAAAATCATTTCGCATGTCTAAAGGTAAATTTGTTCCTATAGACTGATACAATATTACTTACAGTCCATTCGTTATTATCGGGAAATAAATAAATTATAAACCTTTAAAACTTACAATTATGAGCACAAACCATGAATCCGGCCATGCAATTAACATCGCAAATATGGAATTATTAGCTTCTATTTGTGTAGAACATGGAGAAAGTTTCAATCCCTCAAAATCTATTTTAAAACTTGATTCCGTTAATCCCTTAATTGCAACTGCAAAAACTACCCTCGAAGATTTAAAAGAAAAATTTACAAACTACACAAAAGCTGTTGATGCAAGAGAAGAATTATTTGAACCATTAAGCAAATTTGTAACAAGATTAATGAATTCTCTTGCTAGTTCCGATGCACCTGAAAAAACTACAGAAGATGCAAAAACAATTTCTCGGAAAATAGAAGGTCAAAGAGCTACCAAAAAATCTAAAAATGCTTTAGATGCTTTTATTGAAAGCACTCATAAAGTATCAGCAGATATAGAAAATACTACAAACCCTGCCGAAGTAGCCCACAAAGAAATATCTGCTTCACAAATGAGTTTCGATAATCGGGTAGATAATTTTGAAAAATTAGTTTCATTACTTGCATCAGAAACCGGATTTGCTCCAAACGAAGCAGATTTAAAAGTAACTGCTTTAAATGTAAAATTAAGCGATTTAAAAGCGAAAAATTCCGCAGTAGTATCTTGCTTCGCAAAATTATCAAAATCACGAATTGAGCGTAATAAAATCCTTTATGACGAAAAGAAAGGTTTATATGAAGTAGCAATGGAAATAAAAGCTTATATAAAATCTGTATTTGGAGCAACAAGTCCAGAATACAAACAAGTAAGCAAGATAAAATTTACAAAACCAAGATAACCTGTTTTAACAAATGGACTCAGGGTTTAATAAAATAATCTTAGGGGTTTATAAAATAAACAAAGGGAATTATAAAACTCTGTCAGGGCTTTATCAAACAAATAAAGGGTTTAATAAATAAATGACAGGGTTTTTATTTTTCATCAAAGGGTTTTATCAAATTACAAAAGGGTTTTTATTTTCTTCGAGAGGGTTTCTATTTCCAGACAAAGGATTTTATCAAACAAAGACAGAGTTTTTATTTTCTCTGACAGCGTGTCATGTGACTTAAAAGGCTAAATTATAATAAATTAACTAAAATATCCTGAAAAAGCCCACGCAAATTTGTAAGCACATTGCCAATTCGCTCATATCTTCCCACAATCCAAAAATTGTCAAAGAGCTTCCAAATTCTCAACACACGAAAGATTCATCGACCAAGATAAAATACCAAAATAGCTCGCCCACTGGCTAATGCTCAAAAATGAAAGACAAAAAACAAAACCCACCTTAAAAAAAACAAAAGTCGTTCGGAGCATAAATTGAGCAAAAATTATTTACACAAAGACAATTTTAATGACTAAATTTGTTACTTTATAAAAATATAATGATTGATAATATATTAATTTACAGTAAGTTGCCAGCTTCTAACATGGTGTTAGTTTCATTTTGCACGGATTGATAAGGCTAATGCTACGCATATACGCCATAGGTCTAAGGTGTGCAAAACGAAACCAACACCCGACCGTTAGAAACAAAGCACTTTGAAAAACACAACAACACAATCTTACTCACACAACGCACAGGCTTTCGCAGAGCCAATAATGAGATATAATTTTATTG
>MEOG01000129.1 GCA_001769125.1 Bacteroidetes bacterium GWF2_35_48 | reverse complement strand
AATATAAAAGTACACAAAATTATGCAAATATGGAAGCTAATTTATTAACAATCAAATGTTTATAACTGCAAAACTGAAGTGAGAAATGTTAGTTATAATGCCATAAATTGAAATATTTTGAAGTACGAAAATTTCTATCTTATCAAATTACAACTGAAGTGTAATTTCTGTTCTGCAATATTTCTATTATGATATTAATAAATTAAATTTGATGGCAATAATACACAATATCTTTAATTAAAATTTTAACAAAAATACAAAAATCATGAAACAAATTTTCCACTTAACTATGGCTACAATTGCAATGTTCATCTTCACTATAAGTTGCAATCAGACATCTGATACAAAAGAAAATCAAAACAAAAATGATTCTCTTGAACGCATAAATTTTAAAAAACAAGTTCCGGATTGGACAAAAAATCTAAACATCTATGAGGTAAATTTACGACAGTTTACAGAGTCAGGAAAACTGGTAGATTTTGAAAAACATTTACCAAGATTGAAAGAAATGGGAGTAGATATTTTGTGGTTTATGCCCATAAATCCCATTGGTATTAAAAACAGAAAGGGCTCGCTTGGAAGTTATTATTCTGTAAAAGATTTTAAAGGCTTTAATCCTGAATTTGGAACTATTGATGAATGGAAAAATCTTGTGAAAAAAATTCATGAAAATAAAATGTATGTGATTATTGATTGGGTGGCAAATCATGCTTCGTGGGATAATGTAATGATGACAGAGCATCCCGAATGGTTCACAAAAGATAGTACTGGAAATATTATTCCTCCTGTACCTGACTGGAAAGATGTGGCAGATCTAAATTACGAAAATAAAGAATTGTGGAAATACATGATTGATGCAATGGCTTTCTGGCTTAAAGAAACAGACATTGACGGATTTCGCTGCGATGTAGCGGGAATGGTGCCCATTGAATTCTGGAACGAAGCCCGATTCCAGCTCGACAAGGTCAAACCCGGCTTCATGCTTGCAGAAGATGAAGGATTCATTATGCATGAAAAAGCTTTCGACATGACCTATTCGTGGGAGTTTCATCATCTTTGCGCTGATATTGCGAAAGGAAAGAAAAAGGTTTTTGAACTCGATTCACTCTTTGCAAGAGAAAAGAAAAAATTTCCTGCTGATGCATACAGAATGGTTTTTACTTCCAATCATGATGAGAATTCATGGAACGGAACTTCTTATGAAAAATTCGGAGATGCCCTGAATGCCTTTACTGCTTTTTGCTATATAGTTCCCGGAATGCCCTTAATTTATAGTGGTCAGGAAGCAGGTCTGAATAAAAGGCTCAAATTTTTTGACAAAGATCCAATTGAATGGAAAGAACATGAATTTGCAAAACTTTATAAAAAACTTAACGCTTTGAAAAAAGAAAACCATGCGCTCTGGAACGGCGCTTATGGAGGCGAATTGGTAAAAATCAAAAGCTCCTTTGATGAGTCAATTTTTGCATTTAAACGGATTAAAGAAAACAATGAAATTTTATGTATTTTCAATTTCAGTAAAGAAAAAAAAATTGTGAATATTCCCGGTGGAGAAATTGATGGAAAATATTTTGATGTTTTTTCTGATACAGAAATCACGCTCACCAAAAATTACAAATTCGAAATGAATCCCTGGGGGTTTTATATATTCAAAAAATAACATTTGGTACTGTAACATCGTCCCACATTGGGATTGTAACATCGTCCCATATTGGGATTGTAACATCGTCCCATGGGACGATGCTACAGTACCGTAATATTTATATTTATGAAAAAACTCGCAACCATACTCTGTGTTCTGATATCAATGAACACATTCTCGCAGGTACACACAACGTATCTGTGGCATTTGCAACAACCCATTTACTGGCCGGAGAAAAGCATCTGGAATCCGCACCGTTACCAGACTGTGCGCGAATCAGATTATTTAAAATTCAACGGTGGAAATATGTACAGCGATGGACAGGCGCATCCGTTAAATAATTTATCTGATATTTTTGGAAATGATGATCGCAAGGCTGTATATCAATATCGTGCGAAAGATGCCGTGCAATCCTTACTAGGATTTCCTGAAGCAGGAGCGCAGGTAAATTATTCCGGCGTGTTAATTGAAAATGTAAACAGCCTTGCAGGAAACAACCAGTGGGGCTATTCTTCCGGCTGGCAGAATTCTTTTGTTGAAGCCCGCGGATGGACAACCTCTGGAGGGAAGCCACGTCTGGATGTTGTAGGATTTACATTTCATCATGTTATTGCGCCATTAGTTAATGATCGTGTTTTCAGAAAAGAATTGCAAACGCACAAATATATTTACGGACAAACCTTTGGAACTGCGCCTCTTTACTCAAAAGGCTACTGGCCTGCCGAATGTTCTTTCAGTGAAAGAAATATCAAAATATTGGCTGAAGAAGGCTTTGAATGGAGTGTTATAGCGAATTCACGCTTGTCAAGAACATTGAAAGATTATCCGCTTTCTTTTGGCACAAATGGCTGCAATATTGATCCTCCAAATAAAGCAGATGTTACAGAATTTTTAGGCAACAACTGGTGGTCGGGTCAGATAGACGGACGCGGAGGAAAATTCGCTGCTCCATTCTGCTATCAGGCACATAAAGCAAAATATGTGGATCCTGAAAATGGAACAGAACATAATTTAACAGTTGTCCCGATGTGCGATTTATTAAGCTATCAGAACGGTTACTCCACTATGGGAACCGGAGATATTGATGCGCATATTGCACCTTATAATAATTCTTCACAACCTTGCATTGTTTTAATGGCGCATGACGGCGATAATGCATGGGGAGGCGGAGCTTCCTATTATGGAGAATCTGTACCCGGCTTTGCAGGCAGCGCATCTTCTCAAGGTTATGTCCCCACAACCATTCAGCAGTTTTTAACAGATCATCCTGTTCCTGCAAATGACATTGTACACGTGGAAGATGGCTCGTGGATTAATGCTGCAAATGATTGGGGACATCCGCAATTCATAAACTGGATATGGCCTTTCTATGATGCAAATTACAATTTTAATCCGAATGGCTGGACTGAAGATGCAAGAAACTGGGCACTTCTTACTGCTGCCGAAAACCATGTGATAATGGCTGAAGACCTCGATGGAAATGCAGATATCGCAGACATAGTAAACCCTTCTGCAAATTCTTCAAATGTTGAAAAAGCGTGGCATTTTCTGCTTCCGGGATTTGCAAGTTGTTATATGTATTATGGTGCATCATTAGATATGGAAGTGAAACAAACTATTGCCTGCAACAATGCAATTGAATATGCAGATGCAGTTATTGATGCGCATCCCGGTGTAGATAACACAGCTCCCTCTGTTTTTATTCCGCAACGCTGGCCGTATAACCCGGGTGGTATTGCTTTTGGACCTACATCTGGATATCAGCAACGCACGAATCCTTCTGATTTTTTTGTATGGACTTTTGCTTATGATGTTTCAGGAATTCAAAACGCAGTATTAAAATATCGTGTGGATTTTGACGGAACAAATCCTCTTGACAATAATGAAAACGACACATACGCTGGCGGTACGGGTGTAAGCGAATGGCTCTCTATTCCTATGACACTGCGTATTTTTCCGACAGGAAATATCACAAATAATCCGGAAATAAATTTCTTTGTTTTGCCCGATTACATAGCAGACCAATACTACGCGCAAATCATAGACCTCCACGATACACTTGTAGATTATTTTGTAGAAGTTACTGACATAAAAGGCAACATTACAAAAACTGCGATACAGCATGTGTACATCGGCGCAAGCAATACAGGTGGAAATGACGAGGGCGTTCAATGGTCTCCCTCCTACCCTACTTTAAATGACACGATAACCATTACTGTTAACAATGCGACACAGGGAGCGTTTTTTCACTGGGGTGTCAATAATAATGGAAGTACATGGCAACAAGCTCATAATGCCTACTGGCCCACGGGGTCCTCTTTATTTAATGGCACTGGCCCTGCAACACAGTCTGCTATGAATGGTCCGTCAAACAATGCACTTACTTTAAAAATAGGTCCTTTTAATAATGCAGCACAGGTTGTAAATCAAGTGGCATTTGTAATTCATTACAATGATAACTCATGGGATAATAATAACGGACAGGATTATCACATTCCCATTAATCAGAATCCTACAGCTATTCCTGAACATAAAACTATTTCAATTGAAGGGATAAATGTATATCCGAATCCTTTTACAGATAATGCAGTTATTGAGTTTCTGGATTCACACGATAGAAATTATATGATAGAAATTATCAATGCTTTTGGACAAATAATTTTCTCACAAAATATTTCTGAAAACAGGTTTGTTTTTGAAAGAAAAAATATTGAAAAAGGAGTGTATTATATTCGCGCTTTAAATTTAAAAACGAACAAAGTTTTAGTTAAGAAAATTGTTATTGTATAAGAGACTGTTTAAAGATTAATTTTCCTAAAAATTTTATTATCCAATTAATAAACAGGGCACTCCTATGGAGCTTATATAGCAAAAGTTTACTGTTTTATAAACAGGTCACTCCTACGGAGTTTTTGCCTACAAGTCCCGTAGGGACGAACTGTTTATAAAATACGAATTACAATAAATATTGAAGCTCCATAGGAGCGCCCTGTTAAGAATACGAGGTATAGCAAAAAGTCTACCTAAATAATAAAAATTTGTCGAACAATAAAATAAAAAAATATTCAAATGAAATTTAAACAGTCTCTAAAAAATGCGCCCTAAAGCGCATTTTTTTTAATCCCTCAACACAATCTTTTTCACTACAACAATATTGTCAAACTGCATTTGCAGATAATACATGCCAGGCTTCATATTATTGGCTTTGGCATTGATTTCATACGTGTAATTTCCCTGCGCTAATTTTTTATTTTCTAATTGTTCAATTTGCTTTCCTGTAACATCAAGCAGACGATAATTAAAATAATGTTCTTTTGAAACTGCAAATGACAAGGCTGCTTTTTCTCTGAATGGATTCGGCGATATTTTTACATAGATTGATTCTGCTTCTTCAGAAAATGTGAAACTCCCTGATGGTATCAAAATTCCGGGATTCGATGAAAAAGTATCTACTAAAAACAACAGCTCATTGTAATAGGGTTTTTCAGGATTCAGTGTTAGATTACTGTATGTACTCAACATCGGCAAGCCCGGTATATCTACATATATGGAATACGTTCCTTCGGGCAATCCTGTTACTTCCCAGAATCCTGTTGTGTCTGATGCAGTATTGGCAATAGGCTCATCATCGGGTTCGAGTTCTATGTAGATTTCTGATCCTTTTACAGGTTCGCCCATTTCTTTGTATCCTGCCGGATCATGATAATTGACATTGCCCTGGAAAGCAAATGCGCCCTGCTGCAATGGCATATTTTCATACATCTTTACAGTGATACTTTCGCTCGCTTCACACGCTAATGCTAATGTTATAGCTTCTTCCCATTTGTATGTGGAGTCATAATAGGTGTGCATTACATGTTGATAAGGCGCATTGTTGTTAAGCTTTACCAACACCATATAATTATCAGGTGCTATATCTGCAAAACTAAATTGCCCGTTTGAACCTATATTGACTATATCTACGGCATTACCCAAGCCTGGTTGTCCTTCCGGTAATAAATAAACCTTTGCTGTATTTTCTGTCAAAAATCCTTCGCTATAATTTACTACTCCATTTAAGGATGGAAGTGTTCTGGCTGTTACTTGAATCGCATCTGTTGATGAGCAATTATACGCGTTCGTTACTGTTACAGCGTAAGTCCCTGTTTGGGTTACACCTATTATTTTTGTATGTGCGCCATTGCTCCATAAATAATTTGCGCTGGGATTTCCTGCATCAATAATAAACGGCTGAACAATACAAAGCGCTGTATCGTTCCCAAGATTCACAACCGGCAACTGGAATATAAATACCATAACACTGTCTGATGCGCTGCATTGCTCAGCATTGGTTACTGTTACAGTATAAGTGCCGCTTATGTTTGCAGATATCGTTTGTGTCGTGCTGTTATCATTCCATAAAAATATGCTGCCAGAGTTGCCTGCATCAAGCGTAAACACATCGCCTTCGCAGCCTGCTTTGTTAGGACCTAAATCAACAACAGGGTTCGCATTGATTGTTACACTCAACTCATCACTTGCGCTGCAATTTTGCGCGTTGGTTACGGTTACGCTGTATGTGCCGGATGTTGTTACATTTATTTGCTGCGTTGTTTCTGCATTGCTCCACTGGTAGCTGCTGCCCGGATTCTGCGCGTCAAGCATCACGGGTGTGCCTTCGCAAACAGTAATATCTGCTCCAAGGTTTACTGTTGGCGAGGGATTAAAAACAACATAAATCACATCCGATTTAGTACAGCCATTAGAGCCTGTTACTGTTACTGCATACATGCCGGTTGTTGAGACAGATATTTGTTGTGTTGTGCCACCAGTACTCCAGGAGTATGCGCTCATTCCAGTTCCTGCATTCAGAGCCAATGCTGTGCCACCGCAAAGTGTGGTATCATTTCCGATAAAAACAGAGGGCGCTGCAAGGACTTCAACCGTATTGGAATCAACAGCAGAACAACCCGCTAAACTTGAATAAGAATAAAAGATAACATTATTACCTATGCTGATTTGCGAAGGATTGAACATTGAACCCGTAACGCCATTTCCAGAATACGTGCCACCCGATGGAAGTCCGCCAGTAAGTGTCATAGCAGCTGCATTGGAGCATATTTGCGGAAGAACATTATCAAACGTTACAATGGGAAGCGCTTCTACAATAATCGTATCTACAGCTTCCGCGGTACAACCTGAGGTAATATCTGTATAAGAATATGTAATTGCAAATTCACCTGCTCCACTGTTGATGGTATTGAACGTATTTGTATTTACATACAATCCGGTATAATTACCCCCTGCAGGATATCCTCCATCAAGCGTTACATTACCTGTGTTTACACATACTAAACTGTTTGTTAATTCAAATGTAACTGCTGGAGGCACTAATACGCTGATTAGTCCATTTGCTGTATTGGTACAGGAATTAATATCTGTATAACTATACGTAATCGTGTGTGTTCCCACACCGGAAACTGTCGGATCAAATATTCCTGTAGTAACACCATTTCCTGAATACGTGCCACCCATTGGTGTACCGCCACTTAATGGAATAGCAGCAGAGCCCTCACAAACAGGAGCAATTGGAGACATTGTAACAGTTGGCAACGGATTAATAATTGCATTTACCATCACACGCGGACTTTCTGTTCCAAGGCTATCAATAGCTACAAAATAGCTGGTAGTATTGCTTAACAGTGGAGTTGTGAATGATGCTCCTGTTCCTAAAACTGTTGTTCCAATTGCGCTATCGTACCAGTTGTAGGTTTCATTGCCATCTGCTCCTGATGCAGTAAGAGTAACGGTTCCTTCACCACATTGAGACACATCACTTGCTGTAGCCGGCTGTGGTTGCCATGTTTGCACAGTGTAAGTAATGATTATGTCATCTGAAACAGCACTACATGCGCCATTGCCCTGTGATGTCAGCGTGAGTGTTACAAGACCGCTTGTGATATCGTTAGGACCTAAAGTGTAATTTGTAGTAAGAGTGGATTGATTGTTAAAAGTACCATCTCCATTCGTTGACCAAATGCTGCCCAACGCTCCTGTAATTGTTCCTGAAACAGTAACAGAGTCTATCTGAATATTTTGATCTGCGCCAGCATTTACAACAGGAATTGGATCAATATTTACAATAATTGTATCCTGCGCATCAGGACATGGAATCATTCCACCTGCTGCAAGAATCAAATATGCAGCGCCATTCTGAATTTCTAATGCAGATGGCGTATAGGTTGTTAGCAAAGCACTAGAATTAGAGAAGGTTCCACTGTTTCCTATCCACAAATATGCAGATGCATTCGTAGCAGAGCCATTCAATGAAATAGTATTGTCTGCGCATACAGCAAAATCAGAACCGGCATTAACAGTGGGTGGAGTATTAACTGTAACTGTAGCTGTTGCTGTATTTTGACAGCCATTAATATCTGTACCTGTTACAGTATAAGTTGTTGTTACAACAGGATCAAAAGGAACATTGTTTACAACACTATGACTCCACGAATATGTAAAGGCATTGCCTCCAGTAAGTGTAACAGAAGAACCCATGCAGATTTCATTGGAAGATGCTGTAGCAATAACATTCGGTGAAGGATTCACTATGATCGCTACACTGTCGTAAACACTGCTAAAGCCATCTGTAACGGTAACATAATATGTAGTGGTAGCTATAGGAGATGCCATTGGATTCGCAACGTTAACATCGCTGAGTCCTTCCATTGGCGACCAGTTGTAAACATAAGAACCAGCACCACCACTTGCAACTGCATTAAGAGAAGTTGAAGAACCGAAGCAAATTGTTGTATTGCCTGTATTTATTATAACAGACAATGTTCCTCCTGTTACAGTTATTGTAACCTGATCGGTACTTGTGCACAAAGAGCCAAGATCCGTAACTGTTAAAATAAATGTTGTTGTTGTAGTTAAGGAAACAGTTTGTGGATTTTGCACATTTGCATCGAGCAATAAACCTGCAGGCGACCATGTGTAGGAATAAGTTCCAGAGCCTCCACTTGCAGAACCAGTCAAAGTTGTGTTTGTATTGGTTGCTATAGAAGCATCAGAACCGGCATTGGCAGCGGGCATTGGGCTAAATGTGATCAAAACAGTATCTGTAACAGCAAAACAGTACCCATTTCCCGTAGAGCTTACTATTAGAGCAACAGGAACAGAATTTATTTCTCCCACACCAGGTTGATAGGTTACATTTTGTGAAATACCATCGGGTAAAAATATTCCATTACCACCGCCCCACGTAACGCCTGTAGCACCGTTAACAGTTGCGCTCAATGAAACATCCATAGCACCGCATGAATTCTGATCGAGCCCTGCATCAATAGTTGGAGCAGGCATTATAGAAATCATAACATTATCTGTTGCAGGGCTGCAAGCGCCACTTCCTGTACTCGTCAGCGTTAGAGTTACCATTCCAATAGTAATATCGGACGCACTTGGGTTATATGTAGTGCTTAATGTATTTGCATCGCCGAATGTGCCGGTGCCGGAGCTTGTCCATACGCCACCTGTAGCATTGGTAACACTTCCTGAAAGATTCGTAACACTGTTATTGGCGCAAACAGTATGGTCTGCCCCTGCATCAGTTGTTGGTGGTATGCTTACGGTTATTGTTGCAGTATCAGAATTAAGAGTAGAAACGCCATCACTGACTTCACAATAATAATTTCCCTGATCTGTTATAGAAACGGCATTCAAATTTAATGTGTCATTTGTGGCTTCGCTTATCTGAATACCTTCTTTATACCACTGGAAAGTCGGGTTGTCTCCGGTAACTCCAATTGTTAAAATCGTGTTATCATTTAGGCAGAGTTCTTCAGATTGAGGTTGGGCATTTATTGATAGAGTTGTTTGCTCAATATTTTTTATACATCGGACTGAATAACTGTGGTCTTTATTATATGAGGTCCGATAAGTAGATATCCCGTGTGAAATACTTTGAACCCATACACTATACGCATCATTTTGAAAAGAACTCCACAACGTTGTACTATCACCAAGAAATTGAAATGATTGAAATCCCTGAGGGAGACGCCACCCTCCTGGTAATGCTGTAAATCCACTTTCATTAGTTGATTCTTCGTTGTAATATAACCAATGTATATTTCCAACTTCTTTCATTTTACCACCTGCAACAGAAGAGCCGCCTAAATAATTAATTAAATTTTGCCATTCGTTATCACTTGGCAAATGCCAGCCATTCGGACAAATTCCTTGTATGCCGCTAGGGTCACTGTTACTGGATGTTTCATCATTCATAACCGAAGCCCATGTGTATAACTTACCGTATTCCTCAGCAATTTCAGTGTCATCATTATAATTAAAGAAATATTTAGTTGTATAATCTCCTGTAATATCTCCGGCTCCGGTTCCATCAACAAGTAAAGTCCCATCCGAATATTTCGTTGCATTTACATTCTCTTTCATCCACCATTGGGTGCCAATTTTCACAATATCATAATTGCGGCAATTAATGCCATCGTGAATTACTTTGTTGATTGTATCTGTAACAATTGTTCCAGGTGTTACTGTTATTAAATGAAGTGTAACAATGCTATCGCAACCCGAAGATGCTGTAAATGTATGATTGTAGAAGCCAGCATTTGTATAGGTCTGGCTGTTATATGTATATACATCGCCTTGACAAATGTAACGCTTGAGGGTATCTCTTACAGGTTCGCAAAAACTCCTCGCACACCGCACATAATTCAAATCATTTTTATAATCATAACCTGTAGTGCCATCGTGCATGCGTTGACCACGGTTGCCGTCTGCGCCATCTTCTGTAGAGGATTTGTAAATTATTCCACCGAAATTTCCATAACCCCAAAGTTTTAAATTATTATACATAGCTGTCATTTCATCAATTGAGGGCAGGAACCAGTCAGCATATCCATTCAGAGCAAGTGTATCTGCAATGGATGCAGCAGTACCAGCAGTAGGACAGCCTGCAAGAATATCAGCCGTATTCTGTTGTCCAGAGCCAATAACAAGCGCATCGGCACCTGTTAAATTTGTTCCCTGACAACCCCATGGAGCACCAGTACTCTGGTCTGTAGGCGCAGCAAGTAAGCCTGAACCTGTTGTGGTATTCAAATGGAAAATTAAACCTCCCTGGTATGTTTTACCATAGAGGGAGTCTAATGGAATGCCGCTGTCGTAGATTTGTTTGGGGGTTTCGTTTGTGTCTAGGCGTTGTTGGACTGTTAAATTGTTAAATTGTTGAAAAGCCCGAACTGCACGCACATAAAGTGTGCTGTACTTATTGGGGTCGTTCTGAATGCCAAGGTCGAAGAAGAGTTGGCCCCATGCGTAGTCGTTATCGTACTCGCTGGAACTCCAATAGTAGTCATCAGCAAAACCGCCAAAGTCTGATAATTGTAAATTTGTGTACATTGCATTTAATTCATCTTTTGAAGGCAAAAACCAGTCATCGTAAGTGTTCAGAACCAAATCGGCGCATAGTTTAGCGGCAATTCCGGCAGTGGCGCAACCTGCTATTATATCTAATGTATTTTGTGCGCCTGTTCCTATAGCAGTACCATCAGCACCGGTTATTTCAATACCGACACAACCCCATTCCCCTGTACTCTGGTCAGTTGGCGCAGCCACCAAGCCTTCGCCGGTTGTGGTATTCAAATGGAAAATTAAACCGCCCTGATATGTTTTGCCATAAAGCGAATCTAATGGAATGCCACTGTCGTAGATTTGTTTGGGAGTTTCGTTTGTGTCTAGGCGTTGTTGGACTGTGAGGGATAATGGCCAACCTCCCTCTCTGTAAAGGCTATCTATTTCTGCCTCGTTCAAGGCGCGGTTGTAGATTCGGATGTCGTCGATGAGGCCGTTAAAATATCTAGTTTCACCACTCCACCATTTACCAAAACGCAATGTCCCACCCGAACAATCATCTAAAGACCCAGATAAAAAGCTACTATTTGTATCGACTAAATAATTATCTATGTAAACATTTATTATATTACCATCATAAGACCCAACTATATGCCTCCATGCAAATGTTGAAGTTGTTGCATTAGCAATGTTCCATCCAATACCGGCTTGGCAAGAACTGTTTCTTTTTATTTCAAAAAATGCTTGATTATTATTAGAATTAACCCCCATTAAGTATTGTTCTCCAGACGCATCGTTATAATTCCCTTTTCCTACAATTGCGCCATCATATATATTTGACATATATACCCAAGCTGATATAGTAATTTTTTCAGGTCCTAAGGTGGAATTATCAGCAACTTCAATGTAGCTCCCTGTCCCATCAAAACTATAAGCCTTCTCAACATTCCCAAATCTATCAGTAGTTAATTGTGCACCGTTTACAGTTCCATTATTGTTGTTTCCACTTTCATCGTTTGCATTACCGTTAAATGGGTAGTGGGCAACTAGGCCGGAGTCGAGGTTGATAAGTGATAGTTCTTCATTTACTGTTAATCCTGCAGTAACAGAGTTATTTCCACCAATCACATATATTTTATTATTAATAAGCGTGGCCGTTAAGTGTTGCCTCATTGTAGGCAAAATTGAACCATAACGCCAGACATTATTTTGAGGATTATAAATTAATGTTGTATCAGCAGTATTATACATACCACCAAAAACATAAATTTCATTATTAAATGTAATAGCAGCAGTTGCACTTTTTGCAATAGGCATACTGTTTTTTGTAGTCCATGTGTTTGTAACAGGGTCATATTCCTCTAAAATATCAGATGGGGTACCTCCTCCGATTGCATAAATTTTATTATTAACAACGGTAACAGAAAAGTATCCATGACCTGTAGGCATGGATGCCTTTGATGTCCATGTATTTGTTGCGGGATCATACATTTCGTTTTCGCTTCTAATGCTTGAGCCCCATTGCCAGCCACCCATTGCATATATTTTACCATCAACTACTGCAAGACCCGGATTGGATCTTATGGTTGGCATGTTCGCTTTTATTGCCCATGTATCAGCTATGGGGTCATATTCATAATTCTGTTGCGTCTGATAACCACCATCCCATCCACCAATCACATATATTTTTCCATTGCATGTAATAGCATTGCAAAATCCAACCCCAGATGGCATTGGTGTTTTAGTTGTCCATGTATTTGTAGAAGGATCATACATTTCATTTGTGGCAATTGATTGGTCGCTTGTATTTTGTCCTCCTATAACAAATATTTTATTGTCATAGTTTGCTGACCCTAATTGCCACCTTCCTGTTGGCATAGGAGCTTTTGTAGTCCAAATTCCCTGAGCAAAAACACTACAAATTGTAATAATAGTGAACAGTGTTGAGGTTGTAATTTTTTTCATATTATTTGATTTTTATTTATTTATTTTTAATTGACATCATCGCCCATTGATTATTTTTGGAGGCTATTTCATCGCCCTATAGGGCGATGGCGCCAATTTATTTCTTTTTCTTTTTTCCCCAATTTTGGATGTTGTTGTTGATGTAATTTCTGACGCGCTCAATGTCCCAGCATCTCAGAATATGGTCATGAAATTTTGATTGCCAGGCAAATGTTGAGTTTGGGTTTTGTTTTCTGATTTCTCTGGTAACAGAGGATTTGAATTGATTAATAATGACCCCGATTGTTCCTTTTTTCCATTGGGGATTATGATGGGGATTAATTGCCTGTGGCATCGCCCCATGGGGCGATGCTGCCAATATATCTATTGGCACAACAGGCAGAATTTCAATTATTGCATGAATATGGTCTGGCATTATGATATATGTGTCAATTATTGTGTTGCTGAAATGATTTGGGATTTCTTCAAATATTTTTTGTGCCAGAATTCCTATTTCAGAATAATATATTTGTCCTTCTTTGATTTCTCCAAACCAATGAATCCAATCTTTTGTGTTAAATGTAATAAAATACATTCCCGGGTCAGAGTAGTCTTTCCCCTTCATGCGCATGGATTGTCTTTTATATTTTTCTCTGAAATTTGTTATCACATTAATTGGTTTTCAAAAATGCTAATTTAGTTATTTTTAAATCTTCTTCAAAATGTTTTGAGGATAAATTATTGTGGGTATAAATACTTATTGCGGGAGTTAGAGATTAAAATTTGTTGCAGGGTGTTACAAGTTGCAAGTTGCAGGTTGGAGGTGTTGCAGGTTGCAGGTTGCAGGTTGCAGGTTGGAGGTGTTGCAGGTTACGGAGACGTTGATTATTGAATTCCGTTCGTTAAAATTAATCAATGATCAACACCATGCCTACAGCAGCTACTGTGTGGACACATCTTTGAGAAGAGAGAAAGTTTATTAAAAATTCCTGTCTTCTCGCACAATACAATGACGTGATTTTGTCACAAAATTTGCAAGCACTTAATTGTATAATATAAACTCTGTGCTGTTGCAAATTTTCCGCCAAAATCTTTTATTTACATTAGTTTTAGAACCCCTGAGCTAAAGCTCGGGGTTATTTACCTACCAGCCTTACCTGTTTAAATAGGCAAGGCAGACAGGTAAATCCCCCAGGCGGGATAAGCTCTCTATGGTTATGCTTAACGCATTTTTTACCTTCAAGTTGCGATCGTATTATAATTGAACGATTTGTGTCCACACGGTAGCTACAGCAGGCAGGTCAAATAATCAATGATCAACGACAAACCCGCAACCTGCAACCCTATCTGCCGACAGCTACCGTGTGGACACATCTTTTTTAATTGAGATTTTGTCACAAAATTTGCATATTTATATTGTTATGTAAGGTTAACATAGGTGTTACGCAAATTTTTCGCCAAAATCTTTTTATTATCATTCGTTTATACCCCGAGCTTATTTCGACTTCGCTCAATAACCATAGCTCGGGGTTATAAACCCGCCTGACCGGCAAGGCAGGCATTCGACTCCTACGGAGTCGTTTTGCATTATTTGTGACCACACGGTAGCTGCCGACAGGCAGGCTGCAACCCCTTTTTCCCAAATTAAACCCTTCTCACAAAAACCTAATTCTTATCATAATTTTTTTATCTTTTTTTTGTTTTTATACGGAGGTATTATTTTTTTTTTTACTATTGTAGTAATTTTTTAATCTAAATTGATTTAGTAGTGCTTGCAAGAAAACGTAAATCACTTGAATTTTCTTGCTGACATTAAAGTATAAAACTGAAAAATATGAAACGTTTTTTCTTTGCTGCTGTTGCTATTTTTATTACTCTGACAAGTTTTTCGCAGGTGCTGAAGCCTGTAAAATGGTCGTTTTCCACAAACAAGCTGAATGAAACAGAAGCCGAATTAATATTTAAAGCTAAAATGGATCAGGGATGGCACTTGTATTCCCAACATATTCCTGAAGCAGAAATCCGACCTGTACCCACTTTTTTTAAAATTAATGTTACTAAAGATTTCAAGCTTGTTGGCAAAGTTTTGGAAACATCAAAAGGCATTGAAGAGTACGATAAAAATTTTGAGATGAATCTCAAGTATTTTAGCGGGACTGCAATTTTTAAACAAAAAATTTCTTTGCTTTCAGATAAAACATTTTCTATTACAGGTCTTGTTGAATTTATGACTTGCGACGATGAAAAATGTCTGCCTCCGGAAGAAATTGAATTCAGTATTACGATTGAAGGAAAAGGAGGAGCTGAAGAAAAATCCACAGACACTTTGATTGTTGAAAATAGTACCCAGACAGCAGATTCAAATAAAAATGATACTGCTAATGTTAATGCAAGTTCAGAAATAAAACCCGATGCGCCCATAAATAAAGAAGATTCTTTGTTTATATTTTTCCTTTTATCTTTTCTTGCAGGTCTTGCTGCAATACTAACTCCCTGTGTTTTTCCCATGATTCCCATGACGGTTTCTTTTTTCATGAGTGAAGGAAAAAGTAAGAAAAAAGCAAAAACCGAAGCGTTTATTTATGGGTTTTCAATCATTGCTATTTACACGATAATTGGAACGGTTGTAGCTATTACGCTTGGAGCAAATTTTGCTAACTGGCTGAGTACGCACTGGATTCCGAATGTTTTCTTCTTTTTAATTTTTGTAATTTTTGCAGCTTCATTTTTTGGATTGTTTGAAATAACACTCCCAAGCTGGCTTGTAACAAAATCAGATAAGCAAGTGGACAAAGGTGGTTTCACTGGACCTTTTTTCATGGCATTTACATTGGTTCTTGTGTCTTTTTCCTGCACCGGTCCTATTGTAGGCGCAATACTTGTCGCCTCTGCGGGTGGAGAAATTCTGATGCCCATCATTGGTATGTTCGGCTTTGCGCTTGCTTTTGCGCTTCCTTTCACGCTATTTGCGATATTTCCCTCGTGGCTTAGCAACCTGCCCAAATCAGGTGGTTGGCTAAATTCCGTAAAAGTTGTTTTGGGATTTCTTGAACTTGCGCTCGGATTAAAATTCCTTAGCATAGCAGACCAGACGTATCATTGGGGCATATTAGACAGGGACATTTATCTTGCTATCTGGATTGTGATTTTTACCTTGATGGGCTTTTACCTGATGGGCAAAATTAAATTCAAACACGACAGCGAAGTTAAACATATAAGTGTTCCAAGATTAACGCTGGTGCTGATTACATTCTCCTTTGTCGTATATCTTATTCCAGGAATATTTGGTGCACCCTTGAAAGCTTTATCAGGATATCTCCCTCCGCAAAGCTCTCACGATTTTGACCTTATTTCGATTATCCGCGACAATAATTCAGGAGGTGGAACACAAGCTACGAATACATCAACAGACTGTGAAAAGCCGAAATATGCTGACTTCCTTCACTTGCCCCATGGATTAAAAGGTTTCTTCGATTATGAACAAGGATTAGCCTGTGCGAAAAAATTGAACAAGCCTGTGTTTATTGACTTCACAGGGCATGGTTGCGTTAATTGCAGAGAGATGGAAGCCAATGTTTGGTCTGCCCCGCCTGTGTTAAAGCGCCTGCGTGAAAATTTTGTTGTGATTGCATTGTATGTGGATGATAAAACCGACCTTCACGAAAACGAGTGGATCACATCGAAAGTGGATGGCAAAGTGAAAAAAACATTGGGTAAAAAATATGCCGATTATCAGATTGAACGCTTTCAGGTCAACGCGCAGCCTTATTATGTGTTGCTCGATAACAATGGCAATTTGCTTAACCAACCACGTGCTTACGATAAAAATGTGGATGATTTCGTGAAATTTTTAGACGAAGGAATTGCTGCATTTAATGCGAAAACAGGGAAGTAATTGCAACTGAAAAATCTTTCTGCCACAGACCTGCCTTGGTGGCAGCTACCGTGTGGACACAAATATGTGAAGTATTTTTATTGAGGTGTTTGATATTATTAATATATTAAGCCTACTCTGAAAATTAATTAAACCTAATATATGACACGAATTTCACGAATTTGCCTGCCTGTTTACAACAGGTAAATTTACACTAGGTAAATCAGCCGATTTATCAACTGAAGTTGACAAGGCAGGTTCGTGTAATTCGTGTCAATAATACTTTTCGGAAAGGACTTAATAAAAAAGATGTGTCCACACGGTAGCTTGGCGGCAGATTTACCTGGTGTAAACAGGCAGGTTTCGCAGATTTACACAGATTATTTAATTCTTTTAATCTGCGAATAAAATATGTGTAACCAGTGGCAAAATCAGAAAAAGACTTTTTCGGAGAGAGTTCAATTTTGGTGTATTAGATATTTATACAGTTATTCATTTAAAATTTTATCGAAAAACAATCCGGATGTATTCTGAAAAAAAAATTACAACATCAGGTATTTACTTTGTAATTTCCTTTATCTTATTATTCCCATCTGATGCTTATGCATATCTTGATCCCGGGACAGGAAGCTACATCATGCAATTATTAATTGCATTTGTTTTAGGAGGTTTATTCGCGATAAAATTATACTGGAAAAAAGTGAAGGATTTAATCCTCAAGATATTTCGATTGATAAAAAAAAATGACAAATAAAATTCCTTATATCCATCCCTTTTTATTTGCAGTATTTCCTGTTTTGTACAGATACTCATTTAACATAGAAAAAATATCTTTTTCAGATACTTACACATCCTTCATTATTTTTTTTCTTTTCACAGCTATTCTTTTACTTATTTCAAAATTTATTTTTCGTAATTCCCAAAAAGGGGGAATAATTGTTTCGTTGTTTCTATTACTGTTTTTTTCATACGGATATGTAATGGATGTTATATATGTTAAATGGCTGCATTGTAAAATACTTCCTTCTCCAAGTCACAAATACCTTCTTTCAATATGGTTTCTATTTTTTATTTTCGGACTTTATTTTGTTTTAAAGTCGAAATCTGTTCTGATTAATTTAAATAAAATTCTTTTATTCGTAGCACTTATTCTGAATGGATTTTCTCTTTTTTCAATAGGAATATTTGAATCAAAAAGAAAAGATAAATACATTATCAATGAAATAACAGAAACTAATTCAATAACACCAGATTTACAACGTGATATTTATTACATAATTCTTGATGGGTATGCTAGTTCTGAAACTTTAAAAAACATATACAACTTTGATAATTCTTCCTTTTTAAAGCAATTAGAGAATAAAGGATTCTATATTGCTAATAAAAGTTTCAGTAATTATCCTGAAACCTTTTTATCATTAGCTTCTTCATTAAATCTTAATTATATTAATGATGTTGGAAAAATTACGGGGTATGAATCAACGGATGGAATAATTCCATATAAAATGGTCAGAAATAATCAAACCATAAAATTTTTGAAATCGAAAGGATATAAATATATTCATTACAGTTCAAGACATGAAGCAACAGATTATAATCCCCATGCAACAATAAATTTCAGCGTCAATTTTATGAATACTTATTTCATTTATTTAACTGAAAAAACAATATTAAGAGCTTTTATTGATCTTTTTGAATTTGATTTAAAAAAAAGTATTTTATTTACGATCGATGGACTTGGAAAAGCTCATAAAATAAAAGGTCCAAAATTTATTTTCGCGCATATTGTATCACCCCATTTTCCTTATTTGTTTGGCAAAAACGGAGAAACAGTTTCGAGAGAAAAAACAAGCAGAGATGGCAATTGTTGGAAACAAAAAGAAAATTATATAAATCAACTACAATTTGTAAATAAAAAAATATTAAATTTAGTTGATGAAATTATTTCTAATTCTGAAACATTACCTGTTATTATCATTCAAGCTGACCACGGACCAGGCTCAAAATTTGAAAAACTTTCATTATGCCAAACCGATTCTGTTACAAATACAATGCTGAAAGAAAGAATGGGAATTATAAATGCATATTTTCTCCCTGAAATTTGTGATGCAAATCTTTATGATTCTATTAGCCCGATTAATACCTTCAGAGTAATTTTTAATTCATATTTTAATACTCATTTAGAATTATTGGAAGATCGATGTTTTTTTTCAACTTACGAAGCTCCTTATAAATTTGTGGATGTTACTGAAGCTTTAAAGAAATAAAATGAATTTTAGAGTAAAGATTGGATTAAGGATTTAGAAGTAGAAGTAGGATTAAAAATCTCAACGGATTAATTCTTAATCCTCATCCTAATCCTAATTCTTAAAATCCAAATAAATGAAAAATAAAAATCAAACAAAAAAATGATATCCTTTTTTAAATATTTCTTGATTTTTTTTATACAACTTTTCATCTCTTCCAATCTTTATTCCCAAAACAATGAAGATACCTGGAATGGTTGGCTTGGATTGGAAAAAAAGGGAATTAAAAAAGAATCTTCTGCTCCGGTAGTTTGGAATGAAAAAGAAAACATTCTTTGGAAAACAGAGATTCCAGGCAAAGGACATTCTTCCCCCATTGTATCTGCAAAAAATGTTTTTGTAACAACTGCTTATACTGTTGAGAAAAATAAATTATTGAGCGATATTTTTCAATATTTAATTTACGCTGCTTCTGCTTTTCTGTTTTTTGTTTTTGTTTTTCAAATCAGGAAATTTTTTGCTGATATGAAAAATTTTACTGTCAAAAATATTTTACAGATCTGGGGATTTAGTTTTATTCTGGGTCTTGTTCTCTATTATGCACAGACAGGTATTTTTTTTACAGGAAATGATGGCAGCGACCACATTATTCGCTCTATTCGATGGTACTATTCTGCGATGTTTGTTTTTCTGTGCATAATGCTGATAACATATACACTAAAAATCAGATTAAGAAATCAAATACTTTTTCTTGCGGGATCTCTTCTTTTTTTGTGTTTCATGATATGGTTTCGTCCCGCTCCTGAATACTACAAAATCAGCGACAGTGGCTATATTTCCGATACAATACTCAAGGCTGTCAAGTTTGCTGTTTGGGTAATTCTGATTTTAATAATTTCGCTGTTTTTTATTAAGAAAAAAAATGTAACGACCGACAATATAAAATCTATTAAAAAGACAAGATTTATTTTGTTTATTTTCATCTCCGGCATAACAGGATTTTTCATTCTTGGCATGTTCGGAATAGGGATATACCGGATTCTTATTGTTCGTGATATTCCTGCATTATCTTTTGATCCTTTTCTTGAAATATTTTTCAGAGACAACAATGTTTTTAAAGGAATGATTTTTTTAGGTCTAGTTGTTTGGATAATAAGCTACATAAGCAATTTCAGAAATCAATTCTTAATTCAGTCAAAAAAAATATTTATTGGTTTGATTGTTCTTTCAACACTTGTTTTTATCAGAAATAATTTTCTTTTAGCAGGCGATGAAACGGTTTATTCCGTAGTGTGTATTGACAGAGCATCAGGAAAAATAAGATGGAGTAAAGATGTATTTAGTGGCTCTCTGCAAAACCTGCATCCCGACAATACACCGGCAAGCCCTACCTCACTTATTGCAGACAATCTTGTATATGCATATTTTGGCTCTCCCGGATTAATCTGCATGGATGAAGACGGAAATAAAATATGGGAAAATACACAACTGCCATTTGAAGATATTCACGGTATCGGCACTTCTCCGGTTTACAGCGACGATAAAATTATCATTCTGAACGATCAGCCCAAAGCGCCCTATTTAATTGCGCTCAACAGCAAGTCTGGAAAGACGGAATGGCTGACAAAAAGAAAGTCCTGGAATAATTTTCACGGCGCACACAGAACTCCTGAAATAATAAATTACAAAGGGCAGAAAATTATTGTAACATGGGGTATGTACGGACTCAATGGTTACGATTTTTTAACAGGAAAAGAGTTGTTTGATTACCCGCTAAAAAATTCAATCGGGCAATTGGTGGCATCTTTTCAGTTTTCAGGAGATACACTATTTGCACCGGATTTGAAACGATTTCATGCTTTTCATTTAGGGAAATTATTAGAAAAAATCAAATCTGAAATATGGTCTGTTAAAATGCAAAGCAAAGGACCAGTATGCTCCAGTCCTGTATTGTACAATAATATGCTTTTCATGGTTTCTGATAATGGTTATGCAAGTTGTCTTGATGCAAAAAACGGAAAATTAATCTGGCGCACAAAACTTAACGGCACTTATTTATCGTCGTGCATATTGATAAATGATAATGTTTTTTTCAGCAGTACATCAGGATTGACAACAGTGATTGCTGCAGACAAAACATTCAGGAAAATAGCTGAAAATAAATTACCGGAACCTATATTTGCAAGTCTTGCGCCTGTGAACAATCAATTATTCATTCGCACTACAAGCCATGTTTGGTGTGTTGCAAAAAAATAAATTTAAATTCGAGAATAAATATAACACAAATTTCACAAATTTACACAGATTAAGAGAATATTAATATATCTTCTGAAATAGTGAAGAAATCTGTAATAATCTGTGGCAATAAAAATATTATAATTAAGTACTATGAAAATCCAATACTGCTCCGATCTGCATTTAGAATTTCCCGACAACTATGACTATTTAAAAAAACATCCTCTTAAACCGATTGGAGATATTCTTGTTATTGCAGGAGATTTTTATCTGTTAAGCAATCATACGGCGGCGATAAAAGATTTTATTTCATACGCGAGCGATAACTTTCAGGAAGTATACTGGCTGCCGGGGAATCATGAATATTATCATTCAGATATAAGTAAATATCCCTCTTCATTTCTTGAAAAAATAAATTCAAATTTTTTTCTGATTAACAATAAAGTTGTATCGAAAGAAAACGCAGATATTATTTTTTCAACGCTCTGGTCTGAAATACCTCTCCATGACCAATGGTATATAAGCAAACACGTTTCAGATTTTCTTGTTATAAAAAATAAAAAGAAAAAATTTTCTCCCGATGATTTTAATAAACTGCATACAGAATGTTTGAATTTCATCAAAGCGCAAGCATCGCTGAAAAATGAAAAACAAAAAGTTGTAGTTACACACCATGTACCGACAAAGAAAAACTATCCGGACGAATATAGAGGAAGCAAATTAAACACTGCTTTTTGCACAGAATTGCATGATTTTATTGAAACATCAGAAATAGACTCTTGGATTTTCGGACATCATCACACCAATGTTGAAGAATTTAAAATAGGAAAAACCAAATTACTTACAAATCAGTTGGGCTATGTTCATTATGGCGAACACAGAGAGTTCCGGTTGGATGCCGTTTTAACTTTGGATATTTAAAAAAAGGTATTCAGTAGATGTACGATTGTTAATTCGGTAGATATTCAATAGTGCAACGATAGGAATTCAGTAGATGTTCAATAGTGCTACAATAGGTGTTCAGCAGATGTACGATTTAATTTCTACTGAATTCCATTTATAGTTATACTCTTATCGGTCAAAATTTCTCAATCGCATAAACCCTTGAGGTCTCATTGCGCCTATCCAAGGGAGACCTCAAGGGTTTTTCAAATGCGCAATTATTGTCCGGGTATGGTAAAGAATTAAAATCTCAACTTAAAAAATTACAACAAACTCTTACCTTTTCCGAAAAGTTTTTCGTTGTATCTTCGATCTCCGTTAGAGGGCAAAAGCCAGTTTCCACCGATGCCGAGGGTTAGGGTTATTGGGAAGTACCAATGCAGCAATTGATTTCTGTATGTATCTGGATCGGAAGGAACAGACGAATCGTTTCTGTAAATAGCTCCCACGCTCAATCTTGAAGTCCATATTCCTGTTAGCATGAACCACTCTAAACGTACTCCAAACTGTTTAAAATCGGGTGTAAAAGGAATACCAATATCAAAGTACCGCCAACCTTTCTGTCCATCGGGGTTGATACCTTTTTTCAGAAAATTCCAGGCTTTCTGTATTTTTAAGCTGGGGACAATATATGCATTATAACCATGCAAGGCCCTGTAAGACGAAGTACCATCACTATTCACGGTATCTAAAATCCAACCATTGCCTGAATTTTCTTCAATATAATTTACAAAAATGCCGTAACTTTTAGCAATAGGACCATCGTAAATGCGCTTCGTTAATTTATTCCCTTCTTCCATACCGCTGCTGCTGTCGTAATAAAAACGAAAACGCATGGTAGAAACTTTTTCAAAAAGAATTATTCCCGTTCCTATTTTAAATCCGCCGCCACGCAATCCGAAATTGTGTCCGAATTTATAATCTATTTTTTCCTCATGTGCAGGCATGGTATAAAAATAATACTGCCCTGTAATTATCCAGGAAGGCGCACTTTCTTTCTTAAAAATACGAAACACATCAAAATAGGCATCAACTCCCGAGGAAAAACTTAATCCCGGAGTAAAAGCCGCTTCCACAGATATATAATTTGTCGGGAGCAATCCTTCCAGCCTGTCGGTAATTTCTTCTTCTTGAGAATACGACAACAAAGCTGCCATACAGAAAAATACGAGTAGAAATTTTTTCATAGTTTTATTTTAATATTACTGTTACACAAAATGCTTTTTTATTTTCATTTCCACAATTTACGTAACATCAGTCAATATTTATTTTAGATAAAAAATGGGTCATCGAATATTTGGCAAATAATCATTTTTGCCTACCAAACCGGATTTACAAAACATTTTGTAAAAATAAAGATAATAACAGAAAAAAGAAATTATAAAAAATGAAATTTACTTTTAATGAATCATTATTGTCCGAAAAAAAACAGGGCGCTCCTATCTACGGAGCTTTAGTTATGGAAGTTTATTTGTTTTATAAACAGTTCACTCCTACGGAGTTCCTTCATTTTTTAAGACACGCCTGCCTGCCTCAATGGCTTGAGTACGGCTGGCAGGTAGTGTCGTACTGTTTATAACAAAAATAATATTTATAAATACAGAAGCTCTATAGGAGCGCCCTGTTTATAAAACGAGTTGTAATGAAAAGGTTAAGCTACATAACAAAATTTTGTCGGACAATAGTGTTAATTAATCTGATTTTTTATTATTTTTGCTAACTTTTTAAAAAATGGAAGAATGATAAAAATTACATTACCGGATAATTCTGTCAGGGAATACGAAAGCGGAGTAACCGGGATGGACATAGCAAAATCCATCAGTCATAATCTTGCGAAAGAAGTATTATCTGTTTCTGTTAACGGAGAAACATGGGATCTCACACGCCCTATTAAAGAAGATGTTTCAATAAAACTATACACATGGGACGATGATGAAGGAAAACATGCATTCTGGCATTCCTCATCGCACCTTATGGCTGAAGCACTTCAGGAATTATACCCGGGAGTGAAGTTCGGCATTGGTCCTGCCATTGAAAGCGGGTTTTACTACGACATAGACCTTGGAGAAGACAGAGTGCTTACAGAAGCAGACCTATCTAAAATTGAGGCGAAAATGCTGGAACTAGCACGTGCGAAAAGCACGTATGCAAGAGAAGATATATCAAAAGAAAAAGCGCTGAATTTTTTCAATGCAAAAAATGAAGTTTATAAAACCGAACTGATAAGCGAGCTTACAGATGGAACCATCACGTTATATAAACATGGAAATTTTACAGATTTGTGTAAGGGTCCACATTTACCGGGGACTGAATATATCAAATCCGTTAAAGTTACAAGTCTTGCAGGTGCCTATTGGAGAGGAGATGAAAAACGCAAGCAGCTTACCCGCGTTTATGGAATTTCTTTCCCGAAACAAAAATTGCTCGAAGAATATCTTATGGTTCTTGAGGAAGCTAAAAAACGCGACCACAGAAAACTTGGAAAAGAGCTTGAACTTTTTATGTTTTCTTCAAAAGTCGGAATGGGGCTTCCTATTTGGTTGCCAAAAGGAGCAAAGCTTCGTGAACGGCTTGAAAATTTCCTGAAAAAAGTTCAAATGAAATATGGCTATGAACAAGTAATTTCGCCACACATTGGTCAAAAAGAACTTTATGTTACATCCGGTCATTTTGAAAAATACGGAAAAGATTCTTTTCAGCCAATCACTACCCCACAAGAAGGAGAAGAATTTCTTTTAAAACCAATGAACTGTCCGCATCATTGCGAAATTTACAAATTTAAACCCCGCTCCTATCGCGATTTACCAATTCGTCTGGCAGAATTCGGAACAGTTTATCGTTATGAGCAAAGCGGAGAACTGCATGGATTAACACGTGTAAGAGGATTTACACAGGATGATGCGCATATTTTCTGCCGTCCCGATCAATTAAAGGAAGAATTTATTAAAGTTATTGATATTGTTCTTTATATTTTCAAAACATTAAGCTTTAAAGACTATGTTGCGCAGATTTCACTTCGCGATCCTAATAATACTACCAAATATATAGGTTCTGACGAAAACTGGGAAAAATCAGAAAGAGCAATTATTGAAGCAGCAGCAGAAAAAGGGCTGAAAACAACGCAGGTTATCGGCGAAGCTGCATTTTACGGACCAAAACTCGACTTCATGGTAAAAGATGCTATCGGAAGAAAATGGCAGCTTGGTACCATTCAGGTAGATTACAATCTTCCGGAACGCTTTAATCTTGAATATATTGGAAGTGATGACAAACCTCACCGACCGGTAATGATTCACAGGGCGCCTTTTGGTTCCATGGAACGTTTTGTCGCTGTTTTAATTGAACATACAAGCGGTAAATTTCCACTCTGGCTGACTCCGGAGCAGTGCGTAATCCTTCCTATCAGTGAAAAATTTAACGATTATGCAAAAAAAGTTTTAAATTTTCTAAATAATTACGATATTCGCAGCCTCATTGACGAGCGCAATGAAAAAATTGGCAGAAAAATTCGCGATAACGAGCTGAAACGTATTCCATACCTGCTCATAGTCGGAGAAAAAGAAGCAGAAAATAATACAATTGCTGTCAGAAAACAGGGAGAAGGAGATAAGGGAGTTATGACCCTTCAAGAATTTGCAACATTTCTGACAGAGGAAGTAAGAAAAGAAACAGAATTATTAACTAACACGGAGGAACCATAATATCGCAGGACCATTACGATTTTCACCACGCCCCAGGAGGCCTGATGAACAAGAACAAAAATACAAGGTAAATCAACAGATTAGGGCAAAAGTTATACGCTTGGTTGGAGAAAATATGGAACCCGCCATTGTTTCAATTGAAGAAGCGTTAAGAACTTGCAACGACCTTGGACTAGACCTGGTAGAAATTTCACCCAATGCAACACCGCCTGTTTGCAAAGCTATTGACTTTCAAAAATTCCTTTATCAACAGAAAAAAAAGCAAAAGGAAATGAAAGCAAAAACAAGTAAAGTGGTTATTAAAGAAATCCGATTCGGTCCAAATACAGATGATCATGATTACAATTTCAAGCTAAAACATGCGATTAAGTTCCTTGAAGAAGGAGCGCGTGTGAAAGCTTACGTTTTCTTTAAAGGGAGATCAATTTTATACAAAGAACAGGGTGAAATTATTCTTGAAAGATTTATCACTGATCTTGAAGAGTTCGGAAAGCTTGAAATGGCTCCAAAATTAGAAGGAAAACGAATGATTATTATGATAACTCCAAAAGGAAAAAAATAATTAAATATAAATAAATACAGAGATGCCTAAAATGAAAACAAAATCCGGCGCGAAGAAAAGATTTTTTCTTACCGGTTCAGGAAAATTAAGAAGGAAACATGCTTATAAAAGCCACATCCTTACAAAAAAATCTACTAAAAGAAAAAGAGCATTGGGTTATGATGCACCTATTTCTGCAGCAGATGAAAAAAATGTGAAACTTTTATTAGCAATGAAGTAAAAATTAGTATTAATCAGAGTGAATTAGCCGAAAGATCATGCTTTAAGGGCGTGACGCTAACCATTCAAAAATTGAAAAATTATGCCAAGATCAGTAAATTCAGTCGCTTCAAGAGCAAGAAAAAAGAAAATTTTAAAACAAACCAAAGGATATTTCCTTGGTAGAAGCAATGTATGGACCGTTGCAAAAAACACCTGGGAAAAAGGTATGGGTTATGCATACCGCGACAGGAAAAAGAATAAAGGAAATTTCCGTGCATTATGGATTCAAAGAATCAATGCAGCAGCAAGAATAAATGGAATGTCTTATTCTGTATTTATAGATAAATTAAATAAAAAAGGCATCGAATTAAACAGAAAAACATTGGCAGATCTTGCGATGAATCATCCTAAAGCATTTGAAGCAGTTGTGAATGCTGTAAAATAAAATTTAAAATTTTTTCTTAAAGCTGTCCTTGTCGGGCAGCTTTTTTTTGATTGTTAATAAAATTTTTGAACAAATTACTTCAATATTCAATATTTATAATATTTTTGAACAAATTAGTTTTTTATAAAATGAGTAAGGGCTGTTCCTTATCCCGTAATCCTACGGGGGATAAATTTTGGGTTAAATAATTTCGGGAATAAAACCTACCTCCTATCAAAACATGCCTTGCCCATTTTTTTTAATCCTTAATCCTTATCCTACTTCTTATTCTAAATCCAATTTTCATCTCACTTAGGTGCAATCCTACTTCTTAATCCTACTTCTTAATCCTACTTCTTAACCTGCCAGACTGCGTCAAGCAGGCAGGTCTTTAATCCATTCCTCTACTCGCTCAAACCTGTGAGGATATCCTGCGCTCAAGCTTCCCCGCAATACCTCACAGGATTGCTGAAAAAATTGAGAATTATCAATTTTTTATAAAAAAAACACAACAAAATTATAAATTGAACGTATATATTATTACAATTCAAAAACTTTAAGAAAATGCTGGAATATACTAAACTAGTACTGCAAAAAGTTAGCTTTGACAAAAGTTTGTTTGCCAAAGAGTTAAAAAAATCATTGCAATGGCTGAAAGACAATGAAGTTAAGGTTTTACAAACTTGGGCGCTCAGCACATTTGCAGTTTATAGTGATATCATTAAAGAGGTTTTTGAAAATATTAATTACTAGGTTGTTTGACATTCTAGTAAAATGTAAAACATTACAGGGCAAAAGCACCTGCCTCCCATGAAAGGAGAGGAATTGTAAAACGGTCATCTGAATTATTCCGATGACCGTTTTTGTTTTTTGTGTTTGTATAAAACTACAGTTTTGCTATGATTGCATCTGCCATAGCTTTGGTTGAAGCAGCACCTTTGTTTATTACATCAGCAGTACCTCTCATTTTTGCCATATCATAGGTTTGAACTTTTCCTTCTGCAACAACAGCTGAAATAGCATTTTCTATTTTTTTAGCAATACCATTTTCACCAAGATACTCAAGCATCATTACAGCAGACATGAACATTGCGATAGGATTCACAATAGAAGTTTCATAATCGGCATATTTTGGAGCTGATCCATGTGTTGGTTCAAATACCGCAACTCCGCTTTCGCTGAATTGTGCGCTGCAAGCAAAACCCAATCCTCCTACAAGTCCGGCAAAACCATCGCTGATAATATCGCCAAACATATTGCTGGAAACGATTACATTGTAATATTCAGGATTTTTCGTTAGCCACATCATTTGCGCATCAATGTTGGTGTCCCAAACCGCAATTTCGGGATATTCATTTTTCCCCATTTCCTGTGCTATTTTCAGCATCATGCCGGAAGTTTCACGGACAACATTTGGTTTTTCGCAAATTGTGATTGCTTTATATCCGTTTTTCTTAGCGTATTCGAAACCAGCTTTAATAATGCGAGTGCAATATTTTTTAGATAAAATACGCGTAGAAACAGCCAGTTCTTCTTTTGGACACCAGCTAAAATTTTTTGTAAATTGCGAATGAGTTTTTAATGCTTCATACACCTGATCCGGAGGATTTGTCCATTCAACGCCGCCATACAAGCCTTCAGTATTCTGACGGAAAATCATAGCGTCAACCATGGGTTCTTCAATCGTATTATTAGGTCCGCGGCGAATAAAATTCAGAGGGTTGCCTTTAAATGTTTTGCAGGGTCTCATGCAGATATCCATGCCGAAATATTGTCTCATAGCAACAATAGGGCTGTAGTAAACACATCCTTTGTCTTTAAGTTCCGGAGTTAATTCAGCAATAGCTTTATCTTTTGGTTTCGATGTGATAGCACCAAATAATCCGATTTTATGCTCTTCAAGCAATTTAATAGTTCTGTCTGGAAGCGGATTTCCTTCTTTACACCAAAATTCCCATCCAATGTCTCCTTGAACATAATCGGCTTCAAATCCAGCAGCATTTAACACTCTGATACATTCTTCCAAAACGGGCTTGCCAATACCATCTCCGGGCATTGCAACGATAGTTCTTTTTGCCATATTCATTATAAATTTTAGGTTATTTACTAAAGAAATTGTTCAAATATATAACATTGTTTGTAATCGGCAATACGGAAAAAGATATTGTGAAACAGGTATTTTGTGGTTGCAAGGTGTTATATTTACCACTAAGACACTAAGGACACTAAGGTTCACTAAGGTTGACAAGTTGTTGCAAGTTTCGGCTTCGCTCAACTTATCAGGTTGCAGGGTGTAGGTTGCAGGGTGTGAGATTTAGTGATTCGTTGGAGTGGTTGGAAAATTAATTCGGAATTATATGACCAGTGCTTTTTGATGGATCGAAAACAATTTCAGGAGGAGCTCCAGAATAGTAAACATCGCCTTTTCCGGTAAATTCAACATATAATTTTTTTAAGGCATTGACATAAACATTTCCGGTAGATTTATTCACTACATGAACATAGTCTGACTGTAAATTTTCAGCATAAATATATCCTGTTCCTTTTATAAAAAAATAAGCGTTTTCTGCGGAGCCGATAAATACATATTTTCCCGTTCCGGAATGCTGCATAAAATTGAATGAAGATACCTGTAGCTTTAAATTTGCTGAAGCTACTATATTTTGCATGACTTCAATAAAAAAATTATTGCTGCAAATAACACTTTCTGAAGTAATTTCACACTTATCTTTTATATAAATTCCTGTCAGATTTCTTGTATACAACTTCACTTTTATTTTCTGTTTATCATAATCCCTAGCCCATCTACAGCGAATATTATTTTTCAAAGATAAATTTCCTTCGTTAACATTGCAGGAAATAAGTGGTAACAGATTTTTTCCGCCTTCAATAATAATTTTATCAATAGTATCGAGAATAATTTCAACCTGAAACTGATCCTCTAAAGTAAGGATTGAAAATGCCTGTAAATTTTCTGTTTTGAATGAAATATCTCCGGTTCGTTTGAGGCAATCCCAGCGATTGTCTTTGCTACAAGAAGCAATGACTAAAATTATCAGCAGGAGAAAAAATGAATATTTCAAAGCAAAAAGTTTTCAATAAAATGCAAAAATAGAAATTCTTAATAAGAACACTTCCATTAAAGTAAAAAATATTAATTTTGAATCTTTTGTGAAAATTAAAAATAAATTGATGAACAAGAGCGGAAAAAAAGGACTGTTACTGAAAATAATACTTGCATTTATTTTTCTTGCAATTATTGTAGGCGGAATCTCTGCATGGCAGGTATACAAAGCTATTTACAGGGAAAATACTATTTTGCAGGGAAAATCTTCTGCGTATTTTTATATTCATACCGGATGGAAAGCTGAGGATGTTTACAATGCTTTGTATTCAAAAGGATATGTCAAAGACAAAAATATTTTTGAATGGTTGGCTGAAAAGAAAAACTATCCGAACAATGTACATCCCGGAAAATACAGGTTAAAAAAACAGATGAGTCATAATGAAATCATCAACTTATTGCGATCAGGAAAACAAGAGCCTATAGATTTGCTGATTGAAAATCTTCATTCGCTGAAAAATTTAGCATCAAGAGCAGGAAAACAGCTTGAAGCAGACTCTTCCGACATTTATGATATTCTTAAAGATACTGAATATTTGAAAAAGTATGGATTCAACACACAGAATATAATATCAATGTTCATTGCCAACAAATACAGATTTCAGTGGAATACATCTGCGGAACAATTTTTTGAGCGGATGTATCAGGAATATAAAAAATTCTGGAATGATAACAGAGAAACAAAGTTGAAAAAAATAGGATTAACCCATTTGCAGGCTATTACACTGGCTTCCATCATTGAAATGGAATCTAAAAAGCGGGACGAGCAGCCTGTTGTAGCCGGAGTATATATGAACCGGCTTCGCAAAGATATGCCCCTGCAGGCTGATCCTACGGTTATTTTTGCAAACGGAGACTGGAGCATTCGCAGAGTTTTAAAAAAACATCTTGAAATTGATTCGCCCTACAATACATATAAATATACAGGACTACCACCCGGTCCGATTTGTATGCCCTCCATTGCTGCTATTAACGCAGTACTCGATTATGAAAAACATGAATATATTTATTTTTGTGCGAAAGAAGATTTTTCAGGGTATCACAACTTTGCTGCCTGCTACGCGCAACACCTTGCAAATGCCCGCAGATATCAAAATGCATTAAATAGAAATAATATAAATTAAAAAAAATGGAAACAATAAAATTTGGAACAGATGGCTGGAGAGCCGTTATAGCAAAAGATTTCACAACGGAAAATGTAGCACGTATTGCTAAGGCAACAGCAGATTGGCTACTGAAAAATCATAAAAATCCATCTGCAGTGATAGGTCATGATTGCAGGTTTGCCGGAGCATTGTTTGCAGAAACAGTTGCAAAAGTTTTTTCAGCAGCAGGAATTAAAGTGTATATGCACCAGGGATTTATTTCAACTCCCATGATTTCATTAGGAGCGTTGAAATTAAAAACAAATATTGGTGTTGTTATAACCGCAAGCCACAATCCTCCGGATTACAACGGATATAAACTAAAAGGCTCACATGGTGGTCCGCTTGCGGAAGAATCATTACGCGAAATTGAAGCTTTATTGCCCGAGCAAAATAAAATCAATCTCGAAATTGTAAAAATAAATGATCTGATTCATAAAAAACAAATAGAAATTGTTGACCTTGAACAAATGTACATTGACCATGTTCATGCAAATTTTGATATTTCAGCTTTTCAGAAATCAAAATTCCATTTTGCATTTGATGCTATGTATGGCTCTGGACAGAACGTAATGCGCCGTCTTTTCCCAGATATTGACTTACTCCATTGCGAACACAATCCCACGTTTAAAGGTATTGCGCCGGAACCCCTGCATAAAAACCTTTTGGAATTTTCTGAACACATTAATAAATCAGGAAAAATTGACTGCGGACTTGCAGTTGATGGAGATGCTGACCGCATAGCACTGTATGACAGCAAAGGGAATTATATAGACTCGCATCATATTATCCTGATATTAATTCATTACCTTTCAAAATATAAAAAAATGAAAGGTAAAATTGTTACAGGCTTTTCATCAACTGTAAAAGTTGAAAAACTTTGTAACCATTACAAACTGGAAGTTCAGAGAGTACGCATCGGATTTAAAGATATCTGCAAAATAATGCTGAAAGAAGATGTTCTGGTTGGAGGAGAAGAATCAGGTGGAATAGCAATAAAAACACATCTTCCGGAACGCGATGGAATCTGGATGGGACTTACTATCTGGCAATTTATGATTGAAACAGGCTTGAATCTCTCAGAAATAATTAACGAGATTTATGCTCTAACCGGCAGTTTTGCTTATCAGCGTTCAGACCTGAGAATTGAAGAATCACTAAAACAGCAGATAATTAAAAAATGCGAAAACAAAGAATATACTTCTTTCGGCGTATTCAAGGTAGAGCGTTTCGATTATTTTGACGGATATAAATTTTTCATTAATGAAAATGAATGGATCATGATTCGCCCATCAGGAACAGAACCAGTTTTAAGAACCTACGCTGAAGCAACCAGTATTGAAAGAGCTAAGGAAATGCTGGATGCTTGTTATGCTACTATTATTGGGTAATTTTAAAGCGGTGGCTTCGGCATTTCGACACCTTGCCTACCGGCAGGCAGGAGCTTAATGTCCGAAGCTCAGCCACCGCTAACTAATTGCCATAATAATCAACTTATTAGGAAAAATTTAAAATTTACTCTTCACAAGAGGCAACCCAAAAAAGAATCTTTCGTCTTTAACATGAAGTCAAACCAATTATGAATCTTGCAAACAGGGAGGAAGTTGAGAAGCTGATTAGCGGATGCATCAGGGGAGACCGAAAAAGCCAACATGATTTTTACAAGGCTTTTTACGGCAAAATGATGGTTGTTTGCATGCGTTATGCTGCAGGCAGGGAAGAAGCTCAGGATTTCTTACAGGATGGGTTCATAAAAGTTTTTGACAGGCTTAAAAGTTTTAAAAACGAAGGTTCTTTGGAAGGTTGGGTAAGGCGCATTATTGTTAATAATTCGATAGATATGGTTCGCAAAAAAAAGGAAGCCATGTTTGTTTATCAAGAAGAAGCAAATCTCGTGAATCTTTCAGACTCAAAAGAAGAAGATGATGAAGAAGAAGAATTAATGCAGTATATGAGCATTCAGGCAGATGTGGTTTTAAGCCTTGTGCAAAAACTAACGCCTGCATATCGCGCTGTATTTAACATGTATGTTATAGATAACATGCCACACAAAGAAATCGCCGAAACCCTTCATATCAGTATAGGATCTTCCAAGTCGAACCTTGCCAAAGCCAAAATGAGGCTGAGGGATTTATTCAGAAATTACATTCATGGAAAAAAATAACAACATATCATTCGGGGAACTTATCAAAGATAAGCTTAATGGCTATGAGATGGAATACAATCATAGCGAATGGCTGAATTTTGAGAAGAAACTGCCTAAGGCAAAAATCGGTTTTTCAGGAAGCGCAGGAAGCATTCTGAAAATTGCTGCTATACTTGGAATCACAGCTGTTGGTATTATCAGCGCTGTTTATTTTTATAATGCTTCTGAAAATAAAAATGAGCAACCCGAAACGAAACAGGAAATTGTTGTAAATCCTCAAGAAATAAAGGCATCTGAGCCGAATTCAAACATTACGGTTTTTGTAAAAACAGGAAATGATTCACAGCATAAAACACATCAGAATATTTCTGAAAATAATACTTCTTCTACAATAAATAATGAATCGAAGACTACCCTTACTCCGGTAATTACAGAAGAAAAAAATCAAATTATTAAAACAGAAAATAATATTTCAAACAAAAATGAAACGGCAATTGTAACGAATAACCAAAACAAACCTGCAAATAGTTGCACAGGAATGAGCATTCAGCCCAATGCGCAATTTACAGTAGATGCAATTGATGGGTGCGCGCCACTGAAAGTAACCTTCATTCCTTTCATGAAATGCGACACAATAGAATATATTTGGAATTTCGGCGATGGAGAAACAAATTCCTTAATGAAACCCAACCATTCCTTTGATCAGGAAGGCACATATACGCCGAGCCTTACAGTTAAGTTTAAAAAATCCAAAGTTGTTGCTACGTATACATTAAATCAAGCAATCAATGTTAAGCCTGCTCCAAAATCAGATTTCTCAATGGATTTAAGAGCAAATACCTGCACTTTTAATAACAAATCTATTAACTTTACAAAAGTAAAATGGATGTTTGGAAATGGAGAAGAAACAGCCGAAGAAAACCCTGTTAAAACATTTAATCTTAATGGAAAATACACGATATCCTTATATGTTGTTAACATTTTCAACTGTACAGATATTGCTAAAAAAGAAATTTTAATAAATGTATTTTCACATATTTTTTATGCTAACGCTTTTAATCCGGATGGAGATGGAATTAACGACAACTGGGGACCGGAAGCAGAAAATTTAAGTGAATACGAATATCATATTACAATATACAATAGACTCGGGCAGTTAATTTTTGAATCTAAAGACCCCTACCAGAAATGGGATGGAAAAATCAAGGGTTCTGATAAAATAGCTGATCCTGGTGTTTATGCTTATCAGGTTCTTTTTAAAGATAAGTATGGGAACACCGAAAGAAAAACCGGTAATGTAACTTTGATAAAGTAAAAGTATTGTTTTTGATTAACCCGAATTCAGAATATAATTTTTATTAAGCGAAGCCCTGAATTATTTAAGGCTTAGCTTCTTTTTTTTATTTTTAAATCATAATCTTATGAATATGAAATATTATTATTTAATGCGTATTAAAGCAAAAAAAGTTACTTTAGTCACAGTTCTTTTTTTTATTTGTGTTTCTCTGTTTGCACAAAATAATGTATTCAGAGAAGACAATCAGCTTACTTTTAAAGAATCGGAAAGCTATAAAACAATCAATTTTAGAGTAGATTTTTTAAATTCTGACCAACAAATAAAAAGCTTCTTGCAATTATTTAAAGGCAATAACAATTTCTTTAACGTAGAGTATAATGCAGTATCTAAAATCTGCAATATTGAATCCAAGCTGTCAATAGATAAAACAAATGTTGTTTATTTAACCGGCAATGCTGGTTATAAAATTTCTGAGTATTCAGAAAAAGTAAACCTGATGATTCAAATGCCTGTTGTATCAGCAGATGAACGAGCTAAAATTGAAGCGGACAGAGAAGAACAAAATAGGATTTTAAATGCATGGCCTGCTGACTTTCCTCAATTTATTGATACAGGAAATTCTGAATATGATAACAAAGACTATAAAAAAAGAAAAGACGAATGGATTAAAAATAATCCAGAAAAATACAAGGCTATTTCTTCGAGTTCAAAAAAAAATGAAACAGATGAAGAAAAACAGGAAAGGATAAAAAGAGAAAATTTTAATAAATAAAAATATTCAGGAATGAAAAAAGTATATATACTCTGCCTCTTTACTTTTATTGTTTTTTTTATTACAAAAAAAACATTTTCGCAATGTACTAATTGCGGTTCGCAATATCCTTCAACAACACAATCTACCACTTCTACAACAATGACAACCATTTCTACCTGTATGTATGGAAGTGATTACGTTGTATGCAATGTTACCAGTGGTACTACCTACACATGGGAAACTTGCGGGGATACTGACTTTGATACACAGTTATCGTTAATTCAAGGGACAGGTTGTGGTGGCACTTCTCTCGCTTATAATGACGACGGATGTGGAACACAATCAACGATAACGTGGACTGCAACTTTTACTGGAGTTGTAACTGTTCTTGTGAGTGAATATAATTGTACTTCAAATACAGATTGCATGACTCTTCAATGGTCAGCGTCCGGTGGTACTTCTGTTGCAACAGCAGGTGATTGTGCAGATGCAATAAATGTTTGTACTAATTTAGGATTTCAGGTAGATGCAAATGGGATAGGTGCAACAAACGAGATTCCAGCCAGCGGTTCTTTAGGAAATCCTCTGAATAATAATCCGGGAGGAAGTGGTCATTCTGGTTGTTTACAAGTAGGTGAAAAAAATAGTACTTGGATGATTGTCAATATAGGTTCAGATGGGCTTCTTGAATTTAATTTTGGTGGGTCTTCACAAGCCGGTTATTACGATTGGATAATGTATCCCTATAATTCTTCTTCCTGTTCTGCAATTCCAAATAATGTTGTTGCTCCTGTTCGTTGTAACTGGAATGCTACCTCTAGTGGTGGGACAGGCTTGTCTCCATCATATACAACCAATGCTAATTTTGAACCTCCGCTTCCAGTGTTATGCGGAGAGCAATACATTATTTGTTTTTCCAATTATAGTTCAGCATTAACGAATGTTCCGCTTCAATTTTCTGGTACAGCTACTGTTTCTTGTTTGGAAATGACTTGTGCTGGTGCTGCATCTTGCAATCCGAATCCCGGTTCTGTTGTTAATCAGGATTGTAACGGAGCTATACCTGTATGTCAGAATTATTTTTGTCAGGAATCTTCATTTGTTGGTACCGGAAATGTTTCAGGAGAAATTCCTACTGGAAATACTTGTCTAGGTTCAGGTGAAAAAAATGACTCATGGTACATATTTACAGTACAGCAATCGGGCAATGTGAATTTTACTATTACGCCAAATTCAACAACAGATGATTATGACTGGGCAGTTTTTAATTTGACCAATGCTACCTGTGCGCAAATACCTTTGGATGCATCGTTGGATGTAAGTTGCAATTATTCATCTAATATTGGATGCGGTGGTTTAACTGGTCCCAATGGTGAAACTGTTAATTGCGATGCCCAGAATGAACCTGTAATTCCGGTAGTAGCGGGTGAAACCTACGTTGTTAATGTCAGTAATTTTTCTTCAAGTCAATCTGGCTATAGTCTTGATTTTTCTGCATCAACCGCTGTGATTTTTGATAACATTCCCCCTGCCCTTGATATATTAACAACAACCCCATCCTGTGGAGCAACATCTGTGACAATTCGTTTCACTGAGCAAGTTTTATGTAGCTCTGTTCAAGCTTGTGATTTTACCATTACCGGACCTGGTGGACCTTATACTGTTACTGGTGTAACAGGAACTGCATGTGCTGCAGGTGGTACTCAGGAAGTACAATTTACACTAAATGTAACTCCGGCTATGACAACGACTGGAAATTACAATGTTAATCTTGTTGCTGGTTGTGGTTATGTACAAGACTTATGCGGTAATGTTGCAACTGATGGAAGTTTACCTTTTACTATAACCGGATTGGTTACAAGCCAGACGCAAACAAATGTTTCCTGTTATAACGGGAATAATGGAATTGCATCTGTAACGATTACATCAGGGTCGGGTTCTCCCTATACTTACAATTGGTCAAATGGAACAACTACTGGTCCTACCGCTACAACAACATCCAGTATTTCAGGATTAACAGCCGTTCCCGGAACTTATTCCGTAACAACCACAAATAGTACTGGTTGTTCTGTAATAAATTCTTTCACAATCACACAACCTCTTCAAATAACGTTAGCACTTACCCCTGCTGAAGCTACATGCGGTGCAAGTAACGGACAAATAGCTGTAAGCGTTTCCAATGGTTATGCTAATTATAATTACACATGCCCTCCTGCAGTTGCGTCAAATAATAATGCAAACAGTAGTTATACTTTTACAGGGCTTGCACCAAGTAGTTATACCGTTAATGTTACAGATGGACATGGCTGTACTGCTTCGGGTACTACAACAATAATCAACACAGGAAGTGTTACAAGTACTTTTACATACAATGGTAATCATTGTGCAGGAACAGAGGTTGCAAATCAATATAACTTTACCAATACCGGTAGTACAGGAGTTGGAATTACCCACTCATGGACTTTCCCAAGCGGTACGCCAACAAGTTCTACTGCAGAAAACCCAATAGGCATTACGTGGACAACATCAGGAACATACACAATTACTCATACTGTAACACAAGGAAGCTGTACATCTACATCTACCATGAATATTGCGGTTCTGCCAAATCCTGTTCCAAATGTTCTGACAACAAATGCAAATTGTGCGGGAGGAAGCACGGGTATTGCAACATCTAATCCAACCGGAGGTTCTACTTTTTCATACCTTTGGTCAACCGGAGCAACCAGTCAGGCTATTACAGGTTTAGCTGCAGGGTCGTACACTGTAACCGTTACCAACACAGACAACTGCGCAGGGATACAAACAGTAACTATTACGGAACCTCTTCCTCTAACATTAGTAACAACGCGCACCGATGTAACTTGCTATGGCTTGTGTGATGGGACAGCAAGCGTTACAGCATCAGGCGGCTCTGGCAGCTATACATATAGTTGGAGCGGAGGAAATACGCCTACTGCAAACAATACTGGAAATCTTTGTGTAGGTACTTTTACAGTTACAGTAACTGATGCAAGCACTCCGGCTTGTTTCCAAACTGCTAATGTAAGTATATCGCAACCCGATCTAATCACATTAATTTTTACTACCGTTAATACAACCTGCGGTAATAATAACGGAGAAGCCACGGTTACTGCCACAAACGGTTTCCCTGCTTATACATACAACTGGGGAACATCTCCGGCGCAAACCACACAAACAGCAACAGGATTAGCAACAAATGCCTATCCCGTTACTGTAACGGACTCACATGGGTGTAGTGTAACAGGTTCAGCAAATGTTAGCAGTGATGACGGTCCGACTGCTTCAATCGTTACCAGCGCTGATGTATCATGTTTCGGAGGCAGCACAGGTTCTGCCACAGCTACTGCAAGCGGAGCTGCAACACCTATTACGTATTTATGGAGTGCGGGAACTGCTCCCACGAACCAATTAAGCATTTCAGGATTACCATCGGGAACACATACTTTTACAGCTACAGATAACAATGGCTGCACGGCGACAGCAACGGTTACCATTATTCAACCCACGGCTCTTTCTGCAACAACAAGTCCTATAGGAGCCAATTGTGGACAGGCAACTGGAAGCATACAGGCAAATCCATCTGGAGGAACAGGTCCGTATACTTATGCATGGAATTCAACACCTACACAAACAACACAGATAGCATCGAATCTACCTCCGGCAGCTTATACAGTTATTGTAACCGATGCAAATTTGTGCTCAACAACTGCAAACGGCACTATCAGTGATATTCCGGGTGTTCTTGTTTCGGTAAAATCATCAACGCAACCTACCTGTAACGGAGATTGTGATGGAACTGCCTCTCTTGAAATTGTAGGTGGATTGCCCGGTTACAGTATAGTTGTTTCTAACGGATATACAGCCTCAACCTCTTCAATAAATTTTACTATTCCCAATTTGTGCGCAGGTACATTCACGCTGACGGTAACAGATGCCAACAGTTGTCAAAGTGTTGAAACCTTTACCATATCTCAACCTGATGCCGTTACTGCAAGTATTTCAGCTAGCACAAATGTAAATTGTAATGGAGGGAGTACGGGCGCTGCAACAGTTACAGGCACAGGAGGAACAGAAACCTTTACTGCCGATTGGAATACCATCCCTGCTCAAAATACTTTAACAGCAACAGGATTAGTTGCCGGAACCTATAATGTTACAATTACAGATGGGAATGGCTGTACGGCGAATGCTTCTGTTTTAATTTCTGAACCAACTGCAATAACATTATCTACGACAAAAACAGACGCACATTGCAGTCAGGCAGATGGTTCTGCAAATGTTTCAGCAATAGGTGGAACTATTACAACGGGCTATACTTATTTATGGAGCGGTGGAACTATACCTACTCAAGCTAACTGTACTGGATTAGCAGCAGGAACTTATAGTGTTATTGTTACAGACAATAATAGCTGCACGGCAACGACAAGTGTTACAATAGGAGATTTACCCGGAGGAACCGCAAGCATCTCTGCATTTTCAAATGTTACATGCTACGGACAATCGAATGGGTCAGCAACGGTTTCTATGGGTGGAGGTCTCGCTCCGTTTACGTATTCATGGAGTACAACACCTCCTCAAACTACAGTTACAGCAACGAATCTCGATCCCGGTGTATATACGGTTAATGTTACGGATGCTAATTCATGCATTGCTACAGCAACTGTAACAATTACACAACCGGCTCAGTTATCAAATATGTTTACAGTAACAAATGCCAGCTGTAATGGACAATGCGACGGACAAATTACTTCCTCTGTTATGGGTGGAACTTCGCCCTATATTTATCAGTGGAGCAATCTGCAATCAACAGCAACTATTTCTAATTTATGTGATGGAGAATACACTTTGACAGCAATAGATAATCTGAGCTGCACTGCAACTTTTACTGCTACAGTAACAGAACCTGCACCTATTGAAATTACCGGAACTGCTGAAAACGCCAACTGCAATCAATCCGATGGAAGCATTACGACTATAATAACAGGAGGAACAATTCCTTATCAGTTTCACTGGACTTCAGGAGAAGATACACAGTCTTTATCAAATGTTCCATCAGGAACTTATACGCTTGCAGTAATTGATGCATCAGGTTGTAATCAGACAAGCACTTTCCAAATAAACAATATTTCAGGTCCAACCGCTACTATCTCTGAGTCCCAAAATGTTCTATGTAATGGAGCGGCTAACGGGTACGCAACCGTTTATGCAGATGGCGGCTCACTCCAGTTTAATTATGTATGGAGTACAAACCCCGCTCAATATTCTGCTACAGCGTCAAACCTTGATCCGGGAACATACAATGTTATTGTTACAGATATTATTTCAAATTGTACAGCCAATACTACTGTAATAATTACAGAACCCTCAATACTGTCAAACACAACACAAATAACCCCCCCTCTATGTAATGGAGACTGCGATGGCTCTGCAACTGTAACACCAAGTGGAGGAACTTCTCCTTACACGTATCAATGGTTTGGAGGAGGCAACGCGCAAACATCTGCTACAAATACAGGATTATGTGCCGGTTCTTACACGATTATAATCACAGATACAAATTCCTGTACAAAAATGGAAACTGTAAATGTAACACAGCCAGCGTTTCTGTCGGTAGTGGCAACCGCTACACCCTTGTCTTGTTTTGGAATTTGCAATGGAACAACAAATGTTACAGCATCCGGGGGAATCGCGCCCTATTCTTACCAATGGAGCGCAAATACAAACAATCAGACAACTCAACAGGCTATTGCTCTTTGTCCTGATACTTATTCGTGCATAATTACAGATAACAATGACTGTTCTACTTCAGTAAGTACTATTGTAACAACGCCTCCGAAAATAGTTGTTCAGGTATTGGATTTGCAACATGTAAAATGTTTTTCGGAATCAACAGGACGCATCACATTAAGTGTAACAGGAGGCTCTCCTGGTTATACATACAACTGGAGTAATGGAGCGACAACGCAAAATATAATTAATATTCCCTATGGAAATTATTGTGTAACCGTAACAGATCTGAACGGTTGTTCGAAAGACACTTGTTTCATAATAAGCCAGCCTCCTTTATTACAAGTTAGCGCAACAGCACATGAAGAAAGCTGTTACGGCTTATGCGATGGCTATATAACTTCCAATATACAAGGCGGTCAACCACCTTACGCTTACCTCTGGTCTAATTTTGATACGCAAGCAACAGCAGACAGTCTATGCCCCGGAGCTTACGCTATAAATATAACTGACTTTAACAATTGTATTGCGACATCAAATGCGACTGTTACAGGACATGATATTCTTGCTATAATGACCGTGAATACAGACACAGCAACCTGTGGGCAGGCAAATGGAAGTGCCGTTATATCAGCTTTAGGAGGAACATATAGCTTTACTTATCAATGGCCGACAGGCATAAACAGCATTTCATCTATAGCCAACAACCTTGCTGCAGGTGCTTATACTGTTACTGTTATAGATGCAAACGGATGCCGTGATTCTTTACAGATAAATATAAGCAATGCAGATGGTCCGATTATAGATAGTTTTCAAGTACAACATATTACTTGTTACGGTTATCAAAACGGTTCTATACAGGTATTTTACCATGGAAGTACTATAAGCTATTCTTTAGGATGGAATACTTCACCCCCTATAACAGGAGTAGATGAAGATATGGTAACCAACCTCGGACCGGGAACTTATTCCGTTGTTATTACAGATGGTCATGGATGTGTTGCATCCGGAAGCCGCACCATTATTCAGCCTACACAATTACAATCTGCGATTACGAATCATACAAATACATCCTGTTATGGTACATGTAACGGAACAGCAACTGTCATGGGCAATGGAGGAACAAATCCTTACAGCTTTAATTGGACAGGAGGAGGAACGACTTCTACTGTTTCAAATTTATGTGCAGGAAATTATTCCGTTACGCTTACAGATGCAAACCTATGCACGAGTATTAGCAGTACAACTATAACACAACCCGACTCCATTCACATTACTGCAAATGTCCAAAACGCGACTTGTAACGGATCTAACAACGGACAAATCGTACTTTCTGTAACAGGCGGCACAGGTTATTTCTACAACTGGTTACCGAATGTCAGTTCGAATTCTGTAGCAGCGCCACTATCGCCGGGTACTTATAGCGTTCTTATTACTGATTACTACGATCAGAATTGTACAAAAACCGCAAGTTATTTAATCACAGAACCTAATCTAATCCAAACTACATTAGGCTCTACACCGACAAGCTGCGGACAAAATAATGGAACTGCTTTTGTTTCATCCAATGTTACTGGAGGAACTGCGCCTTACAATTTCACTTGGTCGCCGGGAAATAGTACTAATGATACAGTTTACAATGCAGCTTCAGGTAGCTATCAGTTCCAGATAACAGATGCAAACAACTGCCTGTTTAACTCAACAGTAGCTGTCAATGCAATCACTCCTCCCATTATTTTCAGCATCGTTACATCAAATGTTTCCTGCCCGGGAATGAATGATGGATCTGCTTTAATTACTATAAAAGACGGTTCTCAACCATATAGTTATGATTGGAATCCATTTATTGGAAATGATTCGATTGTTGATAATTTCACTATGGACATTTATGGTTTATCAGCAGGGAATTACAATGTAACCATTGCAGATGACAATGGTTGTTTGCTTCAAACTGCTTTAATTGTAACAGAGCCCTCTCCTATCATTATTCATGCTGATGGCTCACGCTGGATATGTGAAGGACAAACAACAACTATTACTGCAAATGCAAGCGGTGGAACTCCACCCTATTCTTTTAGTTGGATTGGGCTTCCCTCTTCAAATGCAGTTCAAATAGTGAATCCGACAAGTACAACAACTTATAATGTTTATGCAACAGATAACAGAGCTTGTGTTTCAGATACAGCAGGAGTTACTATTTATGTGTACCCTCCGGTTATTGTGAACCTTATTGCAGATACAACAAGAATATGTAAAAATGATCAGGCTCATTTAGAAGCAATACCATCTGGAGGAAACGGAGGTCCCTATAATTTTTACTGGTATGACTTACAAGATACTGTTCCATTTGCAATACGTGATGTTTCTCCACCGGATACAACTACCTATATCGTTTATGCAGTGGACAATTGTGGTTCTCCATCTATTGCAGACAGTATTACTATTTATGTTTTGCCCGTACCTCAGGTTGCTGTAATTGTAGATAAAATGGCGGGTTGTGAGCCTCTTGAAGTTTTCTTCAGAAATATTGCCACAACAACAGATCTTCAGTATTTGTGGAACTTCAACGATGTTTATTCAAATAATAATTCTTCGCTAGACCCCAACCCTTCTCATCTTTTTACACATGATGGAAACTATAATGTTACCCTTACAATAAAAACCGGAGATGGCTGTACTGCTACAGATGACCAAATCATAACTGTGTATCCGAAACCAATTGCTAATTTCACGCTATATCCTGAATTTGCAAGTTTGTTCCATTCTACAATTGAATTTAATGATATTTCAGACGGAATTATTTCAAACAGGCTTTGGAATTTTGGCGACAACCGTTATTCCGGAATGGTAAACCCGGAACATACGTATGAGCAAGCAGGAATTTACAATGTAATGTTAACCGTTCGCACCGATCATAATTGTGTTGACTCGATAACAAAACAAGTTGAAATACGCGATGAATTTACCTTATACGTTCCTACAGCTTTTGATCCGAATTCTCCTATTAACAGAGAATTTTATCCTCAGGGTGTAGGTATTGATGAAAAGAATTATCATTTATGGATTTTTGACAGATGGGGAGAGCTGATATTTGAAACAATTGACTGGAATGAACGCTGGAGTGGTAAATTCATGAATAAAGGAGAGTATGTAAAATCCGGAACCTATGTTTGGTATATATGGGTAAAAGATAAATACAATAAAGCTTATGAAAAGAACGGATATGTAACAGTTATCCGGTAATTTATTTATAATAAACAGTCTGATTTAATATTTTTCAGACTGTTTATATTTTGTTCATTATCTTTGATTCTATTGTAGAATCTGGATTGTTATTTTTAGTATTTTTCGTTATTAACCTGAAATAAATTTTTATGAAATTTTTATTATTTGGATGGCTGGCTTTGCTATGCTTATGCTCGTTTGCGCAAAAATATAATTGCGATTTTCAATATAAAAAAACTATTTCTGATGGCGTAATAGTTTCTTTTGAAGTTATTGAAAAAAACAATACGATTCCTGTCGAATCTCTTGAAAATATATTTAAACAAAAACCAGATGTTTTATCTGCCCAATTTGTTATTTCCGGTACTATTAAATATTTTAAGCTTAAAATAAAAGAGCATTTGTCTGCAGACCAAGTCCGTGAAATTTTACGTCAAAACGGATTTGATTTTAATGATTCTTCAATTATAAAATCACAAATAGCAACAGAACACTATCCTGTTTTTAAAGATACAGGAAACCCTCAGGCTGATCATGACAGGTATGAAAAAGATAAGCAGGAATGGATAAAAAATTATCCTGAAGAAGTAGAAATCATGACAGGAAGAAAAATTTCTGATGCAGTTATTGAGCTTCCCGCTGATTTTCCAAAATATGAGAAAACAGGAAATGAAACAGAAGATGCTATTTTATATGAGAAGGCAAAAAAAGAATGGCATTCAAAACAACAAGAAATTAAATAATTACCTTTCAACAAAAATACTATGGCTACGAAATTTATTATTCCTATTATTTTTACAATATTTTTTATTTCAAATTTTTCTTTATTAGCTCAACCTCCAGCACCTTTGAATGATGATTGTGCAGGAGCAATTGCTCTCACTCCCGGGGCTACATGTACATATACGAACTATGACAATGATGATGCTACGGTTTCAACAGAAACTGCGCCAGGTTGTGCGGGGAGTGTGTTTGAAGATGTATGGTTTAAAGTTACTGTACCTGCTTCAGGGCATCTAGTGATAAATACTCAGACTGGTGGTATAACTGATGGAGGAATGGCTATATACTCTGGCTCCTGCGGTTCATTAACCCTTATCGAATGTGATGATGATGATAGCCCCAATGGTATGATGCCAATGATTGACAGAACAGGTCTGACTCCGGGTACAACAATTTATATTCGTTTTTGGGAATATGGAGGAGGAACACAAGGTGATTTTGATATTTGTGTAACGGATCCACCTGTACCAGTTGCACCTCCAAATGATAATTGCAGTGGGGCTTTAGCTGTTACACCCGGTGCTACATGCACTACAATTAGTGGCAATATTTCCGGAGCAACCCAATCTCTTGCAGGATGTGTAGGAACGGCTAATGACGATGTCTGGTACAGCTTTGTTGCCGGAAATTCGTCTCAAAATATTACAGTAACACCTGCGTCAGGCTTTGATCCGGTAGTTCAGGTGTTTTCTGGTACATGTGCCTCTTTAACTTCTCTAGTTTGTAACGATGCTACTTTTGTATCAGGAACCGCAGGTACATTAACAATTTCGGGTCTTACTGCAGGGCTAACTTATTATTACAGGGTTTATGATTATTATTCAACAAATCCCACCAATACTACGTTTACTACATGTATCACAAATCCGGGCGCTCCAAATAATCAGGATTGTATGGGAGCTATTCCTATTTGTCAAAGTACTTTTACTACGAATCTGGCATATTCCGGTACTGGAAATATTGCAAATGAAATAAATTCGCTAAATTCATGTTTAGGCGCTGGTGAAAAAAACGATGTTTGGTATGTTTTTACCGTTCAGAACAGTGGTAATTTAAACTTTACCATAACCCCGAATACCTCTACTGACGATTACGATTGGGCTGTATACAATCTGTCAACTGCAAATTGCTCTGATATTTATTCAAATGCTGCATTAGAAGTCGGTTGTAATTTTTCTTCAAATATAGGATGTGATGGATTAACAGGACCTAATGGAGAAACAGTTGATTGCGCGGGACAGAATGAACCCGTTATACCTGTTTCTGCTGGTCAGACTTACGTTGTAAATGTTAGCCAATACTCACCTTCACAAGCAGGTTATTTTATTGATTTTACTGCATCAACTGCTACTATATTTGATAATATTAGCCCCGTGTTTCAATCTGTTGCTCTTCCGATTGCGTGTGGTTCCAATTCTTTAACATTTAATTTCAGTGAAAATGTAAATTGCAGTACAGCAACACCTGCCGACTTTACTCTTACTGGACCGGGTGGACCTTATGCTATTTCTTCAATATCTTCTACCCAATGCGCATCAGGAGCTACTTATGATAATACTTTTACAATTACAGTGTCACCAGCACTCACTACAAGCGGGGCTTTTGCACTTAGCCTAGTAAATACAGCCGGGTCTGTATCTGATATATGTGGCAATGTTGCACCTCCTGCCACCTTTAATTTTAATATTAACAATATTGTTCTTACTCCATCTCAAACAAATATTGCATGTAATGGCGGAACAAATGGTATTGCTTCAGTTTCTGTAACTTCAGGTGGTACATCCCCTTATACGTATGCATGGTCAAATGGTGGCTCTACTGCAACTATTTCAGGACTTATTGCAGGCACTTATACATGTACAGTAACAGATGCTCTGGGTTGTCATGCTGTTGCGACTATTACTATTACACAGCCGGCAGCTATGATTTTAACACTAACTCCTACTGCAGCGACTTGCGGAAGTAGTAATGGCTCCATTGCAATTACTGTTGCAAATGGTGTGGCAAATTTTACATATACCTGCACTGGAAAACCTAATGCAAATAATAAACCTGCCAATTACACATATACAAGTTTAGCTGCCGGAATTTACATTATTTCTGCAACGGGTTCAAATGGCTGTGCAATTTCAGACACTGTTGAAGTTCTAACAACTGCCAACCCTGCCTCTACATTTTCATACAATGGTAATCAATGTGTGGGTGTTGCATTTAATTTTACAAATACAGGAACAACAGGAGTAGGTGTTACTTACTCATGGACTTTTCCAAGCGGGACTCCTTCCAGTTCAACTGCTGAAAACCCCTCTGTTACATGGGCTACACCAGGTACCTACACTGTTACACATACTGTAACACAAGGCGGATGTTCATCTACTACAACTCAGGTTATAACAGTTTATGCGGTTCCGGTTCCTACTGTAACATTTGTAAATGCCAATTGTAATGGAGTTTGTAATGGCTCGGCTACTTCAAATCCTACTGGTGGATCTGGCTTTACTTATTCCTGGTCAAACGGAACTACAGGTCAAACAGCAGGAGGTCTTTGCGACGGAGTGATCACTGTTACTGTTTCTAATTCGAATGCTTGTACTGCCACACAATCTGTAACAATAACAGAACCTGCTGCATTAAATCTTGTTACATCTAGAACAGATGCATTGTGTTTTGGCGTTTGCAGCGGAACTGCCAGTGTTGCTCCAACAGGTGGATCAGGGGCTTATACGTATTTATGGGATAATGGCCAAACTACTGCAAGTGCATCTGGTTTATGTTTCGGAATACATACTGTTACTGTTACTGATGCCGCTTCTCCTACCTGTCTGCAAACTGCAAGTGTAGACATAGGACAACCAACTGCTATTTCAATAACACCTTCATCGGGTAATGCTTCATGTGGATTATCAAATGGGACTGCATCTGTTGCGGTATCAGGTGGAACTTCTCCCTATACCTATCTTTGGTCAAACGGGGCTACTGCTTCATCACTTACAGGACTTGCTGCTGGTTCATACACTGTAACTGTTACCGATTTTAAAAATTGTACAAATACACAAACAATTAATATAAGCAATACAGGAGGACCAACGGCTTCAATTAGTACTAGCGCAAATGTTTTATGTAATGGAGGGAATACCGGTTCAGCTACAGTGACCGCTACCGGAGGTACTGCTCCTTTAACCTATTCATGGAATACAACACCGGTGCAAAGTACAACAACAGCAACCGGACTTATTGCAGGGATATATTCTGTTACTGTTTACGATTCTAATTCTTGTAATTCTACAGCAAGTGTAACAATTACACAACCGGCAGCATTAAATTCAACAATTAGCGCACAAACAAATGTGCTTTGTTATGGTAACACAACAGGTTCAGCAACTGTTTTTGCATCTGGTGGAACTATTCCTTACACATACCTTTGGAATGATCCGGCTCCGGCTCAAACAACTGCTACGGCATCAGGCTTAACTGCCGGTACATATAATGTTACTGTAACAGATTTGAATAACTGTACATCTGTCTTGCCTGTTACCATTACACAAGCAACAGAGCTTTCTGCAAATATCACATTACATACAAACGTTAGTTGTTATGGTGGAAATAATGGTTCCGCAACTGTCGTAGCAACGGGAGGAACACTTCCTTATTCATATAACTGGACAGGGGGCTACACAACAGCTACAGCTTCTGGTTTAATAGCCGGTACATACGAAGTAACCGTTACAGATGCAAATGGATGTACCGCAAATACGAGTATCCCACCTTCATGTTTTCAAATACAAAGCATTCTGGTTGATGCATGTGCTGTTTCTACCAACGAAGGATATCAGGAAATGGTTTTCTTCCAGATTGGACCAACAGCAATGAATACATCTGATTTATCAGTAACCTGGCCAAATAATGCATGGGATGGGGTATGCACAGACCCTGACTTTGTAGCTAATGTTAATGCTACAATTACAGGAGGAGGACAATTGTTAGAACCAACAGGTGGTGTATTACCTGCAGGCGCACAGGTTGTTATTATTACTAGCGAAGCCTATTCTACGTCATTTAATAGTTTTGCAGATTTATCTTCTACTCTTTATGTAATTTTTCAATGCGACAGTATAACAACTGGACATTTTGCTAATTACGGAACCGGAATACGTACGCTGACTATGAGTTTTGGTGCTTGCACAGATGTAGTTTCTTACGACAGAGCAAACTTAATAACACAAGCCGGTACACTTGGCTCTCAAGATGGTGCATCCGTTTATTTTAACGATGCCGGAACTGCTAGTTATGTTAATAATGGTTGTGTTGTTCCTTTTGTTCAAACATCTGTTACAATAACAGAACCACCTCCATTTACAGCAACTATAGCAGGAACGGATGTATTATGTAATGGTGGAGCAACAGGTTCAGCAAACCTTACTGTTACAGGAGGAGTTTCTCCTTATACTTATACATGGTCCAATACTGCTACATCAGAAGATATCAGTGGCTTGATAGCGGGGACATATACTGTAACTGTTAAAGACGCTAATAACTGCACAATTACAGCAAATGTTACCATTGCGCAACCAGCTGTACTAAATGCAACAATAGCCGGAACAAATGTTTCGTGTGCCGGAGGAACAACAGGCGCAGCAAATCTGACTGCTACAGGGGGTACAAGCCCGTATACTTATTTATGGTCGAACACAGCCGTTACTGAAGATCTTTCTGGATTAATTGCCGGCACTTATACGGTTACTGTTAAAGATATAAACAATTGCACGGTTACTGCCAGTATCACTATTACACAACCGACTGCTCTTACAGCTGTTATTGCAGGAACAAATGTTAGTTGTAATGGAGAAACAACCGGAGCTGCAAATCTCACAGTTTCAGGTGGCACTACACCCTACAGTATTGCATGGTCAAACAGCTCCAGTTCTGAAGATTTAACCAATATTGGAGCTGGTTCGTACACTGTTACGGTAACAGATTTAAATAATTGCACAGCAAATGCATCTGTTACAATTTCACAACCTGCTGCCCTGACAGCAACGATTGGAAGCCCTGTAAACATTTTATGCAATGGCGGTAATAATGGAAGCGCAACAGTTTCTGCTTCAGGAGGGGCTTTGCCTTATTCTTATTCATGGACAGGTGGGCAAACAACAGCAACCGCTTCAAATTTAACAGTGGGTAATTACTCTGTAACAGTAACAGATTTGAATGGATGCACTACTGTTGTTAATACAGTGATTACAGAACCGGCTGTATTAACAGCCACTATTTCTGCTTCTGATGTTCTATGTAATGCAGCTTTGACAGGAGCAGCAAACCTCAGTGTTACAGGAGGAATCTCACCCTATACTTACAGTTGGTCAAATACAGCTACTACTGAAGATCTTTCTAATATAGCTGCCGGAACGTATACTGTAACAGTTACTGATTTTAATAATTGTACGACAAATTCTTCAATATTAATTACACAACCCGACGTTTTAGCTGTTTCTATAACTCCTGTAAATGCTACTTGCGGAGCAACCAACGGATCTGCATCAGCAATTGTAACAGGGGGTGTAACTGCTTATTCGTATGCATGGTCAAATAGTGGGACAGGGAGTTCAATAAGTGGACTTGGCTCAGGTTCTTATACATTGACTGTAACAGATGCAAATAATTGCACCGTAACCGGTTCTGCACCCATTTCAAATGCTGGCGCACCTACAGCTTCAATTGCTCCTCCTGTTAATGTTCTTTGCAATGGGGGAAACAACGGTTCAGCCACTGTAACAGCATCTGGAGGAACATCTCCATACACTTACCTATGGTCTGATGGCCAAACTACAACAACTGCTTCTGGGTTAATAGCAGGGGTATACACGGTTACAGTTACAGATGTATTAACATGCAGTACAAATGTTAATGTTACAATTACTGAGCCCACACCATTAATTGCAACATTATCGTCACAAATTAACATTGCTTGTAACGGAGCCACGAATGGTAGCGCAACCATAACTGTAAGTGGAGGAGTCCCTTCTTATACTTACTTATGGAATGACCCTGCTCCTGCACAAACTTCCTCTTCGGCTTCTGCTCTTGCTGCTGGAATATATACGGTTACAGTAACTGATGGAAATTTATGCGTTTCAACAACATCTGTAACAATAACAGAACCCGCTGCATTAACAGCTAGTGCAACTGCTGTTAATGCGACCTGTAATAATCTATGCAATGGCTCTACAGATGTTATCACATCCGGGGGTACTAGTCCTTATGCTTATTTATGGTCTGATCTGCAAACAACACAAAGTGCAGGAAACCTTTGCGATGGAACATATACTGTTACAGTAACAGATGCGAATTTATGCACCACAACTTCATCCGCAACAGTAAATGAACCTATTGCTATGGTATTAACTCCAGGTAGCCTGAATGCAAATTGCGGAACTTCTACAGGAGTAGCTACAATTTCAGTTTCCGGAGGCTTTCCAAATTTTAATTATGTATGGTCTGATGGTAGCTCTACATTGAATACACCTTCCACTACAAATAATATCAGCAGTATTCCCAGCGGAACATACACTGTTACTGTTACTGATGTAAACGGATGTTCTGTTACGGAAACTGTTAATGTCAATGATAATGCAGCCCCAAGCGCAACGATAACGTTAAGTACTAATGTTGCCTGTTTTGGAGGCGCAACCGGTAGTGCTACTGTTACTGTTGTAGGAGGAGCTTCTCCCTACGATTATTACTGGTCGTCAGGAAGCACAACTATTGATAATCCTTTACTCACTGAAACTGTAAATAATTTAACAGCGCAAACTCTTTCTGTTACTGTTACCGATGCGGGTAATTGTTCTGTAAACACTTCAGTTATTATTACACAACCTACTGTTATTACTTCATCAATAAGTTCACAGGTAAATGTTTCATGCAATGGCGGAGCAGATGGCTCTGCAAGTATTACAGCAAGCGGAGGAACACCAGCTTATTCTTATGAGTGGACAGGCGGTCAAACCAATAGTAGCGCAACAAATTTTAGCGCAGGAATTTATTATGTTACGATTACAGATTTGAATAATTGCACTCTTGAAGATACTGTAACAATAACAGAACCTGCTGTTATCAATGTAAACAACACAACTCAAACAAATGTTTCCTGTTTTGGAGGAAACAATGGAAGTGTTACTGTAATTGCATCAGGAGGAGTCCCTAACTATACTTACACATGGAGCAACGGTGCTACAGGTGCAACTGCATCAGGATTAACAGCAGGAATTTATACTGTTACTGTATCCGATGCAAATTTATGCACACAAACATTTGGAGTAACAATTACCGAACCCACTGCATTAACAGGGGCTACATTAGTAACAAATGAAACGGTGTTTAATGCATGCGACGGAACTGCTACAATTACAGGATCAGACGGGACACCTCTGTATTCCTATGTATGGAGCGATCTATCAGCACAAACAACTCAAACTGCAAATAATTTATGTGTAGGTAATTATACTGTTACACTTTCTGATGCAAATGGATGCACTTATATTACGACTGTTACAATTTCTGGTCCTGATGCTTTGATTTTGACTCCGACAGGAAGCGCTGTTAATTGTAATGGAGATTGTGATGGGACGACTACTGTTGCTGTGTCTGGTGGAATTGCACCTTATGATTATTTATGGGATGCAACAGCAGGCAATCAAATAACACAAACTGCAACTGGTTTGTGTGCCGGAATTTATTCCGTAACTGTTACAGATCAGAATGGCGCCACAGGTACTACTACTGCAACTGTAACGCAACCAACAGCAATGTCTGCAAGCATACCTGTAAGTGTTCAACCCTCATGTTTTGGAGGCACAAATGGAAACGCAACAGTATCTGCAACAGGCGGAACGCTTCCCTATTCTTATGTCTGGGGCACAACACCCTCTCAGACAACTGCGTCTGCAACAAATTTAAGTGCCGGAACTTATTCCGTAACAATAACTGATGCCTTAGGATGTACAACTACGGCATCACAAATTTTAGGTGAACCAACCCAGATAATTATTAATATTTCAGGAACAGATGTCTTATGTAATGGAAATGCAGATGGCAGTGCAGATTTGACTGCCAGTGGTGGAACTGGCATTTTATCTTTTAGCTGGTCAAATACTGCATCATCAGAAGATATTTCCAACCTTGCCGCAGGCAACTATATTGTTACAGTTACGGATGCTAACGGATGTACTCAGAATGAAAATATTACGATTAACGAACCGGTTGTTCTGACTGCTACAATAGGGAATACATCAGAAACAGTTTTTGGTGCATGTGACGGTACTGCGACAGTTACTCCTATAGGAGGAACCGGGATTTATTCTTATCTATGGGACAACCCTGCTCCAGCACAAACAACTCAGGCTGCATCAAATCTTTGTCCGGGAACATATACTGTTACAGTAACAGATCAAAACGGATGTATATTTGTTATTCCAACAACTGTTTTGGGTCCGGATGCTCTCGTGCTTACAGTTACAGGTTCTGCGGTTGACTGCAATGGAGACTGTGACGGAACAGCTTCTGTTTCTGTTACCGGGGGTATTCCTCCATATAATTTCGCATGGGATGTCAATGCTGGAAGCCAGACAAATGATACTGCTGTAGGTCTTTGCGCCGGAAGTTATTCTGTTACAGTTACTGATTCAAACGGAGCAATAGCTTCAATTTTGTCTACAGTAACAGAACCGACACTTTTAACCTCTTCAATTATTGATCAGGATAATACACTTTGCTTTGGAAGTGCTGATGGATCAGCTAGTGCCCAAGCATCGAACGGTACCTTACCTTACACGTACAATTGGTCAAACAGCACTTCCGGAGCAAATGCAACCGGGCTGATAGCGGGCACTTATGATGTAACAGTAATTGACGGAAACGGATGTATCTCTGTATCCAGCGTAACAATAACTTCTCCGACACAAGTAATTGTTTCAGCTTCAGGAACAGATGTTGCCTGTTTTAACGGAACAGATGGTTCTGTTCTTGCAACTCCTTCAGAAGGGACTCCTGGATATTCATTTGAATGGAGTAATGGTTCAGCAAATTCATCTGTTTCAAATTTACCTGAGGGAACTTACAGTGTTACAGTAACAGATATTAATAATTGCACAGCGACAACGAGTGTTACAATTAGCCAACCGGTTTTGTTAGATATTTCTATTTTAGCGACAACAGACCCTTCAGGTTTTGGAGCCAGTGATGGAAGTGCTACTGCAGGCGCTACTGGTGGAGCAACTCCCTATACATGGAGTTGGTCAAACGGAACTACTTCAGATGTAGCAACCGGTCTTTCATCGGGAACATATACTGTTACAGTAACAGATGCAAATGGATGTACTGCAACAACCAGTGCTACTATTTTTGAACCTGGAGCTTTGCAAATTCAGTTGATTTCCTCAACAAATATTTCATGTAATGGAGTATGTGATGGAACAGCTGAAATTAGTGTTTCAGGTGGAGTACCAGGATACACTTATCTATGGGGAAATGGAGTTGTAACACCTGATGTAACCGGTCTTTGTGCAGGGAGCAACACTGTTACTGTTACAGATCAAAATGGATACAGCGCTACCTATTCTGTAAATTTAACCGAACCTGCACTTTTAAGTGCAACAACCCTTGTTATTTCAAATGTATTATGTAACGGAGGAACATCTGGTAGTGCGTGGGTTACTGCTACTGGAGGAACAACTCCCTATAGCTATTTATGGAGTAATACAGCCACAAATGATACGATTACTTTACTTGCAGCTGGTGGTTACAGTGTAGTCATAACAGATAGTCACAATTGCCAATACACATCAAATGTAAGTATTTCTGAGCCAACAACGCTTGTTGTTACCACAACCTCTATTGATGCGAATTGTAATCAGGCTCAGGGAAGTATTTCAGCTGTTGTTACAGGTGGTACTGCACCCTATACATATTTATGGAATATATCACCTCAACCGGGCATACAAACTGTAAGTAATCTTGTACCCGGAACTTATTCAACTACGGTTACAGATGTTAACAATTGCACCTCTACAGCAACAGGTATTATTAATAATATACCGGGAGTAACTTTAATTATTAAAGGTTTAACAGATGCTTTATGTAATGGATCCTGTGATGGCATTGCAATTATTGAATCCTCTGGAGGAGGAACGCCTTATACGTATACCTGTTCAAACGGATATACAACTACCAACGCATCCAATACAATTGATATTAACGGACTTTGTGCAGGAAATTATTCTGCAACAGTAACAGACGGTAATAGCTGTCAGGCATCTGTAACTTTTACAATTAATGAACCGCTTCCTGTAATTGCAACAATTTTGGATAGCGTTCATGTTTCATGTGATAATGGTTCAGACGGTTCAGCAACAGTAAGTGGTTCCGGAGGCACTGTACCATTTACTGCAATATGGAATACTATTCCTTCTCAAACAGATGTGATAGCAACCGGTCTGATTGCAGGTAATTACTCTGTTACAATAACAGATGTCAATGGTTGTTCTGATGATATTTCTGTTGTTATCACTCAACCTTCGCCAATTATAGTAAGTACAACATTTAATAATGCTCATTGCGGTCAGGCTGATGGTTCTGCAAGTGTAACAGCAACTGGAGGAACGATTTCAACAGGCTATTCGTATCTTTGGTCTGGTGGAACAATGCCGCTCAATTTGTCAACCATTTCTGGACTTTCTTCAGCATTATCACCCTATACCGTAACTGTTACGGATAACAATAATTGTACAGCAACTGCCAATGTATCCGTCGGAGATATTCCGCCCGGAACGGCTAGCATATCTTCTTTTACCAATGTATCATGCAACGGAGCTGCTGATGGAAGCGCAACAGTATCTATGGGAGGAGGACAAAGTCCCTATCAGTATTTATGGAGTACAGTTCCTTCACAAACAACACTCACGGCAACAAATCTTGCTCCCGGAACTTATACGGTTTCTGTAACAGATGCTTTTAATTGTATCGTAACCGCAAGTGTTTCCATAACTGAACCGGCTGTTTTATCAAATATATTTACAGTTCAGAACCCGCTTTGTTATAATGCCTGTACCGGTTCTATTGCAAGTTTAATATCAGGTGGAACTACTCCTTACCAATATATTTGGAGTAATGTACAGACATCGTCTACTATATCAGCTTTATGTGCAGAATCCTATTCTTTAACAGTAACAGATGCCAATAATTGTAGTGCTGAATTTTCTTCTACATTAACACAGCCCTCACAAATAATTATTACAGGTACAGCTTCTGATGCGGCTTGTAATAATGCAGATGGCTCTGTTGATATTACTGTTACAGGGGGATCTCCGGCGTATCAATTTTTGTGGTCAAACAGCTCAACAAATCAAAATATCAATGCAGTTGCAGCAGGCACATATACTATTATGGTTACTGATGCAGAAGGATGTACAGCAAGTCAGGCTTTTAATGTAAATAATATTTCGGGTCCAGCAATAACACTGACAGGTCAGACAAACATTACATGCTTTGGAAGCAATAATGGAACAGCATCTATTTCTGTAACAGGAGGAACATTAATGTTCACCTATCAGTGGAATACCACCCCTGCACAATACACTGCATCTGCAACGAATCTTGAACCGGGAATTCACTCTGTTACGGTTACGGATGTAAATACAAATTGTAATGCAAACCTTAGTGTTACAATAACAGAGCCTGCTGCCCTTAATGCAATTCAATCAGTTATTGAACCACTTTGCAACGGTGATTGCAATGGTTCTGCAGCTGCGCTTGTAACAGGAGGAACAGCTCCGTATAATTACCAATGGTTTGGCGGTGGCTCATCAGTAACAAGTGCAACAAATACTGATTTGTGCGCGGGGAACTATTCTCTTGTTGTTTCCGATGCAAACGCATGCACAGGAATGTATACCGTTACAGTTAATCAACCAACATTTGTTACGGCTGTAACTTCAAGCACTTCTATGACATGTAATTCTGTTTGCGATGGAACGGCAACTGTTATCCCTTCTGGAGGAACATCTCCTTATAGTTATAGTTGGCAACCAGGAAACCAAACAACACAAACTGCTGTTGGATTATGCTCCGGAACGCATTCGGTTACAGTATCTGATGCGCATGGTTGCGATGTATTATCTACAGTTAATGTAACTGCTCCTCCACCTTTACTCATATTTTTAATAGACCTTCAACATGTAAAATGTTTTGGACAATCATCCGGAAGAATAATAGTGAGTGTATCAGGTGGAACGCCAAATCATTCGTATAGTTGGAGTAATGGAGCAACAACACAGAATCTTATTGGAATACCTTTTGGTAATTACTGCTTAACCGTAACGGATCAGAATGGTTGTTCAAAAGACACATGTTTTATTGTAAGTCAGCCACCGCTTCTTCAGGTAAGCTTGAATCATACTGATGAAAGCTGTTATGGTTTTTGTGATGGAACTGCTACCCCTAATATTCAGGGAGGTCAGCAGCCTTACACGTATCTGTGGTCAAACTTTACTACAAATTCTACTGCAAATAATCTTTGCCCGGGCTTGTATAATTTAACTGTTACAGATTTGAATAATTGTACTGCATCTGCAAATACAAATATTGTTGGGTATGATATTTTGAGTTTATTGTTGGTACATGTTGATACAGCAACTTGCGGACAACCAAATGGCGCTGCTCAGATAAGTGTTATAGGTGGTTCCAGTAATTATGATTATAGCTGGCCGGCAGGAGTTAGCAGTAATTCTCCAGCAGCATCTGGATTATTGGCAGGCTCCTATACGGTAACAGTAACAGATGACAACAATTGTACTGCAACTCTGGATATAAATATTAATAATGCAGATGGACCTATTATAAATAATATAATACCGACAAACGTAAGCTGTTACAATGCACAGAATGGATCGCTGCTTGTTAATTTTACAAGTTCTACAACATATAACACCATAACGTGGAATACGACTCCTGTTCAGAATGGAGCAACTGCAGTCAATTTGGGACCCGGAATGTATTCTGTAGTAATAACAGATGATCATGGATGTACCTCTTCACAGAATGCATCAATTACCCAGCCTCAACAGCTCCTGTCTGCAGTAACAAATCACACGGACGTTTCCTGCTTTGGTTATTGTAACGGAAGTGCTACCGTGTTATCAAGCGGCGGAATTGACCCACATCAGTATTTATGGTCGAATGCCCTGACAAGTTATTCGGTTAATGGATTGTGTGCCGGAAATTATTCTGTAACAACAACGGATAATAATGGATGTACAAGTATCAGCACTATTGTAATTGATCAACCAGATTCATTGGAAATAAACTCAACGATTAACTCCGTAACATGCAATGGTCTTCAAAATGGTCAAATAATAGTGCAAGCCTCAGGTGGCACAGGTTATTTTTATAACTGGTTTCCAAATGTAAGTTCAAATTCTGTTGCTGCAAACCTTGCTCCCGGTGAGTACACTCTTGTGTTAACAGATTATTATGATCTTAATTGCAGTGTTACAGAAACATTTACAGTTACAGAGCCCTACCCTATTTTTGCAAATACAAACAGCACTCCTACTACTTGTGGGTTAAATAATGGAATGGCTTATATTTATGGAGAAATTACAGGCGGGGTACATCCATTTACTATTTCATGGTCACCCGGCAATTATTCAGGAGATACTATTTATAATGCCGCAGCAGGAACTTACCAGCTTCAGATAACAGATGAAAATAACTGTAGTGAAGTATTCCCCGTTCCAGTAAGTTCTGTTACACCTCCTGTTCTCGATTACGTTAGCACAGAAAACGCATCCTGTCCGGGCTTTTCAGATGGTACAGCCACTATAGGTGTAAAATTTGGTACAAGTCCTTTCACTTACACATGGACTCCCTTCATCGGATCAGATTCTGTTATCAATGCGCTAACAGCAAACCTAAATGATCTTCAAGCCGGAATTTATAATGTCACAATCAGTGATATTAACGGTTGCAATGTTCAGACAACATTTATTGTTGATGAGCCAGATCCGATTCATGTTTTTGCAGACGGAGGTCAATGGATTTGTGTTGGTCAATCGGTCACTATTTCGGCAAATGCATCTGGAGGACAATTTCCATATTTATTTTCATGGAATACACTTCCTTCAAATAATCCTGTGCAATATGTTAATCCTACTGTAACTTCAACCTATCAGGTTTTTGCAACAGACCAGAATTTATGCCAGTCAGACACAGCAGAAGTTACTGTAAATGTATATCCGCTTGTTACGGTACAACTCTTTAAAGATACCAGCATTTGCAAGGGAATGGAAGCGACTCTTTATGCAATACCTTCTGGTGGTAACGGCGGACCTTATAATTACTACTGGTATGAAAATGGTACAAGCTCTGGGTTATCACCAAATGATGAATTCACTGTGAGTCCATTGGTAACAACAGAATATATGGTTGAAGCAACTGACAATTGCAGTCCTGTTAGTGATAAAGACAGTGTCGTTGTTACTATTATTCCAATTCCGAATGCAAATATTATTGCTTCACCTGTTAGTGGTTGCGAGCCTCTATCTGTAGATTTTCAAAATATAGATACAACAGGAAATGTTACATATTTGTGGAATTTCAATGATCCCTATTCCAACAATAATATTACAATAGATCAAAACCCTTCTCACACTTATACGGATAACGGTGTATTTACAGTTTCACTTACACTCACAACTCCTGAAGGTTGTACAGCAATAGCAAACAGACAAATAAATGTTTTCCCTGTTCCAAATGCGGAATTTCATGCATTTCCGGAAGTTGTAAGTTTATTCCATTCTACAGTTGAATTTACAGATATTTCAGGCGATGTATCATGGTGGTCGTGGAATTTCGGAGATAATCATTTTTCCTCGTTAACAAATCCGGAACACAGCTATCAAGAGGCAGGAATATTTCAGGTACAATTAATCGTAAAAAATAGCTATGGCTGTAAAGATTCTGTTACTCATGACATAGAAGTAAGGGAGGAAACGACATTCTATGCCCCTACCGCTTTTGATCCGAATTCACCAAGAAACAATAAGTGGAAACCTACAGGTGTGGGTATAGATGAAAGTAAATATTATGTATATATATTTGATAGGTGGGGACAAATAGTTTTTGAAACAAGTGATTTTAATGAAGCTTGGGATGGTAGATTTTTTAACAGTGGAACAGATTACGTAAAAAGCGGATCTTATATATGGCATGTACGCTTTAGGGATGTTAATGGAAAATGGATTGAGAAGACCGGAAGTGTAACAGTAATCAGATAATATTTACTTCTGTTTGAAGTTTAATACCAAAACGTTTTTTTACAGAATCAGATATTTTATGGGCCAGGTCAACAATGTCCTGGCCTTTTGCATTTCCTAAATTAATAAGAATCAATGGTTGCTTTTCATAAACGCCAACCGTTCCATCTTTATAAGCTTTCCAACCACATTTCTCAATCAGCCAGGCAGCCGGAATCTTATAATTGGTATTATCCGACAGATAAAAAGGAATATTCGGAAATTGACTTTGCAAAGATTTAAAAAAAGGCGCATCAACAACTGGGTTTTTAAAAAAACTACCAGCATTTCCGGTATGCGTGTAATCTGGTAATTTTTCTTTCCTGATCGTTAAAACAGCTTTTCTGATATTTGAAATATTTATTTCTCCAAATTCAAGAACTCTTTCTTTTAAATTGCCATAAGACAAATTAAAATCAGGATTTATTGATAATTTAAAATGAACTGTAAGAATAATATATTGATTTTTATATTTTGATTTAAAAATGCTGTCGCGATATCCAAATTCACAATCATTCTGATAGAAATCTTTTTTTTCCCCAGTTTCAATATTTATAGCAGAAACAAAATGGATACTTGAACAAACTTCCTGCCCATAAGCGCCTATATTTTGAATCGGAGCAGCACCAACAGTACCTGGAATCCCAGCCAGATTCTCAATCCCATAAAAGTTTTTATTAGCCGCAAATTCAGTAAAATCATCCCAAGATTCATTGCTGCCCACTTTTACAATAACAGAATCAGCATTTTCTTCAATAATTTTAATTCCCTTATGAACAGGACGAATCACAAGCCCATCAAATTTTTTTGTAAACAAAATATTGCTTCCGTTTCCTAAAATTACTTTAGGTAAATTTCTATAATAAGAATCTTTAAGTAAATCAATCAGTAATTGAGATTTTGAAAACTCGAAAAAATGCATACATGTAACATTCAAATTAAATGTGTTCAGCTTAAGAAGAGGAAAGTTATTTTTAACGTATGTCATTTTATCAATTTTAGGCTGTAAAAATATTTTAATTTTTGCAAACCTGCAAAAAATCAGGGTTTTTCTCTAAATTCAATTTTATTTTACTGATATACTGATAATTATTTATATTTTGATAAAAAAAGTCAAAGTTTTTTTGCATTATAAACATAAGGTTCTATATTTGCACCTCCAAAAATAAAAGATGATTTCGTAGCTCAGCTGGTAGAGCATTACACTTTTAATGTAGGGGTCCTGGGTTCGAATCCCAGCGAGATCACCAATCAAATAAAAAGCCCCTGAAAATGCAAGCATTTCAGGGGCTTTTTATTTACCGGGTACATTATAGGTACATGTTTTTGAAAAAGCACCTAAAATGCCACTTTACCCAGTTATTAATTGTTTCAGTAAACCTATTTTAAAATTTCACTTCATTTTTGTATAACTGTTTAATTTGAAAACAAACAGAAGCAAAAAAAACATAGCAAATTTTTACACATTAGTTGACAAATCAGCACCAGTTTTATAAGCAACAGGCCACTCGTGGCGATGTGCGATTTTCTGGCGGTCGTGTGTTGAAGCAATAAAAGCATCAAGGGCTTTTCTTGGACCTTTGTGCCTGTTCCAATAATAAAGCTTTGCTTTATTAATTTTCGGTTTGATAATGTCCGCTAGTTCCTTTGGGATTTTTTCATAATCTTTATTAAAGAACAAATGACCCGTTGAAAGATAAACAACCTTTCCGGCAGTTTCACACTTGAAAGAAAAGCAATCAACAAACATTTCATCGTAGGAAAATACAAGGAAATATTTTTGACCAGGTACAAGCTCCGGACAATAAAAATCATTTTTCTGATTGAATGATGCTTCTTTAATAAAGACACCTTCAGGGCTGTAAATTTCACACCTGAATTTGCTATAATCTATTTTTTTTGTGGTATTCATATTTTTATTGAATTAAAAAAGTTAGACATTATAATATTACTTTAAACACTGGTGAAAGGCTGCGGTCTTTAATCATAAGCAGTTCATAAGAACCCTCTGCTGTTGCAACGACATCAATAGAATCAACACCAACCCAAGCAGAAAAATCATAACCCGGATTAGCACGAGGAATTAAAATCGCTTTCGTTTTATTTGTAAAATAATGAACGTCCCCTTCTTCCCTGATGAAACCAGTTATTTCAACTTTGCCATTTGGATCTTCACCCATGCGAAGCATATATTCGGTGGTTGGTTCCGGTTCATTACCATTATGAATAACACCCTGTTCAAATAACTGGATGAAATCAGAGAACAATTCATCTAGTGAGCCACAGAAACCGCACTGGTGACCTTCTAAAACAAAAGAGGACGGATGGGCATACCAACAAATAAAAAGCTGTTGGAAATAAGGATATTCTTTACTTTCGCTGCTTTTATCAATGTAGAAACGATTGAAGCAAGCCACCTGCTCACCTGTTTTTTTGAAAACTGAATAAAGAATAATGAACGTGCTTTTTGCCAAAGAATCATCCAACGGACCGATAAACTGTTTTTTAGCTAAATCCCACTCGGCAGCATCAAACTGTTTTATTGCACCTTCAACAAGTGAAACTGCCCAGAAAATTATTGTATAATCTTTGGGATTTTTGATTTGTGTTTTCTTGTAATCAATATTAAAAACAATAGATTTCTTATTCTCTTTAACTTGATACTCCCAAAAAATAGCATTAACAGGCACTGGATTTTCTTTTACCAATGTGTTGAAATTTTCAATAATTGAAACTGGTTTGAAAGATGTTGGTTTTGAAAGCCCATTATTTGGGTTAAAATGACGTTCATAATCGTAAGTATCATAAAACATCATCCAAAACCTGCCACCACCCCACCAATTGTCAAAAGCGCATTCTGATGATGCGGTATAGATGGAACAAAAGAAATGACCCGGAGGTAAAAAACATAATAAATGTCTTGTATCAAATTGATGTGAACCGTCCAGTGTTTTGTATTTACCCAGAACAGAAACACCAATGTAGGGATAAGGAACATTTTTAGGAGCTATGCTCCTTGCGTTGTAAGTAAATGAAGTTTGGTCAATAAATGGGTTATAAATAACAATCGACAATTCATCTTCTGGATATTCTGGATCGCCAAGCTCCAGTTCTTCCAATTCACAGCAACCTTCTTCAGAAACACATTTCATATTATTTTTAATAGCCACAGCCCAGGGCGTTGAGCCTTTGGAGATAGGCGAATTAAAGAATTTTATAAAATTCTTGTTGAGCGGTTTTAAGAACTGCAACAGGGCAACCATGCGGTTGCGCTGTTTTAGCTGAGCTGGTGATTTTGCATCGTGAACATCCGGCTGATATTGCCTTGCCGTTTGCAAATCACGCCATTTTGAAAAGACAACATTACCGAGCTTGCCGGATGCGTTGCCAAGAAAACCTTGATTAATACGTGCCATAATTTTACTTTTTAGGATTTAAAATTTATTTGAAAAACATTTTGATTATGCTTTGATAGGTTACTAAAAAAGGCAGTTGCAGGGATTCTCTGACAACTGCCTTTGACAAATAACCAACAAAAAGGAAAAAAAATTAAGCCAAAATTGTTACAGTTGCCAAAAAGGTGCTGTCAGCGACTTTGTCGCCTGTAGCTGCTTTAAATGACAGGTAAACATGAACCTGATCGCCTACCCATGAAGCAGGTACAATAAACTGGCTTGTTAAATCAACACGGGTTTTGTTTACCATGTCCTGAACAATTGCCTTTTTGGTGTTGTTAATGATAAGCATCAATGCTTTGTCCGTAGCCTGTGCATCACCATTGCCGGAATTGTCGAGCCATGAAATTGTAACCTTTTTACCTGCTGCTGCAACAGCAGTAGCACCATCGGCACCTGTGAGCGTACCTTTTGCAATAATAAGGCTTTGGAAATTCACCGTGTAATTTGGATAAACGCCAGTGATGGCGGTCGAGATGTTAGACCTCACAAAAACATTAAACTGCGACATTCCATTTGCAGACTGCTTGAAGCTGACACGGATAAAACCCATTATCAGCCTTGCAAGGGCAACCATTAATGAAAATTTAGTACGCTGTTGTTTCTGAGGGACTGTTTTTGGATTGTGCACTTCAACGGGTTTAGTGCGCATCGTGTTTTTTCCAAACTGTTTGGAAAAAACAGCAGACCCGAATTTTTTTCGGGTTCTGCCTGTTACTGGATTTTGAACAATTGCCATTTTAAATAAAATTTAAGGATTAATACTAAAAAACTAAAAATTTGAGAGCCATTTTTAAGACCGTTTTAGTGGGCTTGATATGGACTTGATACGGTCTTGATATGGCGAAAAACTACCCTGAAATAGATTTGTTTTTTTGAAACCATTCAGGAAATTTCTTTTTCAGCAAATTGATGAGAAGGGTTGTTAAAAGCCCTCCTACGATGCTGAGAATGTACTTAATCAGTTCATCTAATGAACCGAATTGAGAGGGGTCAATACCTCCAAGGGCTGTAGCTGCGCCAGCTGTGGCTGCTGTTCCCATGATGAAATTTAATACATGCTGTACCATAATTATAAGTTTTAAAATTTATAACAAAGGTACGGTGCAACAGAGGTAAATATTTCTGAAACGCCCATAAATAAAGGGCTTATGATGAATTATACACTTTGCTGCGCTGGGTTGCTAAAATGGAAAAAGGGACTTTCGTCCCTTTGCTTAATTTTGCAATTCAAATTTTCGTGAAGCTCCCTTTATGGTATCGCTTCCATATTTTGCCCGGATGGCATCAATTGATTTAGGGCTTTTATTGATGCTTTTGTATTCAGGTGTTATCGGTAAATAAAACTACACAACTTTCGGAAAGCAGAAGTACACAATAAATGGCAATTAAGAATACATAA
>MEOG01000128.1 GCA_001769125.1 Bacteroidetes bacterium GWF2_35_48 | reverse complement strand
TGATTAAAATAGGAAAACAACGCAAAATGGAAATATTTTCTAACTGCATATCATTCATTATTAAACAAATATGAAGTCCGAAACATTAGTTAGTTACCTGTAAATTCAAACTCATTAAAAAAACTCATGGATTAAAAAGTTCGTATAAATAAAAAAAGGCCACCTCTTAAGGCAGCCTTTTCGCAATTTTATCAGAAAACTATAAATCAATAATTTCTGTCCAACCAAATGTGTCTTCTACTTCACCGTGTTGTATTCCAACAAGCGTATCGTACAATTTTTTAGAAACAGGTCCGGGATTACCATCTTTACAGAAATAATAGGATGTACCAGTATCTAAATCTTTAATTTCTCCAATAGGAGATATTACTGCCGCGGTACCACAGGCACCAACTTCTTCAAAAGATTCAATTTCTTCCAAAGCAACGGGTCTGCGTTCAACTTTTAAGCCTAGCTGTTCAGCAAGCTGCAAAAGGCTCATGTTTGTTATTGATGGAAGGATTGAATCGGATTTAGGTGTGATATAGGTATTGTTTTTAACCCCAAAAAAGTTGGCAGCGCCAATTTCGTCAATATATTTTTTTTCTTTGGAATCCAGATACATTGGGGATGAATAACCCATTTCGTGACATTTAACAATTCCTTTTAAGCTGGAAGCATAATTCCCTCCCACTTTTATACTGCCGGTTCCGAGCGGTGCTGCACGATCGCTATCGCGTACAATCGCTATTTTAACAGGAGTCATGCCACCTTTAAAATAAGGACCTACCGGTGTTGCAAAAACCATGAACAAGTATTCTTTTGCAGGTTTAACGCCCACTTCTGCGCCCGAACCGAAAAGGAAAGGTCTGAGATAAAGCGCGGCACCTGTTCCATAAGGAGGAATAAAGCGGGCATTCATCTTTACAGCCTTCAAAATCATTTCATAAAAAATATTTTTAGGAACAACAGCCATTTTTGTTCCTTCAGCCGAACGTTCCATGCGTTTGCAATTTTCTTCCCATCTGAAAAGGCGAACTTTGCCATCTTTTCCCCGGTAAGCTTTTAGTCCTTCAAAAGCTTCCTGTCCATAATGCAACGCAGTTGCTGCAATATGAATGCTAAAGTATTCTGACGATGAAGTTTCAATTTCGCCCCATTTACCATCTCTGTAATAGCAACGAAAATTATAATCGGTTTTCTGGTAACCAAAAGGTAGGTTGCCCCAATCTAAATTAACCATAATAAATATTTTAAATTTAAAACTCTGTTTTCTTTATTAAAATATAGAATAATATACAAACTAAAGAAATCATTTTGGCAAAAAAAAAGTTTTTCAACATATTTTGAATATTATAGGTATATTTGGTAAGGAATCATGGTTTCATGCTGAAAATTGTTATTGCCACGAAATCGCAAAAGCACAAAATTTCACTAAAACTCAAGTTTACCTTTGTTGTTATTAAAACTAATTTTATTAACTGGTTTTTAGTAAAACAACGTATCTGTGAGGGCTTGCGCTGAAAGATGTAAAATGAAAAGTATTATGAAGGTTATAATCTTCACTTTGATTTTTTATTTGATTTATATAATTTATACGGATAAATCACACCCTACAAATCTAAATATTTTCTCAAACAAATAAATATTTATGTTTTTCTTCTCTTTAGGTAATTTTTTCAAGCCGTTCTTTTTTAGTTAAATATCCGACAACAAATAATTGCAAACAACTTTATACGAATACACTTATTTAAAAACCGGATAAGCTTTTGGGCTCAGCATACTTTTGCACTGTCAACGAAAATGAAACGTGACAAGATTGTTAAACTTTTAAAATTTATTATCATGGAAAATGTAGAAAAAAAATCAACAAACAGTGTGGAGTTAAAAGGTAACGCAGGTGTTAATCCTGAAATTACTAAAATAGGGGAAAATAACCGTATTGCGCGTTTCTCTCTTGCAACAACAAGAAATTATCAGAACAAAGCAGGCGAATGGATAAGTGAAACGACCTGGCATAAAATTGTAATGTGGAACAAGCTGGCAGATCAGGCGATGGTGCTTGTAAAAAAAGGCGCATGTATTAAACTTAATGGCAGAATTGTGAATCGCACGTATACAGATAAAACGGGCAATAAAAGAATGAGCAGTGAAGTATATGCAGAATCATTTGAAAACGTTGCTGTTAAAACTGAAAATAATGAAAACGCACAAAACGAAGCTAAAGCTTAATATTTACGAATCTTAAAAAAATAAAAAACTATGAGACGGGTTGATTTCAGCGCAGCAGCAAAGGCAGAAAAACAAATGATTGATTTGTCGGTGCAAATACTACAATTTACTAAAAATTTCTCGGAGACAAAGCCGGGAAATTATCTGAGAAAAAGACTTCTTGAATGTGGCGTAGCTCCGGTAATAAATCTGGGAGAAGCCATGGTAGCCAAAGAAGACAAAGAACACATGCTAAAAATCAGTCTTTGCATGAAAGACCTTAAAGAAACCATTGCATTGTTGAAAATGGCTGCCAGAGGAGCAGTGAACACTGAACCGGATGATTTAAAATCGGCTTCTGAAAAATGCAGAGATGTTATTGTGATACTGACACAGGCGTCGCAGGATTAAAAAAGGGGCTGAAAAAGCCATTTTTAAAGTAAAAGGGACATTGAGACTACGCTCAATGTCCCTTTTACTTTTGATAAATAACCCAAATTTACTATACTTGCGAAAAAAATAATCATGAAATCATTACAAATTTCATTACTTCTGATTGCCGGAATAACTTTATTTTCCTGCAGCGATTCTTATAAAACCCACGACACCGGGCTGAAATACAAAATTTTTGTTGAGAATAAAGATCGTGAAAAACCAGTAGACGGAGATATTCTTGTTTTAAAAATGACATATCGGACAGAAAAAGATTCCGTTCTTTTCAGTACAAAAGACATATCGGGTCCTTTTCGTATGCGCATGAAACAGCCTTCTCACAACGGGGGGAGTATTGAAGATGCTTTTGCTATGCTGCATGTTGGTGACAGCGGGAGATTTCTGATAGATGCCATCAATTTTTTTGAGCTTACAAAAAAAGTTCAAAGACCTTTATTTGTAAAAGAAGGTGATAAACTTATTTTTGATTTAAAACTGGAAAAAATACTGAAATCCGATCAGCTTGAGGAAGAAGTAAGAGCCTTGCACCATGCCAGCGAAGCAGAGGAATATAAATTGCTTGAAAATTATCTCAAGGTTACCAATATACAAACAAAACCCGAGCCAAGTGGTTTATATTATATTGAAGAACAAGCGGGAAAAGGAAAGCCGACAGCAAAAGGTAAAAAAGCTTATGTGCATTATATTGGCACCTTCATTGACGGAAAAGTTTTTGATACATCCTACGAAAGAAACGAGCCATTTTCATTTACAATTGGTGCTAATGAAGCTATTCAGGGAATGGAAGAAGGTGTGATGAAAATGAAAGCCGGAGGAAAAGCAAAACTTATTATTCCTTCTAAATTAGCTTATGGTGAAAAACAAAAAGGACCTGTTGCTCCGTTTTCAACTTTGGTTTTTGAAGTAGAATTGCTGGAGGTAAAATAGGGGTTAGGATTGAAGATAAAGCAATTTTATTTTTTTCATCATAACAGATGGGTTAACCCATCTGATACAAGTTTGATATTTGCTGGAACGGAAAATTATTTTTGAAATTATTCGATAATCATTTTTTTATATTTTGCTTCTTTATTTATTATCACATTTACAATATACATTCCTTTAGGAAAATTTCGGGCTTCCTCAATTTTTATATCCCCTGAAATAAAAGGAAGAGTTTGCTGACAATATTTTTTCCCATGTAAATCTGCTATTATGATAATAATTTCTTGTTCAGGACTTCCTGTCAAGCGTAAAAAGATTTCTCCATTACTTGGATTCGGATATAAAATAAAATCAAGCGCATTTGTTTTTTCGCAACTCAAAGAGATAACTTGTGAATAGCTATACTTTCCATCATAATCCGTTTGTTTTAAACGATAATAACAAACATCTTCATTTACTTCGGAATCGTTATACTCATACGAAATAAAACTATTGCTGTTGCCTGCTCCTGATATATGATTCAGTGCTTCGAATGTAATAGCATCATAACTTTTTTCTATCGTAAAATAATCATTATTTATTTCTGACGCAGTAGTCCATACAAGCTTTATGTTCTCTCCATCACAAAATGCATCAAAATAAAAAAGATGTATTGGAAGCGCAGATATCTTCAACTGCATTCCTTCACAATTACAAGAACTGCCACCGCCACTGCCGCCTTTGCTAAAAGTGTTGGTACCATATTCACTCTTTGAATAACCCTGTCCTTTATTGCCCTGAAAAATTACAGTTCCTGTTGATTGCATGTTATCCCCTTTTCCGCTACCGCCTTTATACTGCGTTTCGTTGCTGCTCATTTTGTGATATCCATTCCCTATGCCTCCATGAAACTGTGCTAAAGATTGTAGGCAGAGCATTGAAAACAACAATATAAACAAACAAAAGCGCATGGATAATTATTTTTAAACACCGGAGAATTCTTATTTCTGTAATTTTATTTTTTATTCCTCCGAATAACAAAGATACTATTATCGGATGATAGTAACAATACCTTGTATCGGTTTTATTCCTTTTTTAAGAGACACTATAAATATATACGAACCCGTTGGACAGTCTGAACCCTTAAATAAACCATCCCAGCGCGGATCAGAAATACCACCCTGATACATAAGATTACCCCATCTGTTGTACACCTCAATTTCAACTTCCGGGTAATAATGAAGATTTTTTATATTCCATCGGTCATTAATTCCGTCTGCATTTGGAGTGAAACAGGTAGGGATTTCAATACATGGAATCGGTTCGAAACCTATTTCTGTGACAATTTCTGTCTGGCAATTTTTTGAATCTTGAACTGTAATTATATACGACCCTGCCTGCAAATTCGAGACAACAGTATCTTCTTCCAAAAGTGTATCATTAAGCCAGATCGAATAGCCAGCATGCCCTCCCGATGCTGAGATAAAAAGCACTCCATCTTCCCCTTCTTCACAACTTGCGGATATTGTATTGATTGCGACATTAATTTTTGCTGGCTGACCGATACTGGCAGAATCTATAATCACACAGTTATTACTATCTGTTACGGTTAAAGTATAAACACCGGCTAATAGTCCCGATAATGTCGAATCTGTAGTAGTAGTGTTATTTCCTTCCCATTGACAAAGATAAGGAATCGTTCCTCCACTTATGGCTGCTGTGATTTTACCATCTGAAACGCCAAAACATGACAAACTATCTGCTTCTAATAGTAGGGATAATGCAAATTCGGGTTCTGTGATTGTAACAGATGCTGAGTCCATACAATTGTTTTCATCTGTGATTACAACAGTATAAATGTTGGCAGAAAGATTTTGTATATACTGGCTACTTGCTCCGTTATTCCATAAATAGGTGTACGGCGGAGTGCCTCCTGCAACTAGTAAATCAGCCGATCCATCATTAAATCCATGGCATGTTACATCCTCTTTATGTATTGTACTAATAATGGATTCTGGCGCAAACACAGTATCTGTATGATAGTAATTGCATAGCAAACTATCGGTTACTGTTATTGCATACACACCTGCGACAAGATTTGTCAGCGTCGCATTGGAAGAACCATTAGACCATGTAAATACAAAAGGAGGATACCCACCTGAAATAAGCGCAGAAACAGAACCATCACTTAAATTAGCGCAGGAAACATTAGTAACAGTTGTAATTAAAGTTCCTGCCGAAAAATTTTGTATTGTAACAGAATCGTGCACAGTGCAACCGTGCTGGTCGGTGACTGTTATGCTATACACTCCTGTAATTAACCCGTTTATTGTGTCCGATGATGAGCCGGTTGACCATTGATACTGATAAGGGCTTGTGCCCCCTGTAACACTGACTCCTGCCAAACCATTGGAATTGTTGCAGGTGGGATTTTCAGCATGAAGTGATAATTCGATAGGATCAGGCTGTGTAAGCAAAACACTATCTGTTACAAAACAAAATTGTGAATCTGTAATTGTTATTGAATGAAAAATATTTGCAGATATATTGACAAGAGTATCATTGGTGTTTGACTGTGTTGAACTCCACAAATACTGATAAGGAGGAGTGCCGCCGAATGCCTCTGCTGCAACTATTCCCGAACTGTCTTCGTGACATTGAATCTCTGATACAACCGTTATGTTTGATTCAAGCACGGGTGGCTGATTTAGCATTATGCTATCTGTTTGTACCATTCCTGTGGCATCTGTAACTGTAACATGATAATAAACATTAGCAGATAAATTACCCGCTACAGAATCGTGTGACACAGGAATATTATCCCATAAATAAATAAATGGTGCGATGCCTCCGATTACTGATATTTGGGCTGTTCCGTTATTTTGACCAAAGCATAAAACATTCGTACTGTCTGAAATAAAAATATCAAAATAATCAGGTTGAGATAACATTATACTATCTGTTTCTACGCAACCATTTGCATCTGTAACGGTAACATGATATATTATATTTGCAGACAAATTATCAGCAACCGTATCTGTTGATGCAGGAGTATTGTCCCATAAATAGGTGTAAGGAAAAGTTCCCCCGCCAGCAGTAATAATAGCAGAACCATTATTGCAACCAAAGCATGTAACATTTGTGCTATCTGTTATTTGCGCTATTAATTGTGAGGGTTGTGATAAAATAATACTATCTATTTGTACCATTCCTGCGGCATCTGTTACTGTAACATGATAATAAATATTAGCAGACAAATTACCCGCAACAGAGTCGTGTGAAACAGGACTATTATCCCATGTATAAATATACGGAGCAATTCCTCCTGAAACAACTATGTATGCAGAGCCATCGGTCATGTTATAACAACTTATATTTGCTTGTTGAAAAATTTGTACCTGCAAGGGTGGCGGTTGAGATAATATAACAGAAACAACCCCGCTGCAACCTTTCGAATCGCTTACTGTTACGAGAAAAGAAGTATTGGCGCTTAAGCCACTTGCTATCGAATCGGTTGAAGCAGGGTTGTTGTTCCATAAATAAGTATATGGGGGTGTACCTCCATTTACATGAACGGTAGCTGTACCGTTACTACAGCCATAACATGTTACATTTACACTATCTGAAATTAGTAATGTTAATGCTGGTGGTTCAGTAAAAATAATGCTGTCTGTTCTTACACAACTATGATTGTCTGTTATTGTAACATGATAATACACACCTGCCATTAATGCTGCTGCCGTGTCGGTTATAGAGGCTGAAATATTATCCCACAAATATGTATACGGAATTGTTCCTCCTTGTATATTTACTACGGCTGTTCCTACTTTGTCGCCATAACATGGAATACTGTCTAAAACATCAACATCAGACACTATCGCGGCTGGCTGTGTCAGCATAATGCTATCTGTTTTTATACAATTGTTATGGTCGAGAACTGTTACGGTATAATACTGATTTGCCAATAATCCGGTAGCGAGGCTGTCTGTGCCTGAAACAGAATTGTTCCAAATATACGAGTAAGGAGTTGTACCTCCTGACACATCTATTTCTGCATAACCTGTTGCATCTCCAAAACACAACGGATTTTGTACTGACACAAATGCCGACTGCAATGGTAAGGGCTGTGTTAATAAAACGCTGTCTGTGTATGCGCATCCAAAAACGTCAGAAACTGAGACATAATAATACGAACCTGCTTCCAAGCCTGTAACTGTTGGTGTATTTTGAGGCGGAGAAGTACTCCAATTAATATAATATGGTGCAGAGCCTGTAATAACATTTACTGTTGCACTGCCATCTGAAAAACCATTACATGATATATTGTTATTTATGCTTACATTTGCTTGTACATATAGATGAACAACAACTGGAATATGCGCAGATGTTGTATATCCTAAAAAATCCGTTGCTGTTATTTCTACTGTATAATTTCCGGAATTATTCCATGCTATGTTTATTGTTGATGTACCCTGTCCTGATAATATAACACCTCCGCTAGTTGTCCACTGTATTCCGCTTACAAGGGTTGTTGCTATGCCATAACTAACCATAGAACCCTGGCAAACACTTAAAGGACCCGTTATACTTATTTGCACTGGCAAGGGGTACGTTATCTGGTGACCCTCACAATTACAAACAGTTCCTGCACCTACACCTCCTAAGACAACACTATTCTCGCCTGTTCCAGATAGGTGATAGCCCTGACCTGAGCCACCCAAATACATAGTCGAATTGTTTAAAGACTGAATATAACCCTGACCCGTACCTCCTGTATATACAGACTCATAAAAATTGCCAGAAGTATAGCCCATTCCTATTCTTCCGTGGTACTGTGCAAAAGAAAAAGAACGAATCAAAAAGCCAGATACGAGTAGCAAAAAAAATAAATATCTTCTTTTAAAAAAAAACATTATTATTAATAAGATATTAATTATTGTGAAAAATATAGGGGTTTATTGAAATCAAAAAATATAGGGTATTGAAAGGATTTATTATTCAGAATCTCACTCTACTGTTATGAATTGAAAAATCCATAAATATTCTAAGGAACAGAACGAACACAGCGAAAACCATGCTGATAAGTGTCTGAACCTATTAAAAAAGAACTTGCAACACTCCTGTTTGAAACATATGCATAAATAGTCGTAAGCCACCAACTACCACCTCGTTGACCGGAGCCTGCTCCAGAGGTAACACCGGTTGTATAAGTACCATTTGCAATATTTGTATTTGAATTTCCATTTATTCCGGGCCAATAATTAACATCTGCCTGACCATTTGCATTCAAATTTCCATTTCCATTAAGTCCGGTAAAGCTTCTTCCTGCAATATTTCCTATGGTAACACATTGTTCCGATAAATTACCACTCATTTCCATTACACCATAATAAGTAGCACCAGCCCTAGCTCTTGTAGATGTTGGTGTTGCAAAAATCCCGGAACGTATTGTACGATTAAATCCATTATAAATATTGCTGTTGCACAGTGAGCCAATTGTTGGTATTTCTCCGGAGGTTCCATCTAATGCCGCATCTACGCTTGAAATGCTTACTTTAATGCTATTTCCCCATGCGTATTCATTCAAAACTGTAGAATTACTACCTCTGCAAGCTTTTTCATATTCAAGTTCTGTCATAGGGCGTAAACCTGCCCAATCTGCATAAGCGCATCCATCCATCCAGGTTAATCCACCAAGGGCTCTATAAGGGTTATTCGTAATAAATTCTCCAAACTGAGAACCGATATGGCTTCCATAATTATCAACAATAGATGTTGTTCTTGAAGCATATTCTGTAGAATTTAACTTATTAAGAAAATCACACCATTGTTGAGCCGTAATTTCGTATTTCATTATACAAAAAGACAAATATCCTGTAGGAAAACTTGCATTATCAATTGTTCCGTTATTATCCGTATCTATACCACCATCGCCATCAATTCCAACACCTGCACCGGTTATCTGTGCATCACCCCCAGAGGCATCTGTTTTAACTCCTGAAACTAATGTATTTGTTATTTGAACAGCTGTATTATCTGTAACGTGTAAAGCATAAGTTGATTCATTCGCTCCATTTCCATCTCCTAAATAAAAAGGACTCGCCGGGATATATACCATTTCAATTCCCAATACGCATACTTCGGGGTTTGTTGGCACCCCTGAATTTAAGGTATATTCCCAACGCAATTGTACATTTTGCCAACTTACATTTCCGCTTCCGTAGGTACTTCGATAAAGGAAAACACCTGTATTGTCATCGCAATAAATGGTACTTCCACTGGGTGCTGTATGATTAGAAAACGTTGTGTTTAACCATGCTCGCTTCCAGTCGCCACTGGTATTTTTAAATTTTACAAACAACCATGCTGCGTCAAAATTTGCAGGACCGCTCGAAACCATCCAAGAGTTTTCCCAACTAATATTAAACTGTATTGTATAATAATTAGGAGATCCGGTAACCAAAGTTGTTGTTACATTGCTTATTTGAATATTGTTTGCAGTAACACTATAGCCTAACAACAATAAAAGTGTCCATGCTGCATAAAAAATAAAAGTTTTCATAGGGTTAGGGTTTAAAAATTATTATGTAAAAATAAGCCTGTTTGAGACCTAAATCAATCAGAAAACTAATGATTTTAAATACAAGAAAATCACTAAGTAACTATACGTAGAAATATTTATAGAAGCAAAAGATAAGAAACTGTTTTGATTTTAAAATCATTATTGCTGCAAAGAAAAACTACTGTTTAAAATTTAGTAAAAACCGCCTCGTAGAGGCAAAATAGCGAAAATACAATGATAAAGTCTGTAAAAATGCGCTCCGTACCTGTCACGTTCTACGTGAGGATGCGCAATAGTTTAACCAAATATTATTCCGCTCTTACAGAGCGGTGCGAAAACCTATCTAACTCTTTTTATATCGCTATTTGCCTCCTACGGAGGCATTCCTATTATATAAAGGAAGGTAGTTGCATATTTAAATGGACAACAATGTTTTAAAAAATGGTTAATCAACAGCTTTCCTGTGTACATAATACTGTAACCAACAAGTAAAAGAAGAAAAATGAAAATTCAAAACAGTTTCTAAGTTTGTGCTTTTTAATGGCTTGTTTTTTTTAAGTTTTCGATTTCTTTTTGTTGCTTTTCTATTAATAATTGCTGTTCCTTTATTGCCTCAATAATTAATGCAACCATATTTTGATAGGCAACCGATTTTTTCCCATTGCTATCTGTCATTACAACTTCAGGTAGTATTTTTTCGAGCTCTTGAGCAATAAAGCCAATTTGTTTGTTTTTCAAAAAAGCATTAATACCAACAACGTCATCTTTAAAATTAAACTCCACACCTTGTATTTGAAGAACTTTCTTTAAACTATTTTTAATAGGAAAAATATTTTCTTTTGTCCTGATATCTGAAGTTTGAGTTACACCTAAAGCGGTTACCCAACCACTTCCTGAGACATTAAAATTCGTAGAAATAAAAGCATATTGACCAAAGGTTGCAGCACTAAAATCTATTCCTATGGGTATTGATAAAAAAGGTCCGGCAGTAGATATAAGACTCCCATTAACGGGTCTGCGCCCCCACCCCCCAAATACAATTCCATTGTCTGGTATTGCCTCGGTTGTATTGCTTTGAACTTGTATGTAATTTTGTGTTTTATGGTAGCCGGCAGATGCAAGCACTAAGCCATGGGCAATCCCTCCCGCTTGTATGGAACCAAAATTAATTTCAACACCAATAGCTGTTGCTGAATTTGCTCCTTGTGTTCCGGAATTATAATTCGCATACGCAACAAAATTACCGCCCCAGACTTTTGAGCCACTCCCGATTCCTTCTCCTTCACCAAAAACAGCTACCGAAGGTTTGGTACCCTGGCTTTGAACCCACGATGCAAAATGAAAATTATTTCCCCAGCCTGTACCTAAATTGTTTGTGTATTTTCCGGCAGTCCCAATCTCGTAAGCAACCTGATCCTGAAAAGGAATATTATCAGGGTGAATCCCACCAAAAGAATGAATTAATTTTCCGCCAAAGGTTATTGATGTATCTGTCAGCCTTATTCCTGTTGGGTTTGCAGACCATGGCCCGATAAATAAGTTACTATTTTCAGGAGCACCATTACCTACAATTAAACCGATATCGCTATTTTGAATTAATGGATTAACAACCCCTGCTCCTAAATTATTGCAGGTAAATAACCATTTTACACTATTCCCTACGGCAAAAGATGGGACATTCAGCCCTGTTTCTTCAACATGCAATTTTGCAAGAGGAGCAGTTGTTCCTATGCCAACCTGTCCCGTTCCGGTTATTCTCATTCTTTCAATTACACCCGTTGCAGCGTCGTTACTTGCTCCATTATTTCCAACACCAAAAATAAGTGTTTCATTACCCCATGCTCCTCCTGCAAATTTTGCCCTTATGGAAGCCGTGCGCCTGGGTGCCTGATCTGTTGATAAATTATCGAAAGTTGACCAAAAATCTAATACAGAGGGAAGGCTGGTAGTGGAACTCCCTCCCCCTACAGGTTGCAGCCGTAGTGCGATACTGGTTAGACTCGCAATATTCAATGTTGCTGTAGGTGTTATTGTACCTATGCCCACAAAGCCGGAATTGCTGTTGTAAATATTATTGCCATTTATTGTCCACGTATCACTGCTTCCTGTTGGTAATGTAATTGTATTTCCATTTGAAATGCTTAAACTATTACCTACAATACTAAGAGTTTGCAATTCATTTGTTATAGAACCATCTGCTTCGGTTGTTAAATATCCTGCTGTTGCATGATTTCCCCAGTTATAGGCAGAATTCCAATTTGTGATATTTGTACTCGTAATGCCATTTGCAGGATGCGATGTATTAATTGCATCGGCAATACCATAACCCATTAATGTTGTAGGTTTATTTATTAAATTATTAAAATGCAATTGAGATGCGCCTGATGTCTGCATATTTAGTTTTGTATAATAATTAAGAGACGCTGTATTCCAAATCGGATCAGTTTCTGTTATGCTTGTCGTTGGTAATGCAATTGTATTTCCATTTGAAATGCTTAAATTATTTCCGATAATGCTTAATGATTGAAGTTCGTTGGTAATTGAACCGTCAGTTTCTGAAGTTAAATATCCTGCTGTTGCATGATTTCCCCAACTATAGGCAGAATTCCAGTTCGTAATATTACTGTTTAAAATTCCACTGGATGGGCTTTGAGAAAAAATCGGATCGGTTTCAATGATATTTGTCGTAAGTGATTCTGCTGTTTTTGCGTGCAAAGCAAAGGGTACAGAAAGCAATTGTATTGTTCCCATTTCCTGAAAATTATTGCCGGCATTAATATCTAATTCTGTTTTTAAAAAGTAAGGTCCATCAGCCCAGTTGATATTTGAAAATTGACCGGCAACAGGCGTACCCACTCCAATTTCTAAAGAAACAAGTCCAAATTCATTCGTGCTTGTCAAATGAGTTTCTCCATAAACCTCTAAACCTGAAATCCCACCTTTTAAAACAGTAATCCTGAAATTGACTGCCTGATTTATCAAAGGAAGCCCCAGGTTATTTCGTACTACGGACTGGTATTTGAATGCTTCAGGTGTTTGAGAAAAAGAACAATTGAAATGTATGACAAGCAAAAATAACATCAAATTTTTACACATAATTTTCCTCCTTTAATAAATATTAAATAAAATAATAGCCATTGTTTTTTACTATCGTATTACTGTAACATATCCTGATTTTTGGTGTTGATTTTTATTCCTGTCGCGATATGTTGCCATCCACACATAGGTTCCAATTGTTGCAACTTTTTCTCCTTTAATTTTACCATCCCACCCATATTCCAATTTATCAGAAGTGAATATTAGTTCTCCCCAGCGATCATATATCATCAAAGAAAAATCGTCTTCATTTATTCCCGTACCAAAAACATTGAACATATCATTCCGTCCATCGTTATCGGGTGAGAATGCAGATGGAGCATAAAAAGTAAAATCTTCCTCCACAATAATCAAAACTTCTGCAGTATCCTTACACTGCTTGTCTGATGTAACTATAAGGGTTGTTGTAAATTCTCCATAATCGTAAAAACTATGCATAGGGTTTTGCGTCAACGATGAATCTCCATCACCAAAAGACCAGCAGTATTGCGCTGCTCCCACGGAATTATCGAAGTAAGAAACCAAAGGAGAATTTATTGAAACATGATTTTTATCGGTAGTAAAACGAGCCTCTGGTTTCGGATAAACTTCTATCATGTTTGGAATAATTAATTTTGCCCTACAACCAAATTTTGATGTTACTAAAAGAGAAATTGTATAAATTCCAAATTCATCAAAAACATGAATGGGATTTTGTGCAAGTGAAAGATTGTTTTCATCCCAATCATCAAAATGCCATATATAAGTTTCACCTGTAAAGGGTGTTGTTTCGTGAAAATGAACAGTAAGAGGCTGGCAACCTTTATAAATATCTGCTTCTATATTTATCTCAGGCAGTGGCATAACAACAATATGAATCGAATCCTGATCTGTCAGTCCGCAATCGTCTCTTACAGAAACAGTGAATGTTTGTGTAAATTCAGGAATAATGATAAATGGGGAAGGAACACCTCCATTGTTCAGTAAAACAGTAAAAGGCTCTTTCCCTCCTTGTATTTGTGGGAATATGCTTACAGTATCTCCCGGGCAAATAGAATCAAGTCTTTGTATAAGTGAAATATCAATATCAGGATAAACATTTACCGTTGTATAGGCAGAATTGCTGATACAATTATTTGCATCTGTTACATAAACGTTAAAATTGTGTACACTACTTGGTGTTAAAACAATTTGCTGACCCGTTGCTCCATTATTCCAATGAAACAGGTAAGGAGGTGTTCCTCCTATAGAAGTAGCAGTAATTGTTGTTACCAGATTTTTACAGGCTGTAAAACTGGAAGGTAGCGTTACTATTACAGGCTCCGGTTCATTCATTGAAGATGAAAGATACTGCCTGCAATTATTTGCATCAGTTATGGTCATACTGTACAAGCTTGACCAAAGCCCGGTGATATGCTCTGACTCAGAAAAAGTATTCCAAAAATAGGTATAAGGAGGAGTTCCACCACTTGCAGAAACAAAGGCTTCGCCATCGCTACCTCCATAACATTTTGGTTCGATAAATGAAATTTGTCCTGCTAGTTGTGTTGGCTGATTAATCGTTGCAGAATATGTATAAATACAATTTTCATCATCTTCAATATTCACAACATGAATACCTGCTGCCAAGCCTGTAGGATTTTGTACTGTTTGTCCATTACTCCATGCAAACGAAAAGGGAGGAGTTCCTCCATTCATAAAGACAGAAACAGAACCGGAATTATTTCCAAAGCATAACAAATCTGTTGGGTTTAAAACTGCGCTAAAAGCAGATGGTTGCGATATTATTGCAGAATCGGTTTTAATACAATTATTAAAATCATATACACTCACATAATACATTCCCTGAAAAAGGCTGTCTGCTGTTGTCGTTTGCTGTTGTTGTGCATCGCTCCATTGATACGTAAACGGAGGAGTTCCGCCACTTGCAATTATAGTTGCAGAACCATCCTGTCCACCATGGCATGAAACATTATCAACAGATATTGATGTTGAAATGGGTGCCGGAAATAGTACAGTATTAAAAGAAGAATCCGGCGCACAGGCATTCCCTAAAGTATCATAGTCTGTTACCGATAAAGCAACAACATAAGCCAAACTATCATGAGGAAATGAAAGTTCGAAAGGCCCTGCACCGGATCCATTCAGTACTGTTCCCTGTCCAAAATTCCAAATAAATTGAGCAGAAATTGTTGCACTTCCCTGAAATTGTACTAAAGCATTGGAGTTATGGCAAGGAGGTTGAATAATATCTATAGTGAATGGAGGCGTAAAACATGGACAAGCCGAAATATTTATTGTTTGAATTATTGTATCAATACAACCTCTGTCGGATGTTACGATAAGTGTCACCAAATGATCCCCCAGCGATGAAAATGAGTAATCAGGATTTGCAATTGCAGAAGTATCCCCATTTTCAAAAATCCAATGATGTGTAACAATATTACCGATTCCAATAATATACGAACTATCTGTAAAATGAATAATTTCATCAACACAAGCCTCCGTATGGTTAAATGAGGCAACAGGTACTGGTATCGAATCAATATAAACCGTAAGAATCTGCTCACAACCCTCTGCAGGTGTCATAAACACAGTAAGACTATCAAAGTTTTGTGGATTATTCAATGTAATTGTTTGACCTAATTGTCCGTTTATCCATTGATAAAATTGATAACCCGAAGGGGCGGTAAGTTGTGCGGTAGGATCTCCTGCGCAATAACTGGTTTCTATCTCCATTTGGTTGCAGTAGGCATCAATATAAGCATAACCAAAATGCTCTCCGGCGGTGCAATCTGCTGTTGTAAATTCAACTACAACGGAATCACCAATGTAGTCATACAAATTAACAGGCACACTTGTCCATTGTTTGTAAATTATACTGGCAGGTCCGGTTGGATAGTTTGCAATATTAACATAAGAAAAACCTGGAATTCCGGCATTGGCCTGCACGTTATAATCTCCACAAGGAACCGATTCTCCTAATGTTGTTTTAATAGAAATAGTAAACATGGGTCTTCCATCATGACCCGGATCATTAAGAACGACTGCATACTGATAAACAAAACTTGCATTATCGGGTGTAACAAGAAATCTGTAACTTAATCGTTCAGCTTCCGAGCCCACGCTTTCATTCCCTAACTTTACACTATGCAATCCTCCATTGGGAGCTACTTTGGGCAATGTAATACCAGCCAGAGACAATACCCAATCGTTTCCTCCACTTGTTATTGTATGACGACCATTAACGATTCCGGTATTTGTCATTACAGGATTATTAACAGGTCCCATAGGAGAAATTCCTGTTTGTCCGATCCAACCTGTAAAATCATCGGACTCAAATCCGGAATTGCCACAAGAATTTTGTGCACACACATTGTTTAAGATAAGTAATATCAATAAAATGGTAATGATAAAGGAGAACAAAAATTTATAGGTAAAATTTATTCTTTTAATTTTAATTTTTTTAATATCTGAAAAAAACGCATCAGAATGATTGTCTTTTTCATCTCCGTTTTTTAAATATTGAGTTTCCATAATTGTTAGCTTATTGATTGTTTTTTTTCAGGCTGTTTTGAATATAAAATTCAAAATCATTTCCCAAGGCGTCTTTTTCTTTCGAACTGGCTCCAGAAAGCATGAGCAAATCAGCAGCATCTGTTGAAAAATTGTAAAAACAGGCAAGCATTAGAGGCGTGCGACCCTTGTCATCTTTTTCATTAACATTTGCCTTGTAATTTAGAAGCAGTTTTATCATCTGGATATTTCCTTTTGTAGCAGCCCAATGCAAAACCGTTGTACCATGAATAATATGGAGATTTGCATCTGCGCCGTTCAGTAGTAAATATTCTGCAATCTCATAATCATTTCTAAGTACCGCCCAAAATAAAGCTGTACGATTTTCGCTGTGGTTGCAAGAATGATGATCATCGGCAGAGGAATGAGGATGATATAAAAAAAAATTTACATCATCGCCTCTTTCAATACATTTTTTTATAGTAGAAAAATCTCCAACTTCTGAAGCGGTCAGTAATTCGTTTTGCGCCTGTACTGATTTAATCGCGATTGTTAGAAAAAACAGTATCGCTATTGTAATAACTTTTTTCATCGTATCTTTTTTTATTCAAAGATACGGCTGAAAAGCAGGTGGAATCAATCGGGTATTGTTGGATTTTGGGTCAGTAGGAAATAGTAGGTGTTTTTACGTAGTGAATGCAAGAAAACAATTTGTTTGATAAGGTATTACTCAAACAATAAAAAAAATATCAGTCGGTTACGATTGATGAATAGTTAAATAACAGATGATAGATTAAAAATGATTCCTTTTTCAGGAAGTTCTTCTTATGTAATGAATGATAAGAACAGTCTATTGTACTGTGTAGTTTAATATTTGAAAGATATTTGTCAGTAATAATTGAAGTAGATTTTTTCAAATAACTGTTTATTTCAATGGCGACAAGATCATGGGACAATGTTGTGTTTTCAATAAATGCAATTTGCCCTACAAAAGGCAATCTTAAATTTGTATAATTTCGTTTGCAGAACTTGTCAATATCAGAAATATAAATATTTGAGTCGGACAATTGTTTTATTCTTTTACATTCGATTGCAAAATATACTTCCCCCTCATTACTCCAATACTTTTGCAAGCCGGCATCCCGAACATAAATATCAATTTTATCTTCCTGTTTAATTCCACTGTTATCTTCATAAATTTCCACTTCTTCTTTGCCGAAAAAAATGTCTTCCATTTGAAAACTCTGTAATAAACCTCTATTTTTCCGTAAATAATTATCTACAAATTTTGTTCTGAAATAATCTTCCGGTTTTATTTTGGTGGTATTTTTTATCTCCTTTAGTGAATATGTTATATTGTCGTTTAAAAAAATCCGATGGCATTCCAGAATATACCATAAAACATGCTTTATCCTATTATCTGTAATTGAGGTAATACTTTTTCTACCCCTTATAAATGTAGAAGCACTAAAACTCATCTGGCACTCCTTTTAAATGATTTATTTCAGCGATTTCTATGGCCTCTTTAATTTCAGCAACATCATACCAAGCCATTGCCCGATGCCAGCATTTATATTCGTTTGGCTTGATAATATAGAATGAATTTTTTTCAAATCCTTTTATATCTTTTTGTACAAATAAATTTTTACTAAAATCTTCAGAATTTGTAATCTGAGAAATACTCAAATTATTCGCTAATCGTTTAAGAATAGCTGTTTCATCTTTTTTGTCAGTAGGAAAAATAATGCTTTTATCAAGGTTCCGTTTCTCTTTATAAAAAACAAAATTCATGGCAATAAAATGCTCCAACGGATATACTTCAATTTGGATATATTCGTCTGTATATATTTTCGAAAATTCTTTTAAAAAGACATCCGCATATTTTTCAAGGAATGGTAAATCCTTATGTATGGCTCGGGTAAATTTTTCCTGCTTGCTCTCCTGAAATTGATAACGTGAAACATCTAGAACATAATCTATCAAATCTTTCTCGTAGTCTTTGACTCCGTATAGGTCATTGATAGCATCATTTATTTTCTTTAATATATTTTTATCCGCTTCTGGTTCGCCTAAAGTAAACTTTTTATAATAATCCTTAAATGGCTGTAAAAATTTATTAACTAAACCAATTAATTCTTTTTGTTTTTCAATCTTTGGCTCTATAAAAGGAAATGATAAATATTCTTCATTTAATCTTATTTGAGGTCTTGTTGATACTCCCCAAGAACAAGATGTCATAAATATATCATATGTATATACTTTTGAAATACAAATTGCGTACAATAATTTCAGCAGTTCTATTTTAGCTGTTATTCCCCATATTCCATTCTTAAACACGCAGTTTTTATCAATGAATGAAATAACTATTTCGCTTTCGTTACGAGCTTGTTCTTTTATTAATATTTTTCCACCAACAAACAGTTCCTTCTTCCTCCCACTTTCATAATAAACATCTTTTTTAGTTAAAGTCTTATGGTCTTTGCTCAAAAATGTATAATATTCTTGTATTTGTGAGTTCTCTATTAATGGCATTCCAATTAAAAAATCAGCATGATGATCTCCTATATTTGATTTAATTCCAGCTCCTGTATATCCTTCATCTTTATTAATCTGATCTTTAATTTTACACGGCAAATGTTTAAATTTTTTCAAAAAATGGAAATCCAATGTATTACCATATAATGCCACCTTAAACATCCAATCGTTTTCAATAAAATGGTGTTGTAAAATCTCTTTTTGATCGTATTTCTCAATCACTAACATTTTGTAGTGTTTCAAAAAAAGATTAGATTTTATTGATTGATGTTTTACTATATTATTCTGGTATTCCTTTTCTTTGGATAAGCGATAATATACAATACTTGCCGGACTATTTTTTTTTTCAAAAATTAATCTTCGAACAGGAGATAAGTCGAAAAATTTGTTAATACAAAAAGTAGTAAGAAATTCGTTTTTAAATTCTTTTGTTGTTTTTGCTACGTTATAAAAAATAGTACTTGTTACAATTAATGCAGATTGGGTATGTGTCAGCATAAAATCTTTTGAACGAAGTAAAAAAGATTGTGCAATTTCAAATCTTCCGGTTACTTTTTTATGCTTTTTGAGCCATTGTAAATGTTTTTCTTCTTTATCGCTTTTCCAAGGAGGATTACCCAAAATGAAATTCAAATTTTGCTTTTTTATTATTTCATTAAACGGTTTGTCTTCATCAAAAAAATCTGCTTCAAATAGGTTTTCACCTAAAAGATCAGGGAACTTGTATTTATCTATATCTTTGGGTTTCTGATAGTCTAATAATGCAATATATATTGAAAAGCAAGTTACTTTTAATGCCTGTAAATTTGTGTCTATTCCAAACAGATTATTTTTGGCAATTTCTCTGATTCGCTCACTAAACTGTTTTTTACTAAATTTTTTATTAAGAATAATTTCTTTATCAATCATCTTTCGTAATGATTGTACCAGAAAAATACCCGACCCTACTGAGGGATCAAAAATTTTACATTCCGAAGTGTTATTATCTTTTAAATATTTCTCTACTGTGTCATTAAGGATATACTCTACCAAAAAAGAAGGAGTATAAACAGCTGCATCCAACTTTCGGGCTTCTTTATCAATTAATGATTCATAAATGCCGGAAATTACCTCAACAGGTATAATTGAAAAATCGAATATTTCAAAATAAAACTCAGAGCCAAAGCCATAAAATAATGTGCCTTCCTCTGGAGTTTCGCCATTAAAGACCTTGGATAATGCCTTTGATTGAGTTATTGTAAGCGCAGTGTTGTTGTTTTTAAATAAAACGCCATTAAATTTTTCATTCAGTTTATCGAATAATTGATTCAATTTTAAAGGAATTTCTATCAATTTACAAAAACTCAATCGCCTTTCTATTGTACCCTTTCCACTAATATAATTCTCATCTATACAGACTCCTCTGTCAATCAGGTAGCGTATAAAAATCAACCGTAATATTAGAGTGTTTGCGTTATCCTCTGATAAACTATTTTTTGTTTTAGGATCTGATAAAGCCTCTCTTACTTGTTTTATATTTTCGAAGAGTTGTTGGTTGGCTCTTTTGCGAGTATTATTTTTTCTTGTATTTTCTAAATATTCTTGCTGAAACCAATTTTTCCAGGTAAAACCACTTTGTAAATTCCAAAATGAAAATTTCTTATTTCTTTCTTCTTCCGTTAGAAGAATCTCATCTAAGCATTGATTGTTTTTATTATAATGAAAAGCATTAAATATTTGTACTTCCTTTTGTTTAATTATAAAAATAACCGGCGCATTATCAAAAGACCAAACTTGTTTATGGATTTCTTTTTCAGTTTTTGTATTTTGTGTTAAATCGAAAAATAAAATAAACGGTTGGTGATTGAAAACAAAAAAAGCATCTGGTTTAATAATGTCTAATTTCTTTTGTAATTCTGATGAAAATCCATTAAAGACCTGTCCGTTTTTCTCTTCTCTGAAAAAAACGGCATTATGCTTAATCAGGTTTAATTGATTTAAAATATTTTCTAACGAATTACTCATTGAAAGAATTTTGTAGTTATTACGTAATAGTAATACGACAAAATTAAAAAAATATAACAAATAAATTTATTTTTTAATGCAAGTAATCTAAATAACTCTTTTGAGTTATCTATCGTCAATCGCTTAAACTCCTTTTCCTAAAACACAATTAATTTTTGGGCTAAATATTGTATTTCTTTTTTTCACAACTGTATTATTTTATTTTTTATCGCATACTTGATAAGATCCTGGAGAGAGTATAACTGTAGTTTATGCATAATATTATTGCGGTGTGTGTCAACAGTGCGAAAACTTAAAAATAATTTTGCTGCTATTTCTTTGCTGCTTAACCCTTCTGCTATCAATTTTAAAATTTCCAGCTCACGATTGGTAAGCCGGTTAACATCTTTTTCAATGAAGCGTTCGGCCATTCTGTCTTTTTTCATGTATTTAATCAGAATAGTATTGGGGATATTAAAACTCAAATATTCATTTCCCTTTGATACTTCATTAATTGCTTCTACAATTTCGTCGCCAATCGTATCTTTGGGTAAAAAAGATTTTGCACCAGCCCCAAGCGCATCAAAAATTGAATCTTCATCTGTTTTCCCGGAAAAAATTATTACTTTAATTTCAGGATGATTTTTTTGTAAAATCCGGGTTATTTCAATACCATCCATTTTGGGTAAGGAAATATCAAGTAAAACAATATCTGGCTTGTGCGATTCCAGTAATTTAAAAAGTTCCTCACCGTTTGATGCTTCAGCAAGAACTTTAATATTTTTGTGTGGTATCAGTACAGCTTTGGTTCCGCCACGCACAACCTGATGATCGTCTACAAGTATTATTTTTATTTGTTCGTTTTCCATATAATTTTTGGATGTATGTGTGTGTTTTTAGGTTGCAAGTTACAAGTTACAAGTTGAAGGTTGAAGATTGTTGTTTGCTGGTAACCATTTACCACTTTTGACCTAACGCTTTTATAAAATCATTTTTCTATGCCTTTTTTAAAGTAAAAATAACTTTTGTACCCTTCCCTTCTTCGCTTTCTACCCATATTTTTTCTCCATTTTTTTCAAGAAATTCTTTACAAAGAATCAAGCCCAAGCCTGTTCCTTTTTCTTTAGAAACTCCAATCGAAGAATTTTCAATATCAATTCTAAATAATTTTTCAATATCTGATTTACTAATCCCAATACCTGTATCTTCTACTGTTATGACAAATTTATCCCCTTGGCTTACCGCATAAATATTAATAGTGCCAGACTCTTCCGTAAATTTAATAGCATTATTTATCAGATTTCTCATCACAGTGTTTGCAACATTCTTATCTGCATGCACCAATGCTGTTTTATTTATATCAGTATTAACAATAATTTTTTTTTCAAGCGCAGAAGCATTAAATAACGATAAATTAGCATGTATTATAAATGATAAATTCAAAGATTCCGGATAGAAATTCAATGAGTTTGTCTGTGTCATTGCCCATTGTAACAAATTATGAAGTAAATTCTGTACGTGAATAGCAGAATCGTAAGAAAGCTTGGATAATGTATAAATATCTTCTTTTTCTAGTGTGTTAAAATGTGTGCTTATTGTTTCTGAAATATTTAAAAATGCGCCAAAAGGACCCTTCAAGTCATGAGCAATAATAGAAAAAAATTTATCTTTTTGTGCATTCAAAAGCTTAAGTCTTGTCTCTGATTGCCTTTTTAAAAGATAGCGACTATATAGAATAAAAGAGGAAATTGCAATTAACAAAAGAATAATCAAAATAAGATTTTTAATGTTTTTTTGTTTTGACATTTCCAATGCCTGAATTATTTTTTCATTTTTTAAAATTATTATTTCTTTTTCTTTTTTCTCTGTTCCATATTGCACCTGCAATTCTGAAATTTGTTTCAGTGCTTGTTCATTACTGATACTGTCTTTTATCTCTATATATTTTTCATAAAACGACAAAGCATCTTCAAGCTGACTCTGTTGTTTTTTCAGCAAATAAAGATTTCTATAATTTGCCCGAATAAGATTCCGTAATAAAGATTTTTTTGCAAGAATAATACTTTTTTTGTAAGCGTCTTCGGCTAATTTATAATTTTTCATTTTAAAATAAAGCTGCCCTAAAGCTTCATAATTTGTTGCAGTACCGGCAAGATCATTTTCCTTTTCAGTTATTTTTATTGATTGATTATAGTACTTAATTGCATTCTGGTACTCGTTTTTCCTAGAATATACAATTGCAATATTTCCCAGAGAGTGTGCAATCCCCTTTTGATCATTCAATTTCTTTTTAGCATCTATTGATTGAAAAAAAGATTCAAGAGCTTTGTCGTATTTATTCTGCTCAAGATAAATCCATCCAAGATTATTTTGTGCACGAGATATCCCAAGTATATCTCCCACTTTTTCAAAAAGAAGAATTGCTTCATTGTAATTACCCTGAGCAACATCCCATTTTTTCAGCTTTGTATGTGCTGCGCCAATATTCAGCAAAGCACTGGCTTTATCTTTAAACTCTCCCTGTTTTTCAGATAAGCGTAATGATTTGTATAAATAAAACAATGCTGTATCGTAATTACTTTTCATAAAATAGGAAGCACCCAGAAGTCTCAATGCATCGGCTTCTTCTTTTTTATTTTTAAATTTCAAAGCAAATTTCAATGCTTCTTTCGCATGAATAACGGATTGTGTAGGTGAAGAATTCAGCATTTGATTTCCTATGGCGAGATGAAATTTGCATTTTTCTTTTTCTGGAAGTTTATCTGCCAAAACGAACAAGCTATCTGTATTTCCAGAAAATAGCCGGAAATAACATCCAAATAAAAAATATAGTATTATTATTCCTTTCATAAGGCTGATTGGTTCTCAACCCTTCAAAATTAATAAAAAAATTAAGACAGGTATCAGTAATAACACCAATACCTGTCTTAAAAGTATTAATTATTTAATTATGAGTGCCTGATTGAACAATTCTTCTTTCGAATAAATGCTTAGCCTGTAAACTCCAGTTGATAATTCGGGAAGAGTAATACTGAGATCTCCGTTTGACAAATCTATATTTGTCTGAAAAACTTGTTTCCCTAAGTAATCTGATATTTTTAAGATGCCTTGAGATATTTTCTCTGAGGAAATCACAATATAATCGGAACAAGGGTTTGGATATACTAATACTTTTCCTGTTTTATCTGACTCTTCTTTCGCAGCAATAGACAATAGTGGATTATTATTAATTTCAAAATCATCAAATGCAAATCCTTCATTATTTGAATATGAATCAGTAGTTATTTTAACACGAAATTTCACATTAGGTGCATTCGCAACACTATACACCCACTTCACTGCTGTAAAATAACCCGATACTGGAGGGTTCCCAGTCCAATTTATTGATGAACCAGACCAGCCACTTGAAAATGAATACCACCATGAATCGCCATAACTATCCTGAATTGGAACTGAAAGCCATGTTGCACCTGAATTTGTGGAATATTCAACTAATATATAATCATTCGTTGCCATTGCTACTGCAATTTTCATACTAATTACAGGATAATCAACATCTGTCAAATCAAAGCAAGGGCTTTCAACCCAGGAATTCTGGCTTGAAGAATAATTTCCAACTAAACCGGTTGTCCATGCATGTGTGCCTGAAGGTGGTGGTAGGATTTCAGTTTTCATGGGAGAGCCTAAAACCCAATTTGAGACACCTGTTGAAGATCCTATTGTCCAGTACTCTGCTGAACTTGATTCAAAATCTTCAAAATACGGAAAAGAGGAGATGATTGGCTTATGAATAATAGTTCTGTAAACAGTATCATTTAACAAATTGCCATCTGTTGCTATGCTTGTAAGGGCAACGCAATGATACGTACCTACTGTAGAAAAATCAGCTGGTTGTGAGAAAAAAGTGTACAACAATTCTTCTCCCGGAGTTAATACATAATTAACAGTATCTCTCACAAAACTTGTTCCTCCATTTATACTATAAGCAATCGGTATTTTATTTGGTGAATCTGCAAGACCAAAATTTTTCAGCTTAATTTTAACGTATTCATGATTTGTCATTCCGCAACCAGTTGCAGGTGTTTCTATTTCCGTAACACTTATGTCTATTTGTGGCTGCTCATAAATCCGTATATTATCAAATAAAAATCCTTCCTCAGGGGAAATCCATGATGGATTAATTACATTTATTTTAAATCTGAATTTAACATTATTTTGATTTCCATACGTAGATAAACTATGCTTTGCATGTTTCCATTCTGAGCTTGAGCCATGCCAGCCTTCAGCTGCTGTGTACCAATTTTCCCCTGTGCCTGCTGCGCCAAGTGTCTGCCATGTTGTACCATAATTTGTTGATACCTGTAATACCATCCCACTAATCACACCATATGCAGAGGCCGTTGCTTCATACCAAACATCAAATTCTATCATTGGATTGCTTAAGCCTGAAAAATCGTAACAAGGGCTTAAAATATACGAATTCTCATTCATTAAATGATGTCCTGTTAAATTCGTTTTCCAAGCATTTTGTGAGCCGCTTGCCCCCCCAATAATTCCTGTTGAATTTGGATGCCCCCATTCCCATGAAGAATAACTTGTATCTAAAGGCGTGTACCAATAACCATTGTTGCTCTCAAAATCTTCTAAATAGGGATAAGTGGCTACTAATGGTTCACTCATGATATTTTGAGAAATCTGGTTGTTAAAACTTTGTTCATCACTTGCCCAATTCGTTCGAATCAACAAATGATGCGTTTCAATTACACTAAAATCTACTGGGGTTGAAAAGGTATGTAAAATAGTGTCCCCTGGAAGAATTGACGCCGTTGTGTTTTCAGAGGTCCAGTTGGCACCATTATCTGTAGAGTATTCAACAGGAATGCCAGATGGAATCGTAGCTGTTCCGAAATTTTTTATATTCACTATCAGATTTTCATTGCCAAGACCACAGCCACTAACAGGATTTGTAACAGATATCACTCCCGCATCGTTAGGCATTATTTCATGAATTGAAATATCATCAATAGCCCATCTTACATTTCCCATACCACCATAAATAATACGTGTAAAAAATCGTACCTTAAATTGATTTGCACTACCAATACTATCTGTAAGATTTATTATTTTTTGTTCGTTAATATCTACCAATGTGTCTAATTGCACCGGAGTTATTGAATCTACGGTACTCCAGCTAACGCCATTATTTATGCTTATTTGTACCTTAATGTCAACAATAGAGTATTCCGGAATAGAAATATGTTGATAAAAGGACAACTCTACAGGATCTGTTCCATTTCTTGTCAGCACAGGAGATATTATAAACATATCAGATGGCATTGAAGACAAACTTGTCCAGATGTAACCATTTGAATAGCTGGGAAAGGTTTCATTGACATTTGAAAAATACCAGTCCCATGAATTAGAAACAGTCCAACCTGAAGGAACAGCCATCTCTGAAAAGTCTTCTGTTATTGGCAAATTTACCTGAGCCTTAACAGCGATGCTACACATAAGCAGCAATCCGATGATTAATGATTTTAATGTTTTCATAATGGTATATTTTATTGTTTGAATAATTTTTTATATTGAACAGTACTTCCATCTTGAATTCTAATAAGGTAAACTCCTTTATTAAATTCATCCATACTTAATTCTGCACTTGGGGAGCTAAATTCTTCATTTTTTAATATCTGACCCTCCATGGATAAAATCTGAACTGAAAAAGAATTTCCGGAAAGGCAATTTACTGTAACTTTTCCATCGGTTGGGTTTGGAAAAATTTCTACATTGTTATTTTGAGACATATCATTAATATTTGTTGTACACGTTTCTCCTATTCCATCCCAGCTATTTGAAGCAGGTCCTCCTGCCCATGGGCGTTTTGCGCGCCAGCATGAATACAATGCTGTATCCATAATATTAAATTGATATGACATGGAGCCAAGAGTAAAATTGGCACCATCCAAACCATTATAAAGAACAAAATAAAAATATTGTGCAACCGGCAATACGGTTGTTGAATTAATAGTAGCATTATACCCGCCACTGGCTGGCGATAAATCACTATTGTAATAAAAAGTTCCAGTACTACTTCCACAAGTCGTTCCATCACCTGTTGACTGATTACAATACGTCCCTGGATCGGTGTTAAACGTTCTCATTACAGCACAATTTGGATAAGAACAAATCCAGTCATTAGACTCCATAAAAATGGTCGCTTGTTTTGTTCCCGGAGGCAAAAGAATTCGGAGTAACATAACTTGGCCTGAATACAAAGAAGGGACATACATTAAGTTGTGGTACTCTGTCATCCCATTCACAGCATAATTTATATACACTAATTTGGCTGCACCATAATAACCTTCTTGTAAATCGGCAGTAGGTTTAAAATACCAGGCAGCATCAGCAGTGTTTTGCGGAACAGTTAGATTAGATGAATAACTCAGTGCCTGAGAAAATAAATTGGATTGGATTATTAACCATCCAGCTATTAATTGTAAAATTTTCTTTTTCATAACGCACATTTATTAAGTTTAACATATTCCAAAAGTACAGTATTACGAAACCCGATTCAATACAGAAACATGAGTATATTTATTAAGTAGTATAGCTAAGTATTAATACGTAGTTTTTGCTATAATTTATTATCTTTGAAAATAAAAATGAGAGATTTCTGAAACATGCAGACTTAATAAATGAGGAGTGTTTTTTAAATATTTTTTCTTTTATGATCTTTTGCTTTCCTTCTGTTTGCAAAAGTATAGATACACTGCCATCCGTAAAACTATATCATCAGGCATCTAAATATCAACAAACAGGCAAGGACTCCTTTTTACTTTTGATTGAAAAAAGTATTCTGCTCGCAAAAAAAGAAAACAATAACAAACAACTAACAGATAATTACAGGTCAAAAGGAGTTTTTTTTTATTACTTGGGTAATTATGAACTGGCAATTGTAAATTACAATAAATCCCTCGCAATTGCTGAAAAATATAATTTCCAAAAAGAAGCAGCCCTTTGTTTGATAAATATCGGTGCTATTTTCCAAAGCAGAAAAAATTTTCCTAAAGCAATTCATTACTATACATCGGCCTTAAATTCTTGTATTGAAATCAATGATGTTTCCATGCAATCTAAAATTCTAAACAATCTTGGTATGATTGCAGTTGAAGAAAAAAAATATAATAGAGCATTGGATTTTTTTCAAAAATCACTTCAGATAAAAATAGAACTGAAAGATTCTATTGGCATTGCAGCCTCCTATGGGAATATCGGTATTGCATTTAAAATGCAAAATAAAATTAATCAAGCAATAGAATACACACAATTATCGCTGAGCATTTTTAAAGCACTGAATAAACCTTACAACATCGGAATAAATTATTTTGATCTGGGAAAATTGTTTTATTTGTTGAAACAGGAAAATCAAGCATTTTTATATTACGATTCTTCCCTTTCGATTGCCCATTCAAATAATTTAACTAAGATAAAATATCTGTGTTATGGTGATATGTATAAAATGTACAAAGAAAAATCTGATTTTAAAAATTTATCTATTTCTCTGGAAAAATATATCGCTCTTAAAGATACCTTAGATAACCTCGAAAAAAGCAAGCAAATAGAAGAGATAAAAACAAAATACCAGACGGAGCGCAAACAAAAAGAAATTGAAGTTCAAAAAACGCAAATAGCACTTAAAGAAGCAGAAGCAGGACACAGGGCTATTGTTGTAAAAAAAGAAACAACACAAATTATTGAAAGTGGCTTCTACTCTATTGGAACTCCTTGCGATTTTAAAGCAATTCGCTTTGAAGAATATATGATAAAAATAGAAATACCAACAACTATTTACATGTTTTCGGATGGCTATTGCGACCAGTTTGGAGGACCAACCAATAGTAAATTTGGCTTCAAAAACTTCACGAACCTGATAACAGAAATTCAATCTTTATCTTTACCCGTTCAAAAAGAAAAATTGGTGCATACTTTTTCTGAATGGAAAGAAAACGAAAAGCAGATAGATGATGTGTTAGTTGTGGGTATTCGATTTTGTTGATGTTCAGTAGGAATTCAGTAGGTGTTCAATTTAATTTCTATCATTCCTACTCACTAATCTTCATCAAATCTTCTACAATAAAGGCAAGTTTTCCTTCGATAAACACTACAGCTCTTAATTCATCTGAGGTAATATAGAGTTGGTCTATCTCGATATTTTTTAAATCACTTTTAAGCACAAGACCTTTAACAGAGCGGTTTTCTGATAAATTTTCCTGTGCTAGTTTTTTTATTTCTCCTATTTTTTCGCTCAACGGAATTTTCATTCGATTTTCAATCATCTTCACAAAACCACCGTGCAGAAGCCAGTTTGCAGCTTTAATCAATTTGTTTTTTGTGTCTAAGTCAAAAGAAAGCTCTTTAATACTTATTATGTTATTTTCTTTATCGTAAAATGGTTTGCCCTTCAGATATACATCTCCTTTCACAGAGCCATCGAGTGTAACATCAATCACAAAGGAATCTTCACTTCCATAAACATTGATTCTCTTTATTTCAACTTTTTTCATGCCCGACTCAAATGTTTTACCTGTTAATTCTTTGTTTGCAATTTCATTCAATTGTGTGAAGGGTATTCCTATATTAAGATTCATGGAAAAGCCCGGCTCCAGACTTTTTGCAATTTTCAGATCGGGAAATTTTTTTTCTGTATAATGGGGAATCTCTTTTGTCATGAGCAATTCATTTACAGATTTTATAGCAACCGCAATATTCACTTTGTTATTTAAACCCATAACAGGGACTGCAATTAGTTCAGTTGGTACCATTTTTAGCCACAAATTAAAATCTTTATTCAGATGAATTGGTTTATGAAGCATTGCCCAGGCTTCTTCTGCATAGGAACGCACGTTCACATACGATTTAATAGATGCATCAACTTCTTTTGCAATCATGTTTTTGCTTGAAAGTAAAACAATATCTGCAAGCGACTTTATAGGAATTTCAAAACTCCCTACTTTAATAACAGGAGTACTGATCCATTCATAACCAAGTGCGTTTGTTTTAGTACCCAGCGACCAATCGTTGTTTAATACAAATTGCGTTTTAAATTTTACAGCTATTTCTGCCGAAACTTCCGGAAACTCAATAAACTTTTTATATATTATCGAAAGTTTAAGTGGAATTCTGTAATACAATTCATTTCCTTTTATTGAAATCGTAAAGTTTTCTTTTTTCCATGCTTTTACTTTCAAATCATCGTCAGCAAAAGAATTGTCCTCATATAGTAATCCCTGCAGTTCTTTATTTACCATGGTTTCCACATTTTTAATATCAATTTCAATAGGAAGACTGATAAATGACGGCTTGAGTTCAATTACCGGAGGCTTAATTTTCACAGGAGGCGCAGTAGGCTTAATAACCTTGCATGAAGCAATGACAAGGAAAATTATTAGATAAAAAATTGTATTGCGATGCATAAGCGGAGATTTTTGACAAATATATTCATTGAATACCAATAATCAAATATTCTTATGTCAGTCGCAGTCAGCGCAAGATTCATGAGAAATAAATTATAGAGTAATAAATGTTCGTTAATATATATTTCGTAAAATTGCAATATTATTCTAAACATATTTCGTAAATAGGATAAAAGATATAGTGTTTACATCAGATTTCAACTCAAAAAACGTAGTACGCAGAAAAGCATTACTTATAGGCATTTGTCTATATGCATTTCTTTTTGTAACAGGGGCATTGGGAATTCGTTTTGGAAGCCATTGGGATGAATACATGTTTGTAAGGCAGGTTGATGAAGCTTTTAAAACCGGAATTTTCCTTCCGCACAATTATGTGTATCCTTCTTTTTGTTTTTATTATTCGACAGGACTTGCTTTTCTTTATAAATGGCTTGTCCCATTTTTTAGTAACACAGCGCTTGCAGATCAAACGATGTTTTACATGCTGTCGCGACTGGCGTACCTTGCATTAACAGCACTGACCGTGTTTTGGGTAGTATTCACAGTTTTAAAAATATCCGGTTCCATTCGCGCAGCACTGATTGGTGGATTAATTTTTTGTTCATCGTTTGAATTCAGCTATCATTCAAGATGGGCAGTGTCAGACGGAATAGCAGTGCAGTTTGTTTTTTTATCTGTTTTTCTTTTGTTCACAGATTACCACATCAGAAAAAAAATCATACTAAGTGCTATTGCTGCCGGAATAGCTGCCGGAACAAAATATACCGCTGCATTTATTCTTATTATTTATCCCTTGTTTCTTCTTCATGAATACATTGAGAAAAAAATATCCTTCAAACAAAGTTTGATATGGATGTGTTGCATTCCTGTACTTTTTTTAGCAGCATTTTTTCTGACAACACCAGGCGCAATTATTGAATTTAAACTGTTTTTTTCTGATGTTGTATGGGTCAAAAGTGTTTACTCGACTGGACATTTAGGGCATACAATCCATGCAGGAACAGATCATCTTGTAAAAATAACCGAATACGTGATTCTGGAAATGTTTTCACAAAATACAATCATTTCATGTTTGTTTTTTTTATTCGTTTTTATTGGATTTATTTATGGAGCTATCCGAAAAAACATTCTGATTTCTTCACTGTTTGTTGTAATGCTTGTTTATGTTTTATACCTGTCTTCTTTTAGCGCAATGATTGTCAGAAACACACTTTACATTCTTCCTTTTTTCAGTGTTATGGCTGCGTTGGGATATTTTTATCTGTTAGAAAAAAGTAACAATAAACTAAAGTCAATTCTTACGCTTATTATTTTTCTTTTCACTGCTTATTCCTGTTTTCTGAATCTGCAGGCAGCATCCACAATTGGAAAAAGAAGTGTTGATGATGAGAAAAAATTGCTTACAGAATTTACAGAATCATATCAAGATGCAAAAATTTTATTTTCAGGAAAAATTCAGGAACAGCTCAAAATGCCTGATAACATTACGAATGATGAATATACATATCTGGCATACTATTTAAGCGAAGTTCCACCCGGCGCATCTGTTGCAAACATAAGAGGGCAATTTGCGGCTATGCTCGGACCTCAGGATATCAACATTGATTATTATCCCAACTGGTGCGGAAGAGACCGGATTTTAATTATGGAGAAAAAGTTTGTAACAGACAGTATTTATTTTTATACGATAAAACAACAGAGAACGGCTATATCCTCAGATCAAAATACAGCAATGCCCTGATTTGTAAAAATGAAACAATTGTTATTGTTTTTTTATGTTTTCAAAAAGCCTCATGTAATGAGATTTTAATATAAAAATCATTGTTACAAATCATTTTACTGAATAAAAACACATTTTCGGAGAAACGATTTTCTCATCTTTTTTTAATATTTTCAATGCTTTATCAACTTCTGCTTTGTCTATTCCTGCTAATGCGGCAATTTCGGCAGATTTTAAAGGTTTATCCGATTTCTTTAAGGTTGTTAAAACTACTTCTTTTGTGTCCATATTTTTTTGTTTTAATTATGATTTTTTGTTTTAATTTCTAAAACTTTTCCTTTTCTTACCCGCTCTTCCCTCATTGATTAACTTCTGAATGTAATCTTTGGCTACAGGAACCTTGCAGGCTGTGCCTCTCATATCAACACTTACCTTGCCATTCTTTTCAGCTACTTTTATAGCTTTATTACGCAGTGCTTCTATATTAGCTCCTACTGCTATTACAAACCCGTTCATGGTATATTTTACTCTTGGCTGTGCATTGCCAATCTCCTTTTCAATCTTATCTAATAATTTGCTGTAAGCTTCAATATCCAATTCTGAATACTGTTGCAGACTTGTCATTTGTGCTAGTGTGGCCCAACCCGCAGAAGCTATAGTTTCTTTATCAGAAGCAATCCATTTTATACCCATATCAAAACCGTATTTAGATTCTGCGGTTACCCATGGAACAGCAAATTCGCTCAGATAATACCAATAAGCTTGCTCCACCCATTCTTCCAATTGTTCTTTTGTAACTTTTGTTTCGTCAGCCATCAAGCCTGCCAAATACATGGCATCTGAGTTTCCTGTTTTATACAGGTCAAGTGCCAGCTGATGATTTTTCTTTGTTTTTTTCAGAATATTTTTCAGGTCAGCAACTTTTACTCCGAAGAAAGGTTCTTTTGCTCCATGAGTCATAAGAACTTTCTTGGTGTTTGCATCACCGAGTTTTTCAAGTTCTTTTAAAATTTCTTGTACTGTCATTTTTTTGATTTTTTCTTTATATGCATTATCAATATCTTTATTTCTCATTCTTTTCTTCAAAGCTGATCATCCAACTTATTCCGAATTTATCGATTGTCATTCCAAAATACGAGCCCCAGAATGTCATTCCCATTGGCATTACAACCTGTCCCCCGGTGGTCAGCGCATTAAAATGTTTGTCTGCTTCATCTTTACCCTCAACTGCAATTGAGATTGAAAAATTATTACCTTCCACCAATGGCGCACCTAATCCCTCAACATAATCGCAACCCATCAATACAAAATTGTTGTTCAATGGAAGTGATATGTGTAATATTTTTTCTTTATGCTCGTCTGCAATCAGAACATCTTCAATTGGGGGCATATCTTTGTATTTGCTTATACTATTATACTCCCTTTCAAAAATAGTTTTATAGAAATCAAACGCTTCTGCACAATTTCCGTTAAAATTGAGGTAAATGTTTATTTTCATTTCATGTAGCTTTAAAAATTTCAAATATAAACAGAATTTTATAAAAATTTTCTTTATTATAACCTGTACGAAAAAAAATTCTTTACTTTGCAATAAAAACAAATACAATGAAAAGTATTATAGGATTCGGAGAAAAAGTAGAAGGTTACGATGTGTCTGTATTAAACGAAAGAGAAATAAGAGCCTCAGCCGGGATATTATTTTTGTTTGCGCTAATCTCTTTTTTCATCATTGTGGTAAGCAAAAATTTTGCACCCATAAAATATTTTATTCTCATTTTTGTGCTGGATTTTATAATCCGGGTTTTTGTCAACCCCAGATATGCGCCTACACTTATTATTGGAAGACTGATAGTAATCAAACAGATGCCTGAATACACCGGTGCGCCGCAGAAAAAATTTGCATGGATCATCGGACTATTACTGGGAACAATAATGCTTGTATTGATGCCCATAATGAATACCTACAGTGCCATTAGTGGAATCATTTGTCTGATATGCCTGATCTTTCTGTTTTTTGAATCCGCATTTGGTATTTGTTTGGGTTGTATTTTTTATAATTGGATGCATAAAAACAAAGCAAAACATTGCCCCGGTAACAGTTGTGAAATAAAACAGAAACACGAAATACAAAAAATAACAGGAGTACATCTTCTAATTTTAGCCGGATTGATCCTGTATATTACAGTCTCTGTTATTTTACTGAAAGACAACTTTCGCGAAATGCCTCAGAACCTTTGGGTAAAGATAGGACTGAAAAAAGAAGAGGCGAAACATTTTTGATTTTAACACTTTTAAAATTACAATTCTTGATGAAATTAATATCTTAGTAATTCAATGGTACTTGTATTCAGTTCATTTTCGGTTTCCAGTAATTTGATTTTTATTTCGTTAAAAATGCTCAACTCCTGTAAGTAGGTTATAAATGAAATCTCACCTTGATCAAGTGCCTTACGAAGCAAACCTGTATTGTCGTAATTATTAAGTGCCTGCCTGCAATCAGTCAGCAATTTCTGTGTAGATAATATTTTTTCGAATTTACTCTTTAACAGATCGTGCAAAGCAGTTTTCGTACTGACAGACAAATCCTGCAATGCGACTGATTTTGCTCTTGAATATTTCACATTATTTTTATTTTCCCACAATGGAATGGTAATTCCTACACTGACTCCCTGAAATTGCTCACCGGCTACTTTTTCACTTTTATAACCGGCTGAAAACTTTGGCAGCCCTATCGCCTTGCTAAGCTTCTCCTGCATCAGACTTTTTTCAGTTTCCTGATGCAGAATAGAAAGTTCTGGTATGTTTTTTTCTATCTCAGAAAACCATGTTTCAAAATCTGATGGAAGCACCTGTAATGAAAAAACAGTATCTGTCAGGCTTACTTTTTGGCCACCGTTCATGGACGCTAATTCGGAAAGCAGAGCAGTTCGTTCAATTTCAAGATGCTCCAATACATCTTCTACTGTATGCAAATTCATCATAGCTTTGTTATAATCCAACTGGTTGCCATCGCCTTTTTCCAGTTTTTTCCTGTAAATTTCTGCAAGTTCCGTAGCCTGTAGTTTTTGCCTGGTATATTCGGAACAGAGTGCATTCATGTAAACAATATCAGCGCAGATAACACGGGCATTATGCAAAACATCTTTTACTTGTTTCTGATAAGCGAGGTCTGCCTGCATGTCATTCATCCCTGCAATTTTTTTCCTATGAAAATAAACTGTTGGAAAGTCGAAAGACTGCACAAGGCTAATATCTGTTCTATTCCCAAGAATAGAAGGGTTTCCAACTAAATAGGAAAAATCAAATTCCGGGTTGGAAAGATAAATACCTGTTCTGTTTCCAAGCTTATCTGCTTCAGTCTTTTTTTTAAGTGCGGCCAGCACCAGATTGTTTTTCTCAATTTCAAGCAGCATTTTATCAATGGTGCTTTGAGCAAAAACATAATGACTGTTTAAAAATATCAGTATTAAAATAATTATTACTTTCATAGTTTATAAATTTTGAATGAACGCTGAATCATTAAAATTCAACATTTAAAACTTATCATTCTTTTCTAATATTCCACGATTTGTAAGAATACTGTAAACAATAGGCACGATGTAAATATTAAGAAGCGTTGAAGAGAGAAGTCCTCCTATAATTACTTTTGCCATTGGGCTTTGAATTTCGTTGCCCGACAAATCGCCTTTTAATGCTAATGGAATCAATGCAAGTGCAGCAGTTAAGGCTGTCATTAAAATTGGATTTAACCGATCAGACGAGCCTTTTGTAACCGTTTCGATAAGTGAAACGCCTTGCTTTTGCAATTGCTGATAACGTGAAATTAATAATATTCCATTTCGTGTAGCAATACCAAAAAGTGTAATAAAACCGATAATTGCAGGGATACTTAAAACTCCTGTTGTGAAATAAATTGTGAATACTCCGCCTATTAATGCCAAAGGTAAATTAAGTAAAATAATCCCTGCGAGTTTGAAATTTTTAAATTCCTGAAATAGTAACAAGAAAATAATCAGAATTGCGAGAATTGATGTAATAAGTAATGTTCTTGATGCGCTTGCTTCGCTTTCAAATTGACCGCCATACTCAACCCTATAACCTTCGGGAAAAGTAATTTTGTCTGTTACATTTTTTTGAATTTCTTCAACTACACTTCGCAAATCACGACCTGAAACATTTGCAGATACAACAACCTTACGTTGTACATTTTCCCTGCTGATTTTACTTGGTCCCGATACTGAAACAACTTCGGCAACTTGTTCCAATGGAACTTTTTTACCATCGTAGGTATCTATTAATGAAGAACGAATACCTTCTATTGTTTCAGTGTAATCTTTATTCAACCGTAAAACAAGGTCAAACCTCCGTTGTCCTTCGTAAATGTCAGATAATTTTTCGCCACCAAACGAAATGTCAACAAACTCATTGAACTTTTCAATTGTAATTCCGTATTGTGCCAGCATTTCACGGTTTGCACGAATTTGTATCTGTGGTATTTCAACTTGCGGATCAACATTTACATCAACTAATCCCTTAATACCGGAAATTGTAGATTTAATTTCGTTGCCAAGCGTAAACATTTTATTTAGGTCTGTGCCAAAAACTTTAATTGCAATATTTGCCCTTGTTCCCGACAGCATGTGATCAATCCTATGTCCGAGTGGTTGCCCTACTGTAGCAGCAATGCCAGGAATACCTGCAAGTTTTTTTCTTACAGTTGCCATAAATTCATCACGTTTATTGTCTTTCAACTTAAAATTAACATCTATTTCGCAACTATTGACTGTCTGTGAATGCTCGTCAAGTTCGCCTCGTCCTGTTCTTCGGGCAGTACTCGACACTTCTGAAATAGATAATAATTCTGTTTCTACCAGATTTCCTAAACGGTTACTTTCTTCTAATGAAGTCCCCGGCTTACAAACCACAGATAATGTCAAAGAGCCTTCGTTAAATTCGGGTAAAAAACTGCGCCCCATTGTAGAATATAAAAACAGAGAAACAATAAATAAAATCAATGAAGAAAATACAACAATGCGCTTATGATGCAATGTCCATGCAAGTGATTTCTGGTAAATATCAGTAAGCTTTCGAGTAAGCCATTTATCCTTTTCGTTTTTAGCAAGATATTTATCATCGGAAAGCATCATTTTACATAATAGAGGTGTAAGTGTTATTGAAACAATTAGTGATATAAATAAAGAAACAATAAAAGCAATTCCTAAAGGAATTAACATTCGTCCTTCCATGCCAGAGAGAAAAAACAAAGGAACAAAAGCAACTATTATTATTAATGTCGCATTTATAATTGAAGAACGAATTTCTTTTGAAGCTTCAAAAACAACAGTAAATGCAGATTGTCGTTCCGATTCAATTTTAAGTCTGTTTTGTCGCAGGCGTTTGTAAACATTTTCGACATCAATAATTGCGTCATCAACCAAAACACCAATAGCGATTGCCATCCCGCCTAAACTCATAGTGTTGATGTTTAAGCCTATAAATTTCATTACAATGATTGCCCCCAATAAGGAGATAGGAATTGCAAACAATGAAATAACTGTTGTGCGTAAACTTCCCAGAAACAAAAACAAAATTATAATAACAAAAACAGATCCTTCAAGTAAAGCCCGTTGTACATTGTTAACAGAGGTTTCTATAAAGTCAGCCTGTCGGAAAATTTTAGTATCTAATTTAACATCGGGTGGTAATGTTTTGTTGAGGGATGCAAGATTCGCCTCAATTCGTTTTGTTAAATCAACCGTATTTGCATTCGGCTGTTTGGATATAGATAGGATTATTGATGGCTTTCCGTTATTTGAAGCATATCCCATTTTAATACCACTTCCAATAATAACATCAGAAACGTCATTTAATCTTACCGGCTTTCCGTTGATTGATTTTATGTATGAACTTCCCAGTACTGCAATGTCTGACGAACGAACCATGCCACGAACAGCATATTCGTTACCATATTGTCGAACTGCACCGCCGGATGAATTTTGGCTTATATTTTTACAAACTTCTGCCAATTCACTCATTGAAACATTATAGTGTTTCATTTTATAAGGGTCTGCCAAAACCTGATATTGTTTGTAATCGCCACCAATAATTGTAACCTGTGAAACACCACCTGTAGCAAGCAATAAAGGCTTTACGTTCCAATCGGCAATAGTTCTTAAATCCATCAAGCTTGTGCTATCTGCCTGAATGCCGATAAAAAACATTTCACCCATAACGCTTGACTGTGGTGCAAGCGTTGGCTGACCAACACCTAAAGGCATTTGAGAAGAAACAGTAATTAATTTCTCACTTACAATCTGACGGGCTTTAAAAATATCGGTTCCCCAATCAAATTCAACCCAAACAAAAGAAAAGCCCTGGGCTGATGATGAACGCACCCTGCGGACATCCGTTGCCCCATTTACAGCTGTTTCAAGTGGAAAAGTTACCAGGCGTTCTACTTCTTCGGAAGCCATTCCATGAGCGTCTGTCATAACCACAACAGTAGGAGCTGTCAGGTCGGGAAATACATCCACGTCCATTTTTTTTGCCGTTTGTACGCCGACAATTATCAGCACAAGCGAGCACAACAAGATAAAATACTTGTTGTTTAATGAAAATTTTATAATATTATTTAACATTGTTTCTACGATTAATGATTGTGACCAGAATGAGCATCTAAAGATCCTGTAGCCTGAGCAAGCTTGATGAGTATAGCTCCTTTTGTAACTACTCGTTCATTTTTGCTGATACCGCTAATTATTTCGGTTTTTAAACCATCTGTTGAACCAATTTTTATTTCTTTTTTCTCAAACAATTCGGGATTTATCTGAGAAAAAACAAAAAAGCTTCCCTGATCTTCTATTATTGCAGAATTAGGTATTGTTAATGCGTTTGTATTCGTAATAGTTTTTAAAAATAATTCCACATAACCGCCCGAAATAAAACAACCTTTATTATCAATTTGTAAACTCACTGGAATTAAATAATTATCGGTGTTTGCATTGCGACCATACGACAAAATTTTTCCGTTTAATTGTTCTAAAGAGTATGTTTTTGAATCCTGAATTGTTTTAATATTTGCAGAATTTATTGAACTTAAAAACGGTGCATATTTTTGTTGTACATCAGCTTTCAGCAAAAGTGTTTTGTTTTGTGAAATGCTTACTATAGGCTGACCAGCTTCAACGTATTGACCATTTTTTACAAATAATTGTTTAACAAAGCCACTCATTGGACTTGAAACAGATTGCCCTGCTGCACTAAAATTTTTATTAAAATTATCATATACGGCTTTTGCATTTTCAAAATCATTTTTGGTTTTTTGTAATTCTTTTTCAGAAACGATTTTGTCTTTTGCCAATTCCTTTTGTCTGTCGTAATCTGCTTTTGTGCGCTCGTAATTATTTTGTGCTTCGGCATAACGAACTGCAGAATTATTTTCAGCCATTCCACTGCTTGAAATTGTAAACAAATTTTGACCGTTGCCAACATTTTTACCTTCTAATATATTTTCGCTTGTGAAAATTAAAATGCCATTTGCTTTTGCAGATACAATTACCTCATCGCCCTGCGCCGACTGAACCTGTGCCGACGTTTTTATTACCTGCCCGAAGGGTTCAATAACGGGCTGTTCCGTAGCAAATTCAATTTTCCAGGTTTGTTCTTTGGTAAAAACAATGGTGTTCGTTTTTGAGGCTTGCATCTTTTCTGCATCTTTAGCGGCTTCGCTTTCTGAATCAAAAACCCTTACTCCCTTTACAATTAATTGAGTTTTGCCTTCAGGTGTATTGATATCAAAAATGATTTGCCCCTCTCCCGTAACTTCCGGCTGAAGTGTAAAGCTATAAATTCCCTTACGGGTAGGTGCAGATAAGGTCTGCCGAATTCCTTTGTTTCCCACAATAAGACTAATGGTAACCTCCCCGTTGGTCAGTGCTGAGAAATCTTTCAGCCAGGAAAAATGAGACAAAATTCCGGAATTCTTTCCTTTTACCAATGGGTCGGCTTCGGCAAAAACTTCCATTAGATCAGAATAAGAAGTAAGATACAGTTTAGCCTCCTCTCCATGGTCGCTATGCGAATCCTTATTAACAGGCGTGCAGGCTACCATTAATGCAATAGCCAGGCACATGAAAACAATAATTTTCATACTACTATATAAAATTTATAAACTAACGATTAATGTTTGTGGTTTTTACCACCATGATCGTGGTGATGATTTACTTCACGCTGCTCTTCATCCTTGTCCTTTACGGTGTCTGAAGAAACATCAAACGATTTTTGCTCAGGCTTTTTTTCTAAGCTATCGTTTGAATGATCGTGGGTCTCGCCCGGAGCATGAGAATGAGATCCATCAGTGTGATCATGAGATGTACCGGAATTACATCCTACAGTAATATAAATAATAGCAGTTATGCCAATAATAAACTTTTTCATAAAATCTAATTTTAATTTGTACAAAAAAAAAGAATCCCTTTATGAAAAAGTAATTGGTGGAGCCCTTAGTAAGCTCTGAGTAATAAAAATATGCTGAGACGAAATAAAAATATCAGGATCGCCGCGCGAATAAGCAGCAACAAGGCTAAGACAAGTGCCTGAAATCTGTGATGAAATGAAATCTGAAAACGAAAAAAGTCTTGTATAAGATGAGTGGGTTTTTTTATTGAATAAATTTTTATTGAAAGTTTTTTCCTGAACTACAACCAATTCCTTTAAAGTACATTTTTCATCATCTGATTTTTGTTCTTTATTTTCGTTATCGCAGGGATGGTGGTGGTCGTCATCACTTTCCTCATGATGGTTGTGATCCTTTTCTATGCATGCATTTCCTTCATGGTGATGGTGTGGAATTATAGAATGAGAGATATAAATAAAACTTGCTATACAAAAAAAGAATATTGCAACAATTTTAATGATTTTTTTATTTCTCAGTTGGCTCACTTGTATGAAGTCTTTTTGTCATTTGATTTTCAAATTTATCTGTTTTACTGGAAATTCAATTTTATTTAACAAGCCCTTAACAATTTTTAACTGATTAATAATCCATTTACTTCTTATTTCCTTTTGCTTTTTAAGAAAGAATCCCGTGTAAACACTATGTTTACACGGGATTTCTTATTTTCAATGTGACTCCGAAGGGATCACAACTTATTCCTCCATTTTCTTTTAAATGTTTTTAATTTCCGGTTTATCAGTGCTTTATAATTTTTGTTTTCCACCCTATTTACTCCTTGTTGATAAATAAAACATGAATTGTTTTACCTATTGTTTTACCAGTTTAACCTTTTTTATTACCTTTGTGGAAAACAAAAGCAAATGCCAACAACAAAATTAATATTATTTGAACATAAAGCAAAAAAAAATAAAGAAGCCCCTATTTATTTACGTCTTATAAAAGACAGAAAACCAAAGTATGTTTCTTTAAAGCTTTATATACTTCCCAAATATTGGGATGAAGACGGTCAAAAGGTAAAACCCGGCCATCCAAATTCTACAAGGATGAATGCCTACTTGGTAGAAAGAACCAACGATGCAATGAAATCCCTGCTTGATGTTGAAATAGATGACCCAAACGCCCCGGCCATTGCATTAAAACAATCAGTGATGGGTGTTGCCCCTGAAGATTTTTTTACTTATGCTTTTCGCTTTATAAAGCAGTATGAGAGCAAAGGTAAAATCGGCACTTACCGCAGGTTTAAAGCTGTCCTTACCAAATTACAAACATATACAGGCCCTAAAGAATTTAACTTTAATCAGTTTAACATAAAGTTCCTGCAGGAATATGAAAACCACATGCGTGGTACTTTAAAAAATCAGCCAAATACGATTGTAAGCAATTTTAAAGCCATTCGCCGAATCATAAACGAAGCCATTAAAGAAAACTATATCCTGCCAAAGCGCAACCCGTTTGCAAACTATAAACTGTTTTGGGAGCCATCCGAAAGGGTTTTTCTAACAGAGGAAGAAATTGACGCTCTGGCAAATTTAAAACTCGATCCCGAATCCATGAAGTACCACCACCGCAACATGTATATTTTTGCCTGTCATGCCGGGGGTATTCGTATTTCTGATTTAATACAACTTAAATGGGAAAATTTCACCAGCGATCATATTCTGTTAAGCACACAAAAAACCGGCTCTGTAATCTCTGTAAAACTGCCAAAAAAAGCCCTTGAAATTATTCAGCAATATTATTCAGAAGATGTGCCGAAAGATGATTTTATTTTTCCGTTTCTGGACAAAACCGATAAACTGAAAGACCCTAAAATTCTTCATGCCCGGATTTCTTCAATAACTACCTACACAAACACAGATTTGCGAGACCTTGCAAAAGCTGCCAAAATTGAAAAGCATTTGCATTTTCATACTTCACGCCACACTTGGGCAACCCGTGCACTTCGCAAGGGAATGAGAATTGAATATGTATCAAAACTTATGGGGCATAATTCCATCCGCACCACTCAAATTTATGCTAAAATTGTAAATGCTGATTTAGATAAGGCAATGGATATTTTTGATGAAGAACCACCGGTAAAGAAAAAAGCAAAGAAAAGTTCAAAAAAATAATTTGACACGGTTTCGTTGCAGCTTATCAACGCCTCGTCATAACCTCTCAACCGCTTTCTCATTCACGAATGTCTAATGACAAATGGCTATTCAAAAATTAAACACCGTTTGATCACTACTTCTACAGCGCTTTCCTATCAATAAATCACTTTTCACTATTCAAAAATCCTAATTTTTACACGGTTTCGTCTCAGCTTGTCAACGGCACGTCACAACCGATCCACCACATTTATTTTTTCTTGGTGCATAACATCTTATTTGTCGTTAATTTGATATTCCGTACATCTTATTAATTTTGTAAATGAATCCAAATCGAAAAATATGAAAAAAATAATTCTCTTTTTCTCAATATCTTTGTTTTGTACCCTCTTTGTGTTTTCGCAAAATAAAAAAGCTGATAGTCTCTTTCATGAACTCAAAAATACTAAGCAGGACTCTATACGTGCAAGGTTGTATATTGAAATTGGCGATGTATTTAAAATAAAATCAACTGACTCTGCTATATTTTTCTATGAAAAATCGCTAATACTTGCGAAAAAATTAAAAAATATATCCATTCAATCAAAGGTGTTACTATTTATGGGTGTTGCTTATAAATCACAAAATGATTTTAAACGTGCTTTAGAATATTATACTAAATCTTTAGAACTAAGTGAAATACTTTGTGGTTCAAACGATAAAAAAAAATCAATAGAAGGGAAAAAAGGTGTATGTGCTTGTTACGTGAATATTGCAATTATTAATTCAAATTCTGATTATCACCAAGCACTTGATTATTATCTAAAAGCATTAAATATTTACGATGAATTGAGCCATTCGCAAATCAAAACAGTTGCCATCTGGGGCAATAATGGAAAAGGAAGAACTTTTAGTGATATTGGTTTGGTATATAGCTGTCTTGGCAATCATACCAAAGCTATGGAGTATTATCATAAATCATTAAATATTTATGAAGTATCTGATAATAAAGAATGGATGGCTAACTGTTACAGTAATATTGGTCTGCTATACTTTAATCAAAACGATTATAAACAAGCTGTTTTATATTATACAAAATCATTTAATCTCCGCAAAGAATTAAGGGATAAAAAAGGAATGGCTGACTGCTACGTAAATATTGGGGCGGTGGCCTGCGATGGTGAGAGAAATTTTTCATTGGCACTTGAAAATTATCAAAAAGCATTATTACTTTATAAAGATGTTAATTATCAAAAAGGAATATCATATTGTTATGGGAATATTGGCATAATCTATAAAGCTCAGGGTGAAATATCACGTGCATTTGAATATTGTCTAAAATCATTAGAGTTTATTAAAATAGAAGGAGATAAAAATGCCGAAGCAATTATAAAAAATAATATTGCAGATATGAATATTAAACTTAAAAATTATTCTAAGGCTATCGAATATGCAAATGAAGTTAAATTAATAGCAGGTGAAATAGGTTCTTTAGAAAGTGAAATGGACTCATATCAGCTTTTGTCAGCGGCATACGATAGTCTCGGAAATAAAAAAGAAGCATTAAAAAACTTTAAACTTTTTTCTGAAATGAAAGATAGCTTATTCAGTAAAGAAAAAACTAATGCTATTGCAGAAATGGAAACAAAATACCAGACAGAAAAGAAAGAACATAAAATATCTTTATTGGAAAAGGACAATAAACTCCACATCGCTTTATTAAACAAACAACAAATTAAAACAATGCTTATAGCGATTGTGTCAGGCTTATTAATAATCAGTTTTATATTATTTTACCTTTATTCAAAGGCTAAACAAAAAGCGAAGTTCAATAAAGAATTGTTAAATCAGCAAAATCTCGGTTTACAGGCAATTAGCGAAACACAGGAAAAAGAGCGTACAAGAATTGCTCGCGATCTTCACGATGGGGTTGGGCAGCTTTTAGCAGGTATTAGAATTAATTTAAGCAGTATTAAAAATGACATCACATATTCCACTGATAATTCTCAGGGAACATATGAAAAAACTATCCTGCTGGTTGATGAGGTTTGCACTGAAGTAAGGGCAGTATCTCACGAGATGATGCCCAAATCATTAACTAATTCGGGTTTAGTCAATGCTGCCGACGAATTGCTTTCATATACATTAAAGCGTGCCGGTATTGAATATAACTATGAATTCTATCAGGTCGGAAAATTGCCTGAAAAAATTGAAATTAATTTGTACAGGATAATGCAGGAAATCATACATAACATCATTAAGCACTCTTCTGCTAAAAAAGTATCAGTTCAGTTAATGCAAAACAATAATAATATCATTCTAATTGCTGAGGACGATGGCGTAGGGTTTAAATTAAACTCACAAAACAAAGGAATCGGGTTGTTAAATATTACTTCCCGTATTAGTTCTTTAAATGGGAGTTTTTCAATTGAGCCTGGTCACGAAAAAGGCACTGTTATAACTATCCGCATTCCACTAAATCCCCAATCATAAATCATAAATCCTAAATAAAATCATGGTAGCAATAAAAGTTCTAATCGCCGACGACCATCAACTAATCATTGATGGAATTAAATCATTATTGTGCGGAGAAAAAAACATTGAAATTGTTGGCGAAGCTAAAGATGGTAAACAGGCAATAGAATTTTTGAAAAACGAAAGGGTTGATGTTATTTTAATGGACATTGATATGCCCGTTATGAACGGTCGTGATGCGGCACAGCTAATTGCTAAAAAATACCCGGGTATTAAAATTATTGCCCTCACCATGTTTAATGAAAAATCACTTATTCATGAAATGATAAAAGCAGGTGCCACCGGTTATCTCTTAAAAAATACAGGGAAAGAAGAGATTCTGAATGCTATTATTAATGTATATGAAGGTCGCACTTATTTCAGTTCGGAAATTCCGCTTACAATTTTAAAACATACTTCAGAAGAAATATTATCAAATACTCAACCCGCTAATATCAATATTAATATTTTTACAGAACGTGAATTACAAATTATTTCTTTTATTGCCCAGGGTTTTACTAATCTGGAAATCAGCAAAAAATTATTCATTAGTAGCCGTACTGTGGATACTCACAGAACCAATATTATGAAAAAATTGGATATTCATAATGTGGCTGCTTTAATTAAATATGCCCTCAAAAATGGCATTGTTTAATATTTTTCATCCCTTTTCTCCCTCATTCTTCCCTTTTCAATTACGTTAATCACCGTAGCTTAATTACGGTGTTCACTCTATTTCTTTTGGAAGCAATTGAGCGTATTTTTACGTAATAAATACCAGCTCGATTATGTCAAAAAAAATAAATCTTTTTCCGTTGCTTTTTATTGCACCTTTTTTATGTCTGGTGGCAAATGCTACTCCGGTGCATATCTCTGTTCCATCCGGTTTTAAATATGTTCTATCGGGCAATGTAATATTGTCTGTTACCGGAAATTTAACAGTAAATGGTACATTTTCTGCCTCTTCATCTTCAACAGTAAAATTCTGCGGTACTGCACTCCAGCAAATAGGAGGCAGTTCGGGTGTGAATACATTTCAGAATGTAGTATTTAATAATTCTGCAAACTTTAAATTGCTGGGTGATGTTACTGTGAATGGTATAACTTCTCTCTCTGGGGGTATTGTCTGCACTGGTACAAAAACTTTAATTTTACCTTCATCGGCTTCATTCAGTCCTGCCACAGGTTCTGCAACCAGTTTCATTGATGGTAAAATCAAAAAAACAGGCAATAACGCTTCATTCATTTTTCCAACAGGTGATATTCAGGAGGCCTCTGTTGTTTGGGCTCCTGTCGAAATTGCTGCCTGGGATAACTCGAATGATTTTACTGCACACTATACTTTCAAATCGCCCAATGATTCGCTGGGTATTCATACTTGGCAGGATGGTTACAGCCTTGATGCCGGGTTAGACCATGTGAGTGGAAAAGAATTTTGGCTCATTGACAGAACAGGTGCAGGAACTCAAACCCCAACTATTACCCTATATTGGAAAGATGCTGTGAAAAGCGATATTCTTGGTAATGCAATTCCTAATTCTTCTTCTACAGCTTACGATGCAGATGCATTAGCTGACCTCACACTTGTTCATTGGAATGGCTCGCAATGGGATGATATGGGAGGTACAGCATCAGGTACCTGGCCAACCGGGCAAATCACTAATACTACAGCTTTTTCAAGCTACAGCCCTATTACATTTGGTTCAAAAACAGGAAAAAATCCTTTACCTATTGAATTGCTGGCTTTTTCTGCAAATTGTAATAATAATAATGTAGTAATAAATTGGGAAACCGCCTCCGAAACAAATAACAGTTATTTTTCTGTTGAGCGCAGTACAAATGCTCAGGATTGGTATGTAATTGCAACCATTCAGGGTGCCGGAAACAGCAATCAAAACCTGCTTTATTCATATACTGATACGGATATTTCAGAGGAAGGTCTTTACTATTACAGGCTTGGGAATATTGATTATAATGGCGTCATTGAATACAGCAATACCGTTTCTACCAGTTGCAATAAAGAACCGTTCAGTATTATTTCCATTTATCCCAATCCGGTAATTAACGAAATGCACTTTATGGTTTGTTCTTCTGAAAATACAGAGGTAGAGGCCTCAGTTACCGATGTGTTGGGGCGGGTACTTATACTCAGAAAATTTCCCATTGAAAAAGGCGTAACCCATTTAAGCATGAATGTTTCAAACCTGAACTGCGCCCTATATTTCTTTAAGATAAATACTATAGACGGTTTGTCTATGGATTGTAAACAATTGAAAATTGGTAATTAAATGTATAAAACATGCTGTGGTATTGTTTCTTTTTTCTCCATATCTGCGGAGAACATAATGGGTTTTTTTATAACAATTCTTCTTTATATGCAATACCCGGCTTGTTTTTAATAAACTCAATAAATTATGATGCCGCAAATCTGTTTCACAAAAAGGGAACTCGAAGTTTTAACCTGCTTGTGTAATGCTTATAAAACTTCTGAAATCGCAGGTATAATGAATATAACTAAACGAACCGTCGAAACTTACAAACGAAAATTATTTAAAAAAACAAATACTCATAATTCTGTTTGTCTGGTTCTGTTTGCCCAAAACAAGAAAATTAAATTATTAAATATTCAAACAAACAACCATCAAGCAGTTACCGAATACAGAACACCGATAACCGATGCGAAGAATGACAACTTAATACCAATGTCAATTCGTGCAATTCGTGTCAAGCAACAACAGAATGACTAATGACAATGAATGTCTATTGAATGACTATTGTATGACAATGAATATCTATTGTATAACAACGAAATAATTATTAATTCAAAACCAATATGAAGCATAGTAACATCAAATTTTGGGTAGTGTTAATCATCGCATTAGCACGACTTGTCCCGACCTTTCGGGATCAATTCATCAGCACACTTGTACTGAGCGCCCGCTGGCGCTCGTTTGTGTCACACAGAGCCTGCCGAAGTGCAACGAGTGCCCTACTTCTTACTGCATTTGTCACCCTGAGCGTATTTGTGGTGAGCGCAGTCGTATCAATCGAAGGGCGAGCCCAAGGCGTCGCCATCAACACCGACGGTTCCGCCGCCAACTCATCCGCCATTCTCGATGTGAAAAGTACTTCACAAGGTATGCTCATCCCCTGCATGACCACTGCCCAGCGTGATGCCATTGCAACCGCTTGTTCCTGCACCCCTGCCACGGGGCTTATTATCTATAACACCGATTGTCAGGCTATCAATTATTTCAACGGGGCTGCATGGATTACCCTTGGCAATACCGGCAGTGTTGCCACGCCCGGCGCCATTACCGGAAGTACCACACCATGCCAGAATGCAACAGGTGTACCTTACAGCATTACTGCCGTTACCGGAGCCACCGGATATAACTGGACAGTCCCCTCCGGCGCAACCATAGCCACGGGGCAGGGCACAAATTCCAT
>MEOG01000127.1 GCA_001769125.1 Bacteroidetes bacterium GWF2_35_48 | reverse complement strand
ACTGGCGCATGTTTGGAATACCTTAGACCTACCGCCATGCCCGTAGGGCTTGCGGGTTTAAATGTATGGAAAATTGCGCTAGTTCGATGTTAGAGCCTGGTCGATTTTATCATATTTTATTGTCTTATCAACTTAATTTTATCATTGTCTTTCAAAGGGGAGGAGATTTTTAAAATAAATAATTTATCATTCAGCTTTGGATAAGTGCTGGCAAAATGGACTTGCTCTTTTTGCTTTTATTTGCCTATCGTGAGGGCATTGAGCGAAAAGCAAAATGTGCAAGACCATTAGTGTAGGAAACGCAAGCCTGTGCGGTTATTTACAAAGTCATTCTTTAAATATTTTCTCATTATAATTCCCATTACTTGTAATAACAGTTATTAAATAAATTCCACTTTTCAATTCATTTATATTTATTTCTATTTCATTCTGATTATAATTTAATAAATATTTCATTTTTTGTCCTATGACATTAAAAATTGAAATTTCAAGGATTTTTTCACCTTGAATAAAAAGTATGTTTGTAGCAGGGTTAGGATAAATAGTAATTTCAGAATTTTGATTATTTTCAATTATTATATTATTTAAAATACCGCAGGTGTCAGTATAATTACCGCCAATCCATTTGGCGATATAATTTATAGTATCCCCATCAATAGTAGTGCCACAGCCGACATATAAAGTATCTCTAAAAAAGCCTAAAGAATATACTGCATTATTGAAAATACCTTTTAAAGCACACCATTGAGTTCCGTTCCATTTTGCGATTCTCTGGGCAGGAATATTATCAACATAAGAAAACTGACCTCCAATATATAGCTCATTTTTATGAATCTTCATATCGTATATTGTAGTATTAGTTCCCATTCCTACAGTTCTCCATTGTGAACCATCCCAACGCTGAATATTGTTACCAATATTTCCTTCAGACTGATGAAATCCACCTGCAATATATAGTTCATTTTGATAAATCAGCATTTTATTGACAGAACCCATGCCTCCGTACATACCACCGAGTACTTTTTCCCAACTATTACCATTATATTTAATAATGTCATTAATATCTGTGCCATTAAAAAAATTACCTGCAACATATAATTCATTATTGTAATATGCTAAATTAAAAATAAAGTTAATCCCGTCTGTATCAAACTTAGGTAAAGCAAAAACATCTGACCATTGGTCGCCATTCCACTTAGCCAGACTATGGACTACAACAGAACCGGCAGAATCAAATGACCCCATTGCATACAATTCGTTATTCAGAATTTGAAAATTCCAAACCGGACCATTTGTACCAGACCCTACGGAATCCCATTCAGAGCCGTTCCAACGGGCAATGTAGTTTGCATCTATGTTTCCTGCTATAGTAAAATCGCCTCCAACATAAATATAGCCGTTATGTCTGATAATAGCCCGAACATAGTTATTCAAATTAGAACCAAGCTTCTGCCAGTTTGTACCATCCCATTTTGCAATACAAAAAACATTTTGCATAGTGTCAACCTTTGTAAATTCGCCCCCAACATATAAAACATTTTCAACTGTATCTTCAAAGAAGACATGTACACCATAATCAAGACCACTGCGCAACCCTTGCCAATAATTAGATTGACAAAATGCAGCAATTGAAAAATATATTGCTATTAATAAAAGAATAAACCTTTTCATAGTTCAAATTTTAAAATACAATCAGCATACTGCAAGTGCAGTATGCTGATTGTAACGGGGTTTATTCTTTTATGAATTTCTCACTTACAAACGAATTGCCTGAACCAAAAGTAATGGAATAAATACCAGACGGTAAATTACTTATATCAATTGTGAAATTTTCAGATTGGTTCTTAGGAATAGTTTTTTTGGAAATAACTTGCCCTAAAGAATTATAAATATAATAACTGTCGAATTTTAATTCTGTATTGACCTGTAGTACATGTATCGCAGGGTTCGGGTATAATTTCACTGGGGAATCATTATCGCTATCTAACTTTTCAACACTATAAGAGAAGTCATGAATGTTTAACCTACATATAAAACTATTTGGGCCTGGCATATTGGTCGGGTACATGTGGAATGAATCTTCACTGGGAGGAGTATTTGTGGGATATGAGGCTGGAATTAATAATCCAGTGAAATTTTGAATCGCAGATTCATACGCATTTGTGTAACCTGCTATATATATAGCATCGCTTTTATCAATTGACAGACCCATCCCAAAGTCAAAAACTAAATCATTTACAAGGGTTGAACCCGGATATCCGCTGCCATATAGTGAAGACCAAAACAATTGATTATCAATATTAAAACCTGCAATAAATAAATCAGTTGACCCCCATGCTGGATCGCCATCATTCAGGGATTGATTGTAAAAAGATTGATGGTTGATAGTGTTAAATTGATTTGTATTATCTTTTTCAGTAACACCCATTATAAACAAATTCTGATTGTTATCAACATCAGCAACAATGAATTTATTATCCCAACCCCAGGCAGCATTTAAATAATTGGAATATTCATTTGTGGCACTGCCATAAAAAGTTGACCATATCAGGTTGTTCTCATTAAAAGCTGCGATATATAAATCATGAAACCCATTATTGCTGGTCTGCATGGTGGAATTACATATAGACAGCCCTGTATTGCAGGCCTCACAGGTTTGAACGCCGGGTTCAAAATCGTTTGTAACACCTATCGCAATAATTTTTTTATCGCCTGTTTTCGTAACCACAGATTGAAACTCTTTCAAACGGGGATAAATTGTTGACCATTTTAAAATTCCCGATGGTGAAAAACGGCTGATAAAAGCGTTTGTGTTATCAGGTAAACCATCTAAATTCACACCATTATTAGCAAAAAAATGATTACCACCACCATCGCACAAGGGAAAATAGTTGCTTGTATGAGTAGAACAATCATTATTACTCGTGCTGTTTAAGATAGATTTTGTTGAACCAACTATATAAACATCTTCTGAATTAGATGAAACGCCAATATCATAAACCTTATCATCAAGATAACTACCAAAAAAAGTACTGTTCAGCAAATGATTTGTATTGTCGAATTTAGCTAGGAAAATATCCTGATTGCCTGCATTTGCACTTTTATGAAAGGCTCCACCTTGTGGGTCGCACAATGGAAACTTACCATCTGTTAATGCATTGCAATTGTTATATCCGCCTGTTACAGTTGCTGTATGACCAGTTAAATATACATTTCCAAATTCATCAACAGCTAATGCTCTTCCTTCTTCATTACCTATACCTGCAAAATAACTTGACCAAACCCGTGCTCCTGTTAAAGCATTAAATCTGGCTATATAAGCATCTGTTCGGTAAATATTCTGAGTTGGCGGATAGCCTGTATTTTGATAATAAGTTCCATCATTCGGGTTAATTAATGGACAAGGCAAATTACCACTTGTAGTTGTTCCCGTGATATAAATGCAGTCGTTAGTTTTATTATAAGCTGTTCCAAATGCCATCTCATTATTTGAACCGCCAAAATATGACCCCCAGTCTTGATGGGTATATTTTGAAAATTTAATTACAAAAGCATCGTCATTTGCATTATATTGTGTAATAATATAATCAATTGGGAATTTCCATGTTGAAGTAACACCTACCATGAAAGTATTTCCATCGTCATCATTGCAAACATCGTAACTTAAATCAATGCCTTCGCCAGGGCAATAGGTACTCCAATCTAAATTTCCATTAGCTACATTGCTTTGAGCTGAAAGATGTCCAAGGTCAACCTGAATAATTAAGGGAAACATAGTATTGTAATTACCAATATTGAAACGAACGGTGTTACTATTTACCTGAACCCAGTCTGCATTCCAATTTAAAGGAATTATATTTTGTGAAAAATTTATTTGATATGCATTTGAGCGCTCGTGTGTAATTTGTCCTATATCGCTCCTTACTATCATATCTCCGCCTGATGTTATTTCAATACCTGCAGCCCCATTATATTTGAGATAAATGTCTTTTGGATTTCCTCCGGGTTTTACTACAAAATAATATTTTAAGCCTTTTGAATTGCTGTAATAATGCAGGTCAATATTCGGATAAATATTTGGAACTAAAACCCTTTTGAACCCTTTCACATCGGTTACTCCCTGGGGACAATGTGCCAAATAATAATTCATATGGGAATCTCCCATCTCAAAAGGATATGCTTTTGTATTTGGATTGCTCTTTAAAAATTCCAACTCAATTCTATGTAGAGTATCAGGAATTATTGAGTCTTTAGAATACTTTGAAAATATATACGATAATTTGGTGTTAGACAGGCAAGCGGTGGGATATGTGTTTGCAGAATAAAACCTAATATCCGGTATTAACTGATTATTTGTATTTATTAGTTGTCCTTTATTTTCAAAATAGGTCAAATTACCTGATTGTTCATTATTAAAATCGGGAGGAAATAAAACAGGAGTTTGTGAATATTTTATTGTTGTGAAATCGAATTTTGCATTTCCATTATATGTTTGTCCAGTTACAAAAACATGTCCTAAATTATCAACCACCATGTCATTGATTGCATCCTGCCCATTTGCTGTTCCGTTATAAGTTTCGACCCATTGCTGACCCCCGTTTCCATTAAGTTGAATTAATGCAAAGTCACGGCTGCTTGTTCCTTTAGTTTCTCCGCAAATGTATATCATGTCCCAAGCATCTATTGCAACCTTATTTATAATTTTTGAAGAAGTTAAATTTAATGGATATTTATGAACCCATTGTTGAACGCCTGTATTACTGTATTCTATTGTATGATATTCAACAAGTGTATTATTTTTACAAATACCTGTTACATATAATTTCCCTGTATTGTCAATAGTTATAGAATTTGCCAAATCATTTGCACCATAACCATCATAGTTAACAGAAAAGACCTGATTCCCATTTGTGGTATTTAATTTTAATAGAAGATAATCGCTGTTTATTGCAGCCATTTGAGTTGAACCACAAATTATTACATTTATTCCATCATTGATTATTGAGGTTGCAATATCGTCGCCATTGAATGAACCGTTATAAATTTTTGTCCACTGTGAGTTACCATTACCTGAATTATATCTTAATGTTACAATATCAAGTGTACCAGTTGTGTTAGTGCTGAATCCTGTAACAATAATTCTATTATTACTATTAATAGTTAAGGTGGTTGCCTTATCAAATCCATTACCTGACCCATTATAAGTTTTTACCCATTGCTGAATACCACTGCTATTATATTTTATTGTTGTATAATCTTCTAATGTTCCTGTTCCTGTACTATAACCTGTAACGAATACATTTCCGATATTATCAACTGCGATAGCAGTTGCCTCATCATATCCATTTCCTGTACCATTAAAACGAGATACCCAAAGCTGAACACCTGCGGAATTATATTTTACTGTTGCATAATCAAAGTTTGTGGTTAAACCCATACTTCGACCAGTAACATAAACATTCCCTGAATTATCAAGTGCAATGGCAGTTGCCATGTCTGCACTATTTCCAGTACCGTTGTAATGACGAATCCAAAGTGTATCGCCTTGCTGATTGTATTTAATTGTTGTGTAATTGTAATTGGTTCCTCCAATATAAGAGTACCCTGTTACATAAATATTTCCGTCAGCATCTATCGCCGATGGAATATTTGTGATTGAATCTTTCTCGCTGAAGTTTCTAATCCAATCACGGTTAACAACAGTCTGAGAAAACAAGATGCTGCTAAAAAGCAACAAACTAAAAGTGAACATTAATTTTTTCATATCAATCATGGTATTTAATTTAGTTAAAGCTATTTTTTGCAAATGTAATTTTTTTTAAGAAACACAAAGTTAATTTCCGAATATTTCGTAGGCTGGTAAAAGCAAGTGTAGAGCAAGCCATTGGCTACGGTTAAGCCCGTGCGGGCCTGCTCTACTCTTGCTTTGCGGGTTGCTGTATTTCTTTATTTTAAAAATGTGCGAAGGCTGTCTTTTCATTGTTAGTTATTTTTGATTATCTTTTTTGATAAAATTATTTTGTCAATCCAGTATTTTATCTTGGTACACGGATTTTTTTTCGACTTGGCTCTAACGGTACCTGCGCTGGCACAGTTTTTTTTACCTTAGACCTACGCGCATGCCCGTAGGGCTAGCGTTATCATGAAAAAAAAATTGTGCTATGCGCAGTGTTATAGCCATGTGCATTATTCTCATCATATATTAATTTCATTTTCTCTAATAAAAAGCGAAGAAGAAAAATTTTGAAAAACGTCAGCATTACAGGCTCTTTTGGCTTTGGTGATTGTGTTGTTGGCTTTGTGGGAAAAGCCAAATGTGCCTGTAATTAACGCAAACGTATCATTTTACAATCAATAATTTGCCTGATTTAATTATTGCTTTATCTTTAATGATTTTATAGTAATACAAACCAAAAAATAAATTTTTAATAGAAATAGAGGTTTGAAAATTACTTAGCTCTTGCAATAATATTTTTCGTCCAAGCATATCATATAACTCAAAAATAGCATCAACAGATAAATTAGCTGTAACATGTATAAACTCATTAGCAGGATTTGGAAAAACTTGAATATTTATTTTAGTTAAAGGATGTTCTGTAGTATTTACAGTTGTGTCAAGACCTACATAAACATCATCTATGTAGTAATAACTAGATGAGGAATATATACCACCTGTCATAATTGTGTCTGTATTTGCTTCGTCACAAAAATTGCCAATTGTAATATATCTTTCACCACCTATTGCTTGATAAATACCTTCAATAAGTGTCCAGTTCAATGTATCTGTAATAAAATCATTATATGATATTTGTGGATTAAATGTTAGTACAAGATTATTAGTGATATAAAATGAATCTATACTAAAATATAACCCAAACTTATTTATTGCTGGCCTGTGTGAATTATGTTTATTAACAAAGAATGATACTCTATATTTTTTATTATATTTTAGACTATCAAAGAGTTTAACTTGAATATATTCTCTTAAATTAGAACTATAAGATAACACATAAATACCAACGTATGCATAACCAGTTCGAGCATATTGAAAACCACCTACATTATTATATGGCACACCAACTTGACCATTATTACATGAATTATAATAATCACTAGTTCCCGTTGTAGGGGTATACCAATTTTCAACTTTAATAAAATCATTTAGACCTGAAGGGCAAAAGCTGAAATTTTCAAAACTATCATTAGGTACAAGGTTTTGAGCATATAATAAATTTGCAGCCAAAATTATTGTTATTAATAGTAAACTTTTCATAATTCATTTTTAATACAGAAAGCCCTATAAACAGGGCTTTCTGATGATAAAAAATTACTTAACAATTAATAATTTTTCAGACCTTATAATCTTGTTATTACTTTTTATTTTATAATAATAAATGCCTTCTGCAAAATCTTTTAGAAGAACTGTTTCATTATTAAAATTAGCACAAAGTTTATGGGATAATATTTTTTTCCCAAGAATATCAAATAACTCAAACTCATAATCATTATCTAAATAATAAGTGATATAGAGCAAATCATTGGTAGGGTTAGGAAAAACAAGTACTGATTCATCATTAAATTGTTTTTCAGAAGAATTAACAGTGGTATCTAAGCCAACAAAAACATCATCAATATAATAAAAGGAACCCCATGAACCACCTACAAAAATTGTATCAACACTATAATCATCAGAAAAATTCCCAATCAGAAGATACCTCTCTCCACCAGTTGCTATATAATTTCCTTCTATTAATGTCCATTTAATTTTATCAGTTAATGGATTTGTTGAATCATTTAAAATTTGAGGTAAATAATTAAGATTGTAATTTGTACTTTGATATATATTATTAACGGAAAAATATGCCCCAATATTATTTACAGCATATATAGAACTGTCTGCTAAACTCACATAAAAGTTAACCTTATATCTTACATTTGCAACTAGGCTAGTCGATAACTCAACCTTAATATATTCTCTATAATTAATTAACGGAGTAAATGGTGAAAAACCTGAATAACCAAGTCCACTGTGAGCTAACTGAAATCCAAAACTATTGGCAGGAACATTTGCTGAGGTTAAATTACATTCATTAAAAATACTTGGATCGGAAATCGTTGGATTTTGCCAAAATAAAAATTCTGAAAAATCATGAAAATCAGTTGGGCAGTTGCTGATAAGCTCAAAACTTGGATTAGGTACAAGGTTTTGCTGCCCCAATAATATATTTGGGATAATTATAAAGATAGATAATATTAAATTCTTCATAAAAAAAAGTTAAGCATACTGTATTTCAGTATGCTTTATAATTTATTTAATGATTGTTAATTTTTCTACATTAAGTACCTTACCCTCTCTATAAATTTTATATAAATATAAACCGGGGCTGAAATTAATTAATGAAAAATCAAATTGATTTACTGTGCTTTCTAAAGTATATATCAATAATCGATTACCCAAAATATCAAAAAGTTCAAAAGTGCAGTTAGCTTCAATATTGTAATCAATAAACACCTTATCATTGGTAGGATTAGGATAAATTAGAAAGTTTTCCTTTACTTTTTCTAAATCAGTAAATTCCTCTTTAATTTTATTGTCACCGGGATTGCTGAAACGGGCTATAGAACCTTCCCTATAATCATACTCGCAATCATTACTATATAGAGTGCTGTCTATTAACGACAGAATTACCCTTGAACTGTAAACCGAATTACCGCCTGTAAACGGACATTGCCATGCAATGAACTGCAATGATTGTTTTTGCATGGGGTCAAGGTTTTCAATTCCATTTGCCAAGAGATAAATGTATATTTCTTGTACAGTTTTATAATTTTCTTCAATAATATCAACAGGCAATATAGAGGCATTGAGTGCAGTCGCTGTTGGAAGATTAACATTTACGGTTGAGTCAGACAGCATATTTTCAATAGTGTAAATGGTACCTGTGTTGCTGTGGCTGATACTATCAAAAAATGTTGACAGAATAGGGTTATTATTTGCTAACTGTAGTTCTTTTTTTAATTTTCTGTGAACAAACTGCTTGCCAAGCCACCTGCTTGCTTCTGGATTTACAGAAAATTGCACTAAATTGCCAGCAATCTGTTGTAGGGCATTAGGTGAAATAGGATCAGGGAGAGAACTGCAACCATTTGAACAACCGGTTGCAGTGTAAACGCTAAATGATGGCAAATAAGAAGGTATAGAAATATTCCAGCCCGTAAACCATGCTGGATTATAGATAGAAGTATTTTTTACAACTAATGGTGATTGATTCCCAAATGAATTATCACATAAAGTATGTGCCTGTGCAAAGGTACCGTTCCATTTGTTATTGCTTGTTGGGCAGGTAGCAAGAGTGTTCCCATTAGCATCAACAGTACCTCCTTGCTGACCAATTATACCACCTGTTGAGAGTTTCAGTCCTACATTATTGGTTCCGTTCATATCATTGCAACCTACAGTAGAAGGCAAACAGTTCCCTTTAAATATCATACAATTGCCACAACTGGTAATTGTGTTATTTTTTATAGTACTTGCAGGTGACTGGCTCACGTTTATTCCATCGGAATTTATATTTGCCATACCATAACCATTTATCATATTGTTTTCTATTTTTGTGCTAAGGCAACCTTCAATTTTTATTGCAGCAGGGTTACCTGTTGTAAAAGGATATAGCGAAATGGTCTCATTGTTTACAGATGAATATTGAAGATTCGTGTACTTTATACCATTAATAATATTGGTAAAAGGTGAATTATTAAACACTTTTGCGCTTCCAGTCGGATAACTGACAACATTTTGCACTGTTATAGCTGTATGCGCAGGGTTTGTAAAACTCTTATGACCATTAAATACATTCTGATGGCTTACCTGAACATTTCTAACATTTGTTGCAAAAACACCATAGTTGTTATTTGTGAATGTGTTGGTTTTAATCGTCAAAAATTTTCTTACATCTGTTGAATAAATGCCATAATGATTATTTGTTAAAGAGCAACTGTTAACCTGTACTCGCTGTGTTCCTGTAGTTATAATACCAGCCTTACAGCTATTGAGAATGCAATTTTTAATATTCGTTAAATCAGCGGGATTAACAGACATCTGAGAATTATTAATGTTTATACCTGCGCCGATTTCATTAAAGAATACCTTAGATGATTCTATTGTAAGAGTTCGGACATTAATAACAGAAATGCCTGTTGGTGTGCCCGGAGCAGAATAATCTGCATTTGTAGAAAATTCACATGATGCAATGTCAACCTTATTTTGCTGCATATCGGGCAAATTATTAATCATTATGCCAAACAAAGAATTCAGGAATTTGCAATTTTTAATTTTTAAAGGTACAACATTATCAGAGAGAACAGCCATAAAATAATTTTCAAAGGTATTGCCTCCCAAATCTAAATTAAAACCTCTGCTGCTTGTATTAGCACCTTCAAGCCATATCCCCCTGTAGAGGCTATATTCAGAATTTAAAAATTTTGTGTTTTTTATTTTTCCGGGATGAGTATTTGACCAATTATGAACATAAATGCCAGTAACGTTATCTTGGAATGTAACATCAGAAATATCAAAAAATGCTTTGTTGTCAGCATCAACTGCTGTATTTGCCTTAGATATTATTGCATTAGGTACACCAAAAGTGTTTTTAATAAACAACCTTGATTCTTCAGTTTGCAAATAAATGCGATCCCAAAAACCTGAGCATGCTTCAACATTAGTTCTGTCAAGGGTCAAAGTTTTTTTATGTTCAACAAAAATTTCAGCATTATCTGCCATTAAAATATTACAGTTGTTTAATGTAAGGTCCCTATTGATATGAAAAGAGCCTTCTATAAATATTTTTTGGTTATTAATAATAGCCGCACCAGAGCCTGTTCCGAAGTAAGCGGGATAACCGATAACTGAATTATTTACCGTAGAATTCAAATACATATCAAAATAAGGAATGCTCAATGAAAGAGAGCCAACCGCCTGACAATTGTTGTTGTCAGTAACAGTAACAGTAAATGACATAATCGCAGGTTGTGGTGGTATGTTATCTAAACACAAATTACCTGCATGTTGAGTTGTTTCACCGTTGCTCCATAAGTATTGATAACCCGGTGTGCCACCATTGACTGTGACTGATCCCTGTCCATCACAACTATGTGGGCAGGTAGCTGTTTCACCTGTAATTGTTAAAGTTATCGCAGAGGGTTGTGTGATTGTGAAAGTTGATGTTGCTAAACAATTATTGGCATCTTGTATTGTGACTGTGTAAGTACCAGCAGCAAGACCAGTAATGAAATTTTGAAATGTTAAACCATTACCCCAGTCATATTGATATGGCGGTGTTCCCCCGCTTACATCAGCGCCTGCAGTCCCATCGCTATAACCATAACAAGATGCATTCAAATGATAAACTGTAACAGAAATCGGCACAGGTTGACCTACCGTTGGTGCAGCATGGCCGATACAACCATTTGCATCTGTAACCGTAACATAATAAGTACCGGCACATAAATTTGTTATATTAGGAGTAATTTGATAATTAGACCAAATAAAATTATAAGGTAAAGCAGGGGGAGAAAAGGGTATGCCACCAGAAACACTTAAACTAATACTTCCATTGCAAGAACCATTACAAAATGTATTAGTAATAGTTGGAATAATCTCAATGACTGATGGTTCTGTAACAACAATATTATCTATGATAATTTTACATAAATTAGCATCCTGAACGGTAACAGAATAAGTCCCTATTCCTAACCCGTTTAATGTGTTTTGAGAGATGTATCCTGAACCCCAATTGTATTGATATGGCGGAGTGCCATTAGAGACATTAATTGTTATCGAACCATTAGTATAATCATGACAAGATGGATTTACAACAGCATAAGTAGCATTTAAGATATTTACAAAAATATCGGTACAAGCTGTTTTTGGGAGCATACACTCACCGTTTGCAGAACTAATAACAGCGCAATTATTAATAGAACAATTATTATAAAATGGATCTATCTCTACAGAAAAAGTAAAATTTTTGCATTCACCTGCTAAAAGATCAAAAGCAGGAATTGACAAGATTGAACCGGTTATCTCAAAATCATTAGAGGATGGATTTATTAATCCAACTGGAAGCTGATCTGATAAGTTTATGTTTGTTATGGCTGTAAAATTATTTGTATTGCAAACAGAAATTGTGTAAGTTACATTATCGCCCAAGTTATAAAGAGATTGATCGGATGTTTTTGTTATTGATAAAATATCAGACAAGCCCGGCATAATCACATCGTCAACTGCATTTCCAATAATACAAGCTCCCGCCACTGATAGTATATTATGAATAGGTACACCAATTGAAGCAGTATTTAAATTTAAAGTTATTGAACAAATAAATTGCCCGTTACTCCAATCGGCAGGGTGAATAATTAATGAACCCGAATTAAAATCAAAATTACCACCTGTTATTGACGTTCCGGAGGGTATATTAAATTGGAGTGTAATATCATTTGTTGGAACTGTTGCTGTTTGGATTGTGTAAGAAATAGAATAATCATCGCCGATACAGATATTTGAATTTGGTGTAACAGTGCTTGTAATATTAAGTTGTTGTTCATTTATAATAACTGAAACATCATCAAGTAAAATGTATCCCATTCCATTTTCGTCTGGCCAATGAGTTATTGTCGAAAATGAATTTAAAAGTAAAAAATTCATTTCAAAAATGGTATTATTTTGAAAAGGGATATTATATTGTTGCCAAGTATTAGTTGTTATTTGAACACCGTTGATATTTGGAAGAATTGGGCTTTGATTTAAACCTATAGTATTTGCAAGGTTTTGCATAGCAACAGGCTGAATGTCGGTAAATCTTGATTGAATAAACAAATCGGTGCATTGAGAAACATTAGGAAGCTTTGCAAAAAAACTGATTGTACCTGTTGCACCAGAAGGAATAGGTTTGCATAAAGATAAAGAAATACCTTCTGGAAAATTTACCCCGGCTTGATTTCTTCTTACAATCATGCCAATAAAATTATTTCCAGAGTGAGCTTGATTCCCACCACTAAAAGAATTGCAGTTATAACCCATAGGGACTGAATTTAGATTGAAATTGGGAGAATTTTCGGCATTATTTTCAAACCAAAAACCATTTCCCGTTGTTGCTGGTAGAGGATTGTAAGTCAGAACACTTCGCATTTGATTTCCATCAACAAAAGATTCAAAGTCACCATAGCAAGCTAAATTAATATTGCATAAATTTTCACAGATACAAAGAGGTAAATCAGGTGGTGTGACTATTATAAAAATATATGTTATGTTTCCTCTTTCACCCTCATCATTAACAGGTCTGTATCTTAATACAGCTATACCAGAAAAATTTTCAGGTGCAGAATATATAAACGAAGCAGGCAGAGAAGATACATTAAGATTATCAACAGTTGTGCCACCTATTAAAACTTCCACACACGATATTGAAGTCGTATTATAGTCATTACCGATAATATCAGATGTATTAATTGGAATTGAATTGCCAGATTGAACAACAAAGGGGGCAGGTGTATTTGCTTCATCATATAGCCCAAAATCATTTGCACCAGCTACAACATGTGATATTAAAACAGGACAGGAATTAGAATATTGCTGATATGTAACTCCACTTCCAAATTCGCTCGTTATGTCATAGCCTAAGGCACATAAAGCCTGAACTTCTGATTCATGAAGCCATCTTTGTGTGTAGCCTACTGTTACTGATGAATTCATAACATAACCTGCAACCGGAGTACAATTAAAATGACTAAAGCATGAGCCAGAATTATATGGCGTATTTGTATAAACAGGATTTACAGGACTCGTACCAGAAAATATCAAATTAGCAAAAGCACAATTATTTACAATGGACGTTGGGTTAATGTTTGAATTAAAAGCAGAATTATAACAATCGGCATCAACATCAAAATTTAAAAGGGTTGTACCGTTTTGTTCTAAATAAGTATCGTACATACTATAAAAACCGGGAGAACTATTATTTAATCTGCTTGTGCCATCTGCATTAATGGCTGAGGCAAAACCGAGTATATGCATTGCTTCATGCAGCATAATTGTATATAAATCTAATTCATTATTTGCTGCATTAGCAGGGACATTAATAAAGTTATTCCAGTTTAATGAAGAACCAATATTGTCAAAATTAATTTTAATAGCGCCATGATACATTGGCTGTGGTGCAAAGGGTGTATTTCCAATATTGAAATATGGGTCAACGCCTGTATTAATATATTCCCATACCTTATTATGCAAAATACCTGAATTTCCCCCGGCAGGCCCCCAATAAGGTGTCCCATACCCTGCAACACCTGTTGTCATAGGGGTTGTTCCAGATTCCCAGCTTGATGTTTGAACATCAATCTCAACAAAACGCATATCATTTAATGCAGGATAAGGATCGGGCAATAATGAATTTTGTCTTAATAATACTGTTAAGTCTTGAAATACTTTTATTATAATTGATTTTCTTTGCGCTCCAAATACCGGGTCATTAAATCCATGATTCGTACCTGTCGAAACATTATTATCATACATTTCATCACCAAAGTGTAACCTAAAAATACCCGCTTCTTCTGAATTTTCAGGAATAATAATGTCCTCTAAAGGAATTTTTTTCGCATTATTATCCCAAACAAACATTTTAGGAATACTTGACTCACCCGTTATTGAATCGTAAAGAAGGTCGTTTATTGAATAAGACATTCCAAAATCGGGAATATATTTAGTTCTGATACAACATACATCTCCATTTAAACTTGTGTCTTGTCCAATCACAGTTTTAATATAAACTGAATAAATTGTATTAGAATTCAGACTAATACCTGATAAAGCTAAAGTATTAGAGTTGCTGCTATAACTAAATGTACTGCCTGATTCAGAAAAAGTAAAAATATAACTAATCGCATTTGGGATAGGCACAGCAATCAAAGTGTCATCCAACCAAATATTCGATCTGCCACAATCGCCCGGTGATAATTTTGTAAGACTAATTGGAGTAGGTGCTACAACAGCATTACTCAATACTGATGTATTATTATTTTGATCAGTTGCAGTAGCAATTATATAAGGGTATGAAGTAATAGTATAAGCAGACCAATTACCATTTACATCAGCAGTCACATTTGTTATGTATTCATTTGTATTTTCATTTCCTGTGCTGCCAAAAATCTCAATAATATCGTTTGCTTCAGATGTTCCTGTAACTGTTGCTCCATCAAAAGAAGTAATAACAGGTGCTGTTTTATTGTTATTGCTGCCTGAATTTATAATAGCAATTGGATTATTGTAAATGTTATTGCCAGATATTTTAATCCCATTGGAAGCATTTAAGGAAATACCTGAAATTCCGTTATTGTTAATTGTGTTTGG